>NZ_JACSMM010000010.1:0-75768 GCF_018618655.1 Exiguobacterium sp. s95 | reverse complement strand
TGAATAGATATAGTATATCGATATCTCTGAACACAAAAAACCCCGAATGGGGTCTTTTATCAAGTGTCCACCATTTAGGGTTCAGTTCACGATGATAGGGAAGAGGAGTTTTTTACATCTTATAAGAAAAATAACTGGATAAAGAACAGGATGGCAAATAGATAGATTAAGGCATGGACCCGTTGCTTTTGTACGGCTTTCATGATCGGATAGACGATGAATCCGAAGGCAATTCCGGTCGCGATGCTTCCTGAAAGCGGCATGATGATGATGATTAGAAAAGCAGTGAAGGCCTCACTGAAATCTTCCCACGCAATTTGCTTGATGTTTTGAAGCATCAATGCACCGACAAGGATTAAAGCGGGTGCCGTAATCGAAGGAACACCTGAAATCGCTTGGACGACTGGTCCGAAAATCGCTGCGAGCGCAAAGAGCAGACCGACTGTGACCGACGTTAAACCAGTACGTCCTCCGGCAGCAACACCAGAAGCAGACTCAACATAAGCAGTCGTAGGACTTGTACCAAAGATCGAACCGACGACCATCGCCGTTGAATCAGATAATAAAGCACGATCACTATTTTTAAGTGAACCGTCCTTCTCAATCAGTCCGGCCTGTTCACCGACTGCGACCATCGTACCTGTCGTATCAAACATCGTTACGAGGACGAACGAAAGGACACCACTAAAGAGTCCGTATTGAAAGACATCTTGAATCGCTGTGAAAGGGTTTGTGACTAACAAGCCTTCCGGTAATGTTGGCCAAGCCGTGAGTGTATTTGAAAATTTGAGTTCTCCCGTGATGAAAGCGAGCGCACCCGCAAGAATCATCGCGTACAGTAATCCACCTGGAACACGTTTGACAGTTAAGATGGCAGCAGTCATCAAACCAATGAGTGTAATAATAGCTTCTGGTGAAGACAGTGAGCCAATCGTAATCAAAGTCGCTTCATCTGCAACAAGAATACCTGACATCTTCAGTCCAAGTGAAGCGATGAAAAGTCCAATTCCACCAGTGATCGCTAACTTGAGTGTCAGTGGAATGATTTCAATCAGTTTCGTCCGGATTGGAGACAACGAGAGCAATAGAAAAATGATTCCGGATACAAAGACGACAGAGAGTGCTGTTTGATAAGGAATTTTTTCACCGATGACGAGAGTATACGTGAAGTACGCATTCAGTCCCATGCCCGGTGCAACGGCGATAGGGAGATTCGCATATAACCCCATTAAAAGCGTTCCGACGAGTGTAGCGATAATGGTCGCAGAAAATGCTTGTGCTTGCGGAATGCCCGCGTCAGCTAAAATCGTTGGGTTGACAACTAAAATATAGGCCATCGTGATGAACGTAATGAACCCGGCTTGGATTTCACGTTTCACGGTCGTATTATGGGCAGAAAGCTTAAACATAAATAGAGAACCACCTTCGATGAGTTTAATTAAAAAACGAACATTAACGATACTATATGATTGTTCATTCGGAATCAAGGATTATTTTTTAAGTATATTATGGATAACTTGATCTATAAACCATCGTAAGCGCTAAAAGGAAGTGGATGTAAGCGGATACAGTTGTGCTATACTATTTATTAGAAGAAAAAGGGTGGAAGGTGGCAAAATGAAGAGCATCCGGACGCGTCTTATATTACTTGTAGCCCTCGCTATCTTGGTTCCGACAACACTTGCTACAACTGCTTCTTATATATATGTACGTCAGCAAAACATTGCAGAAGCCGAGCGTTCGAGTTTAAGCGCTCTCCAACGCGGAAATAGTCAAATCAGTCATTATATGGAAGACGTGAAACGGTTATCAACAAGTCTCTACGCTAATCGTTCATTGATGAATATTATGAATGCTGGTGCCGATGCTGAGCTTGGTGAGTCAGATAGTGTCGTCGCTCGTTCCTTACTCGGTCTCTTTTTATCAAGACAGGATGTTGAACAAATTCATTTTGTGATTTTAAAAGGGTACTCGGAATACTCTGTCTATAATATGAAGACTTCCGGTCGTGGCAAATTTGATTGGTTACAAGAGACTGATTATTTTCGATTGATGCAACAAGAAAATGGTTGGTTGATAGACCCGGAACATGTGATTACAGCATATAATTCTCGGACGATGATTCTTGATGAAAAAGAAGTCGTCAGTTTTCGTTACCGGATTGATCGCGTCGAAACGAGTGAACCCATCGGCTTTTTGTCAGTAGACATTCCAGTTCGAGTATTTGAACAACAACTACAGCTGTTTGAAAATTCACCGGACGAATCATTATGGTTAATGAGTGGGAATCACTTAATCGCGAAGACAGGAACGACATTACCGGTGACGACTGAAAAAATGACTGGAAAAAGTGGGAGCATGCACGTCGGTAGCTCGTTCATCGTGTATGTGAAGACCGAAAAGCAAGGCGTGCCGATTACACTGATCAAGAAAATTCCTTATGCTTCTGTCATCAAGGGAGCAAATGAAACGGCAATCATTTTATTGGTGATTGGTTTAGTGTCACTTCTATTAATGATTATGGCGGCAAGTCTCGTCGCACTCGAAATTACAAAACCGATCAAACAATTGACGGCAAATGTCTGGCGGGTCGAGCAAGGGGACCTCTCCACACGTTTTGTCGCGACGACAAATGATGAAATCGGTTTATTGAATCGCCAGTTTCAACGAATGGTGCACCGGATGGATCGTTTGATTAAACGAGAATACCGGTTAGCACTTGAAAATCGGACGAACGAGCTACGTGCGTTGCAATCACAGCTCAATCCACACTTCTTATTTAATGCGCTACAATCAATCGGAACAACGACGTTGCAAGGGGACCGGAAAGTCGCCTACCGTTCGATAACCGGTCTTTCACAAATGATGCGTTATTCGATGAACAACGAACAGACGATTGTCACATTAAAGCAAGAAGTCGACCATCTTCAAGGGTATATGCGCTTACAACAACAGCGTTTCCCAGAAAAATTTCGTTATATCGTCGATGTCCCGTGGCACATGAACCCGATTGAAGTACCAAAAATGATTTTGCAACCGTTCGCTGAGAATTACTTTAAACATGCCTTTAATCAGCAAAGTGATGCGTTAGAAAATTACTTAGCGTACAAAATTAGAACCGATGGGGACCAACTGATCATTAGCGTCGAAAACAGCGGACCGATCATGTCTGAGGCAGATCTTGAGATGATTAACCAAAAAATGCGGGCACATCGCGCTCCTGAAGACCGGCAAACATCTGGTATCGGCTTACACAATATATACGAACGTCTTCAAATTTTTTACGGTGAACGCACAAACATGACGCTCCAATCTCCAATAGAAGGTGGATTCAGAATCACTATCCGAATTCCAATCGAACAGGAGGAATTGTAATGAATGTACTAATCGTTGATGATGAACAACACGTTCGTGACGCTGTAAAGTTACTTGGTGAATGGGGTGACTGGAAAGTATCGCATATTTTTGAAGCGGAGGATGGAGCAGCTGCGAAAAAAATCTTAAATGAAGAAAAAGTCGGATTGATGCTGACCGATGTTGAAATGCCGGGAGTAGACGGATTAAGTTTATTAGAATGGACAAAAAATCATCATCCAAAGGTCGTCACGATCGTGTTGACAGGTTATGATGATTATACGTATATGCGTCGTGCGATCTTACATCAATCGTTTGATTACTTATTGAAACCGATCGATCCAGATGTTTTAAATGATGCGCTTTCCCGAGCGATGGAGCTGATTTGCCCAGTTCAAGAGCAGGGAGAGGCGATTGATCAAATTGCGAAGTATATCGAGACACATTATGCGGAAGAGTTAACGCTCCAGCTCATGAGTGAGCGCTTCTATTTAAGCCGAGAATATATATCAAGGCGCTTTAAACAGCGTTTTTTGGTTAACTTATCGGATTATATCCAAACGATTCGTCTAAATCGGGCAAAGGAATTGCTGGGAGAGACGAACGCCCGTATATATGAGATTGCCGTTGAAGTCGGGTATCAGGATGATAAATATTTTCGAAAAGTATTTAAGAAGCAATTCGGCATGACACCGAATGAGTTTAGAGAGTTGTTATCTATTTAATTAAACGAACGTCAAGGAGGAAACGTACATGAGCGTACACATTAATGCAGCAGAAGGTCAAATCGCAGAAACAGTTTTACTTCCGGGAGATCCTCTTCGCGCGAAGTACATCGCCGAAACATTTTTAGAGGACGTTGTTCTTTATAATGAAGTGCGTGGGATGTATGGCTTCACAGGAACATACAAAGGGAAAAAAGTATCCGTTCAAGGAACAGGTATGGGTGTTCCGTCGATGTCAATTTATGCAAATGAACTCGTTCAATCGTATGGTGCAAAAAACTTGATCCGTGTCGGTACAGCGGGCGGGATTACACCGGATGTAAAAGTACGTGACGTCGTCATCGCGATGAGTGCTTCACACGACATGGCTCAAAATCGTGTCCGTTTCAATGGATTGGATTATGCGCCGACAGCTTCATTCGAGTTATTGCATAAAGCGTACACAATGGCACAAGAACACGGAATCGACGCAAAAGTCGGTCAAGTCTTCACGACGGATCAATTTTATCAAGATGATTTCCACCACTTCAAAAAATGGGCGGACTTCGGTTGCCTCGCAATCGAGATGGAAGCAGCAGGTCTCTACACACTCGCTGCAAAACATAAAGTCAATGCCTTGACGATTTTGACGATTTCAGATCACCTCCTAACGGGAGAAGAAACAACGTCTGAAGAACGCCAAACGACGTTCAATGATATGATGAAAGTGGCACTTGAAACAGCGATTCAGCTGTAATCAATCAGATGAAATAAGACGATGCGGATGGTAAAATCACTGTCTTCATGAAACGAACACAGCAGGACTCGCGTTTCGAGTCCTGCTTTTTTGTCTAATCACAAAGAAGAGGGAGCATACGATTGAATCATTGCTCATTCGCTATGATAGAATGAGGAAAAGAAAGCCTAGACCATGAGGAGGAACACGAGATGGAATCGACGATGACTGAATCAACAATTTCGAATCTTGTTCAAACGCAACGTAATTTCTTTAAGACAGGCGCGACGCGAAGTGTTGCGTTTCGTCTAAGTATGTTGACGTTTTTAAAGCAAGCGATTGAAACGCATGAAGAAGCAATTTATGAGGCATTAAAAACGGACTTGAATAAAGGACGTCAAGATGCGTTTACGACGGAAATCGGATTCGTCTACGGCGAACTCGCACGGATGGAGAAGAAACTTCGCCGACTTGCTAAACCGAAACGAGTCGGGACACCGTTGTTACATATCGGGTCAAAAAGTGACATCCATTATGAACCATACGGAAACGTGCTCGTCATCGCACCGTGGAACTATCCTTTCCAGCTCGCTGTTGCACCAATCATCGGGGCGATCGCTGCCGGAAATACGGTTGTCTTGAAACCATCAGAACTAACACCAAACGTCTCGCGTGTTCTCCGTGAAGTCTTTGAAACGGCATTTCACGAACGATTTGGACTTGTCATCGAGGGGGATGCGGACGTCAGTTCAGCTGTTCTTGAAGAGAAGTTTGATTACATCTTCTTTACGGGGTCGACGCGTGTCGGAAAAATCGTCCATCAAGCAGCGGCGAAATATTTGACACCTGTCACGCTTGAACTCGGCGGGAAGTCTCCGACGATCGTTCACCGTGATGCGAACTTAAAGCTTGCTGCAAAACGAATTGCTTGGGGCAAATGGTTAAACGCAGGACAGACGTGTATCGCCCCTGACTATGTTTTTGTCCATGAAGACGTCCGCGAGGAATTTTTACGCTTGATTGAAAAGGAAGCTTTTGCCCAGTATGGTAATGGTGTTGGTGTGAATTCTTACGTCAAGATTGTTTCAGACAGTCATTTGGATCGATTGAGTGGCTACTTGCCCCAAGGTGAAATTTTATTTGGTGGTCAAGTCGATGCAGCGACGAGAAAGATGGCACCAACCGTCATGACGGACGTTGATCCAGAAAGTCCGTTGATGCAAGAAGAAATCTTTGGACCGATTCTTCCAGTCTATTCTTATCGTGAAGTGGAAGAGGTCATCCGTTTCATCAATGACCGTGATAAGCCGTTGGCGCTCTATCTCTTCACAGAAAGTAAAGCTGTTCAGCATCGTGTACTCGATCGTGTGTCATTTGGTGGTGGATGCATCAATGATACGTTGATGCATGTTGCGCAACATAACTTGCCATTTGGCGGGGTCGGCGGAAGTGGTATCGGTGGCTATCATGGGAAATTCAGCTTTGAGACGTTCAGCCACCGTAAAGGAGTCGTCAACAATACGACGAAGTTCGATTTGCCGTTCCGCTACATGCGCTCGAATACCGATTCAAAATGGATGCGTTATTTATTATAAATGGGACTTAAACGGAGCCAAGAGTAGATCCAATCGGTCTACCTTGGCTTTTTTTTGTTTATTTAATTTGTGAAATAGTGAACAAAGTTTGACAATCTTTTGAAAAAACGCTATTTTCCCTTGTGATGTTCTATACTGA
Source organism: Exiguobacterium sp. s95 (assembly GCF_018618655.1). NCBI lineage: Bacteria > Bacillati > Bacillota > Bacilli > Caryophanales > Exiguobacterium > Exiguobacterium sp. s95. Next base: position 69,240 of record NZ_JACSMM010000010.1, on the reverse strand, counting down.
AGGCAGAAGCTACGGAAAGGAGAATGCGAGATGCTTACTTGTGGGACGACAGAAGCCAATACGTTCGTGTTGTCGAGTGAGACACGTGAATTACTTGAAGAGTTCATGACTGAGGTATCTTTTAAAAAAGACTCAATCGTCTGTTGGGAAGGGGAAATGAACGATAAACTTTTTTATGTGAAACAAGGTGGTGTAAAACTATCAAAGCTCACGAAAAAAGGTAGCCCGCTAATGATGTTCTTATATTTCAAAGGTGACTTATTTGGTGAATTCGATGTCGGAGAAGCATTTCCAAGCTCCTATAGTGTCGAAACGATGGAGGACAGTGTCATTGGCTTCATCTCGAAATCGACACTCGAAGATTTGATGAAAAAAGATGGAACATTCGCATTAGATATCATGCGCTGGCAAGCCTTGATGCGAAAACAAACGGAAACGAAGTTACGTGACCTCTTATTGTTCGGGAAACAAGGGGCACTCGCTTCGACACTCTTACGACTAATCGCAATGGACGGAAAAAAAGTCGATGACGATTACGTGATTTCAAAGCGACCGTCGGATACTGAACTCGGTCAGTTGATCGGGGCACCACGTGAAACGGTCAACCGGATGTTTTCTCAGTGGAAAAAAGACAATGTCATTTCGATGACGACGACTAAAATCATCGTTCATGATGCCAACTATTTACGCGATCTTTGCCACTGTGAAGGGTGTCCTGTCGGTGTCTGCCGGATTTAAACTTAACTTGAGCGTTAGCTTACGGAGCCATACGCTGGAGCTGACTTAAAAATTGCTCCAACATCATCCTTTTGATGGAACCGCAACACGTCAAACTTTAGAAGAACTTATCAGCAGTCTAGGATCATATTCTTTTTGAATGTGGTCCTTCAGGATGTAGACAACGTGCTATCGGGAGATCAAGCGTCTTTTTTCGTTGCTTTCCTCGGGCGAGGCGCAAGCCGTTGCTCCTTGATCCTCACGGACAACGAGCAGGGTCTTGCCTGCCTCTGAACGTGCGTTAAAAACGCACTTTTTCCCGTAGGAGTCAACGAAATGTGACGCTTTTTATAGGAATACCGTGACGGAAAGCCTGGCATGCAGACGGTTTAGCACGCGATCCGTCTCGAATCGCTTAGAACCGCGAAAAGCAATCGGTCGCGACCCTGCAGCTTTGCTGTAGCGGCGCGGAAGGTTGCCGCTTTGAAGACGATGCGAGACAGGGACGCGCGAACGGATTGCCTCTCGTTATAGTATGTTCACTCTTCATAATAGTTTGTCTACACGCTGTAGGATCACATTCTTTTTGAATGCGGTCCTTTTTTGTGTCGCATAACAGTAGCAGTTCAAAATATGTTCAGTACGTAACAAGTTGTGAACTTTATGTGTGTTTTATAAAAGAAAAGCGCGAAATCGTCACAATTGGTGTGACGTTTATCACATATTACGAAGGGTGTCTTTTTCTAAAATAAAGGTAGGTTAAGTCACCGATTCAACGACGGAAGGGAGCTACTGATCATGCGTCAGAAATCAGATACAGAACTGAAGGGAACGTTTATCGCTGTATTTATCGTTGCCGGAGTCATCATCGGAATGTGGGGATCAATCTTTTTATTATTCACTTCAAGATAAGGGGGAATCAGGGTGCATATTCATCGTTTAGAAAAAATATGGTTAGTATTCGGTTGTATCATGTTGGCAGTCTTTTTAATCATCATTGGCGTATCAGCATTCGCTTCTGATAATCAACCACCGTCGGATGCAACATTGATTGACCCGACGCAAGTCGATCAGACGAAGCCATTTGATAAACCGGGTCTAAAAAAAATTGACGACAATAAATATGAGGCCGTCATGGTCTCACAAGCTTTCCAGTTCACACCGCAAGACATGATTATCAAAAAAGGCGCGACCGTCGATTTTCTGGTGACGTCGAAAGATGTCGTCCATGGATTTGAAATCGTCAAGACGAACGTCAATATGATGGTCGTTCCCGGACATATCAATTCAATCGAGTACACATTTAAAGAAGCTGGTGAATATTTAATTGTCTGTAATGAATATTGTGGATCGGCGCATCACATGATGTCGACTAAGATTAAGGTGGTGGAATAAATGAATGCGATTTCGAAAAAATTAATGGAGTTTGAGATGGAGCGGGGAATCCCCGCAGGAGAGATTGGATTAAAAGAAGCAAAACTCGGATTTGCCTACGTCAGTTTTTCACTTGTGGCGTTACTGATCGGTGGACTATGTGGTCTACTACAGACACTCGTCCGTACTGGAGTCATTCCAGAAATTGCTGGAGTCGGTTATTATGAATTGCTGACGGCTCACGGACTAATGCTTGCGATTGTCTTTACGACATTATTCATATTTGGACTTTTATTTTCATTTTTAGGACAGTCGTTCGGGCGTTTTGAAGAGTTTCCGAGACGCTTGGGCTGGGTTGGATTCTGGTTGATGATTGTCGGTGTCCTCCTTGTCACATGGATGGTGTTAGCAGGTGAAGCATCCGTTCTCTACACATTTTATGCGCCGCTGAAGGCACACCCTGTTTTTTATATCGGACTCGTGATTTTCGTTGTTGGAACATGGGTTTCTTCTGCCGCAATGTTCCGGATGTACGCGGATTACAAACGAGAACATAAGGATGTCCATCCACCACTTCAAGCCTATATGAGCATTATGACGGCTTTGTTGTGGGTCATCGCCACGCTAGGTGTCGCAGCGACGATTCTCTTTCAACTCTTGCCGTTATCACTCGGTTGGACGGATAAGGTCGGGATCGAATTATCCCGGACATTATTTTGGTATTTTGGTCATCCGCTCGTCTATTTTTGGTTATTGCCAGCCTATATCGTATGGTACACGGTCATTCCAAAGATTGTTGGGGGTAAGATTTTTTCAGATGCTTTAGCACGAATGTCATTTTTACTGTTCTTATTGTTCTCGTTCCCTGTTGGTTTTCACCATCAGTTGCTCGAACCCGGTATTTCAGCATTTTGGAAGTACATCCAAGTCGTCTTGACGTTCCTTGTCATCATTCCTTCATTGATGACAGCATTCTCGATGTTTGCGACATTTGAACTAGCAGGTCGTCGTCAAGGTGCGACCGGACTATTTGGGTGGATCAAGAAAATGCCGTACCGGGATGTCCGCTTTCTTGCACCGTTCGTCGGCATGTTGTTCTTCATCCCGGCTGGAGCCGGTGGTGTCGTCAATGCTTCTCACCAATTGAATATCGTCGTGCATAACACTTTATGGGTGACAGGTCACTTCCATATCACAGTCGGGGCTGCAGTCGCGTTGACGTTCTTTGGAACGGCCTATTGGCTTGTTCCATTATTACGAGGACGGACCTTAACAAAACGGATTAATACAATTGGTCTCATCCAGACGGCGACGTGGACGATTGGTATGCTCTTTATGTCGACTGCGATGCATATTTCAGGCTTGCTTGGCAATCCGAGACGGACGGGTCCTGCGGCATATTTCAAAGATTCGCTCGTCGCAGATTGGATTCCCTATCACGTTGCGATGGCAATCGGTGGTACGATCCTCTTTATTTCAATCCTCTTATTCTTGTTTGCGATGTTCCAACTGGCCTTCCGGACACCGAAAGGAAGTACTGAATTTCCTGTCGCGGAAACAGAGGAAGCAGCGATGAAGACACCACTCTTCTTTGAGAACTGGAAACTTTGGATTTTCGTGACGTTTGCTTTGATTGCGTTTGCTTACACAGTACCGATTTGGCACATGATTGATAATGCGCCTCCTGGAGCTCCAGGTTGGAAACTCTGGTAGCCCTATCGAAAAGTGCTGATAGCTTACTAGCACTTTTTATACACGCTGAAGGGTGAAAATGCTATATTGAGAAGCAATCCGTTCGTGCTTTCCTGTCTCGCCTCGTCTTCAAAGCGGCAACCGGTCACGCCGCTACAGCAAAGCTGCAGGGTCGCGACCGATTGCTTTTCGCTTTAAAAGCGATTTGAGACGGATCGCGCTCTAAACCGTCTCCACGCCTGGATTTCCTTCACGGTATTACTTGAAAAGCGTCACTTTTCATTGACTCCTGCGGGAAAAAGTGCGTTTTTAACGCACTTTCAGAGGCAGGCAAGACCCTGCTCGTTGTCCGCTAGGATCCAAGGAGCAACGGCTTGCGCCTCGCCCGAGGAAAGCAACGAAACACGACGCTTAATCTCCCAATCGCACGTTGTTTACAGTCTGAAGGGCCAGCTTTGATAAGCTGACCCTTTTTTTAATGAATGGATGCGTAGACGAGTGCAAAAACTAAGTAAAAGATTACTTCACGATGTGGTGCTTAAAGGCATAGACGACGGCTTGCGTCCGATCGACGACATCGAGCTTTGATAAAATGTTGGAAACATGCGTTTTGACTGTTTTTAGGGAGATGAACAGTTCGTCTGCAATCTCTTGATTGGCCATACCGCGCGCCATCAACTGTAAGACTTCTTGTTCACGCTCCGTTAAATCGTCGTGGAGTTGACTAGCAGGTTTGCGCAGGCGTTCCATCATCTTACCTGTCACTTGAGCTGCCATGACAGATTGTCCGCTCGCTGTCTTGCGAATTGCTTCCGCAATATCAAACGCGCTTGCCGTTTTTAGGACGTAACTCATCGCACCGGCTTCAATGACGGGATAAACTTTCTCATCATCTAAGAAACTTGTGACGACTAAAATTTTAGCTTCCGGCCACTCGGCGCGAATCAGACGTGTTCCTTCGACACCATCGACCGGCTCCATGACTAAGTCCATCAAAATCACATCAGGGCGATGTTCAAGAGCAAGTTTCGCTCCGATTTGTCCGTCAGCAGCTTCTGCGACCACTTCAATATCAGGTTGGGTCGATAAAAAGGCAGAGACTCCAGCGCGAACCATTTCATGGTCATCGACTAATAATACGCGTATCATACTTGCACCATCCGTTCTTTTCTAAGTTTGACTTCAATCTGCGTTCCTTGACCGGGCACACTGACGAGGCGAATCGTCCCACCGATTTCAGCCGTACGTTCGCGCATCGAGTTGATCCCGTACGAGGCGAGTTTTTTCTCGTCGACGATAAAGCCGACACCGTCGTCATTCATACTCAAGATGATCGTCTCATTGAATTGACGCAATTCGATATTCATGTGCGATGCTTTCGCGTGGCGTAAAGCATTCGTTAAGCCTTCTTGAACGATGCGGAATAATTCATTTTCAATCGGACGCGGTAATTCAATCGGTTCGAGTTTCCAGCTCAATTGCGTCGATTGTTTTCGTGATAGTTCTTCGAGCAGTTGGGTTAGTCCTTGTTGCAACGTCATCCCTTCGAGTTCAACGGGACGTAGTTGGAGCAATAAAGAACGCATTTCTGATTGCGCCGTCTGTGCCATCGTCTCGACTAAGTCAATTTGTTTCGCTGCCGTTTCCGGTTGCGTCAAAATCGTTTGTTTGGCAGCCGTCGTCATCATCGAAATGGCATAAAGTTGTTGGGAGACGGAGTCATGGAGATCACGTGCGAGCCGTTTCCGTTCTTCCGTGATGGCTTGGACACGAACTTGTTCGACGTGTTGCGGACGTGTACTGATTTTTTGAACCGTCTCGACCTGTTCATCGATTCGTTTCCCAATTCGTGAGAGGCGGGTCAGTGTGTGGAAGTAAGGTCCGTTGACAATCGTGACTTCTTTTCCTTGCTCGAGTTCGATGATGGCAGTTGTGACACGTTTGAAGTCACGACGTAAAAAGAAGTAGTGGATGCTGCCGATTGCGAGCGGAAGTAACAGGGATAATCCGACGACAAGCAATAAGACAGGTAAATCTTGTTGACGGACGAAAAGTACATGCCAATCGACTTGGCGTGTACTTAAAAACAAACCAGTCGTCACGACGGCTGTCAGAAATCCGGTCAATACTTGGAGCGCGATGACACCGAGCGGGAAGTGATCACGTTTCATATCGAGGTCACCTCCACGTTACCGATGCCAAGCATGACGTGAATGCGGACTTTTCGAGTCGCTTCTTCATATTGTGGTGCCCGGAACTGAATGCGACGGTTAAAAAATGTCGGGATCCGGCGGACATCTGTTTTGACGCTTCCAAAACCAATCGACGTATCAAGCGTATAGTCATATCCTGAAGGTAATAAAATACGCACATCTCCGACGACACCACTGATGACGATGAGTGTTTCACCTTCTGGGACATAGGCATGCGTTAAATCGATTTCTAAATCTTTGACGATGAACTGTTCACTCAAGTCTTTTAATACGTAAGGTGTTTCAGACTGCGTCGAAAACGAGTAAGCAGGTTGGATCGTAATGCCTTCTTCTTCATAAAGACGTGGTGAAATCTTCGAAAAGAAAAATTCGCGGACGGAGTGTCGGGTGACAAGGATAATTCCGAGATATAGCAAAATTCCGGCGATGACGAATCCGACAGCTGCCGAGCTCAAGACGACTCCAGCTAAGATAATCGTACCGACGATATAAAACAGGATGGCCAGTTTTTCATGACCGCGACGCCGAAAATGAATCCCGACATAATACAACAAGAACGGGAATAAGATTCCAAATAAGACGTTTCCGGCTCCAGTCATCAAATCATAAAATAATCCGAGCGCGAATAGGATCGACACGTAGCCGACTAATTGTTTTGTACTTAATCGTCGCACGATCAATCTCCTCCCTGACATGACAAAGGGAGGCAAGGGCCTCCTTCGTCAAAATACTTATTTTTGGAAGCGACGTTCGAGTTCCGCAATACGTGAATCGATGTCGTCTTCTGGTGTTTGTTCTGCGACATCCGGTTCTGCTACCGTAAACGGATGTTCTTCTTGTTTAATAGTAGCATTTGGTTCGCGTTCTAGCACCTGGTTCATCTTTGATTTTAAATTAGAAACGTTTTCCCGCATCATCCACTCATAGCGTTTATTTTGCAAGTCTTCGAGTTTAAGTTTCAACTCGAGTGCTTCCCGTTCAAGTTGCGTCAATTCCCGTTTCGTTTCAACAATCAACTCTTCGAAGAAACGGAACTGTTCACCGTAATGTTTGGATTCGATAGCGGCGCGTTCTGCAAGTTCCTGCTCTTCAGCTTGTTTAGCAATTTCGACTTGGGCAAACCGCTTATCAGCTAGTTCTTTTGCTTCATCTTGTTTTTGTGTGAGTTCGCTTAGGAGTGACCGTTGACGTTCGAGTAGCCGGTCGATTTCTTTTAAATCAGATTCGGTAATCCGGATATGACGGACTAATTTTTTAGCCGGGACTTCACCTTGCTCGGCTGCCTTTTTGACTTCCGTCATCATTTGGTTAGCAAAATCATTGAGTTGGTCGAATACGTTCTTCATTGTGAATTCCTCCTTGAGTATAAGTAGCGATTAAAAGCGTTTTTGATCGAGGTCTTTCCAATCTGCCTCAAAATGAGACGCGTTTGACCGACGACGGCGAGAAAATAAATCGTTTGGGTTCACACGTTCCATCTTCATCCGCATGTAACCGATGTAGAGGGCAAGTGCTGCCGCGATACCGAATACCGCCCAAATGTTTGAAAGGGCTAAGCCGATTCCGACTGCTGCGAGTAAACCAAAACCGATTTTTGCGATGACTTTTGTTGAACGGATAAACTTACTGATGGCGTAAAATGCAAGCAGTCCACCGAGCCCGAGTCCAATCATATGTGGGAGTGTCCCGATGACGACTGCGAGAAGAGCGATACCAGCAAGTATCATCAAAGCCTGTTTGCCTTTTGATTGCTTCATGATGAAGCCTCCTTTTACTTGATACCTTTATGATAAGGGATGGTGAAAAAAACGACGACGCCCCTCGGACCGTATTCGTCTCGGCCTTGAGGCGGAGTAGTAAGGTCTGACTTTATCGCCCAACGGTTTTTGAAGTGGCTACATATGATAAAATACAAAGGAAGTTACTGGAGAGGAGTGAGGTTTATGAATGTGCAAATCAACGTAAATCAAACACGTACTGGAGAACAGGGAGGGGTTTCCCTCCCTTAAATTAGAGGAGGAAACCATTTGAACGAATGGGGTAAACCACCTGCACATGAGGCAGGAGAACATGAAAATTTAGGACGGATCACTGCAGTCTTTCAAAAACAGTATCGTGTCATGACGGCTGCTGGCGAGACGCTTAGTGAATTATCTGGAAAGATGCGCTTTGAGGCATTGACGAAAGCAGATCTTCCCGCAGTAGGGGATTGGATCATCCAGACAGAGCGAGAAGCGGGATTAGGACGGATTGAGCAAGTTCTTCCGCGGACCTCACAATTCTCAAGAAAAGCAGCGGGTACGGAAGTCGAAGAACAAATCATTTGTGCGAATGTTGACGTAGCTTTGCTCGTCATGGCATTCGGTCACGATTTTAATGTCCGGCGGCTGGAACGTTATTTAACGGTCGCCTGGGAAGCTGGCGTCAAGCCGATCATTGTTTTGACGAAACGAAGTCTGATGGAATCCGTCGAGTCCGAGTTGGCTGAGATTGAAGGAATTGCCTTCGGGACACCTTATGTTGCGATTGATTCGTTGACCGGTGACGGGTTGGAAAGTCTTCGAGATGTTCTCGAACCACGTGAGACGATTGTCCTCGTCGGTTCATCCGGTGTCGGGAAATCGACACTCGTTAATGTGTTAGCAGAGGAACAGTTGATGGAAACAGGTGGCGTGCGAGAAGACGATCAACGCGGACGGCATACGACGACGCACCGTGAACTCAAACGATTAGCGAACGGTCTGTTGCTCGTCGACACACCGGGTATGCGTGAACTGGGACTATGGGACGGAAGTGACGGTCTGACTTCGACTTTTTCTGATGTCGAGTCGCTCGCTGAAAACTGTCGTTTCCGGGATTGCCAACATGGCAATGAACCCGGGTGTCGAGTCCGCCAAGTATTGGAAGATGGAAGTCTTCCGCACGAACGCTGGGAAAGTTATCTGAAGCTGCAACGGGAAATTGCCTATGCTGAACGGAAGCAAAGTGTAGCGCTACAAGCTGCCGAAAAAGAAAAGTGGAAGAAGATTCAGAAAAACGCGCAGGCACATACAAAATTAAAGTATCAAAAAAGATAAGTAAACGAAACGCCGATGTTCCCCTTCTTTACAGGGAATCATCAGCGTTTTTTTCGTTCGCGGTAATTAGATACGCATGTGGGAGGCGCATGGAAAAGTACCGTATTTCTTTTTAAGTTAGCATGCTTTTATCATCGTGCTAAAAATCAGTTCGTGATGTGACTTCCGTCAATTACACATCAAAGTCGATTTCACCGGTCAGTTCATTCAAACGCCGTAAGTCAGCCCGGATTCCATCCGAATCAGAAGCACGTTGTTCCCGTAAAGCCTTTGTTCCGACAGGATGGACTGTGAAGTCACCGGTCAAGGAAATCGTTCGGTTTGATAAACGATCGGTAAAATAACGGTCATGGGAAACAAACAGCAACTCACCGGGAAAAACTTCGAGTGCCGCTTCGATTTGTTCCCGTGTCGCAAGATCAAGATAATTCGTCGGTTCGTCGAGGATGAGTAAATGCGCGCCGGAAAAATAGAGACGTAAAAAGGCGATCCTGCATTTCTCGCCCATACTCGCTTCAGCGATTGGTTTATAGACGGTCTCCCGCCGAAATAAAAAGCACGCGAGTAGTGTCCGGGCATCTGTTTCCGAAATCTCGCTCGTCTCAAGCAAGGCATCAAGTAGTGTGCCGGTATTCGGTAAGGTGGATAGAACTTGAGAAAAGTAACCGACTTTTAAAGTCGGGTGCCGTTTGATGATACCGGCAGATGGCACCAATTCTCCAAGTAAAAGACGTAATAACGTCGTTTTCCCAGAACCGTTTCGACCAATCAACGCGATTCGATCGCCACGCTGGATGGAGAACGACACATCCTGAAAGAGCCGGCGATGCGGATAGTCGAATGAGAGAGCATCGACTGAAACGAGACGTTTCGCTAAAAAATGTTCTCCTTCGAATCTGACATGGACGTGGGACGGCGTTTCCGGTTTTTTGACCCGGTGTTCCAGTAGGCGTTCGAGCTGATTTTCTTTTGCTTTGACTTTTGTCGCATGTTTTGCAGCCTTTTTTTTCGCGTACGGATCTCGTTCACTTGCACTAGCCGTCGCTTTTTGATGCCAATTTTGATATTGACCAATCATCCGGGTGAGTTCTTTTCGTGTTCGTTCTTGCTTCTCATATTGATGCCACTGTGCAGTCCGTTCTTGTTCCTTTAACGTACGGTAAATCTCATAGTTTCCTTCGTAACGTGCCGCTCCTGCTTCAGTCAATTCAATGACGGCGTCAGCCGTCGCATCGATAAAGGCACGCTCATGTGAAACATAGAGCATCGTCGTCTTCGTTTGACGCGTCCACACGACGAGCCACTCGAGTGTGTCTTCATCTAAATGGTTGGTCGGTTCATCAAGCAGGATGAAGTCCGGTTTCTTCAACAGTAGACATGCAAGTTGAATCCGGGTCTGTTCGCCGCCGCTCAGTGTGTTCAAAGGCTGAAACCAAAGAGATTGCTCGAGTTGAACTTCTTTCAGGACACGTCTCGCATCGGCTTCGAGCGTGAAGGCATCTGCGTCAACGGCAGCCTGGTAGTCGGCCACGGCTTCAGTGGTTAAGGCACGTTCACGTAAGTCGTAACGGGTTACATCCGCCTGTTCGACGATTTGAATTGCTACACTTGTCGAGGGTTCGATTTGTTGGGCTAAGAGCCCGATCCGGTCATACGTGCGATGGATTGTTCCGGTCGTCGGGATGATTTCTTTTAGGATGGCGCGCAAGAGCGTCGTTTTTCCAACGCCGTTCGGTCCGACCAAGGCGACGTGTTCGCCGTCGCGGATGGAGAACGTGACATCGTGGAAAAGACACTGCCCGGCAAAATCGATTTGTAAATCATGGATGGATAATACTTCAGTTGGCATAAGCTCAGCTCCCTTTGTTTCATTTCGGTTGAGATGAAATGAAAACACACCATCCTGAGCGTACGGATGGTGTGCGGGAGTGCAATTCAAAGAAGGTATCCACCTGAAATAGGGATATACCGAAATTGAGCAGACTCGTAGCGTCAGTCATCCGCAAGCGATTGCGAAAGTGATGAGTTCATTCATCATTAGACGTTAGCGAGTGATTGCTTCATTTCGGTATTGTACCTCCGTTTCATAGACTATGTGTTCAGTCTATCAAGTCACATCAATCATGACAAGTACGAGTTGAGTAAATCTTGCGCGGCAAACGTTTCCTCCGCGGTAGGCGGTAAGACATCTTTTAGCGCATATTCGAGCCCGAGTGCCTCCCATTTATAGACACCTAATTGGTGGTAGGGGAGGACTTCAACCCGTTCGACATTTCCGAGTGTTCGAATGAATTCACCTGTTTGGCGTAAAAACGTTTCCGTCATCGTCACGCCGGGGACAAGGACATGGCGAATCCAGACGGGAATGTTTCGTTCTGCGAGCAATTTTGCGAAGGTTAGTGTATTGACGTTACTTCGCCCGGTCAAAATCCGGCACGTCGCATCATCGATGTGCTTGATATCGAGTAAGACGAGATCTGTATATTCCAGGATTTGATCCAGGTTTTTCGGGACGACCGAACCTGCTGTATCGATGACGGTATGCAAGCCGTTTCGTTTTGCTTCACGCAGCGAGGCTTCTAAAAACTCGGGTTGAGCCAACGGTTCGCCACCGGAGAAGGTCACCCCTCCACCCGTTGCGTCAAAGAAGGAACGATAGCTGTTCGCTTCTTTGATGATTTCTTTAGGTGTTACTTTTCGGCCACAACCGAATTCCCAGGTGTCCGCATTGTGGCAATATTGGCAGCGTAGTGGGCAGCCTTGCGTAAAGACGATGAAACGAATACCGGGACCATCGACAGTCCCACAAGATTCGACAGAGTGAACCGTCCCGTAAGTCATAGTGATCAAGTCCTTTCAGAAAAGTTAAAGTGCACCGTGGAATGTACGGTTGATGACATCGATTTGTTGTTCGCGTGTCAACTTAATGAAGTTGACGGCATAACCCGATACACGAATCGTCAACTGTGGATAAAGTTCAGGATGCTCCATTGCATCGAGTAAAGTGGCGCGATCGAACACGTTGACGTTTAAGTGATGACCACGGGTAGTCGTACCGCCCATATAGCCGTCAAGTAGACCGACTGTATTGTTGATACGTGTTGTTTCATCTTTTCCGAGTGCTTTCGGAACGATTGAGAACGTGTAGGAAATACCATCTAAGGCATGCTCATAAGGTAATTTGCCGACAGAAGTCAACGCAGCGACTGCACCACGTGTGTCACGTCCGTGCATTGGATTTGCTCCCGGTGCGAACGGTTCGCCAGCGCGACGACCATCGGGTGTATTCCCGGTTTTTTTACCGTACACGACGTTTGACGTGATCGTCAGAACAGATTGGGTTGGTAAAGCATCACGATACGTTGGATGTTTCCGGATTTTTTCCATAAAGAGTTCGACGAGATCGACGGCCATTTGATCGACACGATCATCGTTATTTCCGAATTTCGGGAAATCGCCTTCGATTTTAAAGTCGACTGTAATGCCATCCGTATCTCGGATTGGTGTGACTTTAGCATAACGAATCGCTGACAGACTATCGGCGACAACGGATAATCCGGCAATCCCACAAGCCATCGTCCGTAAAATTTCAGGATCGTGGAGTGCCATTTCAATGCGCTCATAACTATATTTATCATGCATGAAGTGAATGACATTCAGTGTATTGACATAGAGCTCAGCTAACCAATCCAATTGTTTATCATAGGCGGCCATGACGGTTTCATAATCGAGCACGTCATCTAAAATCAAGTCGGAAGGAGGGGCGACTTGAATTTTGAGTTTTTCGTCGACGCCACCGTTCAACGTGTAGAGTAAGGCTTTTGCTAAGTTCGCCCGGGCGCCGAAGAATTGCATTTGTTTACCGATTTTCATTGCTGAGACACAACAAGCAATCCCGTAATCATCACCATAAATCGGAAGCATCAAGTCATCATTTTCATATTGGATCGAACTAGACAGGATGGACATCTTCGCACAAAATTCTTTGAAACCACGTGGAAGTTTTGGTGACCATAAAACGGTTAAGTTCGGTTCAGGTGCCGGACCGAGGTTGACGAGTGTCTGCAAGAAGCGGAACGAACTTTTTGTGACGTTCGAGCGACCGTCTTCACTCATGCCGCCGATTGATTCTGTTACCCACGTCGGGTCACCGGAAAAGAGTTCGTTGTAATCGGGTGTCCGAAGAAACTTGACGATGCGAAGTTTCATCACAAAGTGGTCGACAAGTTCTTGCGCGCTCTCTTCTGTCAACCGACCCGTTTGCAAGTCACGTTCGATATAAATATCAAGGAAGGTCGAAACGCGACCGAGCGACATCGCTGCTCCGTTTTGTTCTTTGATTGCTGCGAGATAAGCAAGATAGACCCACTGGAATGCTTCTTGGGCCGTTTCAGCTGGTCGTGATAAGTCACATGTGTAACGTTTACCGAGTTCTGTCAGTTCATGAAGGGCGCGGAGTTGTTCGTTCATCTCCTCGCGATCACGAATCATCGCTTCTGATAAAAATCCACCGTGTGCTTTCAAATCCGCTTTTCTTGCAGCAATGAGGTGAGCTGTTCCATAAAGGGCGACGCGACGGTAATCACCGATGATCCGTCCGCGACCGTACGCATCAGGAAGTCCAGTGATGATACCGGCTTTACGGGCAGCACGCATTTCGGGCGTATACGCATCGAAAACCCCTTGATTATGCGTTTTACGGTACTCGCTAAAAATCTGTGTAACAGTGTCATCTGATTTAAAACCATACGCTTCTAAGGCATCATTGACCATTCGGATACCACCGTTCGGATGAATCGAACGTTTGAATGGTTCATCGGTCTGTAGACCAACGATTTTTTCGAGTTCAGGATTGAGGTAACCTGGACCGTGCGAAAGAATTGAAGATGGAGTTGCAGCATCAACGGCATAGACACCACCACGAATTCGTTCTTCTTCTGTTAACTGCATGATTTGTTGCCATAACGTGTTGGTTGCATCGGTCGGACCGGCGAGGAACTGATCGTCTCCTGTGTATTCTGAGCGATTGCGCCGGATGAAATCAGCGACATCAATCTTTTCCATCCATTCTCCACCTTCGAATCGTTGCCATGCTTGTGTTTTTTCAAGTAACATCATCAACACTCCTTCATTAGTAAGGTCAGCGGTTCTTAATACATCTCTTATGTGAATAGTGTAACAAACAATTCGGGATAGAGGTTTTACGTATATGTGAATCTTTTAACAAATGTAAAAGTGTTGCTATGACTTACTTCACAGTAAATTGTATCAGTCAGTGTCCCGTGTTCAAAAAACAGAAAACGACTGCTGTGAAAGGATTTTTCTGTAGCTGTATCATTAATTTGTAGTGGAATGGATAGAGACAGAAGCTAGTGTGATAAAAGTCACGCGGCGCTACCTTGTATTTTTAGGACGTATCGTTGACAATGAAAAAGGGAATATAGAACGTGGAGGTGGAGTGAATGGAGTTTTCGCCATTAAAAGAGCAAGCAGACTATCGAACAGGGGACTGGGTTTCCCTAAAAGTATCAACTGAAGGAACAGAACGGATCGGGATGATCACCGAGTTTGAAGACGACGGGTTTTGGCTCCGGTTTGAAGACGATTTTGATTTCGAGGACTTTATCGGTTACGACCAGAAGTACCTCGCACGATTAGTTCGACGCCCAATCGATGTCAGAGCAACTTATCCTGTACTTGCTGGTTTCGAAACACTTGCTGTTGAGCTGCAAGATCGAATGGCGCAAGGTTTCGAAGTGTTAAGTGCAGATCAACAAAATGAGACAGAAATCGTTTTTCATATTCGGTTAATCGATTCTGGAAATGAATATACACAGACGTTACGCGGTATTAAAACTGAAACCGATGATCGTTTCGAATATGTAACAGAATGATAGACAAGAGAGTAGGAGAAGATACGTTATGAATTTTACTAAACCTTTTATTAATGAAGCGTGGGAACGAGCACGCTTTGAACAAATGATGCCCGTCCAAGAACAAGCCATTCCTCTAATCCGTGAGGGTAAAGATGTCTTAGTCGAAGCGCCGACAGGAACTGGGAAAACGCTCGCTTATGTCATTCCAGCCCTCGAGCGCATCGATCCGAATGAACCACACGTTCAAGTCGCGATTACGGCACCGACACGAGAACTGGTCATGCAAATTCATCAAGTCATCCAATTATTTGCCCAAGGAAGCGGGATTAAGTCAGGTGCGTTCATCGGTGGCGTTGAATTAAAACGTCAATATGAGCGTCTCAAGAAAAAACCACAAATTATTGTTGGGACACCAGGACGCTTAGTTGAGTTGATTGATTCAAAAAAGTTGAAGATGCATAAAGTAAAATTGATTGTTTTAGATGAGGCTGATCAAATCTACGAAAGTGGAATGAGTGCATCAGCGACGCGCATCGCGAACAGTGCGCTTCGTGACCGCCAGTTAGCACTCGTTTCAGCAACATTGCCTGAACGGACAGCAGCATGGGGACGGACACTTTCGAATGATCCAGAAGTCATCCGAGTTGAACGGACGGAGACGACGCAAGTCAAGTTCGGTTACATCGAAACATCTCGTCGTCTGAAACCGGAAATGTTACGTCGTTTGTCTAATATGCAACAGGTCAAAGTGTTGACGTTCATAAACAACCGTTCTTTCCTCGGTCCGTTAAACGGTGAATTAAGCAAGTTTTCGCTGAAATACCGGATTTTAGATGCCGAAAAAGGGAAAAGAGAACGGATGGAGACGTTACGTTCATATAAACGGGGAGAGTTTCCGTTACTCGTCACGACAGGGCTTGCTGCACGCGGTCTGGACATTGATGCCGTCACGCATGTCGTGCATTATGATTTACCGGAATCCCTTGATGATTTTGTCCACCGCTCAGGTCGAACAGGACGTGGGAACGCGTCGGGTATGGTCCTTGCGCTCGTCACGGATCATGATCTGAAACACCTGAAAGCATTAGCGAAACAAATGGGTGTGGAAATTGAACCGATGGAGATTTATGGCGGGGAAGTGATTCCAAAACGTGAAGTCACGGAACCGGAAGCGCTTAAAAGTCCGGCGAAACCACACCGGAAAGGACCAACACGATGAAAAGTGAGCGAAAGATTATCCCGTTTCCGACGACTGTATCCGAAGCAGAGATGAACACAGCGCTCAAAACTTTATATCAAGAAGCAGCCACTGCTCGAAGCACCGATTGGGTCGCATTCATCGAAGAAATCGCGACGGAAGGACGTTGGTATTTAAAAGATGCTGAGTTATTCCGAGACTTGTTCGTCGATTGGGCCATTTTTTATGAGACCGATGAACAAGGGAAAACACCGCATGGTCGTTTTTTAGAACAAGTCAAAGAAGATATGTCTCAAAGTCTGTATCGTGCCTTAAGAGGGCTGGCCGATCCTGTTCCGTCGCTTTTCCTTGTAAAAGAAGACGGCGTCTTCGACATCATGTCGGAACAAACGTATCAGACCGATTTGACAGAGATTGACGTTGCGGTTGGCGATCTGTTAGTCGGCAAACTTCTCTACATTTCAGGCAAATGGCGATTCGCAATCGCCTATATGAAGGTTGCACGGGCACTTGTACCTGAAGTGCGTGTTCTTTTAGCTGATTTTGTCGATGAAGTCGGTGACGACGCACTATTGCGTCAGTATCCTGAATTTTGTGCGGAGTTGATTGACTTATTACTCGATATCGAAGAGGGAAACATTGCACCACGACCTGAAGCATAACAGCAAAAAATAAACGTCCATTCAATCCTAAGTTAGGGTGAATGGGCGTTTGTTCGTTTAAAAATCTTGATGGTACAGCGCAATATCGTTTTTTTTACGGTTTTTGATGCGATACATGGCGAGATCAGCATGTTTCAGCCAACTTTCTAAATCATCGTTTTCGAAAAATGGAGCGACTCCGATGCTGGCCGAGACATGTAACGTTTGCCCTTTATAAACATAAGGGCGACGCAATAATTGTAAGAAATGTTTACAGCGACGTCGGAGTGAAAGTTCATCTTTCGCTGAAGTTAGCAAGGCGAACTCATCACCACCCAGCCGGTAAACTGACTCTTCGCGTTCGAGGTCTAGACTTATTCTACGAGCAACTTCGATTAAGACATAATCACCAGCTTCGTGCCCATACGTATCGTTGACTAATTTAAAACCGTCTAAATCAAGTAACGCCAGATAGTTTACGGACTGGTCAATCGATAAGAATGTCCGTTCGAGCGAACGACGGTTACCGATACCAGTTAAAACATCATGAAACGCGTGGTATTCAATCCGTTGCTGCCGCTCCTTTTGTTCTGTTACGTCGTGTAAGGCTAAGAAATGACCGGCCGATTTTGAAGCGATGTGGATGGGGATTTTTGTTAATTCATATTGGCGGTTAGATTCATCGAGATAACGATTGGAATCAAGCTGTAAGGAAGACTGAAGATGTAAGACTGAGTGAGTGGGTACTTCGATTGACAAGGCAGAAAGCTTAAACGTTGCTTGAGCCGCAAGATTGGCATACGTCGCTGTTTCGTTTTGATCAAAACGGATGATTGGATCAGGATGACTTGAAAACAGTGGCAGGACTTGTTGCTCACTTTCTTTGATTTGCCGGATCCGGTGTTCGATGCGTTCGGCTAACTGTTCGTTTCGCTCGTTTAACTTTTGCACGAGCAACGTATGTTGCCGAGCGATGATGATTTGTCGAATGATTAGTAACAATAAGATGATGAACACATCAAATTTTTTACCTTCGAGTTCGATGACATAATGTAAAAATAGTGGAATTGCGAGCAAAGGCAGCCAAGTTCTCTGAACGACAGGAGACGCTTGTTTACCTTCAGTGATGTGATCAAGGTGCCATAAGATTGCTGCACTTTGAACAAGACGAATCAATACAGGAGAAAAGACTAAATATTGTTCCGTGAAATCTGGAAAGTATACAGCAGATACTTCATACATGCCACGAATGAACAGTGAAAAGAATAATAGAGATAACGTCGTTCGGGAAACCCAGTGTGTTTCTTGAACAAAAAAGAAGTAGAAGAGAACAAACAATCCGAGTGAAGTGTTGAGGACGACGATCATATCGTACGGGAACGTACTAGCTGTCGGGTCGGCCAGTTCGCTTAATGTATGAAAAGCAGCAAGTCCTAAAAAAACGACGATGATTAGAGCATCCACGAATGCAAGCAGATGTTGTGAAAAACTCTTTTGTGAAGCAATCCGGTAAAAAAGTCCGATTAAAAATATATAGTGCGAAATGGAGAAACAAATTAAGCTATAACTGTTCGGAAAAGACAGCGTATTACTGAATAAGTTAATGGTTTCAAAAATCGAAGCAGCTAGCGAGAAGATAAGTGAAATGAAGGCGATGATCCAAAATTTTCGTCTTGGCACGACGAGTGACCGTTCTTTTTTATAGGCGATGAGGATGAAAAGTCCGATTAAAAGAAATGACAAGTACTCTAGAATTTGTTCGACAAGGTGGTTCATGAATGAGCCTTGCGTGTATGAATAGAGAATTAAAATCAAAGAAATGATTAGTAGTGAAGGGAACCATCTGATGAAGTAGGGGGATCGTTGCATATGCGTTTCCTCCTAGTTGCGTTTTAGTTGAGCGGCGAACTGAAAATTATTTTTGTTCGTATTTTTAATGTGATACATGGCTTCGTCTGCACGGATCAAAAGGACATTCGAACTTTTTCCATCACTCGGATAAAGCGAAATACCGATGGACGGTGTGACAGACATCGTTTGATCTTTAATATAAAACGGCTCATTGAGTGATGCGAGCAACTTACTCGCAAATGCAGTCGTCTCATCTTCGTCTCGAACGGTGAATAAAATGAATTCGTCTCCTCCTAAACGGGCGACAAGCTCCTCTCCTTGAATTAGTTGTTGTAGCCGGCCTGCGGTTTCTTGAAGTAATAAATCTCCAGCATCATGCCCGTACGTATCATTGATAGCTTTAAAACCATCTAAATCAACAAACAATAACGATCCATGTCGTATGGTAGGGAGGAGAGTCTGCAATTGTTCTTCAAAAAAGCGCCGATTCGGTAAACGGGTCAAAGCGTCATGATTTCCTAATTTCTCCAACCATTGTTCTTGGCGAACATCTTCTGTGACGTCGGATAAAATGATAAAGACACGTTCTTGATCGGCTATACAAATCGACGTCATCGTGTAGATGAGGTCCTCTTCGTCATGGGGGATATAAAACGTTTTTGATAAGGAAGGGACCCCTTTATTGGCATGTAGCGCCTCCATTACTTGTTTGAAAAGACGGACCTGTTCGTCTTTCAATGACTTCTCCATCCATCCTTCTCGAATGGCTGCAGGATTTCCGGATAGAATGTGACTCGCTTGATTTACTTCAAGTACCATTTGCGGATAGGAGAGGAACAGTGCCTTGAATTCTTGTTCGCGTAACCGAAGTAACTCCGTTTTCTGTGAAACGATGGTTTCCAAATTTTCTTGTAGCGAAGTCGTTTCTCGTAAAAGGCGTACATTTTCGCGATAAGAAAAAAGCTGCCGCGTTAAGAAAAGTAAAAAAGTGGTCGCGATTGTGATGAAGTAGAAGCGTGTCGTGACAGGTGAAAACGTGACATAGGTAATTAACAGTAATAGTAAGATGTATGAAAAAGAAGGACGAAGAATTTGTTCAATCCGAAGTAACAATAATTGTTGTTTAGCGATGATCGGTAAATGCCAAGTTACTAGGAAACTAATGAAAAAATAGCTACTCAGCGGATAGAGCGGTAATAAAAGCATTGCGTAAAAAGTAAAATCGTTCAATAAAAAGCTGTAAAATAAAAAGTTGATCATACCTAATAAAAACGTTCCACCCATTAAAAAACTAAAAGCGAACAACGAGACCGGTTTTTTTAAACCGGAAGCATAGAGTAAAAAAAAGAAAAGAGTCAGGAGAATGGTCAAGAATGAATAGATATCCCAGCTGAGCTGCTCCGCGAACGTTCTTGTGTATTCGGGGATGTATTTAAAAATTGTCAAGTATCCAGCAATCATCGCGACAGTAAAAAGTGTCAATGAATCAAGAATTAAAAGCTTTTGTGAACGGAAATGTTCAATATCCAAAAGACGGAATAAAAAAATGGTAATCGTCAAGAGATGGATTGTATAGGGAAAGTCGAGTAGGACGTTCAAATTGACAGACGTGAGCGAAAAGTAACCACTGACAACTCCACCTAAGTCTCCGATGAAATAAGCACTTACAGCAATGAGGATCCATTTAAGTTCTGGTGAAGGTGTTTTTCTATAAAATAAAATGGCGGCACTCGTAATCAATAAAGACCCGACAAAGCTTGAAAAGACGGCTGTGGGTAAGACGAATGAGTTTGGAATTAAAAGAAGGATGGTATACGAGATAATCAAATAAATGACGATTCCTCCTGTCATTCGTTTGAACGCTTTTGACATGAGAAAACCTCCTGTCTAATGAAAGTAACAGTTTAACTATATAATTCATTACCCTCAATTTGGAAAAAACGTACTTGGAACAGAAGAAAAAAGACCGCATTTTTCCGGAAAGGAAAATATACGGTCAAATAGACAATAAATCAAAAACAAATTATTTTTTATAAGATTCGTACGCCTCTATCTTCTCGGACAAGTAAGACCAATAGTCCATCAGTTGATCGAGTTGGGATTTTCCTTGCTCAATCTTTTGATAGAGTTCATTAACTTGCCCGATATCGCTACCTGCCGAAGCGAGCTGTTGTTCGAGTTGCTCAAGCGCAGCTTCCGCGTTTTCAATCTGTGTCTCAATCGTTGTCCAATCTTGTTGTTCCTGATAAGACAATTTTTTCGGGATGTCGGTTGGAGCAGCTACCACTTCTTTTACCTCAGTCACGATAGCTGCTTCAGGTGTCTCATCCTCACGCTGTTCCAGGTAATCCGTATACTGCCCATAATAAGAGACAATCGTACTATTCTCGAACGCAAGTAACCGATTGACGACACGGTCGAGGAAATAACGATCATGACTGACTGTGATAACCGTCCCGGGGAAGGACTCGAGATAATCTTCAAGAACCGACAGCGTTTCTGTATCTAAATCATTCGTCGGCTCATCGAGGAACAAGACGTTTGGTTCATCCATTAAGATCGTCAACAACTTGAGTCGACGCTTTTCGCCACCGGATAATTTACCAATCGGCTTATACTGTGCTTCCGGTTTGAATAAGAACTGCTCAAGCATCTGACTGGCTGTGATTTCTTGACCATCAAGTGTCGTGATCACCTGGGCGATCCGTTCGACTTCATCGATGACACGACGTTCCGGGTGCGTGAACTCGGCGAACTGTCCATAAAACCCAACTTTGACCGTTTCCCCGTGCACGACTTCCCCTTGAGTCGGTTCAAGTTGTTTCGCTAAAATCGACAACAGTGTCGATTTCCCGCTCCCGTTCCGACCGACGATGCCATAACGTTCTTTTCGACCGAATAACCAGCTAAATGATTCGAACAGTGTTCGTTCACCAAATGTATGACCAAGTTCCGTTGCTTCGATGACTTTTTTACCGAGTCGTGTCGAACCGACTTGTACTTCAAGTGTTGCTTCTTCTTCTTCATAAGAGAGTTCTTGGAGTGCATCGACACGCTGAATCCGTGCCTTTTGTTTTGTCGTCCGTGCCTTTGCACCACGACGTAGCCAAGCGAGTTCACGGCGTAAAATGTTTTGGCGCTTCTCTTCCATTGAAGCAGTCCGTTCGCGGCGCTCAGCCCGCTTTTCAAGGAATGACTCATAGTTTCCGACATAAAAATAGGCCGTCCCGTTCGCGATTTCCATCATGTGATTCGTGACACGATTCAAGAAATAACGGTCGTGGGTAATCAACAGAATCGCTCCACGGTATTCCTTGATCTGTGATTCGAGCCAAGTAATCGTTTCTGCATCGAGTTCATTCGTTGGCTCATCGAGTAGTAATAGATCGGCTTCGTCGAGCAAAGCTTCTGCCAAGCCGACACGCTTCCGTTGGCCGCCCGATAACGAACCGATTTTTGCTTCTAAATCTGTAATGCCAAGTCGCGTTAAAATCATTTTAAGGCGAGACTCCGTATCCCAGGCATTTGCGGCATCAATTTCCGTTTGGGCATCGATGAATCGTTTGAGTAACGTTTCATTTGTCGGATCTTGTTCAAGCGCTAAACGAGCCGTTTCATAATGGCGTAAAGCATTGATTGTCGGTGTGTTTCCGGAGAGGAGCACTTCCATCACTGTTTGATCTTCCGGATAATCTGTCGATTGTGAAAGTAAACGTATCCGGTAATCGTTCGGATGATGCAGTTCACCGAAATCAGCTGTCTCTTTTCCTGCTAAAATATGGAGCAGTGTCGATTTTCCTGTCCCGTTGACACCGATAATTCCAATCCGGTCTCCGGGTGTGACGGAAAATGTCACGTCTTCAAAAACGATTTTATCAGCAAATTCTTTTTTTAATTGATCTACTTTAAGTAGCATGTCAGACTCCTTCTACAATATGCTTGATTTGTTGTTCAACAGTAGCGACGAGTTCTTTTTGGGTCATTGTAGCAGGGTCGATGGATGGAAGGATTGTCACATCGACAGTTGCCGGTCGAATCCGACCAGTCTCTTCCATGACACGATAGCTTCCTGAAATGGCAATCGGAACGACGCGTGCACCACTAGATGTTGCTAGGGTGAAGCTACCTGCTTTGAACTCAGCAATCGGTCCGCCTTTCGAGCGAGTACCTTCCGGGAAGATGATCATCGATTGCCCATCTTTGATTGTCTCGACACCGGCACGAATCGCCTTTAAAGACTGTCGGCGATCTTTTCGGTCAATCATGACACATCCCATTAAATTCATCCAGACATTGACGATTGGAATCTTATTGACTTCGATTTTCGAAATAAAGGCTTTGGGTTTTGCGATATGTCCGAGCAAAATCGGAATGTCAAAATTCCCTTGGTGGTTGGCGATGAAGACGACAGGTTGATCAGACGGAATATGTTCTTCCCCTGTCAGACGGACTTTCACTCCAGCTAAGCGAAGGAGCGAATTCGCCCAAACGTGTGCTACTTTTTGTGTATACGCGTAGCGAGCGGCGTGTGTTCGACGTTTTGCGCCAGGCAAAAATGGTAATGTAAGAGGTAATACTAGCCCAAAATGAATGAACCAGATGATCGTGCGTAACATGATGGCATCAAACTCCTTTTTTACTGTGTATTATTATTGTACAAAAAAAGACCAGGTATCGCACCCGGTCTTCTTCTTTATTCCCAGTAACGAGGTTCAGATTCCTCTTCACTCTCGCCGAGTTCGAATGTCAGGCGTCTCGTCGTCGGATCGATGGAAAACGAGGCATTCGTATTATCGATTTGTTTGATTTCCATCGTCTCTTCATCGAGGATGAGTGTCAAACGTACCTTATCTTCATGATCGACGAGTAAAACACCATCTTCTTTTAGCCATAAGTCGATGACAGGTGAGTAACGAAGTGTCCAGCCGTTGGATAGTGGTATTTCATTCATAATGAATCGGTTCCTCCTAAAAACATGAAGTCAAACTCTTTATTTATCATGCTGTTCTGTCGTTGATAATGCAAGTGATGCGACTGTGTCATTTTGTTCGTAAGACAATTGATAAGAGTGTTCCCGTTTCTTCATACGCTCCAACTGTTTTTTGACGCGGCGGTATTGCATATATTCATGATAACCATGATATGTCGTACGAATTAATTGTCTAAAAGATGAAAGTGAAAGACAAATGGATAGGGTGAAGACGAAAATCCCGACTGAATCGGTATAATATCCCGTGATAAAACTAAGGTATGTACTAATGAGACCCGTAAGCGTCGTAAATAAGTAAAAATACACAGTACTTCCTCCTTCGTGTCACTCTACTAAGTGTGTCTAGTAAAGCAATTCGCTAACGAAGCAGGATTTCCTTTATCGTCCAGTAAAAACTCGGAAACAAATAAAAAAATCTACACGATGAGATGTAGATTTTAAGGTGTATCGATTTGTTGGAGTGCAGGTGTCTTTGGAGACAAATCAGTGCTACTCGACCCTTCAGCGAATACAATTCCAATCGTTGCGAGAAATGCGAAAAAAGCGAATACTAACGTTTTTGTAAAGCGTCTTGCGAAAGAACGCGATTGAATGTCATGAAACATATTTTTTCCCCCATATTTACCAAAACTAAACCTTCTTTTTCCTATTCTTTTATCATATCTGTTTTTTTCAAAAAAATCACTTAAATCAGATTCGTTCACAAAAATGTCACAACTGTTCGCTTCCATTTGATGTCGGAGATAGGTTGAAAAAGAGTATAGTATTGAAGGTGATGAAAAGAACTTACGGTTAGTTGAGTGTTTCAGCTTAACCAAGTTAATGAAAGGAGATGACCATAAATGGCACTACGTGCAGGACAGGTTGTCACATTAAAAGTAGAGCGTGAAGCAGAATTTGGTGTGTTTTTAAGTGATGGTACGGAGGATATCTTACTTCATAAAAATGAACAGACGAAATCGCTCATGCTAGAAGAAGAGGTCGAAGTATTCCTTTATCAAGACAATGAAGGGCGTCTCGCCTCATCGATGACGATTCCGGAAGCGTCATTTGAGGATTACGTCAAAGCACCGATTAACGGAACACGTTACAATACAGGTGTTTTTGCGAACATCGGAATTCAAAAGGATGTTCTCGTCTCGCTGGACGATCTTCCGCAACGCCGGACATTTTGGCCGGAAGAGGGAGACGAACTTTACATTCGTTTGAAACATGACCAAAAATTACGTTTGTTAGGTGACCCGGCTCCTTATGCCTATTTCAATCTCAAGGCGCAACCGGCACCGGAAGAGTGGAATAACATGGACGTTGAAGGACTTGTTTTTGCTCAACGCGACCCGGGTGTCAACGTTTGGGTGAACGATCAATCGATTGGTTTTCTACATGAACAAGAGATGGAACGGTGGCCGCGTCTCGGAGAAGTTATGAAATTACGGGTGACAAATGTGAAGCCAGATGGTACAGTATTACTTTCAGCAAGACCACGTGCTCACGAGGCAATCGACATCGATGCGGATTTAATCCTGAACCACCTACTTGAACATGGCGGTCAGATGGCGTATGGTGATAAGACACCTCCTGAGACGATTGATGAGGTATTCGGCCTAAGTAAGGCTGCCTTCAAACGTGCTCTAGGTCGATTGTTGAAAGATAAAAAAATAGAAAAACATGAAACGGGTATTCGGCTAACGAAGTAAGCTAGCCAACTGCACCTACGTTTCGAATAAATAGTTAGGAATTCATCATTTTGGTGGTTGCGGCTGGTTTTAACCGGCGACCATTTCCAAATAAAACCCCATCACTAGTGGGGGCAAGCGGCGCGATTTAAAGCGTTGAACGGTCCGGGCATCATGCCTTTCCCTCGCCCTTATGGCAACGATTATGATGGTGACTTCCCTAAACATTATTATCAGTAGAAATAGCCTCTATCTTTAAGGACGGGCTTCTGCTATAATAGGTAGTCGATTGTATTCGTTACGGTAGCGTCTGTTTAGTGGCAGACGCTTTTCATATGACAAAGGAGAGTATTTAGCATTGACAACATTTCGTGAATTAAATCTTAGTGAGGCACTTATCAAAGGTGTCCTAAAAATGGGCTTTGAAGAAGCAACTCCAATCCAAGCAGAAACAATTCCAGTCGGTCTTAGCGGCGTTGACTTAATCGGTCAAGCACAAACAGGTACTGGTAAAACAGCAGCATTCGGTATTCCGACGATTGAGCGTCTTGACGCAAAATCGCGCCATATCCAAGCGTTGATTCTTGCACCGACTCGTGAACTTGCGATTCAAGTAGCAGAAGAACTTAACCGCATTGGTGAAATGAAACGCGTTCATGCATTGCCAGTATACGGTGGTCAGCAAATCGATCGTCAGATTCGTGCGCTTCGCAAGAACCCACAAATCGTCGTTGCGACACCTGGTCGCCTAATGGATCACATGAACCGTAAAACATTAAACCTTGACCACGTTCAAACAGTCATCTTGGATGAAGCAGATGAAATGTTGAACATGGGCTTCGTGGAAGATATCGAAAAAATCTTAGGTACACTTCCGCCAACTCGTCAAACACTTTTGTTCTCTGCAACGATGCCACCACAGATTCGTAAAATCGCGGATCGTTTCATGACAACACCAACGCACATCAAAGTAAAAGCAAAAGAAATGACAGTCGAAAACATCGACCAATCATTCATCGAACTAAAAGAAAGCCAAAAATTCGATGTGCTTTGCCGCTTGATTGATACAGATTCTCCAGAACTTTCAATCATCTTTGGTCGTACGAAAAAACGTGTTGACGAAATGACGGAAGGACTTATCCAACGTGGATACACGGCGGACGGTTTACACGGTGACTTAACACAAGCGAAACGTGACCAAGTCATTCGTCGCTTCAAAAAAGGAACAATCGATATCCTTGTTGCGACAGACGTTGCAGCACGTGGACTTGATATTTCTGGTGTTACACACGTTTACAACTTTGATGTACCACAAGATCCAGAGAGCTACGTTCACCGTATCGGTCGTACGGGACGTGCTGGTAAAACGGGATCAGCAATCACGTTTGTTACACCACGTGAATTTGGTCAAATCAAAACAATCGAACGTGTAACAAACAAAAAAATGTCACGTCGTCACGCACCGACACTTGACGAAATCTTGGAAGGCAACTTGAAGCTTGCTGCACAAGAACTCATCAAACGTGTAGAAGCGAAAAACTCACAAGAGTATACAACACTCGCGCAAGAACTTCTTGAAGAGTATGAAGCGGTTGAATTAATCGCAGCAGCGCTTAAAGGATTAACGAAAGAGCCGGATGCAACTCCAGTTCAAATTTCGTCAATCGAACCAATCCGTGTCAAACGTTTTGGTAGCAACGGTGGCGGTGGTAACCGTCGTCCTTACGGCAATAAAGGTGGATCAGGTTCTGGTTCTTCTAACCGTGGTGGCGGATACCGTGGCAGCAACCCGCGTGGTGGGGAGCGCCGTGAAGGCGGTCGTCCTTCTGAAGGAAACCGTAGTTCATCGTCATCAGATCGTCGTGAAGGTGGATACGCTGGTCGTAGCAACCGTAGCGAAAGTGATCGTAACCGTGGCGGACGTAAACCACGTTTTGAAAAGTAAAAAATCCGAACCGATTTGTCACAGACAAGTCGGTTCTTTTTTATGAATTCTCATGATAAAATGAGCAATGAAAGATATAGAGAGGGCTGAATCGTTCGTGTATACCATTTATGCAGCAGCATTCATTTGTCTGATTGGACTGCTCATCGCAACTAAAAAAATTAGCGAGCAGACGACAAAAGGACACTTTCGTTATATCCCTTTAGCGACGTTATTGTTTGGCGGGATTATTTTTCTCGTCTTAGCGATTGGTAAGGGTGGTGCTACAGGCATTCAATACGGTGTTCTGAGCATTATCTATTTAACGGCGACATTTGGTGTCTATTTGTACATTGCGTTAAGAAAAGATACAACGTTATTTTAAAGACGGGGCCTCTCTGATTACAGGGTGGTCTTTTTTTTGATAAGATAGAACAAGAGAATAGGGGGGGAGAAGAATGGATGCATTAGATGTCATTGTTCATCCCGAACAGATTGAGGCGTGGTTCCAACCAATTGTTGGAGCGGCACCTTTTAAAGTGGAAGGGTATGAAATCCAATCTCATTTTCGCGGTGAGCCGCTGAAGCCATTTTTTCAAGAAGATGATGTACCAATTGAATACCAGTTAGAAGTCATGAGTCATGTCATTCGCCATGCTTTTCAAAAAGTCCCGGCCGATGCGCATTCATTTGTCTTAATCCGCTGTCGACCTGATTGGTTATTCGAAAATGGTGGTGAAGATTTTTTGAGTATCTTACGTGACGCACAGATCGACTTTCCGGAAGACCGGTTATATGTCACACTGACCGATGTCCAAGTGGATGACTTTGATCGACTCGGACGAATCGTTGCGTACTATCAAAACTCTGGCTTAAAGGTTGCGCTTGATCGTGCGGAGGCGACGAGCTTAGAACGCGTTTTTGCCATGTCGCCGGACATGCTGATTGTCGACTTATCTTCGATGATTGAGAAAAAAACCGTTTCAGCGAGCTATCCGCACCTGTTACAAACGATGGAACACTTATGTGACCAGCTCGGTGCGCCACTTCTTTACAAAAATATCAGCCATCTTGGTCAACTTCGGTATGCATGGCAACATGGTGGGCGCTATTACATGGGAAATCTACTCGGTGAGACGACACCTGACTGGGTGACGACATGCCCAGGCATGGAAATCTTATTACATGAAGTGCCAATGTTCTATAAATATGACCGGGAACAGATGAATCGTTTGTTCCAGCTCGAACAAGACTGGACGATTCGGTTTAATGAGTACTGCCAGTCGTTAAAAGCAGATGAAGCATTGGATGAATGGTTAATTAGGCTGGCCCAAAAGATGGAACCCGAATTCATTCGCTTTTACATCACAGACGCGAATGGCTTTCAAAAATCATCAAACGTTAGTAAAAAGAGCGGTGGATGGAAAACATATGCGTTTTACAAAGGTTATAACTGGAGTTTTCGACCGTACTTCATTCGGACCACGGTTGCGATGGAACGACGGCATACGGGATACCTCTCTGATCGATACGTCGATTTCAGTTCGAGTGAACAAACGCGAACGTTCAGTATGCCGCTAAATAATGGGATGTTCTTATTTGCTGATATTTCAGCAAGTTATTTATATCAAGAACGGTTAAGTGAATAAGGAGGAAATGAAACATGTTGGACTATGATTATGATGCACTACGTGAGATTGGGCGCATCGTCGCCATTGCGCGCGATGAAATGGCGGATGCTGTCAAACCAGGAATTACAACGAAAGAGCTTGATGATATCGGAGCGCGTATTTTGAAGGAACATGGAGCGGAATCAGCACCGATCGTCATGTATGATTTTCCTGGAGCAACGTGTATCAGTGTCAATGAAGTCGCGGCTCATGGTATTCCTGGTGCATATGTCATTCAAGAAGGCGATATCGTCAACGTCGATGTCTCGGCAGTCAAAGATGGCTACTATTCAGATACAGGTAAAACGGTGATTGCAGGCGAAGCGAAGCGTCCTGAGCACGTCCGACTGGTCGAGGTGTCATTGTCTGCCCTTGAAAAAGGACTTGAGAAAGTCAAAGCAGGTACGAAAGTCAATCAAATCGGTAAAGCAATCTATGCGGAAACACGCAAAAATGGCTTTACGGTCATTCGGAATTTAGCTGGACATGGATTAGGAAAAACGTTGCATGGTGAACCGGAGTCGATTTCGAATTACTTCAACCGAGAAGAAAATGATTTATTGAAAGAAGGACAAGTCATCGCAGTCGAAACGTTTATCTCGACGAGCGACGAATTTTGTATGGAAGATGAAAAGGATGGCTGGACACTGTACACGCCAAATAAAAGTTTGGTTTCACAGTTCGAACATAGCGTCGTTGTCTTGAAGGATGGATACGAAATCTTGACGAAGGCAGACTAAAAAAAGCGTCGTTCCGCAAAGGGACGGCGCTTTTAGAATGTAGATTGTAGACAAACCCTCATTTCCACTTGGAAATGAGGGTTTGTCTTATGTATGTGTAAAAAATATGACACTACATTAGGATTCCGACTGAAATTCCATGACCAATTGGCCAATTTTTTGAGGTTCAGGGTAGCAAAAGTGAGCATTGCCTGAATCGTCACTTTTTTAACCCGAGGTAGCGAGTCCAACGTATGCCATGCTTTTCTGTCGCGTCCGCCAAGACACGTTCAATTATAATATGAAGGAAGGCTAAAAAAACCTCGGTTTCCGATCTAATCGCTTCCTAGTGGAAAGCAAACAGGAGCGACCCTGCAGCTTCGCTGTAGCGGCGCGATATTTGCCACAGGAAGACGATTAGGAAGGAAAGAGAGAACAAAAAAAGATGGAAAATCACATTCAAGTGACCTGCCATCTAGTTTGTCTACATAGGTATGCCGTTTTATCGCGTCTCGCCCAAGGAAAGCAACGGAAAAGGTAGAAGCTTTTTTTGCGCAATGCGAATTCTTAACGTCTTCAAAGAACGATTTTAGACTGGGTAAGCCGGTCTAACCGCTCGAGTGAAACCTCGTGCTCGGCGTATGGAATGTGACCGTTCCCGATTCGATAGTCGACTTCAAGGAGATCTTCGGCGAAATAATGATCGGTTCCAGCCATGTCAATCGGATACGCTAGACCAGGTAGTGTAGCGAAAGCAAGCGTCTGCCGACGCCCGATTCCACTCTCGAACATTCCACCGAGCCAGTACGTCGCTTTATCTCTTAATGCTAGGGCGTTCGTCAAGCCGCCGACGCGTGCCGGTTTAATGTTGATGATTTGACCTGCACCGAGTGAGAGCATTAAGTCAGCGTCAGTGACCGTTTGGATCGATTCGTCCAAACATAAAGGAGTCGAGAGCAGTGACGCAGCATATTGATGCGTCAACCAATCATCTGCCCGAAATGGTTGCTCCATCATGATTAATCCATACTGATCCCAGTCCTGCAGGAGATTCATCTCGGAACGGGTGAAACTTCCGTTGGCATCAAACATTAAAGGCGCATCAGGAAATTGTTTTCGAACGTGCGCTAAGACGGAGGTATCCGTTGGGTCTAGCTTTAGCTTGATACGCTGAAAACCGTCCTGTAACGCGTCCTCAACGGCACGTACCGTCTTGCTGGCTTCCGCGCGACCAAGTGCTTTTCCGCAAGCGATGGCTTTGTTTTCGTCACCTCCGAGATACGTGGCAAGCGTTTGGTTACTCGCGCGAGCAAACAATTCATAGACGGCGCCGTCGAACATTGCTTTTGCCATCTGGTTTCCTTGAATCGGGTGAAAGCGTGTTGCGACTTCTGACGGATGATTGAGCGGTCCTTTAAGCAAGCGATAGAGGACGGGAGCTAAGGCATGAATCGAATCTTGTGTCTCCGCGGTATACCAAGGTGTTTCAAAGGCGACACCTTCCCCGTAACCGATGTTGCCTTCTGTGTCCGTCAATCGGAGAATCGTCGTTCGGCGATTACTTAAAGTAGTGAGTGCCGTTTTCATCGGCTGACGGAATGTTAATCGGACATCAAATACTTCTGCGCTTCGAAGTGTGATCTTCATACGAAGTCCTTCAGTTGATGACGCAGCAGTTTTCCATTCGCATTCCGTGGCAGAGCGTCACGATAAACATAGGCGACGGGACATTTATATTTGGCGAGTAACTGACTGATTGCTTGACGGACGACCGATTCATCGACAGCGCTGACGATAAACGCAACAGGGACTTGTCCCCAAGTCGAATCAAAGCGACCGACGACACCAGCTTCCTTGATTCCGTCAATCGAGAGCAGGGCAGATTCGACTTCAGCCGGATAGACATTCTCACCGCCTGAAATGATTAAATCGCTTCGCCGATCGAGAACGTATAAATAGCCTTCTTCATCTAAACGTCCAAGGTCACCTGTCTTGAGATAGCCGTCTGCGGTAAAAGATGCTACGGTCGCTTGCTCATCTGAAAAATAACCTTTCATGACGGTCGGTCCTTTGACTTCGATTTCTTGATGGCGTGTGATTCGGATATCGGTCGGGGCAATTGCTTGGCCGGCAGAACCGATTTTTCGTAACGCATCTTCCGGCAATAGTGTCGCAATTTGCGAAGCGGTTTCTGTCATCCCGTATGTTTGCATGACAGGAATCTTTCGATCGAGGGCGCGAGTCAAAATCGGTAAAGGGACCGGTCCACCGCCCGTCAAGACGACACGTAAATCATAGCGACGCAACCCTGCTTCAAGCAGCCGATCCAACATGACAGAAACGAGGGAAACATGGGTAATCCGTTCATTTTTAATCCATTCAATCGTTTTCGTCGGGGCGAAATGAGGTTCAAGGACGATCGGGGCGCCGTAGATGACAGCACGGTAAACGACAGCGAGACCACTCATATGAAACAGTGGGGTAACGATTAAGAAGCGATCATCCGTCGAGGAACCGATATGACGTGCTGCATTCATCGCACTTGAAAAGTGATTTAGCATTGTCTGTTCGACTGCCTTAGCCCGACCTGTCGTTCCGCTCGTAAAGAGCATCGATTGGACATAATGTTTTGGCATATGTCGAACGATGATGTCAGGTGCCGTGTTCATATAGTGGAACGGTAAAATCTTGATATCGGTATCTAGCGTCCGGTCGGAGATGACATATTTGACTTGTGCTCGTTTTAATTGATCATCCAGTTCGCGCTGACTTAAGCGGACGTTGAGTGGGACGATTGTTAATTCAAGTAGTTGTGCCGCATGGATGGCAATGATATATGACTGACTTGCAGGACCATAAAGAGCAATCCGGTCACCACGCGAAAGGTGGCTTGCCCAGGCACTTGCTAATTTGTGTGCTGCCGTATATAATTCCTGCCAAGATAAGCGGGCTTGATCTGTGACTAGAGCTAAGTCGTTAGGTTGTTCCTTAGCGCGTGTATAAATCCAAGGGTACACCGGAAATCACATCCTTTCTTCAAGATGATACGAAAAAGGTTCAAACGTCTCACGACATTGAACCTTTTTTCGTATTATGGGAAACGTGGGAATTGACCGAAGTCAGGATCACGTTTTTCTTTGAACGCATCGCGTCCTTCTTTTGCTTCGTCTGTTGTGTAGTAGAGTAATGTTGCATCTCCAGCAAGTTGCTGAATTCCAGCAAGACCATCAGAGTCTGCATTGAGCGCTCCTTTTAAGAAACGAAGAGCTGTTGGTGAATGTTGAAGAATCTCAGAACACCATTGGATTGTTTCTTGCTCCAGATCAGCAAGTGGAACGACCGTGTTGATGAGTCCCATGTCGAGTGCTTCTTGAGCACCGTACTGACGGCAGAGGAACCAAATTTCACGCGCTTTTTTATGGCCGACGACACGAGCCAAGTAACCAGAACCATACCCTGCATCAAATGATCCAACTTTAGGACCGGTTTGTCCAAACTTCGCATTATCAGCAGCAATCGTTAAGTCACAGACTAAGTGTAAGACGTGTCCGCCACCAATTGCATAACCAGCGACCATCGCGATGACCGGTTTCGGGATAACACGAATCAAACGTTGAAGGTCAAGGACGTTCAAGCGTGGGATTTCATCTTCACCGACGTAACCACCATGTCCGCGAACTTTTTGGTCTCCACCTGAACAGAAAGCGAGATCGCCTTCACCTGTCAAGATGATGACACCGACGTTTTGGTCGTCACGCGCACGTGAGAACGCATCGATTAATTCATGGACCGTGTGTGGACGGAACGCGTTGCGCACTTCAGGACGGTTGATCGTAATTTTAGCGATCCCATTCCATTTTTCGTATTTAATGTCTTCATAACTACGGACTGCTGCCCATTCTGGAGCATATTTCATCTAAATTCCCCCATTTGCTTAAGTTAAGAGTAGTTTCTCTACTATTGTAACAAACTTTTCCGGTTGGTCGATATGTGGGGCATGCGTTGCATGCGAAATCTGGTGGATTTTTTTTGGATCCGCCGCTTGGTGCGCAATTTTTTTAAATTTTTCATCATGTTCCCCGACAATCCATTCAATGGATACGTCTTGAAGACAGGTCCATAAAGACGGCATGTTCCCTGTTCCTTGCGCGGCGAGTGAAGCGGCTAGCCCCTCTGCTGATTGGGACAAACGCTCCGACCGAATCTGTTGCTGAGCAAATGACGGTAATTGCTGCTGGCTTGCGAATAGCGGTAACGCTTCCCAGTGCCGGACGAATGCTTCGAGTCCGTCTTCAAGCAACATCTGTTGCAAAAGCCGATCTGTTGCACGCCGGGCACGGCGCTCGTGTGCTGTCTTTAGGCCAGGTGTCGTACTGACAGCGATCGTCTTTTGGACTTGCGTTGAACAGGCTGCAAGCATCAAGGCAATCCGTCCACCCATCGAGTAGCCTAACACGGTCCATGGTTCATTTCTTGTCGCAAGTAACGCTTGTAAGTCTTTGGCTTGTTCCGTCAAACGCATCCGCTGATATGCAGCAGGCGGCGTCTTTCCATGACCAAGCAAGTCAATCCGATAGACGGTGTAGGTTTCCTGAAGTCGTGCACTGAGCATCGTCCATGTCCCGCTGCTGCCGGTAAACCCATGCAGTAACAACAATGGAGGACCTTGCCCCTCGATTTCGAGATGGTAGTCATGGTCACGTAACTTCATTGAAAGCACTCCGTGAGCGCATGATTCGTCTGTTCCCAAATCGTACGGTGCTTCAGGACGTTCGTCGCACGATCTGTTCGAATCTCGAGAATTCGTGTGACGGTCGTCGGTTCGGTTAACCGTGTTTTCAGTTCGGAAATCGACGTGACGACTTGATGTTTGACCCCATAACCGGCTGCGATATGACTGAAATCGAGATGCTGGGCTGTTCCGAATAACGGTTCGAAGACCTCGGATTCAAGCTGTTGCTGTTGTGGGAGGAAGTTGAAAATTCCGCCCCCGGTGTTGTTGATGAGCAAGATGGTAATCGGACGAGTCCGTGCCATCATCAAGCCATTGACGTCATGAATAAAGGCGAGGTCACCGACGAGCAAGTAGCGTTCCTGTGCATCGTATGTCGCACCGACTGCGCTCGATAAAATCCCATCGATTCCATTCGCACCCCGGTTGGCGAGAAGGCGAAGCGGTGTACCTGCAGGCAAAAACGTATCGATGTCGCGAATCGGCATGCTGTTTGAGACGAATAAGCTGCCTGACGACAAGGTGTTTAAGGCACGAACGACGTTATACTCCGTCAGGTCGTCTTGATCGAGCGTCGTAAAGACAGTGCCGACTGTTTCTTCAGCTCTTTGGATCGTCTTGAGATAAGCAGGATCATGCTCAGTCACGGGTATCCTCAGGAGCTGACTCGGATGCCCGGCTAACAGATTCGTATGCAGTTGCGGAGCACGCCAATTTGCCGCATGACCGACGACCGTCGTCGGAATATCATGTGACCAAAGTAAGTAAGGTTTTGATGTCGGCATTGCTCCGAACCGTAAGATGTGGTCGGGTTTAGCTACTGTTTTGACTGTCTCATTTTTTAGCCACGTATCATAGAAGGCAAAAACGGTGTCTGTTTTGTACTGACGTCCTTGACTCAGGGGATCCGCTAATACGGGGATTCGCGAGTGTTTCGCGTAATCCAAAATAATTTTTGTATCGACCGTCGAAAGTTGTGGTCCGATGACAATCAAAAGACGCTTTGTAGATAGAAGAGCTAGGAGCTCGTCAGTCGTCATTTGCTCGGCAAAACGGGGGAGTGTTCCGACAGTTCGCCCAGTCCGCAATGGATCAAGCTCCGGAATCAACGGTTC
The DNA here is from genome assembly GCF_018618655.1 of Exiguobacterium sp. s95. Classification (NCBI taxonomy): domain Bacteria; kingdom Bacillati; phylum Bacillota; class Bacilli; order Caryophanales; genus Exiguobacterium; species Exiguobacterium sp. s95. Next base: position 33,775 of record NZ_JACSMM010000010.1, on the reverse strand, counting down.
GCGTAGCGGGACATTGATATGGACCGGTCCGGCCGGTTCGGTCATCGCCAACAGGACGGACCGCGTTGCAACATGAGCGACATACGATAGACTTTGTTCCTCGGGTAAAGGTAAATCGAATGCATGACGGACTTGTTTTCCGTAAAGACCGACTTGATCGATGACTTGTGGTGCTCCAACCCCACGCAATTCGTGTGGTCGGTCAGCGGTCAAAACAATCAACGGGAGTTCAAAAATGTTTGCTTCCGTGATGGCGGAAAAATAATTCGTCGCAGCTGTCCCGCTCGTACAAATCAAAGCGACGGGACGTGTCTGTTCTTCCGTCCGTGTTAATCCTAAAGCAAAAAAACTAGCCGACCGTTCGTCAACGAGGACGTGGGTACGGCTAGACGGGTGAAGAAATGCAGCAATCGCGAGTGGTGTGGAGCGAGAGCCGGGACTGATTACGAAATCCCGTACCCCGCTAGCGACGAGCGTATCGATTAATGTGTGCATCCACTTAGTCAACATAAACATCATCCTTTTCTAACGTGCACAGATGTGAAAGAGCTTGAAGCATCGGTGAAAGTTTCGTTTCCGTCTCTTCTAGTTCGCTCGTTAGTTGTGACCCGTCGACGAGTCCGCAACCGGCATAGAGAATTGCCGACCGTTCAGTGAAAAGACCTGACCGGATGGCAACAATGAATTCACCGTTTTCTTGACCGTCCATCCACCCGACAGGAGAACCGTACCAACCGCGTTCGAATGTTTCAATCTCACGGATGGCTTGAACTGCTTCTAGTTTAGGTTCGCCACCTAAAGCAGGCGTCGGGTGTAATTTTTCGATAATCTGCAGCAACGTCACATCCGGTGACAACGTAGCAGTAATCGGTGTATACAGGTGCTGGATGTGGCGGTTCTTAAGCAACATCGGCTGATCCGGTTTCTCGATTCGAGTCGATAAATCGTGTAACGTACTCGTGATGGAGTCAACGACGATTGAGTGTTCGACACGATTTTTTTTATCTTCGAGCAACGCAAGACCAAGTGCGTCATCGGTTTGTTCGACTGCGTGACGTGGCGCAGAACCAGCGACGGCAGCTGTTTTAATTTGGTTTCCTTCTTTTAAGACGAGTCGTTCTGGTGTAGCTCCGAGGAACGCCTCGTCGACGGTCGGCTGGAAGAAGAAAACATAACTTCCCGGTTGAGACTGCTCGAGTTCGCGGACGAGTCCGGCAAGGTCGACGGCCTGATCCATTTCGTACACGACCTCACGGGCCAACACGATTTTCTTTAACGATGTTTTTAAAAGTTGTGTCGCTTGATGGAAAGACGCTTCAAAAGCCTCATTCCCGTCGCGAGTCATTCGGATCCGAGTCACGAAACGACTTGTTTTTGGTTGGTGTAACTCGGCGTAATCGGAAGCGAGTTGATTGAGTGTTTTTTCAGCGTTTGACTGAGGGTCGACGATCGCGAATAGTGTAACGGTCGTCCGTCCATCCCGTTCTAAGAATAAAAACTTTGGAACTGTCATCGAGGCTTCTCCAAAGGAAGACCAGCGATAATCGGGGTTTTTGAGTTCGCTGAACGAAAAACCGCAAAACGCAAATAAATCATCACCCACATGATCGCGGTTGAGATTCGACCATTTGGATTGAATTCGTAAAAATCGGTCGTGTCCTGACGCTTTTAACTGTTTCGCAATACCGAAACCGATGGCACGCATCGATCGGTCGGGTGTCGTAAAGTAATAGCGTTCTTTTGTTCCGTACGTCAATGAATTGACGTCTTGCGCTTCGATTTCCCATGAATAAGAAGCGATTATAGAGCGCTGGTATGCGTTCGCATGACCAACGGCCTGTTCAATACGTTGTTTAAGCTCTTGTTGAGCGTAAGCCATACCGCTCATTGCCCCCTAGTCTGTAGATACTGTGATACGTTTCACTTAATCTAAGTGTAAACTTTTTGTTGAAAAAAAAGAAGGAATAAGCTATCTTTCATTGAGCATTGACAGCAAAAAACGAAACCCGATACACTTAGACGGGAAAGGGGTTTATTATATGAATAAATCAATCGCCGTATATTGGCGAATGACACGGCCACATACATTAACAGCGAGTTTTGTACCGGTCGTCGTGGGGACGGCTATCGTCGCACCACGTATCGAGTCATTAAGACTCGATCTATTTTTTGCGATGTTGATCGCATCGGTGTTGATTCAAATCGCAACGAACTTATTTAATGAATACTATGACTACAAGCGGGGACTCGACAATGAAGAGTCGGTCGGCATCGGTGGTTCAATCGTCCGGGACGGATTCAAGCCGGGGACGATTCTTGCCTTCGCCTTATCACTCTATGGCATTGCTGCACTGCTTGGGATTTATCTCTGTCTTGAGACAACATGGTGGCTGCTCTTAGTCGGACTTGTTTCGATGTTCGTCGGTTACATCTATACCGGGGGACCGCTCCCGATTGCATACACGCCGTTCGGGGAAATCGTCGCCGGATTCTTCATGGGGTACGTCATCATCGCCATTTCGGCTTATCTCCAGATTGGCTATGTCCCGACGGAAGCGGTCGCGATTTCAGTGCCAGTCGCGATTTTGATTGGATCGATCTTGCTAGCGAATAATATTCGTGATCTCGACAACGATAAAGTGAACGGAAGAAAAACGATTGCTTGCCTCGTCGGTCACCGGGCGGCAGTCTACGTCCTGATCGCCTTTTTTGTTGCTGCCGTCATTTCGTTAATCGTTGCCGTCGTTGCGTTTAACGTTTCCTGGTTCGCGTTACTTGCCTTACTGAGTATTCCATTGATGATCAAGGCCGTGAAGCTGTTTTGGGACGACCTTGAACCACAAGAATTGATGCCGGGAATGGCGCAGACGGGAAAAGTAAATACAATTTTCGGATTGTTGCTTGCGATTAGCTTGACGTTCGCTAACTTCTAAAATAATACCTTTAAAATATCCTACTGCCGTGAATACGGGCAGCAGGGTATTTTTTTGCCATGCACGAGTTACTCGTAAGAGTAGGATTGGTTGTCACAGATTTAAAATTTTACTATAATTGAAGCAATGTGCCTGAAATATTCGAGTGGATACTCGGGAATCATGAATTTTTTTTAGAGGTGGAACTGGAATGAATAAAATCGCGGTAATCGGAAAAGTATTCGTCGACATAAAAGGAACTTCGTTCGCTCCATTGCATAAGGATGCGAAAAACGTTGGAGACATCACGTTTTCAAATGGTGGTACAGGACGGAATGTAGCGCAGAACTTAGCCGTTCTCGGGAATGATGTTCGCTTTATCTCGACGGTTACGAACGACCAAATCGGTGTCGGCGTGTTGGAAGAACTAAAATCATACGGTGCAAATGTGGATCACGTCGAAATGCTTGACGACAACGGAATGGGTATGTGGTTAGCCGTCATGGATAACGAGGGTGACCTCCAGACATCGATTTCAAAGCAACCTGACGCAAAATTATTAGAAGAAGCGATTCTTCGCCAGTCCGTCTACGCCCTAGATGGAGTCGATGCAGTCGCGATCGATTTAGATTTATCCGTGACCGTTTTAGAACGGTTGATTCATCTCTGCCGAAAAATGGAGTTGCCGTTGTTCGGAGTGTGCGGACACCTCAGTGTCATCGAACGGAATCGTCACCTTTTGCAAGGATTCACAGGATTTATCTGCAGCCGCGAAGAAGCAGAAATCTTATCTGATTTATCAATCGTGACGGTTCAGGATGCGCTTCATGTGGCAAATGAACTGGCGAAAAAAGGGGCACCGTTCACAGTCGTGACGATGAGCGAGCTTGGTGCAGTCTATGTTGATCGCCGAAGTGCGACATCTGGTCACATCGGAACAAAAAAAGTGAAGGTCGTCGATTCGACTGGAGCGGGAGACTCATTCTTCTCAGCTGTTTTGTCGGAGTTAACAGACGCAAAAAAAGCAGAAGACGCCTTAACGCTCGGAATGAAAGTCGCGGCCGAAGTCATCGCTTCTACAGAAAACGGCTTAGTTCCTGAGATGTTAGAGACGATTCGATAAGTAACCGGACTATGTCTAATGTAAATGTGGGGAGGATAGCCATGCCAATACAACGAAGTGCCGTCATCATTTTGAATGAAGCAGATGAGGTTGCCTTGATTCGCCGGGATAAACAAGACGTGACGTATTACGTTTTCCCCGGAGGTGGTCTCGAAGAGGGGGCGACGCTCGAACAAACGGCGATTCGGGAAGCTCATGAGGAATTAGGTGTCGATGTCGAACTCGAAGGGGTAGCAGCAATCGTTCGTTTTAACGATTTAGACAATCCATATTACTGGGCGAAAATCACGGGTGGAGTATTTGGTACAGGGACTGGAGAAGAGTTCGAAGATACATCATCTGGGTATACCCCGCTTTGGGTCAAACGTAGCGAACTAAAACAGTTACCGGTTCGTCCGACTTCTCTCGTCAAGGAATTGTCAGAGATGACAGAACGATTTTATGATATTCGACTAGAAGATATTTGAGGTTTTAGTTGAACTAAACAGGGAAATAAATAGGAAGATGATGAGGTAGTCCTAGACTGCCTCTTTTTAATTAAGGAGAGATGATGAGGATGGCGCATACACGTGACCCAAAAGGGTTAGCACTTAATTTAAAGCAGCGGATGTCTGATCATAACATTACAGACTACGCTGGAACGCTCGCCTATTATTGGTTTTTATCGATTTTCCCAGGTATCATTTTTGTTATTTCAGTATTATCATTTTTCGATATTGACCAGCAAACACTTGAATCGCAACTTCGCGATTTAGCACCGGGTGGATCAGTGAATACATTCACGGATGTCATCTTCCAAGCAATCAAAGAACCTCAAGGTGGTCTGCTCTCGATTGGTGCGATTTTAGCGATTTGGTCAGCATCTAAAGGTGTCGATCGTTTGATTACAACTGCCAATCACGCCTATGGAGATTTTTCTCCACGGAGCTTTGTTGCTTCGCGTGGAATCGCCTTAATCTTGACGGTCGTTCTCGGGATTGGGATGTTATTGCTAATCATCTTAAACGTCCTCGGTGGTCCGATCATTAGTTACTTAGCAGATTTCGTTTTACCGATTGATATGGGGCAAAAAGTTCTCTTGACGGTCCTTCGGTATACAATCTCGACAGTATTACTGATTGTCATCTTATCCATCTTTTATCGTGTTGCACCAAAGCGTCCGATTACGATGAAAGAGGCGATTCCAGGTGCCGTGTTCGGTGTCATCGTTTGGCAATTGCTGTCCGTTGGATTCGGATTTTACGTATCGAACTTCTCGAATTACAACCAGACGTACGGTTCACTCGGGAGTGTCGTCATCGTTCTCTTATGGCTCTACTTCACAGGATTGATTATTTTACTGGGTTCAGAATTAAATGCTTCATGGGAACGTTTCATGAAGAAGGCTGATCCGAAAAAAATGGAAGAAAAACGTCTGAAAGAACAAGCGGATCTCGACTCGATTCCGACGAATACGTTCGGGTGATAAAAAAAAGACTCTAAAAACCGGTTGCTCGGTTTTTAGAGTCTTTTTTAGTGAATCACTGAATTAAGCTGCGACTTTTTTTAAGCTGGCAGTCATCTCTACAGGTGTGGGAGCGTCTTTTTGTAAAAGACGTAAGCCGTTGAGGATGACGAGAATCGTCGATCCTTCATGCCCGACGACAGCGAACGGCATGATGAGGAATTGAGAGAGATTCGAGGCAATCAAGATTAAGATGACGCCGATTGCGAGCGTGATGTTTTGTTTGACGACACGGTTCATTTTCCGTGCCTTATTGACAGCGTAAGCGAGACGACCTAAGTCATTTTTCATCAAGACGACATCAGCAGTCTCTAATGCAGCATCTGTTCCTTCGCCCATCGCGATTCCGACATGAGCAAGGGCAAGCGCAGGAGCATCATTGATTCCGTCACCAACCATAGCGACAGTTTGTCCATCTGCTTGGTATTGTTTGATGTAGTTTACTTTATCTTCAGGTAGACATTCTGCGACAAACGATGTAAGACCGGCTTCTTCTGCAATTGCAGCTGCCGTGACAGGGTTGTCGCCTGTCAGCATGATCGTCGTGATGCCGAGCGAGTTGAGAGAAGTGATGGCTGCTTTTGCTTCAGGACGAATCGTATCACGGAGTGCATAGAGTGCAACGATGGATTCGCCGTTACTGACGTAGACCATTGTATTTCCTTTTTCTTTTAATGTTTGTTCCATCGAGCGAAACGGGTCATTTAAGCCTTCATGGAAACCATATTTCCCGATCCGATACGTCACGCCGGAAACCGTCGCTTCAATGCCGTATCCTGTCACGTCTTTAAAAGCAGACGGTTCTTGCGTCTCGATTTGAAGATGATCGACAATCGCTTGAGCGAGCGGGTGATTTGATTGCGCTTCGATCGAGGCGACGGCTTGTTTGAGCAAGAACTGATTAGCATCCTCTGCATAATGACTTTCGGTCACAATCGGTTTACCGGTCGTGAGTGTACCTGTCTTATCAAAGACGATCGTGTTTACTTGACCTAACGTCTCAATATGGGCGCCCCCTTTAAACAGGACACCGTTCCGGGCAGAAGCTGCAATGGCTGATAGGGCAGCTGGTGTGATTGAGGCAACGAGGGCGCAAGGTGACGCAACAACGAGTAAAATCATGGCACGATAGATGCTTGTTTCAAAGCTCCAACCGACAAGATAATGTGGGAGAACCATCATCAATGTGACGACGACAAGGACGACCTTGACATAACGACTTTCAAACCGCTCAATGAACTGAGCAGAAGGTGATTGTTCACTTTGCGCATTTTGAACCATATGGATGATTTTTTGGAACAACGATTCATCAGCGGCTTTCGTCATCTCAATCGTCAAGACGCCGTTCATATTGACGGTTGAGTTGTAAACCGTGTCACCGGTCCGTTTTTCGACAGGAATGGATTCACCCGTAATCGAAGCTTCCTCAATCGCGGCTTGACCACGAATGATCGTCCCGTCTACGGGAATTCGTTCACCGGGACGGACATAGACGATATCACCAACCGAGAGATGTTCAATTCCGATGACTTCAAGTTTTCCGTCTGCGTTCAATCGTGTTGCTTCTTCTGGTTGTAGTGACATCAGGCTTTGAAGAGCACGTTCGTTTTTGTTCATCGTATACGTTTCAAGCGCACCGGATAACGCGAAGATGAAAATTAGGATCGCACCTTCCATCCAGTAGCCGATGGCTGCTGCACCGATTGCTGCTAAAATCATCAACAATTCAACATTCAATGTTCTTTCTTGATACGTTTCTGTCAATCCTTCTTTAGCTTTCGCATAGCCTCCGATCACATAGGCGGATAAGTAAAGTGTGACGTAGACAGTTGCCGGAATTTGTAGTTTTTCGAAAGCGTAAGCAATTAAAATTAATATTCCGCTAAAGAGTGCTAAAATCAATTCGTGATGCTCCTCGATAGCATGACGAATTGCGGAACGCTGATGAGTATCGGTAGTAGTAGAGGTAGTCATAAAAAAGCTCCTTCCAAATTATAAATGAGAAATGAAATCATTATATTAAAACAATGAGAATGTTTATTACCAACGTTTTTAAGTCAATGATAATGAGTTTCATTGTCGCTAGATTATAATTATTATTATCTGTAAAGTTACTATACCATGCCTCAGTGAAAAGAAACAGGGAAGGAAACTGAAAAAAATGAAAAAAATCTTAACCCATCCGGTCGGGATGGTTGTTTTTGCATTGTTTACGACACTTTTATGGGGGAGCGCCTTTCCGTTCATTAAAAAGAGTTATGAACTTTTAGCAATCACATCTTCAGAATATGGAGAGCAGTTATTGTTTGCGAGCTATCGCTTTTTTCTGGCAGGAGTTTTATTGCTCATCGTCAGCGTCCTGATTTTTAAACAGCCGATTACTTTGAAAAAGAGAGCGTATGCCTATAGTCGTCTTGGATTCTTTTTGACCTTTTTACAATATGTCTTCTTCTACATCGGGTTGTCATTATCGACAGGTGTCCAAGGCTCAATCATTGCCGGTTCAACATCGTTCTTTCAGATGTTACTTGCACACTTTCGTTATGAAGACGACCGCTTGAATCGTTTTAAAGGACTAGCGTTGTTCTTAGGGTTCACGGGTGTCATTTTAGCAAACTGGCCACAAGGGTCGGCGGGTGTCACGTTCGGCGTCGGTGAGATTTTGTTGATTTGTGCAATGATCTCAGGGGCATTTGCTAATTTGATTGCGAAAGAATATTCAGCTGCTTATCCGGTCGCACCGATGACGGGCTGGGCAATGGTGATTGGTTCGATCGGCCTGTTCATCGCAGGTGCGGTGCTGAATGGTCAATGGTTCCCGTTCCACTTCACACAAACGACGGCCTGGATGTTGCTTTACCTCGCCTTTTTATCAGCGACGGGCTTTACACTTTGGAATTTACTGATGAAGTACAATCCTGTTAGTCGTGTTTCATTATTCATGTTTTTCGTTCCGATTTACGGTGTCAGTCTGTCGGCCCTGATTCTCGGTGAGACGATTCCGCCGCAAGCGCTCCTTGGATTGCTTTTTGTTGTATCAGGGATTCTTGTCTCGACGTATCTTCCAGTCTGGTTTCAAAAGCGCAGTTGACGAAGAATCTGAATCGTGTGAAAATAGTCTCAATTAAAGTTTCATTCTTAATCGTTCGTTGCTGAAGCCGACTTGTTCGGCTTTTTCTGTACGGTCATAAAACACCGATTCGGCCTTGCCAAAAAGGCTAGTATGACTAGAAAACGAGAGGAGATGAGAAAAGTGGAACGTAATGAGATCGTTCGAAAGATCATGGCAAATCGCCGTCCCCGGGATGAGTTCGCTCGGTTCGTCGTAACGTGCGTCAGCCAGCAACTCAAGGAAACCCATGGCGAGGTCGATGTGGAAATTATTGAGGCGGAAAAGGGGTACGATTCAGTTTGGTCGATCAATGGTCGAGAGGTCATCGTGTTATTGGAGACGGAAGAGTTGAAGCAAGCAAAAAATCAACCGTACGCAATCGATGAAAAGCTCTGGCAACGTTTTCGACAAGTCGGAATCGTCAAGTGATACCGTCTCGTGAATAGGAGTCATCGAATTACGATGGACTGAATGAAAAATAAACGCTAAACAATAAAGGGAGTGTCGCATCGAGCGGCACTCCCTTCTTACTGTACATGAAAGAACGGGTCTCATTTAATTTGTATCGGCTTAGCTGTCGAGCGAAATAATAAATAAGCCAGTGTAAAGAGGACGCCGACAAATAAACTAAAGTAAAAAGCAGGAGGAAGTAAGACGAACACACTGCCTGCAATCGGTCCAAGAATCGACCCGAGACTAAAGGAAATACCGGCTAGGAGGTTGCCGGTCGGTAATAAGTGACTCGGTAATTGTTCGGTCATGTAAGCGACCCCTAATGAATACGTCGAGCCGAGTGCCATGCCGCTAAAGGCGAAGATGGCAAACAAGGCACCGTAACTTTCAAAGAGGAAACAAGCCGCGAGAAACGCGCTTGCCCCGATGCAGAGTACAGTAATTAAGGTACGCCGTTTTCCGAAGTGGTCAGCTAGCCGTCCGAGCGGGAGTTGCATGATGAGCGAACTGACGACGAATGTCGTGATTAATGCACTCGTTTCGGACAAGGCATACCCGTTACGTGTCGCGAAAACGGGGAAACTTGCATTCAATGTCGCTTCCAAAAATCCGTATGTGAAGCCAGGCAGTAACGTAAACCAGGCACTCGCGAGGACGAGACGATAGCGGGAGGCTGCACTTTGTAATTCTTCCGGCATGATGTCGGTTGGTTTTTCATTCGGCAAGCGACGTAACAAGACGAGGACGATGACGGTCAATGTCCCGGTTAAGACGAACGGAAGCCAGTCAATTAAATCGACAAGTGGAGCGGCAAGGGGACCGAGTGCGAAGCCAAGCCCGAATGCCATGCCGTAAAGCGACATCGTCCGTCCTAACTTTTCATTGGGGGTAATCGATGTCACCCAGACTTGCGAACCGTAATGTAACGTTTGATCGCCAAACCCGACGATGAAGCGTAATACCATCCAGGCGAGGACGCTTGGTAACAACGGAAAGGCGAACACAGCGACGGCGACTAACGATAGACCGAAAGAGATGACGGGGACATAGCCATGACGTCGTAAAGGTTTTTCCATCAATGGAGCAGCGACGATAACACCGATATAAAGGACGGCAGCACTCAGACCATTTATGTAAGCAGGTGTTCCTTGACGCTCGAGTAAAATAGACAACAAAGGAATCAATAATCCTTGCGTAAAGCCGGAGATAAAGACAATCGATAAAATCAGGGCGAAGCGACGAGACACGACAAAACAACTGCCTTTCATTTTTTGAATTAAGCATAACACGCCCCGCCTGCACGATTGTACAGCGGGGCGCTTGTGTTCCTATTTTTCAGTCTGTTCAAAACGTGTTGGGCGTGGCATATGCAGAAGGTGTTCGTCCCAATCCGTCTGATCGAACACTTCATCATGTTCGATGCTGTGGGAAGAACGAATTCCAATCATCATGATTCCGAGTACCATACTGAACATCCCGATGATGGTGACAATCCCGACGAGCCATTCCATTATGAAAACTCCCTTCAGCGAAAGAACGTGTGTCAACTTTGTGACAATCTTTTCCCCGTTTGGAAGCAGGTAAAACCTGTCGGCTGTTATAAGCGACTTGATTGCTTGAGGAAGTCGACATCTGGATAGTAGGCATTCTTGACGAGCGCATTCGGTCCGAGGCACTTAACGGCCGGGCAATGACACGATAGACTTTTGTTTAGTTCAGTTTGTTGCCATTCAGCATAGGCGTCGTTGAAAGAGGTATCATGAATCGTTCCGAGAGAAGCGAGTTCATCACCAAAGTCCGTGACGATGATCTCACCATCAAAAATATTGACGTTTAGGCGTGAGCGTCCATCGGGATCGTTTCGGACAGATACATTCGTTTCTTGACGCAGACGGCGATGAAGAGCTAAATCTTTTTCCTCCATCGAACAGGCATAGAACGGGAGTGTTCCGAAGAGCATCCAGACGTTCGGGTCACGGACGTCAAGCAAACGATGGATCCCGTCGCGAATCTCATCAAGACTGGCAGCTTCAATCATTGAAGCGAAATCTGCTGGATACATCGGGTGCACTTCATGACGGACGCAACCCATATCCACGATTTCTTGATGAATCGCTTCGAGGTGCGGGAGTGTCCGTTTATTAATCATTGTTTCGGCGGAGACAAGGACGCCACGGGCATTTAAAATCCGTGCATTCTCCTTCATTCGTTCGAATAACTTCGTCCGCGCTTCACGTGACGGTTTCCGTTCCATCATCGCAAAACCACCATCGATAAAATCGTCCGCCGTTCCCCAGTTATGGGATATGTGTAAAACGTCGAGATAGGGGATGATTAATTCGTACCGTGAGAGTGGAAGTGTTAAATTTGAATTAATTTGGGTTTTAGCGCCGCGTTCGTGGGCATACTTAAGTAAAGGGACAACATATTCCTTGACCGATTTCGTCGATAGCATCGGTTCGCCCCCTGTAATCGAAAAAGCCCGGAGATGTTTGATTTCATCCAGACGTTTGATTAATAGTTCGACGGGGATTTCTGGGTTCTCGCTACTCGCTAACATATAGCCGACGGCACAATGTTCACACCGCATGTTGCAGAGTTTTGTTGTCGTCACTTCGATGTTCGTCAGCATGGCCTGACCATACTGTTCGATATCGCGATAGGCTTCCCACGGATCATTTTCGATCGTGATCGTTGATTGTTGTAACATGGTTATATTCCTCCTTCATAAATGCTCCACTTCGTATCGTATGCTAAAATAACGACGGAATCTATAAGAAGAAAGGAAGTCTGAATAATGGGAAAAGCAAGAACTGATAAACTTGGCCAGATGAATGTGCTAAAATCAAGAATGCAGCTTCTATGCCACACGATCGATTCACTGGATGAAACATCAGATATCGAGGATTTAGAACGACTCGCAGTTTCCTTGGACCAGTTAAAAGCCAAGGTACTTCGTTATGCAAAAGATATGAAGGAACATGAGGGATCAGAAAGCGGTTAATCGAAACCGCTTTTTCATTTGTATCATGGAAAGGATGAAGAGAATGGCAACGAAAATTAAACTAAATGTCGGAGAAATCCGCTCCGTCACGTGTCTACGGATGGGAATCAATGGCGAGGGGATTGCGACACTCGAACGACAAATCGTGTTCATTCCGGGGTTACTCGTCGGAGAAACAGCACAGATTGAAATCACGGAAGTCCACGACAATTTCGCAAATGCAAAACTAGTCAAACGTGATGATCGCTCGCCGGATCGTGTCACACCACTCTGCCCGATTTACAGTCAATGCGGCGGATGCCAGCTTCAACATATGAGCTATGCAGGACAACTCCGTTACAAAGAAGAGATGTTACGAAATGCATTCTCGAAATCAACGAAGTTGAACATCGAAAAGGCAGATATCCGTTCAACAATCGGTACAAAAGAATGGGAATACCGGAATAAATCGCAATTTGCGGTCGGAAAAGAAGGCAATCAAATCGTCAGTGGTTTGTATTCAGCGAATTCAAATCGTCTTGTCGCGATTGATGATTGCATCGTACAAAATAAAGAAACGTTACGCGTCAACAATGCCGTGACGAAGTTATTAAATGATTACAATGTACCGGTCTACAATTCTGCGAAACAAGATGGTGTCATTCGTAACATCGTCGTCCGGACAGGAATCAAAACAGGTGAGATTCAAGTCGTCCTCGTCGCGTTTAAAGATGGATTTAAAGATCTCGAAGGACTATCACGTGATATTCACAATATTCCGGGTGTCATCTCGGTCGCGCTAAACATCAATGACAAACTGACGTCACGTGTCTTCGGAGAAGAAACAGAAGTTCTTCGTGGTGTCGAAAAGATTGAAGAGCAGATGGGTGAATTCACGTATCAACTTTCGCCACGTGCCTTCTTCCAATTGAATCCGGAACAAGCAGAACGGATGTATGAAGAAGTCGTTCGGGCAGCGGCGCTGACGGGTGAAGAGCGTGTCGTCGATGCGTATGCTGGAGTAGGATCGATTGGTCTTTGGCTTGCAAAAGGAGCAAAAGAAGTCCGCGGTATGGAAATCATTGAAGAAGCGGTTGAAGATGCGAATGCACACATGAAGCAATATGGTTTCAATCACGCCCATTACGTCGTCGGGAAAGCAGAAGCTTGGATTCCGCGTTGGGTCAAAGAAGGTTGGGTCCCGGATGTCTTCATCGTCGATCCACCACGGTCGGGTTGTGATACACAACTATTGAATGCGATGATTTCGTCAAAAGCTAAAAAAATCGTCTACGTTTCGTGTAATCCACAGTCGCTTGCCCGCGATTGTGATCACTTGATGAAGGCTGATTATAAAGTGAGTTACATTCAACCGTACGATATGTTCCCGCAAACGGCACATGTCGAAGCAATCGTCGTCCTCGAGAAAAAGAAAAAGAAAAAGTTCTAATACGTACGAACGCCGCCTTCTTGAAGTAAATCAAGAAGACGGCGTTTTTTGTTTGGATTGATACTGTTTGTAGACGTGGTGAGCCGCATACAGAACGATGACGACACCGACGACAATCCACTGGATTACCGCATCGCTTCTAATGAACCAGCTGACGCTCGCGACCTCGATGAAGAGAGCAGGAATCTTTCCAAGAGTACTTGCGATGAAAAAAACGAGCGGAGAGACACGACTAGCCGCACTCAGTAACGTGACGAGGCCAGACGGAATGAACGGCAAGACACGCAGTAAAACGATCAGCCAAAACGCATCACGTCCGTTCGTTTCAGCGAGCCGGTCGGTCCATTTTCGAACGCGGACCGAGTCAATCTTTGGTGTAAGATGCCTGACGCCGAACCGGTACAAGTAAAAAGCGATGAGTGCACCAAAGGCCTCACCTAGGAAGGATAACAAAAACCCTTCCCAGTAACCGAAGTAAAGCACGTTTGCAGCGGTGACGAAAGCACTCGGTAAGAAACCAAAAATACTGACGATGAAGCTGACGAGCAAGCTGATCAGAACCGCGAAATGGTCCGCACCCTGAAGTAAATCAATTAATCTCGTTTCGATGAAGAAACACTCCTTTTAAGCAAACACTTCTGAAAAACAATCGTGAAAACGGATGACTTTTTTTGTTATGCAAATCCATCGTCTTCATCCGGTAAGAGGGGAAGCGTGATTGTGACGGTCGTTCCTTGTCCGATTGATGACGTAAAGGCAAGCGTTCCATCGTGGCGATCGATGATGTGCTTCGTGATCGCGAGGCCAAGACCGGTCCCGCCATCTTTACGTGTCCGCGATTTGTCGACACGATAAAAACGTTTCGTCAAACGCTCTAAATGTTCAGGGGGAATTCCTTCTCCTTCATCACGGATCGTACAGATGGTCAAATTGCCATCCGTTTTCGTCGTCAAGTAAATCGAACGGTCAGACGGTGTGTACCGAAGGGCATTGTCAATCAGGTTTCCGATGACTTGTTCCAACCGGTCATTGTCACCGAGGACGATTTGACTCGGATCAAAGTCTGTCACGAGTTGAATGCCTTTTGCTTGCGCGATCGGTGCCATCCGGTAGACGACATCTTCGAGGACCTGGCTGAAAACGAGCGGTTGTTTCGTCATCGGATACGAGTCCCGTTCAAGTTGCGCGAGGTCGAGTAAATCGTTGACGAGACGCTGCAGACGTTCCGTCTCCCGTTCGATGATTTGGTAATACTGATCGCGTGTCTTCGTGTCTAAATGTTCATCTTGCATCATTTCCGTATAACCACGGATATAGGACAAGGGTGTCCGGAGTTCGTGGCTGACATTCGCGAGGAACTCTTTTCGCTGTTCGTCGACTTCGCCAAGTGATTCTGCCATTTTGTTCAATGTTTCGGCAAGCTCCCCGATTTCATCATCCGATTGAATCGGAATCCGGTAATCAAAATCACCTTGGGCATAGACCGTCGAGGCCCGTTTCATGTCAATCAATGGACGAATGATCGTATCGATGATTTGTCGACCGAAGATGACGAGGTTGAGGACGATTAAGCCGATCATGAAGAAAATCATCAGCCGCAGAGGGCGGAACGGTTCACTGATCTGTCCCAGTTCAAGGTAGAGGATCAACGTCCCGACTAACCGGTTGTTTTCGATGATTGGAAATCCCGTCATCAAAATATCAGTGCCTTCAATCGGATGGGTCCGGCTCGAGACGACCGTTTGGCCGTTTCGGAGCTGTTCGATATCTTCGTTCGTCAGGAAACGCAGTCCGCCCGGATTCTTTTGTAAGAAATCGATGAAAAAGACTTTTGATTCCGTCAGCTCGTTCGTATAGGTCATTCCGTCATAAAAAGCACCGGACAGGCCTTCCGATTCATAGATGTTAATCAATTTTTCACCGCGGTTCAGCAAGATGTCTTCTTGTGTCTGGAGATAAAACCGGTCGTACAGATAAAACGTGAGTAACAGGAAGAGAATCGCCGAAAAGACGCTCGTGAACCAAATTGTGATCCAAATCCGCTTTCGGATCGTGTAGCGTTTAATCATACTTCCTCGAATTTATAGCCGATGCCCCAGACCGTTTGAATGGCGCCCCCAGCTTCTCCGAGTTTCAGGCGAAGTGTTTTGATATGCGTATCGACCGTCCGTAAGTTTCCGATATAATCGGCTCCCCAAATCTGGTCGAGCAGTTGTTCGCGAGAAAAAACTTTGTCGTTATGTTGGACGAACAAGTGCAACAAGTCGAATTCTTTTCGTGTCAGGCTGACTGGTTTACCGCTGACGTGGACGCTTCGGCTTTCTGTATCGAGTTCGAGTTTGCCGATCGATAACGACGCCGATTGATCGACAGCGAAACGGTGCGACCGGCGGAGCGTCGCTTCGATTCGCGCAAGGAGTTCCCGTGGACTAAAAGGTTTCGTGATGTAGTCATCGGCACCGATTTTTAAACCATGAATCCGGTCGAGTTCGTCCGAACGTGCCGTCAACATGATGATCGGGACATTTGAAAATTCGCGAATCCGCATGCATGCCGTCAGTCCATCCATTTCAGGCATCATCACGTCAAGTAAAATGAGATGGAAGGTATCCTGTTGAATTTTATCGATTGCTTCTTGTCCATTCGTCGCAGTTGTCGTGACGTAAGCTTCTTTTTCAAGGTTTGATACGAGTAAATCGCGCATCTGTGCTTCATCATCGACGACGAGTATTTTAAACTGTTCTGCCATTCAAATCGCTCCTCATTCATCCGGGAAACGGGATTTGAACCCAGTTGACCGGTGAGTTTTTTTTAATCATACCATTTGAGCGTTTCACGCCGCATCAAAAGTACGACAAAAAAAGCACGAGTGGGCGATGCCACTCATGCTTCGAGTTGTTGTTCGTAGACCGTTTCGAGCTCACGACCATGAATATACATGTGGAAACTCGACTTTGATACTTCATACAGCGTGAACTGGGTCTCGCCTGTATTCAATTGTTCGAGTAACGTTGGACGGAGTTCATCCGCACAAAAGGCATAAGGCAATTTTTCAGCTGCTTTTTGTGAACGGATATTCGTCTGGCGTATCTTCATAAAGACACTCTCGAAACCGAGTTCGAAAAACAGCTCGGAAAAGAATGCTTCTTTTGCAAGGTTGTTATAGCCTTTTCCATGATACGGTTTACCTAACCATGTACCGAGAAAACCATAATGTCCTTCGATATCGAGTAAACTGATTGTACCGATTGGTTGATCGAATTCATCCAGGATTGTACGTGAGACAAGTTCACCACGTTCTTCCTCTTCGATTGCCTGCTTTGTAGTAAACAGAAATTCATCAAAGTACCGTGTTTTTTGGCGGACGTACGGATATACGTCTTGATGCTGCATCAGTTCGAACAAATCAGCGCAGTCGCTCAGCTCCCGTTGCTTGAGCATACTTCCATTCCTCCTTCTTAAGACCGCTAGAATGATTGTCGAAAGCTACCTGTCTGACTCGTTTGAACCGCGCATGGTATGCCTTCTTCAGTTGTCGGATAAGATAATATTACCTTCTTTTTTTAAAAATGCAAGTAAATAATTTTTGTGAAAAAACATACAAAAACAAGACAAATTTTGCAAATGAAAATGACTGTTTTTCACAAAGAAAAAAGCCTTTGATTTTCAACGTTTTAGCGTTAAAATCAAAGGCTGATTTTTTAAGACATCGAGGTTAAATGCGTGTGTTCAAAAATGACGTTTCCGTCAATCATCGTCATGAGCGGTTTTGCTAAATAATCAAGTGGGAAATGGCTCCATAACACTAAGTCAGCATCTTTTCCGACTTCAATCGATCCGACATGATCCGATACGCCAAGCGAACGAGCTGGATTGATCGTGATGGCGCGGAGGGCAATGTCGACGGGTAAGCCTTCACGAGCGGCGAGTCCTGCGCACAAGTTCAAGTACTGGACAGGCGTGTACGGATGATCGGTCGTGATCGAGACTTCGAGACCATGTTCGTGGAGAACGCGATACGTCTCCCATGTCTTATTTTTAAGCTCGATTTTTGATTTGCGGGTGAAGGTCGGTCCGACGGTGACGTGTTCAATCGGCAATTGTTGTAATTCTTTTGCGACGAGATGACCTTCCGTGCAGTGTTCGATCCGGACATCGAGATTAAATTCTTCAGCGAAGCGGATGGCAGACAGGATATCATCCGCCCGGTGTGCATGGACGCGAAGTGGCATCTCTTTATTCAGGACGCGTTCAATCATTCGGTGAGCGAACGTATCTGCCGTCCGTTGCATCTTCACTTCGAGGAACGCTTCGCGGAGCATGCCCATGATGCCCATCCGCGTCAATTCTCCTGCACGTCCGGCACTGTGGACACGTTTCGGGTTTTCACCAAGCGCAATCTTCAGACCGGCATATTTCCGTAAAATCATATCGTCGATAAAGCGTCCGTGCGTTTTGATGACACTCGTCACACCACCGATGATGTTCATGCTGCCCGGCATGACTTGGACGGTCGTGACACCATGTTCAATCGCTTCCTTGAATCCTTCGTCCAGCGGATAGACGCCGTCAATCGCACGCAGGTGCGGTGTCATTGCGAAAATCGTTTCGTTGGCGTCATTTCCGACCGTTCCCGTTCCTTCGTCATAAAGCCCGAGATGGGTATGGGCGTCGATGAAGCCCGGCAATAAAAAGCGTCCTTCGGCTTCGATGACACGTTCGTTGTCTTGAACGTCAAGTAACTCGTGGATTTCGTGGATTTTGCCATCCTTGATGCGAATATCACCATAAAAACTATCTGCTGTGATCGGGAAAATGTGTGCATTGCGTATTAATACGTTCAACGTTTCGTCAGCCCCTGTATTAGTTTGTCTGCTCTAAGTTGCTTAGTGCATCCTTTAATTCAGCATACCGAAACTTGAACCCATTTTCGAGTGCTTTTTTCGGAATGACGCGTGCTCCTTCGAGGACGATGACGCTTTTTTCACCGAGTGCGAGTTCGAGAGCAAAGCGCGGAGCCGGTAACCAGTGGGGGCGCTGTAACGTTTTTCCGATTGTTTTTCCGAACTGACGCATCGTTTCCGGATGCGGTGCCGTAATGTTAAGCGGACCAGTGAGTTGATTTGTTTTAAGGGCAAAGATGAATAATTCAACGAGGTCGTCGATATGAACCCAAGAGACCCATTGCTTTCCGTCGCCCATCGTCCCGCCGCCGAAAAGCTTGTAGGGGAGGCGCATCAATGGATAGGCTCCGCCTTCTTTACTAAGGACGACACCGATCCGCGGATGGACGAGCCGAATCCCGAGGTCAGCGATTGGTTGGGCTAACGCTTCCCACTTGACGCAGACTTGACTGAGGAAGTCACTTGTCGGCGGGAGTGGCTGTTCCTCCGTGAATGTCTGGTGCCGGTCCTGTCCATAGATGCCGACAGCGGAAGCGGAGAGGACGACAGCCGGTTTCGTTGTTAATGCCTGGTTGATGCGGACTAACTCTTTCGTCGAATCGATCCGGCTTTGCAGAATCGTTTGTTTCCGTTCTTCCGTCCAGCGACCATCATTGATGGAAGCGCCAGCCAGGTGGATAAAGGCATCGATACCTTCAAGCTGCTGTTCTGGAGCGGCGGACGACGTCAACCACTCAACGTAAGTAGTGTGTTCTGTGTTGTCTTGTACGGACCGGGTCAAAATATAGACATGATGCCCCTCCGCAATCAATCGTTTCGAGAGCGCCTGCCCAATCATTCCTGTCCCACCTGTAATCGCAATCTTCATCTGTATCATCCCTTTCAACAATCTTGTACATATGTTCCCGTTTGTCAGTTTCACTCAAACATGAGGAAGCATGTTATCGTTAAGTATTCAGTTTCATATAGGAGGATACCCCCTTGAAGATTAAACGGATTTCAACCCAAAAGAAAAATAATGAACGGTTTAATATCTATATCGAACGGGACGGAAAAGAAGAGTATGCGTTTGCCGTCGATGTTGACATCTTAATTAAATATAACCTTGAGCGTGATAAGGAAATCGATGACGACTTCGTCAAGGAAGTGTTGACGGCGGAAGAAGAACAAAAAGCTTACCGGTTGTCGTTGAACCATTTGTCTTACCGGATGCGGGCGACGAGCGAAGTCGAAACGCATTTGATCGAAAAGGAAACGCCGGAACACGCAATCAAACATGCGATTCAGCGCCTGACGGAACAAAAGTATATCGATGACCAGCAGTTTGCCCTTGCCTATACGGCGACGAAAAAAGCGACGACTCCCCAAGGTCCGGGACGAATCCGGCGTGATTTAGCAGCATTGAAGGTAAAAAAAGAGTTTATCGATGAAGCGTTACGACAGTTTACGGAAGAAGAAGAGCTTGAGAAGGTCGTCAAGTTCTTGCGCCAAAAACAAAAGGAATTAGCGCGGCGTTCGGTCCGGGAATTGAAACAGAAACTGCAACAAACTCTGATGCAACGTGGTTTTTCGTCAGAAGTGACGCAACAAGGGTTTCAAATCGTCTTTGAGGAAGTCGAAGTCGACGCGGAAGAAGAGGCGGCGCTCTATCAAGCGCGTAAATATTATCCGAAATATCATAAACTGGAGCCATTTGCCCGAGAACAAAAAACGAAACAAGCACTCGTTCGAAAAGGGTTCCCATATGCAATCGTGGCAACAGTCATCGAACAGGTCAAGCAAGAAGAAGAAGGAATCTGACAAGCGTCTTTCCTTTTGAAAAAATTGAAAACTCATTCTCCTAAATAGCAAGATGGAAAATTGACAATTGTCCGACAATTGTGCTATTCTACGCTCAGATTAAGAAAAGGAGGAACCGTCACATGAAAAAGCAACTTGTTATCGCATCTACTATTGGACAGTTGAATATGGCGGAGACTCTCGAACTCGTATAAACACTCATTTTAGTGTGCGATTGACAGGGAATCCGTTCCCCGAGCGCGCAGACCATATTTTTGATTCATATCGTCTTTTCAAGGCATATTGATTCTCGGACTGCTTCCGGAAATCAGTATGCCTTTTTTGTGCGTTCGGAAAAAAGGAACACCATAACATGACACAAAGGGGGGAACCATCGTGCGATTATTTCGCCAACTCAGTTGGTTTCTAAAAGAACACAAAACATCTTATCTGATTGCCGTCGTACTCTTAATTATCACGGGTTTTATTGATTTAACGCCGCCGTGGCTGATTGGAAAAGTGATTGACGGGTTACGGTCCGGGTCGATGGACCGGACGACACTGATTCAATATGTCGTCGGACTGCTCGTAATTTCGATCGCTTCGTTTATTTTGACGTATCTATGGCTCGCGAAATTGTTCGGGACGGCATTTTTACTCGAACGGACATTACGAAGCCGATTCTTTACACATTTACTGAAATTGACGCCGACATTTTATCAAAAGAACCGAACAGGAGATTTGATGGCGCTTGCGACGAATGACTTAAAAGCGATCGAACGAACAGCCGGATTCGGTGTGTTGACGCTTGTCGATTCGCTGAATATGACGGCGATTACCCTCGTCGTGATGGGGGTCGCGATTGATTGGAAACTGACGCTCGCGGCACTCCTTCCGATGCCGCTCCTCGCGTATGCGATGAACAAGCTCGGAAGTCAAATTCACGGCCGCTTCATCGTCGCCCAAGATGCGTTTGGAACGATGAATGACCAGGTCGTCGAATCGATTTCCGGACTTCGTGTCATCCGCTCGTTCGTCCAAGAAGAGATTGATGTCAAAAAATTCGATGACACGACGACGGATGTCTTCGAAAAAAACATGCATGTCGCAAAAATTGACGTCTTATTCGAACCGATCATCAAGTTATTGGTCGGTGTCAGCTATTTAATTGGTCTATCGTTCGGGACGTACCTTGTCTTTACGAACGATATTACGCTCGGTCAGCTCGTCGCTTTCAATATTTACCTCGGGATGTTGATTTGGCCGATGTATGCCTTCGGTGAGCTCATCAACGTCATCCAGCGCGGGACGGCGAGTCTCGATCGCTTAGAAGCGACGATGCGTGTCAAACCGCTGATCACATCGACACCGAAAGTCGAAGTTGTGCGACCGGAAATGATTACTCTGGCTAACTTGACGTTTACGTATCCAGAGATGAATCATCCGTCGTTACACGGGATTGATTTGACGATCAAACACGGACAGACGATTGGAATCGTCGGTCCGACTGGATCTGGGAAAACAACGCTCTTACGCCAATTTTTACGGGAGTATCCGATTGGACGAGACATGTTGAAAGTAAATGGAACCCCCTATGAAGACGTCGCACTGGAGACTGTCCGCGGGTGGACGGGCTATGTCTCGCAAGAGCATCTACTCTTCTCAAAATCCGTACGCGATAACATTTTGTTCGGGGCGGGTGAGGCAACAGAAGCTGAGTTGCAAGAAGCGATTCGTTTAGCGGCCTTTACGACGGATGTCGAGACGCTTGACCAAGGGTTACAAACGATGGTCGGAGAACGGGGAGTCACGCTTTCCGGTGGACAGAAACAACGCTTGTCGATTGCCCGGGCGATGTTGAAGAAACCGGAGTTGCTGTTGCTCGACGACTCGTTGTCAGCCGTTGATGCGAAAACGGAATCACAAATCATCGACGCGATCCGGACGAACCGTCATCAGTCAACGACATTGATCGTTGCGCACCGGTTGTCTGCCGTCGCGCATGCGGATGAAATTCTCGTCTTACAAGACGGCGTGATCAGTGAGCGGGGAACGCATGAACAGCTGATGGAACGACGTGGCTGGTATGCAGAACAATTCGAACGACAAAGTGAAGAAACGTAAGGCAGGAGGTGCTGAAATTGACTGAACAAGAAAATTATTTACTCGATCCCGTCAGACGGAAAACGACGATTCGTTCACTCGTCCGCTATGCGATGCATGAGAAACGCGCAATCTTTCTCGGGCTTTTCTTGCTTATTTTAGCGGTCGGAGCTGAACTGACAGGACCGTATATCGCAAAAATCATCATCGACGAACACATCGTCGCAATCGAAAAAGACTGGGTGGAAGTCGAATCGGGGGGGACGGTCGGTTATGACGGACGACGTTTTGCGAAGTCGCAAGACGTTCCGAAGTCGGCGGTCATCGGTCCGATCTCGATCGTCCAGTCGAAGGCGGGGTATTATTTCGTTCCGGAACAAGTCGTCAGTGGTGGCGAACGTCAAGTCGCGGGGGACACGTTAACTGTCACGCGAGGAGAGGAAACGTTTCGGTACGCCGGTGTCGAAAAGCTCACGCAAGGACAAGTCTATGATTTTTATGCCTCGGACTTAAAGGCGATTGGTTGGTTATCGTTCTTTTATATCATTTTGCTGTTGATCGCAGCGGGCCTGAACTGGGTCCAACAAATCTTATTGCAACGCTCAGCGCATAAAATCGTTAAACGGATGCGGCTTGATGTCTTTTCACATCTGCAACGCTTGCCGGTCCGTTACTTCGATCAGACACCGATTGGTAAAATCGTCAGTCGTGTCACGAACGATACGGAGACGATCCGGGATCTCTACCTCGGTGTCCTGGCGCGTGTGTTCTCAGGCATCATCACGATGGCAGGGATTCTCGTCGCGATGTTCTTCCTGGATGTCCGGCTGGGTCTCGTTTCCTTAGCCATTATCCCGATCGTCTATTTTTGGATTCAACTGTTCCAAAAGTTTGCGACGGAAAACAACTTTAAAGTCCGGGCACTCGTCGCGGATATGAACGGACAATTGAATGAAAACATCCAGACGATGCCGATCATTCAGTCGTACGCCCGTGAAGCAGAAGTGCTCGCTGAATTCGAACAGAAAAATGAAGAAAACTATCAAACCCGTGCGAAATTGTTACGGCTCGATGCATTGATGTCACACAACTTATCGTATTTCTTAAAAAACTTGACGCTCGCCTTATTGATTTGGGTCGTTGCCGGTCAAAGTTTAACGAACGGGACATTTTTATCACTCGGAATTCTCTATGCCTACATTGATTACGTGTCGCGTCTGTTCGAACCGGTCACACAAATCATGAATCAACTGTCACCGCTCCAACAAGCACTCGTCTCGGCCGACCGGATGTTCCAGTTGCTCGACGAAAAAGGTGAACCGGTCGAACAAGGTCGGATTCCCCGTTTCTCAGGGCGCGTCGAGTTTAAAGACGTCGGATTCAGCTATGAAGAGGGGTATCCGGTTTTACGTCAAATCGAGATTGAGGCACGTCCTGGTGCGACCATCGCCCTCGTCGGGCATACGGGGAGTGGGAAAAGCTCAATCATGAACCTGTTGATGCGTTTTTATGATCCTTCGTCCGGTCATCTCCTGATTGACGGACAAGATGTTACGACGTTACCGAAACAAGCGGTCCGTGACCACATGGGAATCGTCTTACAAGATCCGTTCTTGTTTACAGGAACGATTCGTTCGAACATTACACTGGATAATCCATCGATTTCGGAAGAGCGTGTCCGCCAGGCAATCGTTGCCGTCGGAGCAGACCGCTTCATCGATCGACTTCCGCATGGCTTAGACGAACCGGTCATCGAAAAAGGTGCGACCTTGTCTGCGGGGGAACGGCAATTAATCAGTTTTGCCCGTGCGCTTGCCTTTGATCCCGCGATTCTCGTTCTTGACGAAGCGACGGCAAGTGTCGATTCTGAGACGGAAGCGATGATTCAAGAAGCCTTGCTGACGTTGACGAAAGGACGGACGACCTTCATCATCGCGCACCGGTTGTCGACGATTAAAGATGCCGATGAAATCATCGTCCTCGATCACGGTCAAATCATGGAGCGTGGTACACATGACGTGCTCTTGTCGGAAAAAGGGATTTACGCGAAGATGTACGCCCTTCAAAGCAAACGGAATCTTGAGCTGAAATCGAGCTAACACCATGATATGACTCCTCCTTTTCGTATATACTAATGACGAAGAGGGGGAGTTTTTTGATGGAAACACGGATGAGTCAACTATCGAAATACGAATTAGAAATGCTCGTCACGAAACTAAACGAGCAAAAAAGAAAAGCGGAGCAGCATGGGAACATGAGTGAAGTCGAAGTCGTCATTCGGAAAATCGCGATGGCACAAAGTTATCTCGTCGATGCAAGTCAGTTCGAAACCGGACAACTTTACCAAGTCGAAGGGGAAGAGGCGGTATTCGAATTACATTTCGTCAACGGCGTCATGGGTTGGGGGCATTTTGAAGGAACCGTCAATGAAGTCGCGATTCCGCTTGCGCTGATTCATTCTGAGGAGGGTGTATGATGGGAGAAAACCGCACAGCGGCACTAGAGCAACTAGCAGGAGAATTACAAGCCGTCAATCCGGTATTAACGCCAATCGAGGCATTGACATGGGTCGAAGTCCTTTGGGAAGATTTCGAGGCGACGCTTGCCCGGGCAGGCGAAAAATATCAAGGTGAGGCTGTCGCCGTCCGGTTCGTCGAGCAACAAATCAAACAACATGGCGCGATGTTGCACCGCTTCAATACATCGAATGAAAAGTTTAAGCACTTGATGCTCGGACGCGACGTCCAGTAAATGAACAGAAAAAGACTCCCTGTCTTGGTCGGTTGACCACGGACACGGAGTTTTTGTTTATAAAGCAGGGATAATCAGTTTCTTTTGCAGCGTCCGTTCGCTAAAGACCCAACCCGTATAGGAACTGACGATTTGTTGGGACGCCTCATCGATTCGGACGACGGCAACGAATGGGTAGACATCTTTTGTGAAGTACCGTAAGTTCGTGAAACGATATTCGACGATGCCGTCTTTTCGGGATACCGTATACGTGTGGATTTTTGAGAAGGCGAGGAAAGCTTTCAAGTCCTCATTTTGTTTGACGACTTCATAGAGTACATCCCCATGCGGTTCCTCTTTGATGCGGAAGTTTCCGCATTCGACGACGACACCAGAGTTGATTTTGACGACGGAATAGTCGTCGCGCAGTCGTGCTGCGACGTGCCACTCGTCCCACTTCATTCCGGGTGAGATGAATAACTTGTGGGCCCCGCCATAGTAACGGGCTGCCGTCGCCAGGGCATCATTTCGGAGTTTAAACTGCACGGCGTAATAAATCGCGACGATGACGATTAAAATCGGGAAAATAACGATGGTCGCGCGTGTCAGGACCCAGATCCCGAAAGCGCCGTAATACATCGTAAATAAATACGGATCAAACGTATTGATGACACCCCAACCAATCCAGGTCTGTTTGAAGGGGTGCAGAGCTTGTGTACCATAGGCGTTAAACAGATCGACGAAGACATGAAGGGCGACAGCGATCTGCGCCATCAGCCATAATGAAGTAGGTGGTACGCCGAATAAGGTACCGATGACGATTGATAAGAGTAACGGCCAAGCGAGTAGGGCAATCAATCCATGGGATTTTCCACGGTGTTGCGTCAAGTAAGCACCGTTCCCTTTAAATTTAAAAACCGTGTCAAAGTCGGGGGCGTGCGATCCGACTAAGGCAGTGGTCGTGACGGCAGCAAAGAGTGTTGCGCTTGCTGCGACATCCGGTTCAAGTGTTGCGATGGCGGCGAGACAAAGTCCCATTCCGATATGTGTACCAGTATCCAATGCGAATTCGCTCCTCTAAAAGTAGTAATGGTACGGATAAACAAACAAGTGTAAGCGTTCCGGGTAATTTTCATTCACTATAACGTATTTTTGTAGAAAAGAGGTAGACATTTGATCCCCGTTCAAGAATATTTCATAAACTTTAACAAACGAACGTTCACAACCGAATTGGTCGCATGGTTTTTACGTGAACAACGCCAGTTACCATGGCGAGAAACTAAAAATCCTTACCACATCTGGATTAGTGAAATCATGTTACAACAGACGCGTGTCGATACCGTCATCCCTTATTATAATCGCTTCACGGACCGTTTTCCGACGCCGCACGATTTAGCGGCGGCAGAGCAAAGCGAAGTCTTAAAATACTGGGAAGGCTTAGGATACTATTCCCGTGTTAAGAATCTTCAAATCGCCGTTCAAGAAGTTGTTGAAAAATATGGCGGAATTGTTCCTGACGAAAAAGAAATTTTTGAAAGCTTACGTGGTGTCGGACCGTATACGACGGGAGCAGTCCTGTCAATTGCTTATGGTCAGGCGGAACCGGCAGTCGATGGAAATGTCATGCGCGTCTTATCGCGGGTGCTTGGGATTTATGAAGACATCGCCGCACCGAAAACACGGAAACTGTTCGAGGCAGCGGTCCATGAACTGATTGATCCGCTTGATCCGTCGAGCTTCAACCAAGGATTGATGGAGCTCGGGGCAATCGTCTGTACACCGAAGTCTCCGATGTGTGGGTTATGTCCCGTCAATGACGTCTGTTTTGCGTACGAGCGAAATGCCCAAGGTGAGTTACCGGTCAAAACGAAAAAAGGAAAAACGCAGACGATTCAATACGACGCTCTCGTCTACGAAGAAGCAGGGAAAGTTGCAATCGAACAGCGACCGGATACGGGACTGCTCGCGGGTATGTGGCAATATCCGTTAGTCGAATCGACGGAAACCGTACCCGGAACGTATGTCGGGAAGATTAAACATATCTTTTCACACCGGATTTGGGAAGTCAGTATTTACCGTGTCGCGACGCAACCTGAAGGAACGGTACTGATGGATGAAGCAACGTACGTCAAGCAGCCGATATCAGTCGCACAAATGAAAATCGATCGTCTATTAAAGGAGGAGACTACATGAATACATTTCGTACGGAAACGAAAGTAACAGCGACGTTAGAGCAGGCTTGGACGTTTTTAGGCGATGCGAAAGCATTAACGGGAATGACGGTTTTCCCGAAAGTGAAAACGATTGGTGATACGCGGACAATCGCCGGAAACACGATTCAGCTTAAAGTCGGTCTTCCGCCCATTTTCGTCGAGTGGGAGTCACTAATTCCGATTGTCGGTCAACATGCTTTCGTTGATGTAGGGGTCAAGGTCCCGTTCCCGTTCGCTGCTTGGTGTCATCTCCACCGTGTCGAACAGCGTCCGGACGGGGTCTACATGATTGATGAATTACTCTATAAATCTTATTTTCCGAAAATGATTGTCGATCTACTGATTCTCAAACCGATGTTCAATCAACGGAAACGCGCGATTTTAGACTACTTTAGTTAATAAATCACAGTCATTTTTCTGAAAAAGTACCCTTTCGTTTTTCATGTGTTCTGAAAATGGGTATAATAAGCACGAGAGTATAGAAAAATTGAATAAAAAAGCTTCAGAAAGGAGTAGCACATGAGTCGATTCCCAAAAGAAGGTAGCAAGATTGAGATTCAAAGTTTCAAACATAATGGCAGCTTACACAGAGTTTGGGAAGAAACGCTCGTGCTTAAATCGACGGAAGAAGAATTGATTGGATTCAATGATCGAATCATGGTCAGTGAATCGGATGGTCGTCAGTGGCGGACACGCGAACCCGCGATTTGTTATTTTTCGACAGAACTCTGGTTTAACGTAATCTGTATGATTCGAGAGGATGGAATCTACTATTACTGTAACCTAGGGTCACCTTCGACGTTTGATGAAAAGGATCGAGCAGTCAAGTACATTGATTATGATTTAGACATTAAGGTGTATCCGGACATGTCGTATATGATTTTGGATGAGGATGAGTACGAGAAACATCGCCGGGAAATGAATTATCCGAAAGCGATTGATCGTATCCTGAAGGACAACGTCCAGATTTTAATCCAGTGGATTCGAAGTCGGAAAGGTCCGTTCAATCCGGCATTCGTTGAAACGTGGTATCGTGAATATGAAACAAGATATCGGAGATGATGGTTCGCCATCGTCTTTTTTTAATTGAAGGAAGTGAATCATCATGGGTAAGGAAACTCAACAACAGAAAAATAAGGCGCCAGGTTCGATTCGTCGCTACATGCAGTTCGTCAAGCCGTACAAAAAACAAATCTTTTTGACGGTGTTCGTCGGGATCATCAAGTTTTCGATTCCGTTAGGATTACCGTTACTGTATAAGTACATCATCGATAACCTCCTGACCGATAATACGGTACCGCTTGCAGAGCGGAGTAAGGAACTGGCGTATTTGATTGGAGCGGGCTTCTTCGTCTTCCTCGTCGTCAAACCACCACTTGAATTCGTCCGTCAGTATTTAGCACAGTGGTCGGCGTCGAAAATTTTGTTCGACGTACGGAATAATTTGTTTGATCATGTTCAGAAATTATCACTTCGGTTTTATTCAAATACGAAAACCGGGGAAGTCATCTCCCGAATCATCAACGATGTCGAACAAACAAAAGATTTTGTTGTAACGGGTTTGATGAACTTATGGCTCGATATGATTACGATTTTTATCGCAATTGCCATCATGTGGACGATCAATCCGAAATTGACGCTCGTCGCAATCATCCCATTGCCGTTTTATGCCTTTGCCGTGAAGTTCTTTTATGGGCGGCTCCGCAGTTTGACGCGCGATCGCTCAGCAGCACTTGCGGAACTCCAAGGACATTTGACGGAGCGGGTCAACGGAATGGCAGTTATCCGCAGTTTCGCCCTTGAACCACATGAAAACAAAGCGTTCAAAGGTCAAAATGATGGTTTCTTAAAAGCGGCACTTCGTCAGACGAACTGGAATGCACGGACCTACGTCGTCGTTTCGACGATTACCGACTTTGCACCGATTTTGATTTTTGGTACGGCTGCCTTTTTCGTCTTGAACGGACAAGTAACAATCGGGACGATGGTCGCTTTCATCGGCTACATCGACCGTCTGTATGCACCGCTCGGTCGCCTCGTCAACTCGTCCACTACGTTGACACAATCGATTGCTTCGATGGACCGGATGTTTGAATTTTTAGACGAACCGTATGATATTACGGAAAAAGCACATGCGAAAGATCCGGTCGCTGTTAAAGGAAACGTCCAGTTCGAAGACATCAGCTTCTCGTATGAAGAAGATGGCGAACTTGCGATCAACCGGTTGACGCTCGACGTCCAGGCGGGGGAACGAATCGCCTTCGTCGGAATGTCGGGAGGCGGGAAATCGACGCTCGTCAGTCTGATTCCTCGTTTTTATGATGTTTCGTCTGGACGGATTACGCTTGACGGTGTCGACATCCGAAACTTGAAATTGCGTGGCTTACGCGACCAAATCGGAATGGTCATGCAAGAATCGATTCTCTTTAGTGAATCGGTCGAAATGAACATCAAGATGGGGAACCCGGAAGCGACGGATGAAGAAGTAATTGCTGCTGCGAAGGCGGCGAATGCACACGAGTTCATTGAACGGCTGCCGCAAGGGTACAAGACGGCGGTCGGAGAACGAGGCGTTAAACTGTCAGGGGGACAAAAGCAACGCTTGGCGATTGCCCGTGTCTTCTTGAAGAACCCACCGATTCTCATTCTGGATGAAGCAACAAGTGCGCTAGATCTAGAAAGTGAATCGATGATTCAAGATTCGCTTGCGCGTCTCGCGAAAGGACGGACGACGTTTACTGTCGCCCACCGTCTGTCGACGATTACGGATGCCGATAAGATTGTCGTGATTGAAAATGGTCAAATCACGGAACTCGGTCGTCATGAAGAGTTGATGCGTAAACGTGGCGCATATTTTGAACTGTACGCGATTCAGAACCTCGAGCTCGTCGAATGAAAAAAGGCTATTCCGTTTTTTTCGGAATAGCCTTTTTGTATAAAGAATGAACAGCTTACAATTGTGCGAACGCACGGTTGACGGCAGCAATCGTCTCATCGATGTCTGCGTCCGTGTGAGCCGTCGTCAAGAACCACGCCTCGTATTTTGAAGGGGCAAGATTAATGCCTTGCTCGAGCATCAATTTGAAGAAACGACCGAACATCTCGCTATTTGCGCGCTCCGCACCGAGGTAGTCAGTGACCGTCTCATCCGTGAAGTAGACCGTCAAAGCTCCTTTTAGACGATTGATTGTAATCGTGACGTCATGAGTAGCAGCAGCCTCGAGAATCCCTTGTTCGAGCTTCGCACCGAGACGTTCGAATTCTTCGTAGACACCAGGCTGTTCAAGTAACTCTAGGCAAGCGATACCTGCTGCCATCGATGCCGGATTTCCAGCCATCGTTCCAGCTTGATAAGCAGGACCGAGCGGAGCAACGTGTTCCATGATGTCTTTACGACCACCGTATGCACCGATCGGAAGACCACCACCGATGATCTTGCCGAGTGCCGTCATATCAGGACGGATATTCAATAGTTCTTGAGCACTGCCGTATGTGAAGCGGAACGCCGTGATGACTTCATCGTAGATGACGAGTGCGCCGTACTCATGAGTAATCTCATTGATGGCTTCGAGGAATCCAGGATGCGGTTCGACAATCCCAAAGTTCCCAACGATCGGTTCGACGAGGACACAGGCAACTTGATCGCCCCATTCAGCCATGATTTGACGATAGGCTTCAACATCGTTGAACGGTGTTGTCAAGACTTCTTTCGCTGTTGCTTTCGTTACACCGGCAGAGTCCGGTGAACCGAGTGTTGCTGGACCACTTCCTGCTGCAATCAACATTAAATCAGAATGTCCGTGGTAACAGCCGCTGAATTTCACGACGAGTTCACGACCCGTGTAGGCACGCGCGACTCGTATCGTCGTCATGACCGCCTCGGTTCCTGAATTCGTAAAGCGAACTTTTTCTAAAGACGGAATCGCTTGTTGAAGCTTATGTGCGAAGTCGATTTCTAGACGGTGAGGCGTACCATATAGGAGACCATTTTGCGCCGCATGCGTAATCGCTTCCGTAATATGTGGATGCCCGTGCCCGGTGATGATTGGACCGTAAGCGGCTAAGTAATCGATATAACGATTGCCATCGACATCGTAAAAGTAAGCACCTTCTCCACGTTCCATATAAACGGGGGCGCCTCCTCCGACGGCCTTAAAAGAGCGGGATGGACTGTTGACACCTCCGACGATACATTTTTGGGCAACGTCGTATAACGCCTCGGATGTCGGGCGTGTAGAATGGGTTGACATGGATGATTCCTCCAATCGTTGATTCGTGAAAAATATCACGATATGATTGTATCACGGACGTCAAATCAGAAGCAGAGCCGTTGACGGACGGGAATAATGTAGGTAGACTAATTATAAAGATTACAATCTAATAATCAATGAAAGATAGAAATGAGGGGATGGACGTGGCTAACGAAATGCTAGATGACGCAGTACGATCTTTACGGGACTCGGGCGTTCGCATGACACCACAACGTCACGCAATCTTGGAATACTTGACGACAGGACATACGCATCCGACGGCAGATGATATCTATCGTGCGCTCGAACATCGTTTTCCAAATATGAGTGTGGCGACAGTTTATAATAATTTACGTGTTTTCCGTGAAAAAGGAATCGTTGAAGAGATGAACTATGGAGACGCTTCGAGCCGATTCGATTTCGTTACGACACGTCATTATCATATGATATGTGAAGGGTGCGGTAAAATCGTCGACTTCAATTATCCGGTTCTCGATGAT
The DNA here is from genome assembly GCF_018618655.1 of Exiguobacterium sp. s95. Lineage (NCBI taxonomy): Bacteria > Bacillati > Bacillota > Bacilli > Caryophanales > Exiguobacterium > Exiguobacterium sp. s95. The sequence goes on along the minus strand of NZ_JACSMM010000010.1, from coordinate 1,759 downwards.
GTCGAGACGGTCGCTGCACATTTGACTGGATTTAAAGTAGATCGTCATCGTCTCGAAGTATACGGGACGTGTCCTGAATGCCAATCAAACGTACAATAAAAACGAGCTTCCTTTAACGGGGAGCTCGTTTATTGTGTTTATTGTATTTTTCATCGAATTCTTTTCCTTCAAGTTCTTGGTCCATCGTGAGTGGCTCATCGCAATGCATACATAAATCGACGCGACCGAGGACTTTTGTTTCTTTTCCACAGTTCGGACAAGTGACGACGGCTGCTTTCGTTGAAGTTAAACCAATCAAGAAATATAAGGCAGTACTCGCTAAGACCATGACAAAACCGAGTAGCATTAAAATAACCATGATGATTTCAAATTGTTTTAATAGAAGACCGCCATACATAACGAGCATTCCACCAAAAACGAGGAACATCGCCAAGTTACGGGCGCGGTTTATTTTATTCTTGCGTTGTTTTTTCAATTGAATTCCCCCTAACGACAGTCTAGCATATTGTAGCTTATGTCCTGAAGAAGGAAACAATGAATTTTTGTCGAAAATGGTAACGGATGAGTATGAGTGAAGAAGGGTGAGAATTGAATGGAACAAGTCACAAGAACAATTTATTCCGAATATGCTGCCTATCAAGAAACGCAAGGGATCATCGCTGTTGAAAAACAGCAACCGAAGGATTCATTGACGGACCAATTTGATATACTGTTACTAGTTGTTACACGGGACTCCTCTATTGAATGGACAATCAAACACTACCGCCTAGATACACTCAAGGTGTCACTTCATGTCGTCCATGAAGATGTACTGTCACGATGGATTGTACTGAACGCGAATCGGCGAGCTGTCCATTGGATATCCGAAGGAACAATTATTTTTGAACGCAATGATTATTTAACTGATATGAAAAAAAGGCTGTTGAATTTCCCGGAAGCAGAACGTTGCCTGCAAATGTCACTGTCTTTTGCGAAACTACTACGTCGTTTTCAAGACGGGCGTAATCTCTTTAGTCGCGGTAACTACTATGATGCTTACACGCACGTGCATCATGCTTTACATCATTTAGCACGGCTTTCCGTTCTTGAAAAAGGAGCACATCCTGAAATTGTCGTTTGGGAACAAGCTCGCATGGATGATCCGGAAGTGTACAAGTTATACCAGCAATTACTATTAAGTGAAGAAACACTTGAATTGCGAATCCATTTAGCTTTGATTGGTCTGGAACATCTACTTCAATCGAAAGTATTATCCGGTGGAAAGTATTTGTTTGAAGTGATGCGTGAAAGAACAATCCCGTGGACGATGTATGAACTAATGGAAAATGAACGATTGCAGGAACTGAAGGTTGATTTAGGTAGTTTAGTCGATTTCTTTATGCGTAAAGGGTTAATTCGCATCTCTTATCGTCAAACAAAAGGTACGGGCGTGGAACTCGTAACATATGAACCAGTCGTTTAAACGATTGGTTCATATGTTTTTTATCGCGAATCGAAAATACTATATATAGAAGAAAAAAATAATTAAAAGTTTTTTATTAAAATCTGTTGACGTTACTATTTTGAGATAGTATATTAATACATGTCGACAGGGCGACACGCTCTGAACGACGAAAACAAATTAAAAAAATAAGAAAAAGGATTGACGGTTAAGTTATTCCATGATATCTTATTAAAGTCGCTAACACGACACGACGAACTTTGAAAACTGAACGATGAGGCAAAAAACGTATCTTCGGATACAAACAATGAATGAAGC
>NZ_JACSMM010000009.1:0-129980 GCF_018618655.1 Exiguobacterium sp. s95 | reverse complement strand
AACGGCGGCATGAGCGACACAAGCAACAACGCAACAACAGGTGCACTCGCACTCTTCGGTCTTGCACTCGGTGCAGCTGGAATCGTCGTTGCACGCAAACGTCAAAACGCATAAGAAATCGGGTATACTAAAAAGGATAGCGCCCTCGGCACTATCCTTTTTCTTACATAGAGAGGTCTTCCTCTCGGAAAGGAGTGACGTGTTTTGAAAAAATGGTTATTCCCGATCAGTATCGTCCTGATGCTCGCTTCAGTCGGCACACTGATTTTCTTATTATTCGGAAACACGAGCGACACAGAAACGAACATCACGCAAGGTACAGCTGATTCACAATCCGCGGCTTCTTCCAGGACACAGGAGGATCCACTCAAACCATCCGAAATCTTTAAAAAAGAATTTAAGACCCTCTCAACCAATGAAGTCGAACTTCCGAAGACATTGACGATCGACGCCCTCGACGTTAAAACGAACATCGAACAAGTCGGTCTCGATAAAAAAGGAGCGATGGGGACTCCGAAAAATGAACAACAAGTCGGGTGGTATAAATTCGGACCACGACCAGGTGACATCGGTAATGCCGTCATCGACGGACATACGGATACGAAAACCGGTCCTGCCGTCTTCTACAAGCTGCATGAACTGAAAAAAGGTGACGCCATCAAAATCAAAGATGAGTCTGGACGCCTGCTCGTCTTCCGCGTCAAAAAACTCGTCGAGTACGACCATCTCGATGCCCCACTCGAAAAAATCTTCGGTGCTGCCGACACCCGTAACTTGAACTTAATTACGTGTATCGGTACGTACGACCAAAATGCAGGGACGTATGACAACCGTCTCGTCGTGTTCACCGAGCTTGATGAGAAAGCATCCGATCCCGTCAACACACCACCAAAACCAGCCACCAACGTCCGCATCAGTGGTGGTTTCGTGAACTGGTATGCTTCAAAAGACGATGAAGTCGTGACGTATAACATCTATCAAGAACAAGATGGAAAACGGAAAAAACTCGGTTCAACGGAATCGATTGAACGGAAAGCGTTCCCGCTTCCGGAAGATGCGACAGGTCGCTTCATCATCACAGCCGTCAATAAAGCAGGCATCGAGTCACCAGAAGCGTTTAGTGTCACTCAAAAATAAGAACAACAAAAAGATCTTACGTTCAAATCGAGCGTAAGATCTTTTTAGTCTGCCCCTTCGTTCAGGGCAATCCGTAATTGTTTATCCCCTGACGCCGTCGTATAAAACAGATTGAGCCGACCCGGTCTGATTTTCGTTTCCGTCGTCGGGATGAAGACGATCCCGATTCGTTCTTCCCCACTCTGATACGTTCCATTTAATGCATTAAACTGATCAGCAATCGTCACGATCCGTCCATCCGTTTCGTATTCCCCGAGCTTCGGGGCGATCTCAATCGAATCGGCGGATTGATTTTTGATTTTGACGGTAATCGCGAGCAGACGATTCGCCTCACCACCGACCTGTAGGACTTTTTCTTTTTGAACGTTTACAAGCAAGAGCGGTGTTTGACGGGTCGCGTCCATCCGCTTGACGGCAAGCGTCTTGAGCGAGAGTCCGGCCATCTCGTAACTGACGCCAATCCGGTCTTCCCGATCAAATTGTTTTAGCTGGGCTTCCGTGAGACGCAGGCTCGTCCGGTCCGTCTGCGGCTTCGGTTCGTCCGCCTCGAAAAAACCGAGCAACGGGACCATGAATTTCGCAAGGATGATGACGACGAGCGCCGCCGTCATCAAATAAAACAAGAACGTCTTCACACGTCACCTCTTCTCTAAGCGCGCACCCGCTGTTTCATCCAGCCCGCCTTCAATCCATTGCTGGCGGTGTACGGTTGCTTCGCTAAAAAATCACAGTACTGAATCGCTAAATATTCTGCCTGGAATTCAACGTAACGCGTCCCCGGCAGACTGTTTACTTCATACAGATAAATCTTCCCGTCCGCTCCAATCCCGACATCGATGCCGAGCGCATCGAGCGGGTAATCATAAAACGACTCGAAATATGCCGGGAAGCGACGGGCGAACAACACAATCTGCCGGGAAATTTCTTCGTGTTGCTCCGGATAGTTTTGCTTCATGAAGATATCCATCCGCGTCGTCGAAAAGGCACCGTGACTCAAGTGACTAACGGACTCTTGCTTGTTGTTACTGACAAAAGGAAAGAACTTGACGAGCTTCCACGTTCCATTCGCCCCTTTTGCGACATGGATCCGCATACAATAGGAATGTCCGTGGATGGTTTCCGAAGCGATGAACGGTTGGACAATCATCGGGTTCCGTTGAATCTCTTCTTCGATACGGTCGATCAATTGTCCTGTCGAACAGGTGTTACTTTGTAAAAGATAATCGAACGTATACTGATCCGGGCCGACCTGTTCAATCGTATAAATCCGTTGCCCTTGCTTGCCGTTAGCCGGTTTGAAAATAATTTTCCCGTACCGTTCCAGTAGAGCGATCAAATCCTTCCCCGCACGAATCCGGTGCATCGGAATCAAATATTGTTTGAACGTTCCGTCAGCCGCAAGTTTTTTCAGGACGACGTTTTTGTTGCCGATCCGGTGTGTCGTAAACGGAATCTCGTCGGCCAAGCGCGAAAAGATGTCTTTTTGCTCGTCCGTCAACGGCAGGTGATTGTAGACGACATCCGGAAATTCGCACAAGCCGTTATGCCAGCGGTCATCCAAAAAGTGCATCCCCCGAATCATCCGCTTCTCAAAGTCGATATCCTGCGGCCGGAAGAAAAACGCTTCAATCCCCATCGATGCTGCGACGACACAGGCGATTTTATCACGAAATTGTGGTTTATCGTTCAAGCGTAATATGCCGATTCTTGTCATGTCCGTCTCCCCCTACTCAATCGGTTCTAAGAAAATCAAATAGCGTTCCGTACTGTTCGCAATGTTATAAAACGGGTAACAGGTCGAGATGACGAGCGACTCCGTTCCTGTCGCTGCCAAGACGCGTGTATCTTCATCGTCGACGATTTCACTCGACCGCATGACATAGCGGTATGATCCATCCGCCAAATAGAGTTCGACCTCATCACCCGGTTCGAGCTCACTGATTTTTGAGAACGTCGTATCGTTATGCCCGGCGATGAAGATTCGGTCACCCTGTCCAGGAAAAGCCGTGTCCGGGTGGTGCCCGACTCCTTTCGCAAGCGTTTTGTCCGTTACCCCTTCGAGGAGCGGTAATTCCATGTCGAGCGATTTAATGCTTAAGAAACCAAGCGTCTCGCCTTCTTTAAACGTGACCGGCACCGCCTCCGTGTCCGTTGCCTCTGGTTCAGCCGTCTTCTTCTGTTCCTCCGCCTCCACGACAACGGCTTTCGCCTTTTCCAGTTCGGTGGACAACGTTCGATCAATCGTGAATTTCTGATATCCGACGTAACCTAACAGGAGAACACCGATGATGAGCAAGAGTGTCGAGACGTATCGTCTCATCCTTTTACGACCTCCTTCTGACGGATTTGTTCGAGTGCACGACAGTACCCGGAGATATTATGCTCGACATCATCAATCCGGACGCGGAAGGAGTGGTGACGGATGTAGAAACTACCGAGTATGCGCTCCGGTACTTTCATATACATCGCGACTTCCGGGTAGTAAAAACCAGTCAATTGATACTGCATCCGGCGTTCAATCGTCGCTTCGAGCCAGTCGAGCGGAAACGTCGTCAATAAGTCCGTCTGCCCGTCCGCTTGCATCCGGCCGATCATCTCGCGGGCCGCCAGCATCAACTCAAGAAACGTCGGATACGTCGTCTCGCGGTGATGAATGAAATCAAGCTTTTGTTCGACATTTTGAAGTCCGAACCGATAGTACCGTTCATCCGGGACATACTTCGTCAGTTCATTGACGCTGTAGCTGAGCCAGTGGTCATGTTGCTTCCAGTAATCGTGCGCGATAAAGTAGTCGAACGCTTGCGTCACACTCGTCAACCACTGTTCTTGTCGATCGAGCTCGTATAGACGAAGCAGCGCAAACGTCGCTTCACCTTCGTAATAGATAATCCGAAACGCCTCTTTCAGTGCAAGCGACGGATACGATAACACATGGTTGAAGTTGCCTGCCGGCTGCTGCAACCCTACAATTCCGTTCGCAAGGGCGCGGCACAGCGCGAGTTCGCGATGCGACTTGAACGTCGTCATGTATTTCGTCAACGCTAAGATCGCCGCGGCATTGGCACCGAGCTTAATTTCCGCATCCTGCTCCCAATCGACGACATAGGCCGATTCGTTCGGTTGAACGATCAAGTGCTCGATGAGATAGTTTTTCGCGCGATCGATTGCGTGTTGAAGTGTCACGTCCGGTTGGACTGCATACGCTTCAATCATCGAGTAAAGTGTACTCGCATGCCGTAAGCTGTTGTAAAATTGAATCGTTTTGTCAAAACATGAAAAGTAACCATATATGAAGCGGCCATCCGCCTGAACTTGGCGAGCTAAGTAATCACTCGCTTGCGTGACGACCGTTTTGATTTCAAAGGGAGTGGTGCGTGGAGAGGTTCTGATTTTTTCCACTGTCCCTGTCATTTCGATGACGATCGGCTCCTCTTCACTGAAGACGCTCGTCGTCTCAAACAAGATACAGCTCGTTTCATCCGTAAAGATGAAGCGGGGTATTTTTCGACGCTGCTGTTCAACATATCGTGTCATGTTCTTCAAATTCACCCGGAGTTCCGGCGTGTCCTTGTCCGGCGTCAACATCGCATTCCCATTTAGTTCTTCTTCTAAAAAAGCACACGTGAAGCGAGCATCAAAAGCGATGCCTCTTCGAAAATAATTCTTACGTGTTGCACGAAGTTGATCGTTTAATTCTGCGAATGAACAAAAATGAAAATTCTTTGCAACATCTACTTTAATCCAGTCGTAGTCGACGGGATGTTCAAGTAAGAAGTTTTTGATTTTTTGAAAGATACTCGCCATTCGTTTCCCACGAAATGTATGGACCCGTGCACGGCGTTTCTTCGTCCCGACTGATAGAAAAACGGTGAGGCGTTGATTTAAAAAGTAAGTTGCCTGATCTTCTTTCATTAGCGCGAAAACTCGTTCTTCGATTCGTTCTATCCGGTTCATCAATTCCATCCGAAGTCACCCCTTCAAAAATAATGAAAATTGCAGCAGAGAGTTTCCCCTCCGCTACAATGACTGTTATTTAATCGGTCTGCTTATTGCTGGGGACGGCGACGGAATAGTTTTGCAAACAATCCGGTTACTACCGCCAACATACCCATCATTGAAACAAGGAAAAGATTTTCTGATGTGTTCGGAAGCTTACTTGCAATCGGTCGGGTTACCGGTTTCGAAAGTACAGACGCTTTTTTCTGTACAACCCCTAAGTTCGACGGCATCGTCGGTTTACTGATCACTCCCGTATTGATTGGACGGGTTGGTTTGTTTGTTGGTGCTGGAACAACAACATGGTCTTGATCTTTATCCCCGGCTTTATCGGCATCGGTGTCGGCATCCGCATCCGCATCCGCATCCGCATCCGCATCGGCGTCAGCATCGGCGTCAGCATCCGCGTCGGCATCCGCATCGGCGTCGGCATCGGCATCCGCATCAGCGTCAGCATCCGCATCGGCGTCCGCATCGGCGTCAGCATCCGCGTCAGCATCAGCATCCGCATCCGCGTCAGCATCCGCGTCGGCATCCGCGTCGGCGTCGGCATCCGCGTCGGCATCGGCATCAGCATCCGCATCGGCGTCAGCGTCGGCATCGGCATCCGCATCCGCGTCGGCATCCGCATCGGCATCCGCATCAGCATCGGCATCCGCGTCCGCATCAGCATCCGCGTCCGCATCGGCATCGGCATCCGCGTCAGCGTCCGCATCGGCGTCAGCATCGGCATCGGCATCCGCATCGGCATCCGCATCGGCATCCGCATCCGCGTCGGCATCGGCATCCGCATCCGCGTCCGCATCAGCATCCGCGTCCGCATCGGCATCGGCATCCGCGTCAGCGTCCGCATCGGCGTCAGCATCGGCATCGGCATCCGCATCAGCGTCAGCATCGGCGTCAGCATCAGCATCAGCATCCGCATCCGCATCCGCGTCGGCGTCAGCGTCCGCGTCGGCATCTGCATCGGCATCCGCATCCGCATCGGCGTCAGCATCGGCATCGGCATCCGCATCCGCATCCGCGTCAGCATCAGCGTCGGCGTCGGCATCGGCGTCCGCATCAGCATCAGCATCGGCATCGGCGTCCGCATCGGCATCAGCGTCAGCATCAGCATCCGCATCGGCATCGGCGTCCGCATCGGCGTCCGCATCCGCGTCAGCATCCGCGTCAGCATCCGCATCGGCATCCGCATCGGCATCGGCATCGGCGTCGGCGTCGGCGTCGGCGTCAGCATCCGCGTCGGCGTCAGCATCAGCGTCGGCGTCGGCATCGGCATCCGCATCCGCATCCGCATCGGCGTCAGCATCCGCGTCGGCGTCAGCATCGGCGTCGGCGTCCGCATCAGCATCGGCATCCGCGTCGGCGTCCGCATCAGCATCCGCATCTGCATCGGCATCCGCATCCGCGTCGGCATCGGCGTCAGCATCCGCATCGGCGTCGGCATCCGCATCCGCATCGGCGTCAGCATCGGCATCAGCATCGGCATCCGCATCCGCGTCAGCATCAGCGTCGGCGTCGGCATCGGCGTCGGCATCAGCATCCGCATCGGCATCGGCGTCCGCATCGGCATCAGCGTCAGCATCAGCATCCGCATCGGCATCGGCGTCCGCATCCGCGTCAGCGTCCGCATCCGCGTCAGCATCCGCGTCAGCATCCGCATCGGCATCCGCATCGGCATCCGCATCGGCATCCGCATCGGCGTCGGCGTCGGCGTCAGCATCCGCGTCGGCGTCAGCATCAGCGTCGGCATCGGCATCCGCATCCGCATCCGCATCGGCATCCGCATCGGCGTCAGCATCCGCGTCGGCGTCAGCATCGGCATCCGCATCGGCGTCAGCGTCAGCATCCGCATCCGCGTCGGCGTCAGCGTCCGCGTCAGCATCAGCATCCGCGTCGGCATCAGCATCCGCGTCGGCATCAGCATCCGCATCCGCGTCGGCATCCGCGTCGGCGTCAGCATCGGCGTCAGCGTCAGCATCAGCGTCGGCATCCGCATCAGCGTCGGCATCCGCGTCGGCATCCGCGTCAGCATCGGCATCCGCATCCGCATCAGCGTCGGCGTCAGCGTCCGCGTCAGCATCCGCATCCGCGTCGGCATCAGCATCCGCATCTGCATCGGCATCCGCATCCGCATCGGCATCGGCATCCGCATCCGCATCGGCGTCAGCGTCAGCGTCAGCATCCGCATCCGCATCCGCATCGGCATCCGCGTCGGCGTCCGCATCGGCGTCAGCGTCCGCATCGGCGTCGGCATCAGCGTCAGCGTCCGCATCGGCGTCGGCGTCAGCGTCCGCATCGCCTTCTTCATCAAACACAATCGTCGTTTGACCATCTAAATCACTTAATAACTCAGCATCAATCGCTGTAGTACTGACGGCTGATCCCGTAACGACAATTTCACCATCAACACCCGCTGGCTTGTCGACGAGCACATTTAAGTCGACCGTCGTCGGTCCAAGAACCTGAACGCCGACTAGTTCATTCGATAAGTTGACCGTATCGTTCGCGACTGCTGTTAGTAAGCCATTAACAGATGGTAACAACTCTTTTACAGGAGTTAGCACAAAGTTCAGTGATGATCCTAATATTCCCGTCAATTGAAGATTCGCAATTGCATCCACTAAGTCTTGTAGCGCTTGTTGCACTACTTGCTGGACTGCAGTTTCAAGATGTTGTCCTAATCCATCGCTGAAATTGACAACGATCGTGCCATCAGCATTGACAGTCACCGGGGCCTGCCCATTGTAGTCAAGCAAATCAGACAATGCTACGTCCAAATTATTGAGTGCAGCCAACGCATCTTCTAGTTCATTTAATCCTTGGACATTTAAAAGCGGGCTTGTCAGCGGGTTGTCTAAAATTATGTCAATTTCAGTGACCAAATCTCCGACAAGGCCATTGACACTCGTCGTTAAAGGATCAAGTTGACCTTTAAGCGTCGGCAAGTCTTCCAGTGTGATTGGCAATAGTTCTACGCTCACGTCGGCATTGCCGTTCGCCGTCATTTTGCCCGCGAGATCCGGAATATTAAAGACGGCGACACGTTCTGGCGACAAAATTTCTGCATCGGCCAATCCTCGGCCCGTTAAACCAAGTGCTAAATTATAATTTTCTAATTGTTCTGTTAAATTCGCTCGGACTTGTACATCTGTCAATAATTGTACATCCGCTAGACTCACTCGATTTACTGGAGCAAGTGCTAATGAATTTTTAATGGATGAGGCAAATTGTTGCTGTTGCGGCTGAAACTTTTTTTCAGATGCTTCTGTCTTGGTGTAAGTAAATGAAATTGGGGATAGTGCCAGTGAGGAGGCTGTGAGTAGTTTGATCAAGCGTTTGGTGTGGTTTCTGTGGTGTCGGTTCATCTTCTTTCGGAAATCAGGCGTTTTCTTGTTCATTTGAACACTCCTTTTCTTGAGAAAAATTACCTTACACCCATCATTATGCAGGGTTTTACTAATAAAAAATACATTTTTCTACAATTGTAATAGAAGTATAGTACCTAATATCTAGTATTTTCAATGCTTAATTACCTTTAAAAATATAAATTAAAGTCGTTTTTATTTTCACTCTCTTAACTTATATTGTAATTTTATTTCATTACTTAATATCCTATAAAAATCCATATTCATTTAAGAGCCTTTTATACCCATATAATTTCCAAAAAATAAAAAAAGGTCATCCTCAAGCTGATAGCTCGAAGATGACCTTTTTTATTAGAAGGTAATGTGTTGTTTACTCCATTTGATGGACTCTTTAAATTGTCTGATTAAATCTTCTGCTGGAACTGTCAAAAAGTAAGCTAATCCATCAACTTTTTCTGACATTTGCTGAATCACGAGTCCATCTTCAATCAACTCTTGAAGTTGCTCTAAAATCTGACCGTGTGACTGATCGATTCGCTGTTCAATCTCACCAATCGTCAGCGCCCCATCCCGTAAAATGTAGATGACGCTCGACTTTAAGCTGTTCTCGAAATTATGCTGAAACTTTTGCAGGGCTAATAAATCGGCTTGTTCTTCTGTTTGACGTTGATCCATCTGTCACTACCCCTTTCCTAACACATCAGACTGCTTCTTTAGTATGAAGGAACGACGTTAATAATTCAAAAAGTCATTCTTTTTTTGTGATGATGGTATCGAACGTCTTTTCCTCATCCGTGATGACCATCTTCTTTTGTGTCCGGAGATGGTAGAGACGTTGCAGATTAAGAATGATGACTTTCATGACGGCATAAAACGGAACCCCGAGTAGGACGCCGAAGAAGCCGGCGATGTTCCCTGCGACAAGCAGGACGATGATGATCGTCAACGGGTGAACATCAAGCGTTCTTCCTTGAACGAGCGGTGACATGATGTGCGAATCGATTTGTTGCGCGACCGTCATGACAATGATGGCATAGATTGCAAGAATCGGATCCTGGATAAAACCGACGATCAAGGCCGGTATGACACCGATGACTGGTCCAAGAAACGGAATGATGTTCGTCAATGTCGCGAACATCGCTAACAAAATCGCATAGTCAATGCCGATGAAGAGGTATCCGATATAGGCGATGATTCCGACACCGATACTGACAATGACCTGTCCCCGGATATAGCTCATGATCGTTTCATGGACATCTTCTAAAATTTTCTTCGTTTCTTTATGAAATTCAAACGGCATCATGTTAACCAGATTGCCTTTTAGCTTATGACCGTCTAACAACATATAAATCAACATGATCGGGATGATAATGATTGTGATGACGGTCGTCGTGATTAAGCTGACAAACCCGCCGACCCCTGCCCCGACATTTTTTAAGAAGGATGACGCGTACTCGGAGAGATTCGTCGAAAATTTATCGAACAAGTCATCCGGTCCCCCAACGAAGCGAGAAAAGATACTGCTGTTTTCAAGCTGACTCCGGACTTCGACGAGTTGACGCTGAAATTCCGTCGCGAGGTTCGGAATCGAATTGACGAATTCGCTGATTTGTGTTGATAAGGACGGACCAAAGATAAATCCAAGCGCCGTCATAATCCCAATCAATCCGAACAAGACGACCATCACGGCCGGACGCCGACTCATCTTCTTCTCAAGCATCTCGACGATCGGCAAAAGGACGTAATAAAGAATCCCGGCGATTGCGAGTGGCGGGACGACCATTTGCCCGAGTATGGCGAGTGGGCGAAATAAAAAGGTCACGTGATTGCCGACCCAGACGATGACGAGCAGTGTCATGACCCACCATGCGCCACGATACCACCTGTTTTCAAACATTTTTTGCATTCTGTCACTTCCCTATGCGTAATAATGATAGCTTTCACTCAGTTAGTTTTCCTTTATCCGGCTGCTTCTAATCCTCCTAAAAAAAAATAAGCTGGACCGTCATCTAAATATAATATTTTTTTTACATCTTTGCGTGTTAAAATTTGATGACTGCTAACAAGCAGAGTAAAATCTACATATGTCTTCACACATTTACGTACATATACAAAAGAATATGGAGGATTCGAACGTGAAATGGATTAATCAAAAGATTGGTCGACAATTGATGTTTGCTTTTTATGCAGTCTTTATCGCACTCAGCATCACATCCGCTATCGTCTATACGTATACTGAACAAAAAATCAGTCAAACCGATGCGACATTCGATGACTTACGTGAACGAAGAACGAATGCGAACGCGTTGGCATACGAATGGTCCGCTGCACAGAGCAATGTAAAATCATACCTCTTGTTCGGAACACCGGCGATGCTCAATGCCGTCAAAACAAACCAAGATGAAATCAACCGCTTGACGACCTGGTTCGAGCAAAACGCCATCTATACGCAAGGCGATCAATACGCAACTGCGACACGAAACTTATATGACGATTATTTCGGTACTGCCGTCCCCTTGTTACGTCAATACGTGGAACAAAAACAGGAAGGCTCGGTCGACGAGCAGTTCGTTGATCCGAAAACGCTCGCTTCGCTTTCGAACGGGAGCGAATTATTCAATTCTGACGGAACGCTAAAAGGCTCAAACAGTCAAATTGACGGTGAAGCCGATACGGCTGGAATCGAAGCCTTGCTGACAAACTATTTAAACCTCATTCAGACTGAAGAAGATGAAGCAAAAGCCAGCCTGCTCAATGAAATGCGCATCGCCCAGTTCATTTGGCTGTCAAACCTGCTTGTCCTCGTCATCATTCTTGTCTTACTCGTCCGCCCATTCATCAACCGGGTGACGAAACAAATTAATTCGTTGTCTCGGGACAGTGCACAACTCGCAAGTGGTGAAGACGTCAAAGAACTTCCCTTACCGAGACGACGCGATGAATTACACATGTTAACCGCATCCTTCAATCAAATGGCAGCATCGATTGCGGATAATAAAGTCCATATGCTGGCGAAGAATGAAGAGTTGCAAGCACAACAAGAGGAACTCGTTGCGCAGCAGGAAGAGCTGCAGGCGCAGCAGGAAGAACTCGAAGAAGCACTCGAAATCACCCTGCAAAGCGAACAACATCTAAAATATCGTAATGAACTGACGGAGACGCTCGCATCCCGCGAAACATTGACGGCGTATCCGGAAATCATCGAGAAGCTCGTCTCAATCACCCATTCGGAAATCGGAGCCTTGCTGTTCCTCGATCAACACGATGTCCGCTCGACGATTGAATACGGGATGACCCCTGATATGGTCGAACAACTGATCCACGAAGATCAATCGTTGTTCCACCGGGCGCGTGTCTTAAAACGTCCGGTGCACTCGTCTAAACAGGTCGCACACGAAAGTCCGCTTCCGTATCCGTACTACATGTATGAAGTCGCCGTACCAATCCTTGATCCGAATGAAGAAAAAATCATCGCCTGCATCTATCTCGTCCGGTACCGTGACGCCTTCACGCCGGAGCAGATGAGCGATATCCTTTCCTTCTCGCACCAGCTCTCACTTTCGTTGATGCGGATGGGGATTTACGAAAAAATGATTCATGAAAAGAACAAAACAGGACAACTGTTGAACTCGATCCGGGAAGCCGTCGTCTACATCGAACATGAATCAGATGAACTGCTCGTCAACGAACCGTTGATGAAGCTGTTCCCGGAAATTCAGACGGAACATCAGGATGAAAGTAATCTTTCCTCTTTCCGTCAAGCGATGTCCGCCTTGTCTTCCATCATCGATGAAGCAGAACCGTTCGAACAATACATCGAACAAATCGTCGAGCAGAACTTGCCGAAGGATAGTCTCGTCGTCTCGATTCGCGCGCGCAGTGCCTATATCCAAATTTACGCCGAGAGGATTCAAATCAATAACGTTTGGGTCGGAACGATGCTCGTCTTACGGGATGTCACGAAAGAAACGGAGTCGGACCGGATGAAAGAAGAGTTCGTCTCGACCGTCTCGCACGAACTTCGGACTCCACTCTCATCAATTTACGGTTTCACGGAATTGATGCTCAACAAATCATTTGAAGAAGAACGTCAGCTAAAGTACTTGCAGACGATTCATTCGGAAACAGGTCGCCTGACGACCCTCGTCAACGACTTCCTCGACGTCCAGCGTATGGAATCGAGTGAGCAACGTTATCAGATGTCGACGTTCGACATCGTCGAACTCGCAAATGACGTGACCGACTTCTATGGTGCCTCGCACACGACACACACGTTAGTGTTCGCAGGTAACGGACCGATCATGATTGACGCCGATAGCGAAAAGATTAAACAGCTCTTAAACAATCTACTCAGTAACGCCATCAAGTATTCTCCTGACGGCGGAACGGTTTCAATCGAAGTCCAGCACCAGGATGGTTTCGCTGAAATCAAGATTCACGACGAAGGAATGGGCATCCCGCAAGAAGCGATGTCGAAGTTGTTCGATAAGTTTTACCGGGTCGACAACTCAGAGACACGCAAAATCGGTGGAACGGGTCTCGGTCTATCGATTTGTAAAGAAATCGTCAAACACCATAACGGAACGATTGATGTTGAATCGACCGTCGGTGTCGGCTCGACCTTTACGATTCGTTTTCCGGTCGCTGTCATTTCCACCATCTTGACGTACGAAACTGAATGAGTCTTTACCCCCGTGTCCACTAAGACGCGGGGGTTTTTTGACCTGTTCATGTTCAGGTTCCGTCAAGGGCGGACAAAACGCAGTCTTCTAGTAAGAAGAACGCCGCTTACGTCGCGTTTAACATAAGGTTCTAAAAGGGAATAGCTAAAGCGACTCTACACATACAGGAGGAATCAGACAGATGCAACTTGGTTGGATAGGATTAGGTCATATGGGTATCCCGATGGCGTTACGTCTTCGCCGTGCCGGACACCCATTACACGTCTACAATCGAACAGAAAGTAAGACAGCACCGCTCGTCGCGGAAGGGGCAACGTCGCTTCGCTCACCACGCGAACTGGTCGAACAGTCGGACATCATCTTCATCATGCTCGCAGACGGAAAAGCGATTGATCATGTCCTTCACGAAACAGACGGGCTGCTCGCAAGCGACTTGACGGACAAAATCGTCGTCAACTTGAGTACGATTTCGTCCGAGGAATCAACACAGGCAGCGCAACTTATCGAACGCGCCGGTGCCGCCTATCTCGAGTCTCCCGTCTCTGGTTCAGTCGGTGTCGCAGAAGCCGGCCAGCTCGTCATGCTCGTCGGTGGTGACAAACAGACACTTGCGACATGCCGGCCGTATCTCGATGTTCTCGGTAAAGAAAGTATTCATTTCGGTGACCACGGAACAGGCAGCGCAGCAAAACTTGCCATCAATCTCCTGCTCGGCATCGTCGGTGAAGGACTTGCTGAAACGTTCCTGCTCGGAGAAGCGGCCGGGCTCGACAAAGAAAAACTCATCCAGATGATTTCTTTGTCCGGCATGAATACACCACTCTTCCAAGGCAAACAGGACATGTACCGAACAGAAGAGTTTCCCCCTGCTTTCCCGCTTCGGTTGATGGCGAAGGATTTGGGGTTGATCACGGACGCCGCGAAACGGTACACGTTACGTTTACCGCTGGCAGAAGCAGCACATGAACAGTATGAACAGGCGAACACGGGAGACCAAGCCGATTTAGATATGGCAGCGGTCTACCTGAGCTTAAAAAAATGACTCCATGACAAAGCCGCGCCTTCCGGATTCCGGAAGGCGCGGCTTTTAGCAGATGCGTTATTTGAGTGATGTGACGATTCCCATCATCTGATCGGTCGTCATCAAAGCTTTCGAATTAAACTGATAGGCGCGTTGAATTTGCGTCAAGTTCGTCATTTCCGTCCCCATGTCGACGTTCGAGGACTCGAGCGTCCCGACCGTCAACGGGTTCCCTTGAGCATTTTGATATTGCCCGGTCGCCGTATAGAGTCCACCGCCGACATCCGTCAACTCGCCATGGTTCGGAATATCCGCGACACCGATTCGGGCAAGGACACGACGTTCTCCGTTGAGGACACCTGTGATATTGCCATCTTTGTTCAGCTCAATCGCCGTCGCATTTTCCGGTAAGGTGATGGCATCGTTCGCTTGATTGATGACGGAGCGTCCCGCATCATCCGTCAACAACATCTGTCCGTTGCCTTGCGGTGATAACTCAAAGTTGCCGTCCCGCGTGAATTTCGTCACACCGTCTGCATCGATGACACCAAAGAAGTGATGCGGATTACCGAGTGCCGCATCCAAATTCCGTCCGGTCGTTTGAAAAGCACCGACGGTAAAACGTGTCGCTTCGTTCGCGACATACCCACCGACACCAAGACGAAGATCGACCGGCGTCGTCAAAGGACCTGTTTCCAAGCCGCCCGGTGTGTTGCTGATGTTGCGGACGAGTAACTCATTGAACTGTGCATCACGGCGCTTGTAGCCGTTCGTGTTCGCATTCGCGAGATTATGCCCGGTCGTATCGAGTTGTTTTTGTAATTGAGCCATCGTACTGGCTGATGTATAAAGTGATTGCATGACTTCCTCCTCCGATTAACGAACGCGACCGATTTCAGAAACAGCTTTTTCAGCCGTCCGGTCGTAAGCTTGAATGACTTTTTGATTGGCTTCGAACTGACGAAGTCCACTGTTCATCTCAGCCATCGTCTGCTCGATTTCGACGTTCCCGAGTTCGAGCACGCCTTGGTCGACTTTGACGTCTCCCGCGGCAAGTGCTGCCGGAGAGCGGAATAAACCGTTGCCTGTCCGCTCGAGTGTTTCCGGTTGATCCGTTACGACAAGTCCAAGGTTTCCAATTGCTTGTCCGTTTCCGTCCGTCACCGCTCCGTCTGCGCTGACAACGAAGTCTTCATTGACGACGTTCAGCGCCTGACCGTTTGCATCAAGGACGAGATCATTTTCTGTCGTCCGGAGCAAACCATCCTGCCCGACGGCGAATTGGCCGTTCGTCGTGTAAAGCGTCTCTTCCCCACCTGTCAGCGGATCCGTATGTAAGACGGTAAAGAGGGCGGATCCGTCCCGTGAACTGATTTGGAGATCCGTCGCGTTGCCCGTTTCCGTAATCGAACCGAGGGCAAAGTTCGGCGTCGCTGCCTGCATGAAGACACCTGTCGCGAGCGTGCCGACCGTTCCTCTTGATTGAATCCCCGTCCGTTCATTGACGCCTGATTGTTGAATCATCATCTCCGGAAACGTCCGGAGCGATGCTTGATCGGCGCGGAAGCCAGGCGTCCGCGCATTGGCCAGGTTGTTACTTAACATTTCTTGTTGCCGCTGTAACGCCTGCATCGCACCAGACGCCGTGTACATTCCTCGTAACATATGTTTTTGTCTCCTCATTGACTTAATGTTCAATTCTCTTATGTTTAGTATATCGGTCAGGTTCTGTTGAATTATGAGTTTTTTTCAAAAAAAGGTAATGAGAAAAATAGTTGAACCGAAAGTCCTAGCTCTTGATTGAACTATTCAAGCTTTGATTCACTTGCCCGTCGACCACCAAATCGAGCTGTCGTTACGATTGAAGGATGTCGATCATCCACGGACGATCATCGAACCGCTTGCGATCACGGAACTCGACAATGGACTGTTCCATTATTCTGCCGACTATAAAGTACGTGCCCAGTCCATCCTTTTGATGAAGGCACTCGAACACTCGGAGCAACAAAAACTCGATGACTTCTTTTCGTTGACATGAAAAAAAAACGCCTCCCGGTTACTGACCGGAGAGGCGTTCCGTGTTAGGAATGTTTTTTACTGAGTACCGCTGTTTGCGTCCGTTCGAGGACAGCATTCGTGATGACGATCAAACCGGTAAACAGGAACAACGCTTCAAAACCGAAATGACCGGCAATTTGACCACCGGCGAGCGGTCCGAGGAAGTTTCCCATGAATTGGGCCGATTGATTGTAACCGAAGATTCGTCCGGACGCATTGGCTGGTGTGTGTTTACGAAGCAGTGCTTGGACCGATGGCATCAAGGCCGCTGTCGCAAATCCGATTCCCATCCGTAAGACGATCAATTGACTCGTATCCGTGACGAACGCTTGCGGAATCAAGAAGGCGGCAAAGACGAGTAAGGCAACGAACAAGACACGTTCCGCTCCAATCTTGTCGGACAGTCGTCCGAGCCGCTGGGCAGCAATCAATGCCGCAATCCCGGGTGCTGAGGCGACGATACCCGACAGTAACGCCAGTCGTTCCGTTCCGGGACTCAGCTCTCGCACGTAAAGCGAGAGAATCGGACTGATGGATTGCGCTGCGAACTGAATCAAGAACGTCGTCAAGAATAGACTCAAGATGAGCTCCGGATGACGGAGTGATTGAATGATTTCTTTCGCGGAAGCCATTTTTTTGACTTCAAGCGGGACGAATTCTTCTTTGACGAAGAAATATGTCACGAGGAACGTCAAAAACAACGGTACGCTTGTAAAGAGAAAAACGGGTCGAAGCCCAATCATGTCGGCAAGGAATCCTCCAATCAGAGGTCCGAGCAACCCACCGGCAATCCCACCGGTCGACAATGTACCGAGCGCCCAGCCACTTTTCTCTTTCGGGGTTTGAGAAGCAATCAAGGTGATTCCGGCTGAAATGAATCCGGAGACCGCTCCCATGACGAGCCGTAAGAAAACAAGCTGATACACATCTTGCACAAAACTGATTAAAAACATGACAATCGACATGCCGAGGCTTGCCCGGAGCAGCATCAATTTCCGTCCTTTTCTATCGGCAAGGCGTCCCCAAATCGGTGAGACGATGGCTGCGACGAGGAACGTTGCTCCGAACGCAATCCCGGACCAGGTCGTAATCTCCTGACGTCCATCGACGCCAAGCTCTTCAATGAATAATGGCAAAAACGGTAAAACGAGACTGAGTGCAGCGGCAGTCAAAAAACTCCCGATCCACACGACGATTAAATTTCTTTTCCACAACGGCATTGTGGCATCACTTCCTTTTTAATGGTAATTCCGAGGTCAAGCAACAACTTCTAATATACACTTCACAATGTGAAATGTCTAGGTTTTGAACTGATGCAATAGTCTCAAAGACTATTGATGGATACTGATTTTAAGCAAACGAACCGATAGTAGGAGTACCTTGCAGACGGAGTGAACACTAGTTTTCTCGTCAGTCTCGTCTGCGTCTCGTTTTTCAGTCTGTTGCTGCCGTCAAGCGGTAAAGCCGCTCTCCCCGTCACGCGCCATACGGTGATGTGATCGATTCCGGAAGCGAAGTCCATCCCCGTGAAAATCAATCAGCTCGCCAACCGGCAGATGAAGCGTGTCTATCTTCATGTTGCTGTGGAGGGGGACCGGATTCTCTATCGAACATTCGTCGAGGCCGCGCATGCAGCAGGAATTGAAGTTTACTTCCTGTTCGGACAACCACGCTGGATTACGAATGAAGGCGCGACCTTCCGACCGAATGCCGAAGACCCGCTCGCCTGGATTACCCTCTATCAAAGTGAGACGATGCAGCATCCGGATGGAATCAGCGTCGATCTCGAACCGTAGGCCCTACCGGAGTGGACGACGAATCAATCTGCCGTTATCGCTTCTTATCAACGAATCCTGACTGCCTTTCAGGAGCGGGCAACGATGGAAGGGCTACCGCAACTCTTTCTTCCGTTTTGGTTCCTACGGTCACGGATGTCTCCGGACGTCCTGTCAGTGCCTGGGCGATGGATCTTGCAAGCGAAGTGACCTTAATGAGTTACCGGACTGTCTACGGTGGTGGAAACGGCTTATCCGCCATCACGCTCGTCGATACGTTGTATGCGGCAAACTACCAGCACAACCTGTCGTACGCTCTCGAGTTCACGGAACTACCGGAGACACCGAGCATCACCTTTTATGGTCAGTCACGGCAAGCCTTGAACCAACTCGTCAATCAGACGATGAATAGCTCCCTCCCCCCGCGTGCCATCGACTATCATGACTTTGAGGCCTATCAGGCGTTCATGCAAAATACGAAGTGATTGATTGGCAAGATTCTTTCAGCTATCGATGAAAAAAAGCTCAGTCCTTCACGGATTGAGCTTTTTTGCTGTTACAGTGCTGTTTTGATTTCTTCCAACATTTTTTCGATCGATTGGATACCGCCACCAGACAGATACCACACGTCTCCACTCAAGTAGACGACCTTATTATTTTTGACGGCATCGACTTTTTTCAATAATTCATTGTCCATCGCTTGTTTCGCCGTTGCGCCTTCACCGATTGCTTCTCCACGATCGATGACGAAGATGATGCCCGGATTTTTTTTGACGATGTATTCGTACGAGACATCTTGTCCGTGGACGGCTTGATCAAGAGTCGTATCGATTGCTTTTAAACCAAATGCATCGTAAATCAAGCCAAAACGAGAGCCCGGTCCGAACGCACTCATGCTCTTATCCCCTGCGAGCAGGACAAGTGACTCAGGTGCTTCTTTAGCATCCTCTTTGACTGCCGCGATTTTTTCATCTACTTCTTTTAATGCAGCTGTCGCTTCTGCTTCTTTTCCGAACAATTCACCGAGCATGTTGACGTTATCTTTGAACGATGTCATGTAGTCCTGTGTATCGATTCCTACATAAATCGTCGGTGCAATCTTGCTGAACTCTTTATACATTTCCGATTGACGGGCTGAGATCAGGATGACGTCTGGTGCAAGTTCACTGATTGCTTCAAAGTTTGGTTCTTTTAAACTTCCGACGTTCGTATACTGCTCTGCTTCATATTGCTTAAGATAGGCTGGAACGAGTTCTTTCGGTAGACCTGCCACTTCGACACCGAGTTCATCGAGTGTATCGAGTGCACCAAAATCAAAGACGACGACTTTTTTTGGGTCTTTGACGACCTCAGTTGAACCTAATTCATGTTTGATTGTCATTTTTTCGTCGCTTGAAGCGGCTGATTCATTTGTTCCTTTTCCACACGCACCGAGTGCGACGACACAAATTGCAATAACGAGTAAGAACCACTTTTTCATGTTAATTGATCTCCCTTATGTTAAGTATAGTAGAGGCAAATTTTATGATCATCCATCTGTTCCAACGTTAAATCCATTTCATACAGGTTTTCGAGTAACGACTGTTCCATCAATTGCTCTGTCGGACCCGTCGCAACGATTTGTCCTTCTTTCATCGCGACCATCTGATCTGAGTAAACGGATGCGAAGTTCAAGTCGTGTAAGACGACGACGATCGTTTTATCTTCCTCGTCGACGAGCTTCCGGAGTAACTTCATCACCTGGACGGCATGACGCATGTCGAGGTTATTCAATGGTTCGTCGAGCAAGATATAATCCGTATCTTGGGCAATTACCATGGCGATGAAGGCACGTTGCTTCTGACCTCCGCTGAGGGCGTTGATTTGTTTATCTTGCATCTCTTCGAGGCCGACGTATGCAATCGCTCGATCGATTTTCTCGTGATCAAGGGCGGTCAGTCGTCCTTTCGAATACGGAAAACGACCAAACCCGACGAGCTCACGGACCGTCACACGCAGTCCGAGGTGATTGCTTTGTTTTAAAATCGACAGTCGCTTCGCCAAGTCATCTGACGGAAATTGACTGATTGCCGTCCCATCCAGTGTGACGACGCCCGCATCCGCTTTCGCGAGACGGCTAATCATTGAGAGGACCGTACTTTTTCCCGCACCGTTCGGTCCGATGAAGGATGTCAATTTACCTTTCGGGATCGTGAATGTCGCCTCTTCGACGACGGTCTTCGTTCCGAACCGTTTCGTGATGTTGTCAATCGTAATCATCGGTCGACTCCTTTCAGCAAGAGATAAATAAAGTAGCTACCACCAATCAAGTTCAAGATGACACTGAGCGTCGTCGAGAAGTTCAAGACGTGCTCGACAATCAACTGCCCCCCGACTAACGCGATCACACCAAGTAAAACTGTCGCGACCGCTAAAGCGTGATGGCGGTACGTCGGGATGAGTTGATAGGCGACGTTGACAATCAATAGCCCTAAAAACGTAATCGGTCCAATTAAAGCCGTTGCAATCGAAATATAGATGGCGACGATGATTAACAGACGTTTGACGATTTTTTCATACGGAATGCCCAAGTTAATCGCATGGTCGCGTCCGAGTGCCAATACGTCGAGGAAGCGGACATACCGCCAAAGCCAAGCCGTATTCAAGACGAGGAGGACTGTCGCTAACATCAATAAGTCCGAATCGACGTTGTTGATGCTCGCGAACGAGCGATCTTGCAACAATTGAAATTCGTTCGGGTCCATCAGCAGTTGAAGGAACGAGGTGATGCTACCGAAAAACGTTCCGAAGACAAGACCGACGAGGAGAAGGAAGTAGACGTTCCGCCCTTCCCCTCGGAACAGCAATTGATACAGCACGATCGCAAAACCGACCATCAAAAGAATCGTTGCGACGAAGCGGACTTCGATTCCGACTTTAAGCAGGATTGAGCTGCCGAACAAAAACAAGAGTCCGGTTTGAAGCAACATATACAGTGAATCGAGACCGATGACGTTCGGTGTCAAAATCCGGTTCATCGTCACGGTTTGGAAAATCAAGGTCGAGACCCCGATTGCGACACTCGTGACAAGCATCGCTGCTAACTTTGTAAAGCGCCTTGGAATGACATATCCGAGTGCCCCTTGTAAGTTCAACGTCATATAGCCAACCATGCATAATAACGCGAGGACGCCCAGCCAAATCAACCGTTTACGATAAGCCATAACGATCCCTCCTAAACAAGAGGTAGAGGAACAAGCCACTGCCAATCGTCCCGACCATCAAGCTAATCGGAATCTCATACGGTGCAATCAACAGGCGGCCCGCAATGTCACAGACGAGGACGAACAAGGCACCGAACAGAGCCGTTAACGGTAACGTCTTTCGTAAGTGATCGCCGTACCAAATCGAAATCAAGTTCGGCACGATCAGACCAAGAAACGGAATCACACCGACCGATAAAATCACGGCTGAAGCGATCAATGAAACAATCGCCAGCCCAAGCTGCATGACACGCTTATGGGAGATACCAAGATTTTGTGAAAATTCTTCGCCCATTCCGACAATCGTAAACCGGTGGGCATAACGATAAGCGACGAACAGCAACGGAACAGTTATGTAAAGCAATTCGTAGCGTCCCTTTGTGATCATCGAAAAGTTTCCTTGCATCCATCCTTCTAAGCTTTGCAGCAAGTTAAACCGCAATGCGAGAAACGTCGTCAAGGCACCGACGATACTGCCGAGCATCAACCCGACGAGAGGAATGAAAATGACGTCCTTCATTTTGATCCGTTCGAGAATCCGCATGAACAAGAGCGAACCACCAAACGCAAATCCAAATGAAATGAGCATCTTAATCAGTGGATGTGCATCACTAAAGCCAATCATTGAAACGACGATTCCGAGTTTCGCGAAATCCATTGTTCCCGCCGTCGTCGGTGAAACGAAGCGGTTTTGTGTAATTTGTTGCATGATCAATCCCGCAATGCTCATACCCGCTCCAGCTAATAAGATACTTAAAAGTCGTGGTATCCGACTCATCAAGAACAATTCCCATTCCGTCTCGCTCCAAGATAAAATTTCTGTTAAATCGAGGTCAGCGACACCAACAAACATGGAGCCAATCGAGACACATACGAGGAGGATTCCCCAAATCATAATCGACATCGTAGTCTCCTTGTAAAGATAATGATATTCATTCTCATTGAGAACATTCTCATTCTCTCTTTTTTCCAGGCTTTCGTCAACCGTTATTCTGATATTTTTTTAGAAAGTCTTTTTCGCGGTCACATAAAAGTGCGTTTTTTTGAACAACATTCAGTACAGTGACCTCGTGGGTTTTGAACAACATTCGCTTCTACCACGGTTCGCTTGCTTAGGGGCAAGCGGGAAGCCGCTTCGCTTTTTACAAAAGCTGCAGGGTCTCCCTTGCTTGCTCGTAAACCTTTTCAAGGTTCACTCATTCCCTCAAGCGTCTCACCGTTTTCGAAGCGAGTTGTTCAAATCATCAGTATTTCCATTTAAGACGCTACATCTTATCGATTGGTGTTCTCAGCTCAGACACGAGTGAACCAATCTGTTCCAAAACGTCATTCGACAGAAAAGAGCCTTCCTAAAAGATTCGCTTCCCGTGACTCCTACGGGAAAAAGCGCAAGAAACTCTTGCGCTGTCAGAGGCAAGCGAGACCCTGCTACTTGTCCCGGTAGGATCAAGTAGCAACGGCTTGCGCCTCGCCCGAGGAAAGTACGGGAAGAAAGAATCTTTGTCCTGCACCATTCTTGAATCGTTCATGATACTGTACTTTGTCCATTTTCAATCTAATCCGATCTATTCGAGAACGGCATTCGACAGAAACGCACCTGCTCAAAAGATTCGCTTCTCGTGACTCCTACGGGAAAAAGCGCAAGAAATTCTTGCGCTGTCAGAGGCAAGCGAGACCCTGCTACTTGTCCGGATAGGATCAAGTAGCAACGGCTTGCGCCTCGCCCGAGGAAAGTAGGGGAAAGAAAGAATCTTCATCCCGCAACATTCTTAAATCGTTCTCTACGCAAAATAAAAAGAGGTAACCCCCACAATTAAGTGAATGGTTACCTCATCGCTTGACGATTTATGCCAAACAAGAATTTCTTATTTTCCTAAGTTATCGAGCATGATGCCTGTCCCGCGTGCGACACATAACATTGGATCTTCTGCAATCAAGACCGGTAACCCAAGCTCTTTTGCCAACAACTGATCGATTCCGTCGAGCAATGCCCCACCACCCGTTAAGATGATGCCGCGGTCGATGATATCTGCTGCGAGTTCCGGTGGTGTCTTCTCGAGAACCCGTTTTGTCGCTTCAACGATTTCCATCGCTGATTCTGCGAGTGCTTCATGAATTTCCTGTGAGCTGACCGTAATGTTATGCGGCAGCCCTGTGACGAGATTACGTCCCCGGATATCCATCTCTTCCTGACGTCCGTCTTCTGAGACCGTTGCGACCGTCATCTTGACGTTTTGCGCCGTCCGTTCACCGATGATTAACTTATGCCGATCTTTGATTGCCCGAATGATATCGTGATCAAATCGATCTCCTGCAACTTTGATTGTTTCGCCACAGACGATATCTCCCATCGAGAGTACTGCAACATCCGTCGTCCCGCCACCGATGTCGATGACCATATGTCCCGCAGGCATCCAAATGTCCATCCCTGCTCCGACCGCGGCTACTTTCGGTTCGACTTCGAGGAAGACGGTTTTCGCGCCCGATTTTTCTCCTGCTTGACGAATCGCTTTTGCTTCGACCGTCGTGATGCTCGCTGGTGTACAAATCAACATCCGAACGCCACCGAACATGCTGCGGACCTCAATTTTATCGATGAAGTGACGTAACATGGCTTCCGTCATCTCGAAATCTGCGATCACACCATCTTGGAGCGGACGAATCGCGACGATGTTTCCCGGTGTCCGGCCTACCATTAAATGTGCTTCCGTACCTACTGCATGAATTTTGCCGGTCGCTTTATCAATGGCGACGACTGAAGGTTCATCGAGGACAATTCCTCTTCCCTTTACATGAATGACGACATTGGCAGTTCCTAAATCAATTCCGATATCTTTTGAAAACATCTCGCGTGATCTCCTTTACCAGCTGGCTATTATTCCATAATTTAGAACGTCGTTTGGACGTCTAACCCATTTATGTATACATACCTTTCAATTTTAGCACAGGCAAGCAAAAAGAGACGACTTTCTTTTTCAGAAAGTCGTCTCTCGTTAATGAAATGGAATAATAGCTTAAGATTAAAGCTTTGTCGCTGCCGTTTCTTCGACAACCGCTGTTTCTTCCGTGATGCGCTCGACATCTGCGCCAAGGGCTTGCAGTTTCAAGTGGAAGTCAACGTATCCACGATCGATGTGATGGAGTGCACCGACACGTGTTTCACCTTCAGCAATCAAACCAGCTGTGACGAGCGCTGCACCAGAACGAAGGTCTGTTGATAAGACTTCTGCTCCTTGAAGCTGAACACCACCTGTGATGATGGATGAGCGTCCTTCGATTTTGATATCAGCATTCATGCGGCGGAATTCTTCCACGTGCATGAAGCGGTTTTCGAAGACCGTTTCCGTGATGACCGATGTTCCTTCAGCTTTTAAGACAAGCGCCATCATCTGTGCTTGAACGTCTGTCGGGAAACCAGGGTGTGGCATCGTCTTCACGTCGACAGCAACCAATTTCTTAGGTCCGACAACACGAAGCCCTTCTTCTGTATCCGATACTTGAACACCCATCTCTTCCATTTTTGAGATCAATGGACGAAGATGCTCACGCTCAGCACCGATGACTTCGACGTCACCTTCTGTGATTGCAGCTGCAATCATGAATGTTCCGGCTTCAATCCGGTCTGGAATCACATAGTGGTTGCCACCGTGTAATTTTTCGACACCTTCGATACGGATCGTTTCCGTACCTGCGCCACGGACTTTCGCGCCCATCGCGTTCAAGAAGTTCGCGAGGTCAACGATTTCAGGTTCTTTCGCAACGTTCTCGATGACTGTCGTGCCTTCAGCGAGTGTTGCCGCCATCATGATGTTTTCTGTCGCACCGACAGAAGGGAAATCAAGATAGATTTTTGCACCTTGGAGACGACCATCGACTTGTGCTTCAACAAAACCGTTTCCGATGATTGTTTTAGCGCCCATCGCTTCGAATCCTTTTAAGTGAAGATCAATTGGACGTGATCCGATTGCACAGCCACCCGGCATCGCAACGCGTGCGCGACCGAGACGTGCAAGGAGTGGACCCATGACAAGAATCGATGCCCGCATTTTACGAACGTATTCAAGTGGTGCTTCGTCTTTTAGTTCCGGTTCTGCATTGACGGTAACCGTATTCGCTTCTGCATCGAATTCAACTTGTGCGTTTAAGTTCCGTAAGACATTGTTGATTGTATAGACGTCTGCAAGACGTGGTACGTTTTGAAGGACCGATTGACCTTCTGATGCGAGCAATGTCGCAACCAACGTTTTTAAGACTGCATTTTTTGCACCTTCTACTTTTACTGTTCCAGCTAATTTACGTCCGCCACGGACAACAATTTTTTCCATTACCCATACTCCTCTGCTTCGTTTCTTTTCTATTCGTACAATTCGTGATTGGTGTTGATCATAGTTGAAAAGTCAACGAATGATAGAAAGAAACTTTCCTATAGTTATCTCTCGTGCCAAAAGCCAATACGATTTTCAGTGTCATAATCAATGTGTTTCTTCATTATAAGAATACTATCCTTTTCCATACTAATTCAGATGACCAAATTAGGGTTTACAAGGAAGTTACAAGTTCAGCCTACTAAAAATTGAAGACGTTGGGCGAATCCCGAATACTCCAGCAAAAAGCGACCGACGAGGGAACCGAGTGCAATCGCAAGCAACGTCCGTAACGCAATGGCGTGTGGACCTTTAGGATGTTGGAGGATTTTTTCCCACTTGACTGGTAAGAGTGACCACCAGGCAAGAACAATTGCCATTACATAAACGAGCATACTCACTAAAGCACTTAAACCAATTGACGTCACGCGCTTGCACCTCTTCTTCGTGTTTTCTTCAACCTTACCATGATTTCACAAAATGAATGATTTCGCAAACAAAAAAGCACAATATGCATTTATTTTAGCGCATAAAATATATTTATTAAAGATGATTGTCACAATTTCTATAGAAGTAAGGATGAAAAGTTTGTGAATAAGAGGTCTATATGGTACTTTTACTATTTTTCGCCATCTTAAACCTGAATCGCCTTAATCTTAAAGAAAACGCTTTTAAATTGACGTTTTCTATAAAAAAAGACCCGATTTCCACGAGGGAAACCGGGTCTTTTACTTGAATCAATCGCGACCGTAGTCTTTTAAATCGAGACGGTTAATTGCCCGTTTCAATGAAAGCTCTGCGCGTTTGAACTCAAGATCTGATAATTTCGTGTCCTGGAGACGTCGTTCTGCACGAACCTTCGCAGCCGCAGCACGGTCATAATCGACCTTATCTGCCTGCTCCG
This sequence comes from Exiguobacterium sp. s95, assembly GCF_018618655.1. Taxonomy (NCBI): domain Bacteria; kingdom Bacillati; phylum Bacillota; class Bacilli; order Caryophanales; genus Exiguobacterium; species Exiguobacterium sp. s95. The sequence continues at coordinate 103,433 of NZ_JACSMM010000009.1, read as the reverse complement.
CCGTTTCTGCAAGAACCGTTACAGTATCCTGGCGCACTTCCATAAAGCCACCGCTGATAGCGATCAACGTGCGTCCGCCATCTTCGTGGCGCAACTTCAAGATGCTGATGTCGAGTGGTGTTACGAGCGGTACGTGGTGCGGGAGGACCCCGATTTCACCCGTTATCGTTTTCGCAACGACCATACGGACATCGCCATCATACACTTCGCCATCCGGGGTGACGATATTGACATGAAGTGTGTTCATCTCAAGTCCCCCTTATGCTTTGTCACTTAGACAAGCGCCTTCGCTTTTTCAATCGCATCTTCGATCGGACCGACGAGACGGAATGCTTCTTCCGTCAAATCATCGTGTTTGCCATCGAGGATTTCTTTGAAGCCGCGGATCGTGTCCTTAACTGGGACGTACGATCCTTTTTGTCCTGTGAACTGCTCAGCTACGTGGAAGTTCTGCGACAAGAAGAACTGGATACGACGCGCACGGTGAACACTTAACTTGTCATCTTCCGACAACTCGTCCATACCGAGGATTGCGATGATATCTTGAAGTTCTTTATAACGCTGAAGTGTTTCCTGAACTTGACGTGCTACAGCATAATGCTCTTCACCGACGATTTCAGGTGAAAGGGCGCGTGATGTAGAAGCAAGTGGATCCACGGCAGGATAAATACCCATCTCAGAGAGACGGCGCTCAAGGTTCGTCGTTGCATCTAAGTGAGCAAACGTCGTCGCAGGAGCCGGGTCAGTATAGTCATCGGCTGGTACATAAACCGCTTGGATTGATGTAACCGAACCTTTGTTTGTTGACGTGATACGCTCTTGGAGCATACCCATCTCTGTTGCAAGTGTTGGTTGGTAACCAACGGCAGATGGCATACGACCGAGAAGGGCTGATACCTCTGAACCAGCTTGCGTATAACGGAAGATGTTATCAACGAAGAGAAGAACGTCCTGTCCTTGCTCATCACGGAAGTACTCAGCCATTGTCAAACCAGTCAAGGCAACACGAAGACGTGCACCAGGTGGTTCGTTCATCTGACCGAAGACCATCGCTGTTTGTTTGATAACGCCTGAATCCGTCATCTCATGGTACAAGTCATTACCTTCACGTGTCCGCTCACCAACACCTGCGAATACCGAGATACCGCTGTGCTCTTGAGCGATATTGTTGATCAATTCCTGGATGAGGACGGTCTTACCTACACCGGCACCACCGAAGAGACCGATCTTACCACCTTTGATGTAAGGCGCAAGTAAGTCAACGACTTTAATTCCTGTTTCAAGAATTTCAACTTTTGTTGAAAGGTTGTCGAACGTTGGTGCTTTTTTGTGAATCGGAAGACGTTCCACGCTTGCATCAAGTTCTTTTTCATCAATTGGGTTACCGAGTACGTTGAATACGCGACCGAGTGTCGCTTCACCGACGGGTACCGAGATTGGAGCGCCTGTATCCAGGACTTCCACTCCACGGCGTACACCATCCGTCGAATCCATCGCAATGGTACGGACGACATCGTCACCAAGGTGTAATGCGACCTCAAGCGTTAAGTCGATAGCCACTTCTTCTACAGTTTGCGGCGTATATTGAATACGAAGCGCGTTGTAGATGTTCGGTAAGTGTCCTTCGAACTTAACGTCGATGACAGGTCCCATGACCGCGACGACGCGGCCTTTTAAACCGAGTTCGTTCATCGTGTTTCCTCCTACCTATCATTACGTCCTTGGGGCTTACTGCTGCGCAGCTGCTCCACTGACGATCTCTGTGATTTCTTGCGTGATTGCAGCTTGTCGAGCCCGGTTGTAGACGAGAGTCAATCGACCGATCAAGTCATCTGCGTTATCTGTCGCACTTTGCATTGCTGTCATACGTGACGCATGTTCTGCTACTTTCGCGTCAAGAAGCGCACCGAAGATCAAGCTTTCCGCATAACGCGGAAGGAGTTCAGAAAGGATTTGCTCCTCACTTGGCTCATACTCATAAGTCGTCGAAGACGAAGCTTCGATTTCTCCGAGTGGGAGAAGGGTTTCGACTTTCACTTCTTGGCTGATGACAGACAAGAAATGGTTGTAGCTCAGCTTGAGTTCGTCGATTTCACCGTTCGTGAACGCACTCACTGTACGCTTCACGATTTCAGCTACATCAACATACGAAGGAGAATCGTTGAGTCCTGTGATCGCGTCTGTGACCGTGATTCCGCGTGAACGGAAGAACTGAACACCGACTTTACCGACCACATACAGAACGTAACTGTCCGTAGTGTGCTTTTCTTTGATTTCCCGGTAGACTTCACGCAGCACGTTGGCGTTATATGCACCAGCTAAGCCGCGATCCGATGTGATGACGATAAATCCAGTCTTTTTGACGGGACGTTTCTCGAGCATCGGATGGCTCGCACCTGTCGTGCCATTCGCAATGGTTCCGAGAACCTCCTGCATTTTCAGCATGTAAGGCTGGAACTTCGCGCTATGTGCTTGAGCGCGGTTTAGTTTCGACGCCGAAACCATGTTCATCGCTTTCGTGATCTGTTTCGTACTTTTCGTCGAGTTAATCCGCGTTTGTATCTCGCGCAACGATGCCATTTCGATTCACCACCTTGTTAGTATCAAGAGCGTTCAGGCGAAGCCTAAGAGTTGACCCTTAGACTGTCGCTTGGAACGTTTTCTTAAATTCTGAGATTGCTGTAACGAGTTCTTCGTCAGCCGGAAGGTTACCTGTTTTACGGATCTCATCGCAAAGCTGTTTGCGGTTTTGATCGAGCCAGAGGTTGAGTTCCTTTTCAAAACGACGAATATCCGTAACGGCAACATCATCAAGGTGACCACGAGTCAAGGCATAGATGATGATGACTTGCTTGTCGACAGTCAACGGTTGGTTAAGATCCTGTTTCAGAACCTCTACTGTCCGCTCACCACGGTTAAGCTTCGATTGTGTCGCTTTATCAAGGTCAGATCCGAACTGTGAAAAGGCTTCGAGCTCACGGTAAGAGGCGAGGTCAAGACGGAGCGTACCCGCTACCTTCTTCATCGCTTTTACTTGAGCCGATCCACCAACACGCGATACCGAGAGACCCGGGTTGATCGCTGGACGGACACCTGAGAAGAAGAGATCCGATTGAAGGAAGATTTGACCATCCGTAATCGAGATAACGTTCGTCGGGATGTAAGCCGAGATATCCGACGCTTGTGTCTCGATGAACGGAAGTGCTGTTAAGCTACCTGCGCCAAGCTCGTCGTTCAATTTCGCCGCACGCTCAAGAAGGCGTGAGTGAAGGTAGAAGACATCCCCTGGGTAAGCTTCGCGGCCTGGTGGACGCTTCAAGAGAAGCGAAAGCTCACGGTATGCAGCTGCTTGTTTTGAAAGATCATCATAGATGACAAGAACGTGCTTGCCGAGATCCATGAAGTGTTCACCCATCGCTACACCAGCGAATGGTGCGAGGTAAAGAAGTGGTGCCGGCTGTGAAGCAGCGGCAGAAACGACGATCGTGTAATCAAGTGCACCGTTTTTACGGAGTGTTTCAACAACACCACGGACTGTTGATTCTTTTTGTCCGATTGCGACGTAAATACAAATCATGTTTTCTTCTTTTTGGTTGATGATTGTATCGATGGCGATCGACGTTTTACCTGTCTGACGGTCACCGATGATCAACTCACGTTGTCCACGACCAATTGGAACGAGGGCATCGATTGCCTTGATTCCTGTCTGAAGTGGTTCGTGAACCGATTTACGTGCCATAACGCCAGAAGCTTTACGCTCGATTGGGTTATAGTGTTCCGTTTCGATTGGACCAAGACCATCGATTGGCATACCGAGCGGGTTAACGACGCGACCGAGCAATGCGTCCCCTGTCGGTACTTCCATGATGCGTCCTGTACGGCTAACTGAATCGCCTTCTTTAATATCAAGGTAGTCACCAAGAATGATGATACCAACGTTGCCTTCTTCTAAGTTTTGCGCCAAGCCCATTGTGCCGTTAGCGAATTCTACGAGCTCTCCCGACATGACGTTGTCGAGTCCGTGTGCACGAGCGATACCATCACCAATTTGGATGACCGTACCCGTCTCGTTCACTTCCATCGTAGAACCGTACTGCGCGATACGCGCTTTAAGCAGGGCGCTGATTTCTTCAGCTCTAATGCTCATGCGTTTCACCCCTATTTTCTTACGCTTTTAACAGCTCACGCTCAAGTCGCGTTAGTTTCGTTTCGATCGTGCCGTCATATGTCGTGTAACCGATTTGGACGCGAAGTCCTCCGATTACGTTCGTATCAACAACATTTTCTACTTCAAGCGTTTTACCTGATTTTTGGCCGAACGTTTCTTTCACTTTCGTGATTTCCGCGTCTGACAATTTGTATGCACTCGTCACGACGGCTGTCGCAACGTTACGGTGTTCATTCAATAACGCAATGAAATGCTCCGGCAAAGACAATACTTCCGCCGCACGGTCGTTTTCGACCATGACGAGGATGGTATTCAAAACAATCGTGTTGAAGCCCGTGAAGCTCGTCTGTAAGACTAACTTCAGCTCTTCCGCAGAAATCGATGGGTTACTTAAAACCGATGCGAGCTCTGGTGTTGCGTGGAGCACTTCGCCGAGCGTCCGCACATCAGCTTCTGCTTGCTCGAGCACATGATGCTCAAGCGCAAGATCGAAGAGCGCTTTTGCGTAGCGTCCCGCTACGTGATCACGCATTAGTTCGTGCCCTTAGTGTCAGCAAGGAATTGATCGACGAGCGCGCGCTGAGCGGCTTCGTCTGTCGCAAGCTGTGTTTTCATGACGTGGCGTGCTGCAGCGATTGCTTGAAGAGCAACATCGTTCTTCAAAGCAGCTTGTGCTTCAGCGCGTTCACGGTCGATTGCACGGCGAGCTTCTTCCTTACTCATTTCTGTCTCAAGACGTGCCTGCTCCATCGCACGTGCTTGTTCTGCCTCAGCTTGACGGCGTGATGATTCTAATAAGTCACGTGCTTCCGTACGTGCCTTATTTAATTCTTCTTGTTGTTGTTCTACGTAGACTTCAGCGTCTTTACGGCTTTTTTCAGCCGAGTTGATCTCGCTAGCCACATGCTCTTCCCGCGCTTTCATCATGTTGATGAGCGGGCCCCAAGCGAATTTCTTCAAGAGGATGAGGAGCAAGAGGAAAACGACGATCGTGACGATCATATTGGCAAGTAAAAGGTGGCTTTCTTCGCCGCCTGCTTCTGCCGCAAGATACGTAAGATTCATTCGATTACACTCCCCTCGTGGTTGGTCCAACTTCTTATATCTACATAAGGGAGCAAAAGCTCCCGTGACGGTTCACTCCTGTCGAACGAATAACGCCCTATGTAGCTCGTTTCTTAAACTATGAATTAAGAGTTGAGGAGAAGGAAACCGACCGCTACACCGATGATTGGAAGTGCCTCAACAAGACCGATACCGATGAACATTGTTTGACGAAGTTCGTTTTTGAGTTCTGGCTGACGTGCTTGTCCTAATACTGTACCGTTTACGATAAGACCGTTACCGATACCAGCGCCAAGTGCGCCGAGTCCGATGATGATCGCTGTTGCAATAAGTTCCATTATAAATTGCCTCCCTAGATTGTGTTCGAAATTTGGTCGTGCGATTATCGGAAAAGCAGATGCTTTACCTTCGAATTAATGGTCGTGCGCTGCCTTATGTCCGATGTAAACCATTGTCAGGATAAGGAAGATATACGCTTGGATCGCTCCGATGAAGAGTGAGAATCCTTGCCAAATCAGCATTGGAATCGCTGAAAGGATGACACCGACTGGTCCGAGGAATTGGAAATCGTTCGTTCCAGAGATGATTCCGATCGAGAGAATGATTCCGATCATGATTTCACCAGCGAAGATGTTCCCGTAAAGACGAAGACCGAGCGTCAACGTGTTTGCGAATTCTTCAATGATGGTAATAATAAACATCGGCGTCATAAACGTTTTCGCATATGCACCGAAGCCGCGCATTTTCACACCGTAATAATGGCTCATGACCACTACCATAGATGAAAGTGCAAGTGTCACGTACGGATCCGCAGTTGGTGAGTTGAACCAAATGTAGTGACCCGTCACAACGTTAAATGGGAGACCCATTAAGTTGGACACGATGATGAATAGGAACAGTGTCATTCCGAAAGTAAGGAAGCGACCCCCTGTTTTCCAATCCATCGTACTGCTGATGATTCCGCGAACGAATTCGAGGAACCACTCTAGCGTGTTTTGAAAACCGGTTGGCTTCATCGCGAGACGTCGCGTACCGGCCACGGCAATCAGGAAGACGAGAGCAGCTGCTATCAGCACTGTGATCAAGTTCGTCCAGCTACCGTACAGAACGAAGTCGCCCCAGAGTGGGATTTCGTAAAGTGGCATTTCGTGGTTCATTTGACTATTCACCTCTTTTCCCGCTTAAGTTCGTGAGTCAAGAACTCACAAAATTGTATGACGTGGCCGGCGAGAAGGCCTATTACCACCGCAGTTAATGACAATTCGGCTTCGTACTTCAAACCGATCATCACACAAAGTACCGCGACCGCCATGCGTGATACGGTCCCTCGAGACATCGGCTTGCGCCCACGCTCGATTACACGATACATTCGATCGACGCTTAATCGTTGCAGCGTCAAGATCATGAAGCTACCTGCCCCACCTAATGCCAGCCCATAAATCACTGGATCACTCGGATAACCGACAAGTAACAAGACAGCCAGGATTCCATAATAGAGTCCAAACCATCGTAAGTACGCACGATACAACGCATCTTGAAGGATTATGTTCATGTCTTGTCTCCTAACAAGTGCCTGATCATTGCGATCATGCAAAGAATGCCGATGAAAATCCCGATGAACACTGAGAATGTCGCTCCCATCTTTTGCCACCAGTCTTGCTGTTCCCCATAGTTCCCAACAAGGAAGCCGATGACGATTGGTGCGGCAAGTGCCGTCGAAATTTGCGAGGCCATGACCATACTCGTTGCGAGCCCTTTTTGGCGCACTAGAGACGACCCCCTTTTCCCAATTGCAGGTTCTTTTTCTTTCCCACAATTTGCGGATTTTCATACTAGTCAAGAATACAATGAGAACCATTTCATAGTCAAATGAATTCACAAATAAAATAGACCGCTGAAACCATTGTATATCAACGATTGATAAGGTTTTCACAGAGGTACCCCATCCACCTCTTTTCACGAAGATGTGAAGAAAATATGTAGTACTATCAACGTTTAAAGAGATGGTTCACTTGATGAACAAAACCATTGAACAGTAACGTTATATCGCGTTCTGGAATGAGAAACAAGCCGTCTAAAATTGATTTGTGTCGATTTTGTGAAAAAGTATTTTTTGTTCAAGATTGGAAGCGCTTTCGATTCGGGACAGGAAAACCGCTCTGACATCTGTTTGTAACAAAGGATTTAAAGCATTTCCAATTTGTCTGTTGTGTTACTTGTCACAGCTTGAAATGTCATGAATGGATTATAGGTTTTAAGGTCAGCACGGTGATTTAGATTTTACATTTTCTTCACAATCAGGCAGATTGAGGCGTTTATTTCTTAGTTAAAGATATATTGATGTATGTTTACTCACTGCTTTTTGTTTAGTGATTATCGGATAGACCATTATTGATTATTGAATAGACCTTTCGCTATTTCCTCTCACTTTCCTTGGGCGGGACGCAAGCCGCGATTTCCCTATCGGGTAACCGGGTCTCGCTTGTCCCTGTCGGAAGCGTTCCGCTTCCTCTTCCCATAGGAGTCGAGAGGAATTGCTCAAGGCGATTCAATTTACAAGTGACTAACAACACTACGCCTTGACCAAAGTTTAGTAGAGCGTAATTGAAAAGGACGTACCCAGGTCGACTCGACTCCTACGGGAAAAGAAACCACAGTTCATCGTGGTTTCGTCAGAGGGAAACAAGACCCGGCTTGGCACACACCGTGTACCGAGTCGCGACTTGTCCCTCGCCCGAGGAAAGCGAGGTCGACGGGAACGTCTGAAACAACTTATGGAAGTTAACCTTAAACGGAATCATTAAAAAGGACGCATCCGTTCGTCTTGATTCCCGTGGGAACGGCAAGATATACGGAAACGCCCTAAATAAACATTTTTTGGACTGGATTACTTCATTTTAGATATCTGCATGAAAGGGTTCTGGAGTTTCCCCTTGATTGAAGTGCGCTAAAATCGCTGCTGCAATCCGCTCCGACGCATGACCGTCCCCGTAAGGATTTGAAGCATGCGCCATTTTTGCATAGGCCGCTTCGTCTTCAAGCAACTCGCTCGCCATCCGGTAAATCGTCTCTTCATCTGTTCCGGCAAGTTTCAACGTACCGGCTTTGACTCCTTCCGGACGCTCCGTCGTATCGCGTAACACAAGGACAGGTACGCCGAGCGAGGGTGCTTCTTCCTGTACGCCGCCGGAATCGGTCAGGATTAAATGGGCACGACTGGCAAAGTTATGAAAGTCGAATACATCGAGCGGCGGAATTAACGTGATGCGGTCGTGTCCCCCAAAGATTTCAGCCGCTGTTTCCTGGACGACCGGATTCAAATGGACCGGATAGACGACGTGCACGTCCGGATATGTATCGACGAGTCGACGGATCGCCCGAAACATCTGATGCATCTTCTCTCCGAGGTTTTCTCGCCGGTGTGCCGTCATCAAGATCAGGCGTCGTTTGCCGACTGCCTCGAGCATAGGGTGAACATAATCCGGCTGGACCGTCGTCTGCAGGGCATCGATTGCCGTATTTCCCGTCACATAGACACCAGCATAACGATTTTCAGATGCTAAGTTCGCTGCCGCCTGATCGGTCGGCGCAAAGTGCAGATCTGCGAGTGTCGACGTCAATTGACGATTGACCTCTTCCGGAAACGGTGAGTATTTATTATATGTACGGAGTCCGGCTTCGACGTGTCCGACGGCGATTTGATTGTAGTAGGCAGCAAGACTACCGACGAACGTCGTCGTCGTGTCGCCATGAACGAGAACGAGATCCGGTTTGACATCCTTCATGACGAGATCAAGTCCTTCGAGACCACGCGTCGTGATGTCGACAAGCGTCTGACGGGGTTGCATGATATTGAGGTCAGAATCCGGTTCAATCTCGAACATCCGTAACACTTGATCAAGCATTTCCCGGTGTTGCGCCGTGATCGTCACATGGACATCGAACGCTGGATTTTGTTTTAAGGCATTGACGAGCGGTGCCATCTTGATGGCTTCCGGTCGTGTTCCAAAGATGGGCATGACTTTGATGGGCATCATTACTTCCTCCTTTTTCTACTTCCTCCATTTAAGCATAGTTGAAAGCTGTCCTGCATCTTACAACAAAAAAAGCAGCCTGCCGGGAGTGGCAGACTGCTTCTGTCTTACTTCGTACCGAACAAACGATCACCGGCATCCCCGAGTCCAGGGACGATATAACCATGATCGTTCAGTTTTTCATCGAGTGCCGCGAGGTAAATATCGACATCCGGATGCTCTTCCTGAACGCGTTTGACGCCTTCAGGTGCTGCACACAGGCAAGCCAGTTTAATGCTTTTCGCGCCTTGTTTCTTTAAAGAGGAGATTGCGTCAGCAGCCGAGCCGCCTGTCGCAAGCATTGGGTCGACGACGACAAAATCACGTTCTGCGACGTCAGTCGGCAACTTGAGGTAGTATTCCGTTGGTTCAAGCGTCTCTGGATCACGGTAAAGACCGATGTGACCGACTTTGACGTTCGGCATCATCCGAAGCATCCCGTCGACCATCCCTAGTCCTGCGCGAAGGATCGGAACGATTCCGAGCTTCTTGCCTTCAATCATCTTCTGCGTCGTTTTCGTGACCGGTGTCTCGATTGCGACTTCTGTGAGTGGAAGGTCACGCGTGATTTCATATGCCATCAATGAAGCCACTTCGTCGACAAGCTCCCGGAATTGTTTCGTCCCCGTTTCGACTTTACGCATGATTGTCATTTTGTGCTGAATCAATGGGTGATCAAATACATGTACTTTACTCATTGTTTGCATCTCCTCTCAATTCTCTTTTCGCATTGTACTCCAAAAAGTGACCGCTTGGGAACTGTTTTTTTGGAATCACTCCTCCCCAAGCGTACTTTTCCCGTCAAGAATCGCTTGCGCCGCATAGGACCATTCATTATCTGGTTGCTTCGCTAATTCTTCTAACGTCGCCTTATAATCGCCGACCTTATTCTTTTGTTCATAGACGGCCTGCATCCATAACACATCACTCATGTAACCGGAATCCGGGAAGTCCTCTCGATACGCGACATAATCCGTTTGTTTCGTTTCACCTAACTTGCCTCCAGCAATCAATTGATAAAAACGTGCCATGCCCTTCGTTGCGTCATCCGTTAACACAGTTCCCGTCAACAAGCGGTTCGCTGACTTATAATCTTTTTCTTGCGTCGCAGCGATCGCCTGTTTCAATGTTTCTTCGGGAGAAAGCGTCTTCTTTGCATCCGTAGTCGCTTTTGGTTTCGCTGTCTCTTTTGGTTTCGTTGTGTCTTTTGATTTCACTGGTGCTTGTTCTGTCAGCTGTTCATTTTTTTCTTTTAATTGCTCGACTTCTTTTTCAAGCGCGGCCAATTTTTGTTCAACGTTCTCTTGATTGGTCACGACCGGCACTTCTTCCGGTTGTGAGAAATCAAGTTGAAAGAGACCGAGAACGGCAAGACCCGCAACAAGCAATCCGCCGAGCATCCACGGATTCGATTGCAGCTGCTTTTTCCACGGTTTGAGCTGCGGATGATTTTGGACAGCTGCCGGGAGCATGGAAAAACGCTTTTTGACGAGTCGCTTCCCGCCCGCTTTTCCGGCGATTGCTAACCGGTACCGCTGGAGCTCCGCCGGAATCCCTTTGTTCTTCCACTGGCTGAACCGCGTGTCCGCTTGTTCATAAAAGCCTGCTTCTTGCATGATGACGATTGCTTTAAAGTCTTCACTGAGTCGTTTATATTCACGTTCTGTTTGACTTTTTTTAGTCAGCCAGTCCGCAATTTGAGTCGTATTGATTGTTTCGAGTTCTGATTGGACCAGTGCTGAAAATTTCATCTGACAGTTTCCACCCTTACCTTATTTTACTAAGGTTAAGTATACCAAAAATCATGGTCGTAAAATATAAGTCTTCTGACGCATGGTGGACAAAACACGGACGCCGCCTCTTGTCTCGAGACGACGTCCGCGTTATTCCACTTCGCTCAAGTAACCATCCTCGATCCGCAGGACACGGTCACAATACTCAAGCATCCGCTCATCATGGGTGATGACGATGACCGTTTTTTGTTCCTCATGGGCTTGCTTTTGTAACACTTCCATCACTTGGCGTCCGTTCGTATAATCAAGGCTTGCCGTCGGTTCATCTGCGAGGACGAGTCGCGGCTGATTGACGAGTGCCCGAATGATCGCGACACGCTGTCGTTCTCCACCCGATAAGGCGTGTGGCAAATGGTGTGCACGGTCTTTTAATCCAAAAGCGGCGAGCATCGCGGCGGCGTCAACTTTCCGCCCCGCTTCTTCTGCGACGAGTTCGAGTTGTTCCGCCGCCGTCAGGAACGGAACGAGATGCGATTCCTGAAAGATGAATCCGATCTCTTCGAGGCGCATCTTTCGGCGTGCTTCGTCCGATTGCTGATTGACGTGCTGTTCCCCAAACTGAATGTCTCCCGCTGTCGGTGTTTGCAACAATCCGAGCAGTTGGAGCAACGTACTTTTTCCACTTCCGCTCGGTCCGACTAAGGCAATCAGTTCACCCGCTTTCGCTTCGAATGAAACATCATGGAGCACGGGGACGTCACTGTAAGTCTGTTCGACATGTGTCATCTTAATCATCCTGCCATTCCTCCCATCGCGTCTGCCGGCTCAAGTTTTTTTAAGGCCCGGAGCGGAATCACGGATCCAATTAATGCCGTACCGATCAACAATGCCCCGTAACCGAGACTCGTATCCCACTCAAAACGAAACGGAATGCCGCTCGGTAAGACTTGGCTGACACCGAGCGTCACGCACAGGCTGAAAGCAAGCGACAGGAGCGTCAAGACGAACACCTGCAAGACGAGCGCGCTTCCAATCGTCCGTGTCCGAATCCCGATCGCCTTCAAGATGCCCAGTTGCTTCATTTTTTGCATCGTCAAAATATAGAAAAACGCCGTCAAAATCAAGGCGCCGATTACGACAAGCGCCAGCCGCATCATCTGGAATGAATTTTGTTCCGCTGCGTAACCGGGAACCTGCTTGACGATGTCTGCTTTCGTATACGTCGTCAGGTCCGTTTTGAATGAATCCTGACTGACAAATGCCGAGACATAGTTCGTCTGCATCTTCGCTTGCCAGTCGTCCCACGACGCAAGCGTCGTCCATAACACAGGCGCATGGCTGTAACGTCCATCCGTGACGGTACCGACGATCGTAAACGTCATCTTCGTCCGAAAATCGGTTACTTTGTCGCCGACTGCGGTCCCGGTCTGTTTCGCATAAGCGGTATCGACGAGAACTTCGCCTCGTTTCAACGCTTGCAGTTGCTTTGGACCGTACGCCGTCTCAGCAGGTAACGCAAACACCGTCACATCGTCCTTCGTCCCGTCCTGTTTCTCGAGAACCATATTTTGGACGCCGAGTGCCTCCGTCCCTTTTGGTTGCTCCTGTTCCTCTAAAAATGATCGCGTCAGTTGCCCTTCCGCCTCTTGACTGAGTGCCACCTGCTCAACCGGTAAATTCCGGATGACGGCTCCATTATCGTATGCCAGTCCGTCTGCGAGCCCGGTGATCATTAAAATCAAGACGATGATCAATGTCGTCACGAGCCCCATCAGACCGAAGCGTTTTTTCATCCGGATTAGTTCGCGCCAACCCATTTTCATTTAATATCCCTCCTGTATGTGCGTTACAGGTCTTATCTTACGGATACTATATGAACGGAGCATGAACAACTTACGTCGCCCGTAAAAACGTCAGGATGAACGTCGTCCCCGCGCCGATTTTCGAATCAATCTCGACCGTCCCGTGCAACTGCTTGACGGTCTCGGCGACGATGGCGAGCCCGAGCCCCGTCCCGCGCGAACCGCGTGCCGTGTCGGCTTGATAAAAGCGGTCAAAGGCATGGGCAATCATGTCGTCCGACATACCGGGACCTTCGTCCGTGATGCGGACAGTGACGTGCTCCGCAGTCTGTTCGGCTTCAATCGTAATCATGTCCCCGTCGTTTGAAACATGGAGGGCATTCCGGATGACATTTTGAAAAACATGTTCGAGTGCGGCGGCATCCGCCTCGATCGTCATGTCACTCGCGACATCAACAGCGACAGCGACACCACGTTCATCGATTTGGTAGGCGAGTGTCGCGAGCGTCGTCCGAATCGCTTGTCCAAGATGGATTGACTCCAGTCGCATCCGACTTCCTTCATCGAGCCGGGCGAGGACCAGCAGTTGCCGGGTCATCTCTGCCATCCGGTCTGCTTCACGCGCAATCGTTGCCAGTTTATCCTGTCCGACAGGTGCGACATGCGGTTGCAGTTGACCGGCGTACCCTTTAATCGTCGTCAGTGGCGACTGAAACTCGTGCGAGACGTTGGCGACGAACGTTTTGCGCTCAGCATCCGACTTCGCGACTGCTTCCGCCATCTCACCGAACCGCCGTGACAACTCTCCAATCTCATCGCGCGAGGTCGTCGCCACATGAACGGCATAGTCACCGGACGCGACTTGTTTTGTCGCATCCGTCAAGCGTTTAATCGGACGCACGAGATAGCGGATTGAGAAGGCAAGCAACAGAAAACTGATGACGACGAGTAAGCCGAGGAAGGCTCCGACGAACAAATGGAGTTCACGGATTTGTCGGCTCAAATCGGGTCGAATGAAGACGGCGTCGGTCCCGTTTGGCGTTTCGAGCGACGCACCGACTGTATTGACGACTTCATTGTCAAACAGACCGAGTAAAAAGAGATGAAACGGATAGTCCCGCATTCCGTGATAGACTTCCCCGGCGCGGACCCGTTCGATGATCGCCGGTGCCAGTGTTTCGTCGCGGAATGTATTCCCGTGGCGGATAACGGGGCCTGTCTCCGGGACGACATAGAGCTGAAAACCCGTCGCGCTCAACATGTCGTAGAAGGAACCGGTCTGTCCGTCGCCATGCCGTTCATAGTAGGCAAACGATTGATCGACCGCCTCTTCGACCTTTTGACTATAGGAAGACTGCAAGACATTGTAGTAAAACAAGTTGCTGATCAGTAAGGAAATCAAGGCCGACACGAGCAGGACCAGACAGACGAGTCCGACGATTTTCGTATAAAGTGACTTCATCCCTTCGCCTCCAGTCGGTAACCGAGACCGCGGACGGTACTGATGTGAATCGCGTCCGTATGGCGCAAGCGACTGCGCAAGCGTTTGATATGGACGTCAATCGTCCGATCATCACCCATGAAGTCGAGTCCCCAGACCCGTTCAATCAATTCCTCCCGACTGAAGACACGTCCCGGAAAACTCGCAAGCTGATGTAACAAGTCGAACTCACGCCTAGGCAACGTCAATTCCGTTTCGCCAAGCATCACCTGTTGACTGCGTTTATCAATCGTTACGTCACCAAACCGGAGAATCGGAAGCGCCGCCTTTTGATACCGCCGGGCGACGGCGTGTAAGCGGAATAATAATTCTTCCGGGTCAAACGGTTTCGTGATGTAATCATCGGCACCTGCCGTAAATCCGGCGCGTTTATCTGTCAACTCTCCGAGCGCCGTCAACAGCAAAATCGGCAGTTCATCTCGTTGCCGGAGCTGTTCACATAACTCAAGTCCACTCCGCCCGGGGATCATTACGTCGAGAATCGCCGCCTCGAACGTCAGCTCGTTTATCCAGCACGCCGCTTCTTGCCCGTCTGCCGTCGCCCGGACGCGATGGCCGTCTGCTTCGAGCGTCTCGACAATCAGGTGTTGAATGTTTTGGTCGTCTTCTACGACTAAAATCTCCATCTTTCGTCCCTCCTATCCTATCGTTTACTCGTCAATCAAAAAAACCACCTCTGACTTCTCAGCGATCGAAAAGAAAGAGGTGGTTCAACAGATGGGTCGGCATGCGTTCCGATTACCCGCGTTCCGGGTAAAGCGGGAAGCGACCTGTCAATGCAAGGACTTGCTCGTGTGCATTTTTTAATGTGTCGTCGTCTTCCGGGTTTTTGAGGACGAGTTCAATCAATGCCGCAATTTGTTTCATTTCTTCTTCTTTAAAACCACGTGACGTCATCGCTGCCGTCCCGATGCGAATCCCGCTCGTGACGAATGGGCTGGCCGGATCGAATGGAATCGTGTTTTTGTTGACCGTGATACCCGCTTCATCAAGGGCATGCTCAGCGAGCTTACCTGTGATGCCGAGCGGCTGTAAGTCGACGAGCAACAAGTGGTTGTCCGTGCCGCCTGAAACGATCCGCAGACCACGTGCCGTCAATTCTTCACCGAGTACTTTTGCATTCGTGACGACTTGACCAATGTAGTCTTTGAATTCAGGAGCAAGTGCCTCACCGAACGCGACCGCTTTTGCTGCGATGACGTGCATGAGGGGACCGCCTTGAATACCAGGGAAGATCGATTTATCGATCGCTTTCGCATGTTCTTCTTTACACAGAATCATCCCACCACGTGGCCCACGGAGTGTCTTGTGCGTCGTCGTCGTGACGAAGTGTGCATGCTCGACCGGGTTCGGGTGAAGACCCGCTGCAACGAGCCCTGCAATATGCGCCATATCGACCATCAAGTATGCGCCGACGCTGTCTGCGATTTCACGGAAACGTTTGAAGTCGATGACGCGCGGATAAGCCGATGCTCCCGCAACGATCAATTTTGGTTTGTGTTCTTCTGCAAGCTTCGCGACGACATCGTAATCAATCATCTCTGTCTCTTGATCGACACCGTATTCGACGAAGTTGTATTGAACACCGGAGAAATTCACAGGACTACCATGCGTTAAGTGGCCACCGTGTGAGAGGTTCATCCCGAGGACCGTATCGCCCTGGTCAAGAATCGTGAAGTAGACGGCCATGTTCGCTTGTGCACCCGAGTGCGGTTGAACGTTTGCATGTTCGGCACCGAAGATTGCTTTCGCACGATCACGTGCCAAGTCTTCTGCGAGATCAACGAATTCGCACCCACCGTAATAACGGCGTCCCGGGTAACCTTCTGCATACTTGTTCGTCAGCACGCTACCTTGTGCTTCCATGACAGCTTGCGAGACGAAGTTTTCTGACGCAATCAACTCGATATTATCGCGTTGACGTCCTAGTTCCTTGCGCATTGCCGAAAAGAGTTCCTCATCTTGCTGTTTCAGATACGTAAGCGGTGTTTGTTCCATCTGAATTCCCCCATTCATTTTCGATACGCCTATCTTAACACGAATAATCAGTCCGCGGCACCCACAAAAAGTGCAGAAAAATAGCAAGAGGTATGCAACCCCTTGCATGAATCATTCGTATTTAGCACGCATTCCACCAATTAACTTCGGACGCGTCGTTGCTGCCGTAACATGTGCCTCACCGATTTCCCGGTGTGGAAGGCGAACCGGGATGGCGACCGGCTTCAAGTGCATGCCGATGAACGTGTCTCCGATGTCGATTCCGGCATCAGCTTGAATCGATTCGACGACGACCGGGGCAGAAAAACGTTCATAGGCGATACTCGCCATCGAACCACCTGCTTCCGGTACCGGGACGACCGTGACCGGTTCCAGTCCAAGTCGTTCAACCGTTTGGCGTTCGAGCGTCAAGGCGCGGTTGATGTGTTCACAACCTTGGAACGCAAGATCGATTTGATGCGAACGACGAAATGTATCGAACACCTCAAACAATGCTTCCGCGACTTCCGGCGAACCCGCTTTTCCGATTTGTTTACCGATGACTTCACTCGTCGAACAACCGATGACGAGCAGCTTCCCTTTGAGGGGGAAGCGCTCATTCAAATCAGTCAACGAGGCTTCAAGATCCTGTTTAATCTGTTCGAGATCCATTTACTTCACCTCATAATCCGAGATTTTGCAGACACGGTTTTCGTGACGTCCACCTTCGAACTCCGTCTCTAACCAAATCTTTGCGATATCAAGCGCAAGACCCGGTCCGATGACACGTTCGCCCATCGTCAAGATGTTCGAGTTGTTATGCTGACGTGTCGCTTTTGCGCTGAACGTATCATGGACGAGTGCCGCACGAATCCCTTTGACTTTATTCGCTGCGATTCCGATTCCGATTCCTGTTCCGCAAATCAGGATTCCACGATCAAATTCACCGTTCGCGACGGCCTCAGCGACGGGAATCGCGACGTCCGGGTAATCAATCGAGTCAGACGAATACGTACCGAAGTCCGTATAGTCGATCCCGAGTTCTTTTAATAAACCGTTGATTTCTGCTTTGAGTTTAAAGCCACCATGATCTGCACCGATTGCTACTTTCATCTGAACTATTCCCCCGTTTGTCTAGGTTGTTTTTTCGGAAGTTTCCGGTTGTCCGGCGCTTTTCTTCCATTTCCGTTCTGCGTTAATTTTAACACAAGACGGTTGACGAGGGGTTCGAGTTCATTTCGAACTTGGCGATAAACGTTCATCGATCCACCGTACGGATCGTTGATGTCCCGCTCAAGCCCTGTCACATATTCATAGAGGGTGAACGTCCGGTCCTTCAGTTCCGGGTAACGTTCCCCGACTTCTTGTTTATGACTCCGCGTCATCGTCAAGATGATGTCAGACCAGCGTCCGAGAACATCATCGAAAACTTGCGTATAATGCTCGAGTTCAATTCCCCGTTCCCGCAATACTTGGAGTGCGTTCTCTGACGCATCGAAGCCTTGCATCGAACGCAGTCCCGCAGACCGGACATCAAACTCTTGATCTGCGACTTTTGAGCGTAGTAATGCCATCGCCATCGGGCTCCGGCATGTATTTCCAGTACAGATAAACAATACGCGACGTGTGCTCATCTCAGTATCCTCCTTCTTTACGGGCGAATGATCCGACCACCTGCTGCCTTATGGAGCCGATTTCGGACTGCTAGCCCAACCCCTTCTTCTGATAGGTCCCGTACAAAAATCTGATCCACCGTCGTCTGATCAAATCGCCGTAAACAATCGTAAAGACGCTGTGCCGCTGTTTCTGCGGTCGTGCCGAGGAAACAGCGGACATCTGCTTCGACGTCTTCTCCGTCAAAGAGAATGACGCCGGTCTTTTGTCCGGTTTGGCGTGCTTCATCGATGAGCTGCTGCAGGAAAGAGAGGTCGCCCGCCACGACGGACAGTGTTGCTTCCGGTGCGTAGTGCGTGTACTTCATTCCCGGTGCCTTCGGTGTTTTATCTTTCATCGATAAAGCAGGATCGAGTGCCACGGTGCCGATCTCGCCTTCCAGCTGCTCACGTGTGACGCCGCCCGGTCGTAAAATGACCGGAGGTGTCATCGTACAGTCGATGACGGTCGATTCAACACCGATACCGGTTTCTCCCCCATCGACGATTGCTGCGATTCGTCCCGAGAGGTCATAGGCGACATGTGCCGATGACGTCGGAGAAGGTTTTCCGGAACGGTTGGCACTCGGTGCCGCTAACCCTAGTCCTGTCGCTTCAATCAATTGAAGTGCAAGAGGATGGTCCGGCATCCGTAATCCAATCGTATCAAGTCCTGCGGTGACGAGGCTTGAAGCGGTTCCGTTCGATTCTAGAATGATCGTCAAGGCACCTGGCCAAAACGTATCCATCAAACGTTTCGCGACAGCCGGAATATGAGTGACGAACTGCTCTGCCTGTTCGATTGACGCGACATGGACAATCAATGGGTTGTCGGACGGTCGGCCCTTCGCGGCGAAGATTCGCCGAACGGCCGTCTCGCTCGTCGCATCCCCCGCAAGACCATAAACGGTCTCTGTCGGCATCGCGACGACTTCCCCTGCTTTTAATAAGTTTACTGCTACATCCAGTGTCTGTTGATCGATCATTTCCGTCTTCACTCTGTACAATCCTTTCGTTCCGCATACACGATACGGTCTTTACCGTTTATATCTTTTAAAATACCCGTTTCCGCAGTAGGATAACGCTCTTTTAACATCATTTGCACTTCACTTCCTTGATTGTGTCCGATTTCAAACACAATCAAGCGAAAATCGTCCTTTAAAATACGTGTGCTGCCGTCAATCAAGCGACGATAAAAGACGAGACCGTCTTTTCCGCCGAACAGCGCGAGATGAGGCTCATGGTCAAATACGACGTCACTGAGCAACTCATCTTCTTCAATATAAGGCGGGTTCGAGACGAGGACACGGACCGATTGATCGGCGAGCGGCTCAAGCAGATCCCCTTGTAAAAAAGTTACGTCGCCGCCAAGTGCCGCTTGATTTTTTTTCGCGACCGCAAGTGCGTCTTCTGAAATATCGACCGTCGTGACCGGCTGTCTAAGCTCGAGCGCGAGTGTGACCCCGATCGCTCCGCTTCCCGTTCCGATATCGACGATTTCACCCGGGTGGAATGTCTCCCCGCCTAAACGACGGACGACGAACTCAATCAATTCTTCCGTTTCCGGACGGGGAATCAGGACAGCTGGCGTAACCTGAAAATCGCGTCCATAAAAGGGTTGGTACCCGATCAAATGTTGGACGGGAACACCATTGACGTGTGCCAGTAAGTATTCGCTGAATAACAGGTCATCGTCCGGCGATAATTCGTCCGAAAGTCGCACGAGCAATCCCGTCCGGTCGACTTGTAACACATGCATAAGTAACCATTCGGCACTCGACGCCTCGCGTCCTGCCGCGGCTAACATCGTTTGTGCTTGATTCAATCGTTTCGCAATCCGCATCAGTTCGCCGCCTCCGATGCCCGTGCCTGGTACTCCATCACGAGCGTGTCGATGACTTCATCCATCTCGCCTTGGAGAATCCGGTCGAGCTTTTGAATCGTCAAGCCGATTCGGTGATCCGTCACCCGGTTTTGAGCGAAGTTATACGTCCGGATCCGCTCGGAACGGTCGCCCGTCCCGACAGCTGATTTGCGTTTTTCATCGTACTCGGCCTGCTGTTCGCGTTGAATTTTATCATAGACGCGTGCTCGTAACACTTTCATTGCTTTTTCTTTATTTTTAATTTGCGATTTCTCATCCTGACAGCTGGCGACGATTCCTGTCGGCACGTGTGTCACGCGGACAGCGGATTGTGTCGTATTGACGGACTGACCGCCGGGACCGCTCGATGTAAACGTATCGACGCGGACATCTTTATCGTGAATTTCGACTTCGACATCTTCTGCTTCCGGCAAGACGGCGACGGTCGCTGTTGATGTATGAATCCGTCCGCCTGACTCTGTCGAAGGCACACGTTGGACGCGATGGGCGCCGTTCTCATATTTCAGTTTCGAGTACGCCCCTGTCCCTTTGACGATGAAGATGATTTCTTTATAGCCGCCGAGTTCCGTGTAGCTCGCATCGATGATTTCGATTTTCCAGGCTTGTTTCTCAGCAAACTTCGAATACATCTTGAAAAGATCAGACGCAAATAAGGCTGCCTCGTCGCCTCCTGCCGCACCCCGAATCTCGACGATGACGTTTTTGTCGTCGTTCGGATCCTTCGGTAAGAGTAACGCTTTTAATTTCGTTTCGAGTTCCTTGATTTCCGGCTCCAGGATTGTCACTTCTTCTTTCGCGAGGTCCCGCATCTCGGGATCCGTCAACATTTGACGTGCTTCCTGATAGGCTTCCATCTTATCGCGGTAAACGCGATACGTTTCGACGGTCGGCGCGAGCTGGGATTGCTCCTTTGAGACCTCTCGTAATTGATTCGTATCATTAATGATCGCCGGGTCAGCCAACTGATCATTTAATTTTTCATAACGGTCCTCTAACGCACTTAATCGATCCAACATAATCGGTCATCCTTCCTGACGGTTCTTCTATCGTCAGTATAGCAAATATTTAGAACGTCAGTAGCAAGACCTCCTCGCGACCGACACTTCCGTCGTCAGACCGGTAGTTGACGTCAGACGGTCATTTTCCTATAATTAGTGTACTAATTGAATTAATACACTTAAGGAGGTGGAAGGATGTTTACCGTTGATCCGAAAAGTCCGCTCCCGATTTACGAGCAACTGGTCACGCAAATCATCCGCGCGATTGCGCGGGGAATCCTACGGTCGGGCGAACAGATGCCGTCGGTCCGCGATCTTGCGAGCACGTTACTCGTCAATCCAAACACTGTCTCCCGTGCTTATCAGGAACTCGAAAGCCGAGACTTTATCGTGACGATGCGAGGAAAAGGCTCCTTCGTCTCGGATTTGCCGCTTGACCAAGTCAAACAAGCTGCCATTCAAGAGCACATTACGACACTTTGCCTTGTCGCGAATGAACTATCGATTTCGAACGAAGAACTTTATCAGTTACTCATACAACACAGGGAGGATTCATCATGTTGACCGTGTCACACTTAACAAAACAAATCGATTCGACGATGATTTATGAAAACGCCTCGTTCACATTGCCTGCTGGTACGATCACAGCATTGATTGGACGAAACGGCGCCGGAAAAACGACGTTACTGAAAACACTTGTCGGGGCACTCGAACCCTCGCGCGGGAAAGTCGAATGGAACAACCAGTCAATCCACGACGTCCCGGCAGCACGGAAGCATCTATTTCTCGTCCCCGATTCCATCGGCGTCTACCGTCAGATGACACTCGGATCACTGATTGAGTTTTATCAGGCTTTTTATCCGAACTTCGAACGGACCTACATCGAAAACTACTGTCGCTCGTCGAACCTCGATCGTGGTCGGAAAGTGACGTCGCTCTCGAAAGGACAAGCGCAACTGTTCTTGCTGCAACTCGCCTTTGCGACGAACGCCCCTGTTTTGTTACTCGACGAACCGACAGACGGACTCGACCGGATTAATAAGCGCAACTACTTACAGCAACTGGTCTCTTTACTGACGGAGCGTCAGACAGCCGTCTTGATTGCCTCACACCAACTCGAGGAACTCGATACGCTCGCGGACCGCGTGATGACGATCGAACAGCACCTCGTCAAGGAACCGAAGACGCTCGACGATGCAAAAGCGAGCATGCAAAAATGGCAAGTCGTCTACGAGATCGTCCCCGAGCTGAAGCACCATGACATTCATGTCCTGACACAAACGGGACGCGTCGTCACCTTGCTCGTCTTATCGGACGCAGGAAAGCTTTACTTAGAGAAGACGAATCCCTTATTAAAGGACGCCTTACCGGTCCAGATGGAAGACTATTTTTTAGGAACGTTCGGAGGAAATCGTCATGATTAAACAATTGATTCGTTATCATATCAAACAAGGCATTTGGCCGCTCGCGACGTTCTTTTTACTCGCAATCTTCAGCTACGGCTTCAGCAGTTTCTCCGCCATCGAAAATTTCGATACGTATCGTCTTGATGCAAAACCAAATCTCTTGCAAACCGTACTCGTCAGCCCGATTTTCGCCGGTTTCGGAGCGCTTTTGATTGCCGTCTTCGCCATTTTGATGGTTGGTCAAGAACGGGGCAGCGGACGCAGTTTAATCCTCCATGCCTTACCGATTCATAAAAAACATCTATTCTTCATTAAGTTGAGTATCGGGGCCGCCGTATTGATCATCATTCCAATCCTCGGCTTTTTCTCGAGCTGGTTCATCTTACAAGGCATCGGGGGCATTCATCCGTTTGATTACGTCACTTTGAGCGATCTGACATATGACTTTTTTAAATTCTTCATCTTCGATATGACCGTCTTCGCTATTTTCTTGTTCGCAGGAACGATTGCGGGTGATATCATCGGTCAGCTCTTAATCGGGATGTTCCTGTTCTTTTTGAATTACTTCACGTTTTTTGCCATCGCTGCCGTCACGACACTCGGTTTCGGACTTAAGGATGATTTCACATCGTCACTGGATTTTTTGATGACGGTCACAACCCCGTTCCCGTTGTTGTTCCAATCGAATGATTTAACCGGTCCTGCGATTTACAGCGCTGCTTTGACGATCCTGCTTCTCGTCATCAGCCGTCAGCTTTATGTGCGTAGCGAAAACGAGCGACTCGGTCGCTTTACCGTCTTCCCGAAGTCGCATCCGTTTTTCATCATTCTCTTTACGGTCTATACGACGTTCATACTCGCTGCCGTCATCGGCGTCATTTCGTCCGAGAATCAAATCCTGTATTGGCTCGCCGTCTTGATTCTCGCCTGGCCTGCCTTCAGTTCCTACCGCCGGATGATTGGGTGGAGTCGCTGAATCCGTGCTACACTTGTTTCAAATCTTTTAAATAAGGACGGTCTACACCCATGCCAAAATATCTTCAAATTTCCCGACAACTCGCCGCCCGGATTCAGGATGGATCATTACCTGCTGAAACGAAATTACCGTCAGAAACGGAATTGATGGCAGAATTCTCTTCGAGTCGCGGGACAGTCCGTAAGGCAATCGATGCGTTGCTCGAAAAAGGCTTTGTTCGTAAACAACAAGGAAAAGGCGTCTTCGTCTTGAGTCAAGATGCGATCGAGTTTCAGTTCAATGGCATCGTCAGCTTCTCGGAAGCCCATCAAAAAATGGGGCAACACGAAGTTGAAACGGACGTTTTGTCTTGCGACGTCATCGATGCGACGGATGAGCTCGCTCAGTTATTCAGTGTAAAAAAAGGAACATCGATCACACGAATCAAACGGATTCGAATCATCGACGGTGAACGCGTCATTTTTGATATCAACCACTTCGTGACAGAACTCGTCCCAGGACTCACTTCAGCGGTCGTTTCCGGCTCGATTTATACGTATATCGAACAAAAGTTGAACCGGCAAATCAGCTATGCGAAACGAAAAATCGAAGCGCAACCTGCGACAGCTGAAGATCGGGAACAACTCGACTTAGAAGGGACGACACATGTCATCGTCATCACGAATGACACGTATTATTATGAAGGGCAACATTTCGAACATACGGAATCGCGCCACCGTCTCGATAAATTTCAATTTACGGATATCGCGCGTCGATAGACCGCAAGATGGCCGCTCAAAAGACGATTCGAGACAGATTGCGCTCTAAACCGTTTGCATTCCTGGATTTTCCTCATGGTATGACCTGAAAAGTGTCACGTTTCGTTGACTCCTACGGGGAAAAGTGCGTTTTTAACGCACGTTCAGAGGCAGGCAAGACCCTGCTCGTTGTCCGTGAGGATCAAGGAGCAACGGCTTGCGTTTCGCCCGAGGAACACAACGAAAACAGACGCTTGATTTCCCGGTAGCACGTTGTCTACAGTCTTAAACCGCCTCCCGATTTTGTCGGAGAGGCGGTTTTTATCTTGATTCAGAAAGGATTGAAGTCTCCTCTTCTTCAATTCTTTCAAACTTATCTATATAAGTTATTGACTTAACTTATATAGATAAGTTAAGATGAATTTGCGCAGATAAGAAAACGTTTTCATTTCAAGTGATGTCTTCAGTTCAATCCAAAAGGAGAATGAGAGATGAAACCTAATTACCGTCAAATTGCTGAACAACTCATCGAACGAATCGGTGGGAAAGATAATATTGAGCAAGCCGCCCATTGTGTGACGCGGCTCCGCCTGACACTGAAAGATCAAAGCCTCGTCGAACAAGATGCCTTACTCGAAGTCCCGCTCGTCAAAGGGGCATTCCTGAATGCCGGCGTCTATCAAATCGTCATCGGCGCCGGGGATGTCGACCGCGTCTATGCCGAATTCATTCAATTGACCGGATTAAAAGCAACGACCATCGCCGACGTCAAATCGTCCGGTGCTTCGAAGATGAATCCGTTCCAGAAACTGATTAAAGTCTTCTCCGACGTCTTCATGCCAATCATTCCTGCCATCATCGTCGCTGGTCTCTTGATGGGGATCAACAATCTCTTCGGCATCGAGTTCGGCGGAAAAACGATGATTGACCGCTACCCGAACCTCCAGGGGTTATGGGATTTAATCAACATGATGGCGAACACCGCCTTCGTCTTCTTACCGGCACTTGTCGGCTGGTCGGCGACAAAACGGTTTGGCGGAAGTGAAGTCCTCGGGATCGTTATGGGACTGATGCTTGTCCACCCGGACCTCTTAAATGCCTGGAACTATGGACAAAGTGCGTTAAAAGGCGAGATTCCGACATTCAACATACTCGGTCTCTTCGAAATCGAAAAGGTCGGTTACCAAGGTCAAATTCTGCCTGTACTCGCAGCAGCCTATGTCTTAAGTACGATTGAAAAATGGCTCAAGGAACGTGTTCCGAATGCAATCCAACTCCTCGTCGTACCGATAACGACGATTACTTTAACTGGTTTCCTTGCCCTTGCTGTCATCGGTCCCGTCACGCGTCAGCTCGGCGACTGGATCACGATTGGTGTCGTCAATACGTTTGAAGCCGTACCATTGCTTGGTGCCTTGTTGTTCGGTGCCCTCTATGCACCACTCGTCATCACGGGGATGCACCATATGTTCATCGCCGTCGATCTTCAACTGATTGGACAAAGCGGTTCAACCTTCATCTGGCCGATGATCGCCATCTCGAATATCGCTCAAGGATCAGCGACGCTCGCCATGCTCTTCCTCGCG
The DNA here is from genome assembly GCF_018618655.1 of Exiguobacterium sp. s95. Lineage (NCBI taxonomy): Bacteria > Bacillati > Bacillota > Bacilli > Caryophanales > Exiguobacterium > Exiguobacterium sp. s95. The sequence goes on along the minus strand of NZ_JACSMM010000009.1, from coordinate 77,874 downwards.
AAAAACGCGAATGATAAAAACATGGCGTCGACGTCCGCGATTTCTGCCTACTTCGGCATTACGGAACCGGCGATGTTCGGTGTCAATTTACGCTTTAAATATCCATTTTATGCAGCACTCGTCGGATCAGCCATCGCTTCTTCCTTCATCGCCGTCAGCGGTGTCTTAGCTCCTGCAATCGGTGTCGGTGGTTTACCTGCCTTCATCTCAATCGTTCCCGGATCGATTTTGTCGTTCATCATCGGTATGGTGATTGCGATTGTTATCCCGGTTGTCTGTACGTTCCTGTTCCATTACGTCTCGACGAAACGCGCACGAAAAGCGGCACTCAAAGATGCTGCGTAACTGTTTTTAGAAAGGTGTGACTTGTATGACGCTCACAACGACCGACTGGCGGAAATCCGCTGTTTATCAAATCTATCCGAAAAGTTTTTACAGCCCGGAAGGAAAAGCGACGGGCACCCTCCGTGGCGTCACGGAAAAACTCGACTATCTCGCGTCACTCGGCATTGATTATTTATGGCTGACACCCGTCTATGCCTCACCACAAAATGACAATGGGTATGATGTCAGCGACTATTATGCGATTGACCCTTCTTACGGGACGATGCAAGACTTCGATGACCTGCTTGCGGAAGCAACAAAACGTGATTTGTCGGTGATGATGGATATCGTCGTCAATCACTGTTCAACGGAGCACGACTGGTTCCAACAAGGACGGAATCCCGACAGTCCGTATCATGATTATTTCATTTGGCGGGATGAACCGACCAACTGGCAGTCGAAGTTCGGTGGTCCGGCCTGGTCGTTTGATGAAGTCGCCGGCAAATATTATCTTCATTTGTTCGATCAAACCCAAGCCGATCTCAACTGGGAAAACCCGCGTCTTCGCGAAGACATCTATCAGATGATGCAGTTTTGGCGCGACAAAGGGGTCCGTGGATTTCGCCTGGATGTCATCAATCTCATCTCGAAGGATCAATCGTTCCCCAATGATCCGACTGGAGACGGCAGAACGTTTTATACGGATGGACCTCGTGTCCATGAGTACCTCCAGGAAATGAATCAACGTGTGTTTGACGGTTATGACTTGATGACGGTCGGTGAGATGTCCTCGACGACACTCAATCATTGCCGGCAGTATTCAAATGTCAGCGAGGAAGAGTTGAAGATGACCTTTAACTTCCACCATTTAAAAGTCGACTATCCGGACGGTCAAAAATGGATAGCCGCGCCATTCGATTTTCTTGAGTTAAAACGGATCCTGTCGGACTGGCAAGTCGGGATGCAGGGAAAAGCGTGGAATGCCATCTTTTGGTGCAACCACGACCAGCCCCGTGTCGTCAGCCGGTTCGGTGACGATACCGTCTACCGCGTCGAAAGCGCGAAGATGCTCGCGACGACGTTACACGGTCTACAAGGCACACCGTATATTTATCAAGGCGAAGAAATCGGGATGACGAATCCGGACTTTACGGATCTTACAGATTATCGTGACGTCGAAACATTGAATCTCTATGAAGAAAAAATTGCTCAGGGCGAAGCATCTGAACAGATTCTTGCGGCAATCCGCCAAAAATCACGCGACAATGCCCGAACACCGATGCAATGGGACTCGACGCTTCACGCCGGTTTTTCAGAAGCAACGCCGTGGATCGACGTCGCTCCGAACTATACTGACATCAATGTCAAAGCTGCCGTCGCTAATCCTGATTCGGTGTTCCACCACTATAAAAAGTTGATTCAATTACGAAAACAATATGACGTGTTGACGAACGGAATGTATCGTCTTCTCACACCGGACGACTTGTCGATTTGGGCGTACGAACGAACGACAGAGGACGAACAGCTGCTCGTCCTCTCGAACTTCTACAGTTCAGAAACGACGTTCACGTTACCAGAGACGATGTCGGACGCCGACGTCTTGATTCAGAACTATCCTGATGTCGCACAAGACGGGCGCAACGTCACATTACGTCCATATGAGTCGGTCATGTTCTACCGGACCACTTAACGATTTGAAATGAATAGAGGGAGGTGGATTTCCAGTGTATGATCCGGAAATCCACCTCCCTTTCTCTTGTGAACGATAAGAATTTGCATAGAAACGGCCGATGCTTCCGTAAAAAGTCGGAAGCGTCGGCCGTTTGATGGATTGTGATCTGACTCCTGCGTCGGATTCACCTCCAAAGGAAATGATCGCTTTTGGATTCAGGAGGCGTTTCGATTTGCCTGTTCTTTTTTCAGCTGTTCGCGGAACAACCTCGTCTCGGCAATGACGACGCCGGACAGACCAAGCAGACCAATCAAGTTCGGTATTGCCATCAAACCGTTGAAGACGTCCGAGATGGCCCAAACCATGTTCAAGTTCGTCGTCATCGCGCCCAGTCCGGCGACGAGAACAAATACGACGCGGTACGGCACGATTGATTTTTGACCAAAGAGATAATAAATCGATTTTTCACCATAATACGACCAGCCGAGGACTGTTGAAAAGGCAAACAAGACAAGTCCAATCGTGACGATATACTTTCCGGTCGGACCGAGGAACACTTCAAAACTTGCAGTCGTCAATTCGACTCCTTCTAATCCGGTCCCGATTTTTCCACCCATGACGAGCGTCAATCCTGTCATCGAACAGACGAGAATCGTATCAAGGAAGACTTGTGTCATCGAGACGAGTGCTTGTCGTCCCGGGAAATCGGTTTTCGCAGCCGCCGCCGCGATTGGCGCTGAACCGAGACCCGCCTCATTCGAGAAGACGCCTCGGGCGACACCGTAACGAATCGCCGCCCCGATTGCACCACCCGTAATCGCTTCATTCGAGAACGTGCTGCTGAAAATTGTTGAAAATGCCGCTGGAATCAAGTCGTAGTTCATGATCAGGATCAATAAACCACTTCCGACATAAAAGAAAATCATGAATGGCACGAAAAAGCTGACGACTTTCCCAATCGATTTGACACCACCCAAAATGACGCCACCTGTTGCGACCATTAAGACGATTCCGGTCACGTAGAGCGGTACATCGAACGTTGACTTCATCGCGAGCGCGACCGAGTTCGTTTGAACCCCGTTACCAATCCCGAAAGCGGCAATCGAAGCGAAAGCGGCAAATAAAATCCCGAGCCACTTTTGCTTGAGCCCCCGTTCAAGATAGTACATCGGCCCTCCGGCCATCTGCCCCTTTTCATCGACGACACGGTATTTGACGGCGAGAATCGCCTCCGCATATTTGGTCGCCATGCCGAATAATCCGGATAACCACATCCAGACGATCGCACCTGGTCCCCCAAGGACGACAGCTGTTGCGACACCGACGATATTCCCCGTACCGACCGTTGCTGCCAGTGCGGTCATTAATGCCTGAAAATGACTGATGTCCCCTTCCGATTGTTTCGAGTCCTCTTGTTTCGTAAACGCGAGCTTTAACGCATAAGGAAGTTTTGTAATTTGAATGAATCCTAAACGAATCGTTAAGTAAATGCCTGTTCCGACTAATAGGATCAGTAACGGTGCTCCCCAAACCAAATTTGACACCGAACTTACCCACTCAGTGAATGACGTTCCCATGCTTTTCCCCCCTCTGCAATTCGTATGTAGACTTTCCCATTTTTTCAGAATTGACAGAATACTGTCAACCCTATTTCCTAAGTTCCCCTTTCAGAGATGTTCCACACATGAAAAAAACGCCGACCTCCTCCGGCGTGTCACGTCGGGGAAAATCGGCTGTTCGTCATTGGTTCATATCAGTAATCGATTGGGCCTCTTTTGCCTCTTCCGGCAGCTCAATCGACTCGATGGCATTGAATTTCGAAAACGTGGATTCATTCGTCATCTTAAAGGTCGTGCCTTCTGTGATTTCAAACTCCATCGTCATATCGAGCGTCTTCGGATAATACGTCTTTGCGTCATATGTCATCGTATATTCCATCTTTTTATAATCCACTTGATCCATCATCTCTTTCATCTGCGCCATCTGTCCCGATTGTTCGAGCGCGTCTTTCATGAAGTTTTTCAAGTCGTCCCCCGTCAAGTCCACATCAATTTGATAGAGTTCACCTTTTCTTTCGGCTGTCCAATTGTCTTTATACTTCTTCAACAGTTTCAGGTTTTGATCGGTCGAGACGGATGATTCCATGATGTCATTCATCTCCGAGATGTCTTGGACAAACCATTGCCCGTCCTGTGCGATATACATCTTGTCGTCGAGCATATAGCTCTCCATTTGTACATCCGAGCCATCTTCGACATTCTTCATCTTAATCGTTTGATGCATCGTATAAGGTTTTTGAATGACATCTGCTGCGACTTGCTGACTGACAGGCAGACCGCCGACTTCTGAAAAGATGTCGCTCTCCATATGAAACGACTGAATGTCCTCCTTTGCTGCCGTCGCCTTTTTTAACAGTTCACTATTCGACAGGTCGTCTTGACTGCATCCGGCAAGACCGACCGAAGAAACCATTGCCAGCGAAAAAAACCATCTTCCCTTCTTCATGTGCGTTCCCTCCTCGTTTACCTGTGTCTACGAGTCGATTTTGGAAAAAGTTTCAAACTGATTCAGTTACGCTTAGCGCTGATCCGGATAGAGCAACGGCTCAATGGCTTCAGGCCGCATCGGACGACCGAAATAATAACCTTGCATCCGTGTACACTTCAAGCGATTCAAGACGTTGACTTGTTCGAGCGTCTCGACCCCTTCCGCGATGACTGCTACATCCAGCGATTTTGCTAAATGAATGATGGAGGAAATCATCGCATACCCACTCGTCTCGATATTGATTTTTTTAACAAATTCACGCGGAATCTTTAACGTATCAATCGGGAAATCGACGAGACGGGATAATGAGGAATAGCCTGTCCCGAAATCATCAATCGAAATCGTGAACCCCAGCTCTTTCAAACGATGCATCGTCTTGACCGTATCCTCGATGTCTTCGACTGCCGATACCTCCGTGATTTCTAAATCGATTCGTCTCGGGTCGACGTCTGTTTCTGCTAAAAGTTGCATCAACGTCAGGACGAACGTTGGGTGATGGAACTGTTGCATCGATACATTCAAGCCTACCTTCAAGGCGATGTCTGCCTGTTCCCAGCGCTTCGCCTGCAAAAAGCCTTCACGTAAAACCCATTCGCCAAGACGAATGATCATCCCCGCTTCTTCCGCGAGGGGAATGAAATCGTTCGGTGAAATCATTCCGAGCTTCGGATGATTCCAACGGACCAACCCCTCGACACCGACCATCTGATACGTGATGGTGTCGACTTGAGGTTGATAGTACAGGACGAGTTGATTCGTCTCAATCGCATGGGGGAGCTCCGACTCAAGTCGTAGCCGGTATGACGCCGCTTCCGCAATATCATCAAAGAAGACGACCGTTTTTCCGCCTTTTGCCTTTGCCTGATACATCGCTAAATCCGCTTGTTTTAATAACGTCACGACATGTTTCGGTTCCGTTCTTTGATGGCGAACTACTCCGATGCTCGGGCTCGAGACGACTTCAAGTCCTTCAATATTGTACGGTATGCTCAACTGGTTAAGAAGGCGCCCGGTCCGGGTTCTCGCCCCTTCTTCCGACACGATATGACGGAGAATGACCGTGAATTCATCGCCTCCTTGTCGGGCGACGACGTCTTCGATTTCTGTCGCGCGGCGTAAGCGTTCTGCGACTTGAATCAGCAATTGATCGCCGATGTGATGTCCAAACGAGTCATTCACGAGTTTAAAATCGTTTAAGTCGATGAAGCAAAGAATGATCGTTTCTTGACTTTGTTCTTGCTCGACTAAATGGTGTAACATCTCTTCGAAGTACTTTCGATTGACCGCTTTCGTCAAATGGTCATAGTACGCAAGCTGATGGATTTTCAATTCATTTTTCCGCATGTCTGTGATGTCACGACCGATGCCGAACAAACCAACAAGTCGTTTTCGGACACGAATCGGAATTGTCGTCACGCTGAGCAGGACATTGTTGCCACCTTCCTTTCGAAACACCGTCTCGAATTGTTCAGCGCTCATCTTATCTTGATCCGCCATGGCAGAAGTCCCTTGTCCAAGCAATTGATCGTACGACCGACCAATCAACTCGATCTCACAATGTTCCGTCAGTTTTTCGAATGATGGGTTCGCACTTTCAATTTGTCCTTTCAAATCAAGAGAATAAACGGCATCCGGATGATACGTAAAGAGTGATTCATAACGTTCCTTACTCTCTTCCAACTCGTCCGCCTTATGGTGGATTTCTTGAATCAATTGATGGTTACTTAAAATCATTAAAATTTGCCGGACTAAAATTAAGAGAATCGTCACCCCGCAACCAATCATCAATCCATTTAAGGCATCTCCCCGTTGCGCATAAAACAGCATTGTTGAGAACAATAGAAGTACGAGGAAATACGGTAAAAACAATCGCCCGAGATGCAAGGATTGCCTTTCTTCCTGATCGACTCGGATATGTTCCATCGTCACTTCTCCCGCATGACCGGAAATCGCGACTAACAATAAACTTAAAATGAATAACGGATCAATCGCTGCGGTGTTCTCATACCCATGGATGGTCGTCATATATAGAAAAAGGGTATCGGCGATAATCTGAATTAATATTCCGATTAACAAAAAGGAGAAACAGGTCGGTCGTGTGACAGTTTGTCGTTTTTCGATTAAGAAGTAGATGCTGATGACACAAAACAGCAATACGACATCATTCATCGGATACGCGAACGCGACGAAGTTTTCCGCTGTCGACGCTTGCCCATCCGCTAAAGAAGGACGAACCAAGAAAAACCAGCTGTATGTCACAGCGACAGTCATGACGATTAAAATATCAAACACGAATCGAATCAATTGATGTTTCGTCACGTATTTTCGAATCAAATGAAGAAATGCCATAAAGAAAAAGAACGATTGCAACATATAAAAAGGGTCCGGCAGACCGGGAAAAGGAACGGCAACCTGTTGGATATTTTCATAAGACATCCAAATCAGTTCCGCAATCAGATAACTTCCTGTTCCGAAAGCAAGATAGAGAAAAAACCGGCCTTGGTCCCGGCCATTCGTTCGATATGTGTGCAGTAAGAATAATGTTGCAGCTATACAGCCTATGATAGAAAAAATGTTATTTCCCCACGATGCCAGTTCCGGTCGATCGGCATAAAACCAGATCCAACTATAATAGCTCAAACTAAATAAAAGAACGCCGTATACGTAATGAATCCGCTTCATGTTCATTCGCCCCCCTTTCTTCCAAACCTCTAAGTTTTCCGTACTTTTATTATTATACGGTGGTTATACCATCCCGTGTATCCGTGACCATGAATTATTGATAAAAACCAAAAAAATTTCTATCGCATGTAAGAGGGGCGCGACCTCAAAAAGGAATCGCTCATTTTCCACGCGCTTTCCTGCAGGAGTCGCGTGAAACGAGTGATTCCTTTTGAACGATCTAACAGGTGGCGGATTGACTTTTACGTCTGTCCCCGTTTTACATCCGATAGAGAAACATTACTGAAAGCTGCGTAACAAGTTCGCCATCTCGATGGCAGAGACCGCCGACTCATACCCTTTGTTCCCTGCTTTCGTGCCGGCCCGTTCGACCGCTTGTTCAATCGAGTCCGTCGTCAATACACCGAAGATGATCGGAACACCCGTCTCACGCGACGCACCGGCAACACCTTTCGCGACTTCATTGCAGACATAATCGTAATGCGACGTCGCACCGCGGATGACGGCACCGAGTGTGATGATGGCATCATACTTACCGCTTTTCGCCAGTTTCTCCGCGACGAGCGGAATCTCGAATGCGCCCGGCACCCACGCCGTATCGACGCTATCCGCTTCGACACCGTGACGACGGAAGGCATCGTTTGCTCCTCCGACTAATTTAGAAGTGATCAATTCATTAAAACGTGCTGCGACGATCGCAACCCGGAGTCCTTCGCCCGTTAAAAATCCTTCGTATACCATCTTATTTTCCTCCTTCGAGATCGAGCAGATGCCCGAGCTTCGTCTGTTTGGTTTTGAGATACTGGTGGTTTTCTAAACTTGCCGGTACTTCATGCGGAACCCGCTCAAGCACAGTGATGCCGTACGTTTCGAGCGCTTGCTGTTTATCCGGGTTATTCGTCATCAAACGGATTTTCGTGACACCGAGGTCCTGAAGCATCGCTGCTGCGACGGCGTAGTCGCGTAAGTCGGCTGCGAATCCGAGCGCATGGTTCGCCTCGACCGTATCGAGTCCTTGTTCTTGGAGCTCATAGGCTTTCAGCTTCGCCATCAGACCAATCCCCCGACCTTCTTGCCGCAAGTAGAGGACAGCACCACCTTCTTGTTCAATCCGGTCGAGCGCCGCGTCGAGTTGCGGACCGCAGTCACACCGTTTTGATCCGAAGACGTCACCCGTCAGACATTCGGAATGAACGCGGACGAGCATCCCGTCTTCTGCTTCACCTGATAGCACCGTGACATGTTCCTTGGCGTCAGGTGTCGTATAACCAAGCATCCGAAACGCCCCGTGCGTCGTCGGTAACAAGACTTCCGCTTCACGGCGGACAGAGCGCTCGAGATAGCGGACGAGAGCATCGATCGTAATCATTTTTAAATCATGTTCTGCTTTATACGTCACTAAATCATCAACCCGTGCCATCGTCCCGTCGTCTAAAATGATTTCACAGATGACGGCCGCTTCGGCGCTTCCCGCGAGCCGTGCCAAATCAATCCCTGCTTCCGTATGACCACGCCGGACGCGAACGCCGCCTTCGTTTGCGATCAACGGAAAGATGTGTCCGGGACGCTTGAACTGCTTTGGACCATCCGTCAACATCCGCTGAATCGTCATTGCCCGTTCCGCTGCACTGATGCCGGTTTTCGCATCTTCATGATCAATGCTGATCGTAAAAGCCGTTCCGTGCGGATCCGTGTTGACATCTGTCATCGGCCGGAGTTCGAGTCGTGTTGCGATATCCGGACTGACCGGGACACAGACGAGTCCTTTGCCGTAAGTGATCATGAAGTTAATCATCTCGGGTGTCGCATGTTCCGCAAGTAACACGAGATCCCCTTCGTTCTCACGGTTTTCATCGTCACAGACGATGATCGGTCGTCCGCGTTTTAAGTCATCCACTGCTTCTTCAATCGAATCAAATCCGTTCATCATGCTTCGCCTCCTAAAAATGCCGACCAGTCCGTTTTCGCATCCTTCTGCGTAAAGTGATAGAGATGTTTCGCCATCAAGTCACATTCGATATTGACGAGGGCACCCGTCTGCAAGCGATCGAACGTCGTGACTTGGCGTGAATGGGGAATCAATGAAATCGTCACCGCGTCGTTTCCGACATGTTGCAGTGTCAGGCTCGTCCCATTAATCGCAATCGATCCTTTCGGAATACAGTACTTGCTCCAGTCGCCTGCCTCAAAACGGTATTCCATCGCTTCACCGTCCGGTCGCCGGCTGAGAAACCGAGCCGTTCCGTCGATATGACCGCTGACGAAGTGACCGCCGAACCGTCCATTCGCCGGCATCGCGCGTTCGAGTTGAACGGCTGCTCCGACCCGTAACGTCTGCAGCGACGTCGCTCGGATCGTCTCATGGACGGCATCGGCCGTGAATCCGCTCTTCGTCATCGCCGTCACCGTCAAACAAATCCCATCAACGGCAATGCTGTCGCCAATCTTTGTTCCGTCAAGCACTGCTGTCGCTTCAATTTCGAGCGCCAGCCCGTTCGGACGGGGGACTTTCCGTTTTATTGTGCCGAGTTCTTCAATCAATCCGGTAAACATGTCATCCTCTCCTTTCGTACATACTGGAGATGGACGTCCTGTCCGATTTGGTTCATTTTCACTAAATCAAAACAGTCTTCGATGTCCTGTGCCATTGTCAGAGATTTTGTCCCACTGAAGAGGGACGGTGCCTGGTAAAGTTCGATCGTGTCGACAAGGTCCGCTTCTAAAAATGCGGATTGAATCGTGGGACCACCTTCAATCAACAGACTGCGAATACCTTGTTCATATAAAAGTTCGAGGATTTGGTCCGGTGTCGCATACGCCCCGACGAAAACCGTCACGTTCGCCCGTTCGCTTGTTCGTGGCTGTTCCGTCAGCCAGTACGTCGGATTCAAGCCATCGTTTAAGACTTGGAATGTTTCAGTCAGGCGCCCGCGGCGATCGACAATGACACGGACCGGTTCGATGCCGGTCGAACTGCGCAACGTCAGTGCCGGGTCATCGATGATCACCGTGTCGCTTCCGACGAGAATCGCGTCGTGTATCCCGCGTAACTGCCGTCCGTCAGCACGTGCCGCTTCCGAAGTGATAAAGCGTTGTTCACCCGTCGCAATCGTCCCGTTCATCGTTTGGGCGACTTTCACTGTGACATGCGGACGTTTTCGTTCAATCGCCGTCCAAAATGGTTCATACAGTGCCACTGCCTCGTCTTTTAGTAGACCGACTTCGACGTCAATCCCCGCCTGACGGAGACGTGTGATACCGCTTCCTGCGACGAGCGCGTGGCGGTCCTTTGTCGCGACAAAGACGCGCGCAATGCCGGCTTTTAGAATCGCTTCCGTACACGGCGGTGTTTTGCCGTGATGATTGCACGGTTCGAGTGTCACGTAGAGATCGGCTCCGCGTGCTGCTTCACCTGCCATGAGGAGCGCTTCGACTTCGGCATGGGGTCCTCCCGCATAACGGTGGGCCCCAAAACCAACAATCCGCCCCTGTTTGACGATGACGCAGCCGACACTCGGATTCGGGCTCGTTTGACCGTTTAACATGTGTGCTAGTTGCATCGCATAACTCATGAATGTTTCCATTTTTTCCGCTCCTTTCAATAAAAAAGACGCCTCCTGTAAAAGGGGCGTCGTGATTGAAGGATTGACGAAATAAGCGTCTCGCGTTTCTGTTTTTACACATACAGAAACAGACCTTTCCCTGAAAACATTTTTTCAGAAAATGGCAGCAAGCGCATTGTTTCGTCCTTCTCCCATCCGGACTTTACCGTCGGCCCTGGAGTCTCACCAAGTCAGCCACAGTGCGTACACTGCAGGTCGCGGGCTCATCGATTTATCAATCGCATCACCGCCGGTTGGGATTTTCACCCTACCCCGAAGAACTGGTTATTGAGTTATACAGCTCAAGACTAGCACAGGTCATTCTAAAATACAAAATGAATTGTATTTCATTCTCTTTTTTAGGAAAACATCAAAAAAAGAACCCTTCTCTTAAAAGAAAAGGATTCTTCCATCTGCACTAAGGCAGAATCCGCTCCGCTCATCTTTCAGACAAACGTCTGACGGAATTGGCACAGTACGACGTAAGAAGTCTGTTGCCGAGGTTTCGTAGGGCCAGTCCCTCCACCTCTCTCGATAAGTGCTACGGTATGAAGTTCATATGTGTGATGTTTCAAGTCGTTCTTATGTCGTGAATCTAATGCTTACACTACGGGGATTCCCTTCTCAAGTCAACCATATTTTCAAAATTAAACCAAATTACCCAGTTTATCAATTTCGACTTCTTTTTGACGTCTTGACAACGTATTTCAATCAATGCTATCCTCTTCACAATGATTATTCCGACAATTCCTATACGATATATCAAGAGTGGGCGAGAGATCTGGCTCTACGAACCCACGGCAACCTGCAACATGCAAGGTGCTCCGACCAGCAAAGCCGATGCTTTGGATGATACTTACGAGAATCTCGTAGTGCGCCTAAAGCACTACGAGTTTTTTAATAGAAGGAGGAACCCTTTATGAATTCATCATCACCCGTCCTGTTTGGCGCAGAAGCTTTTTTGATTGAACGAGGTCCAATCGGTATTTTACTGTCTCACGGTTTTAACGCAACCCCTCAAAGCGTCCGTACTGTCGGAGAGCAGTTTGCCGCCCAAGGGTTTACCGTGTATGCCCCGCGTCTCGACGGACACGGGACGAGCATCCGTGATTTCGAAGCGTCGACTGCTGAAGATTGGAAACAAAGCCTCCGCCAAGGGTTCGACGTCTTAACCAATCATTGTTCGTCCATTTTCATCGCCGGACAATCGATGGGTGCGACACTTGCCCTTGCACTCGTCGCGGAAGGATTACCTGCTGACGGATTGATTACGATCAATGCAGCGTTAGCGATTCCTGCCTATGAAGCATTATCTTTTGAAGACTGTCCACGCTACTTAAAAGAAAGTACCCCAGACATTAAACGTGAAGCGTTTGAAATCATCTATGACCAGGTCCCTGTCGTCTGCGCATCGGAACTTTTGACCTTGATTGACCAGACACGTCCACTCTTACCAGCCATCGAGATTCCAACACTTATTTTATATTCTGCCGAAGACCATGTCGTCCCGCCTGAAAGTTCGGATTACCTTTATCAAGTCATCGGTTCGACGGACAAACGGAGCTATTGCCTGCTTGACTCCTATCATGTCGCGACCCTCGATTATGATCAAGAAACGATTGTCCGCGAGGCAACACACTTTGTACACCAATATAGTCGTTTGACCCACACCGGTTGATGTCTTTCCTGCGCAAAAGCAAGGGATGAAGACTGTTTCGATGCGTGTTTCAAGCATCGACTAAGCCGTCCAGAACAATATGAATGCGCAAAAAAAATGGCCGATGCTCCCTTGAAACGATGGGAGTATCGGCCATTTGATTGATGTGGTCCTGACTGATGAATCAGTCCTTCGTTTACTTCATCAGTTCTGTTGCTGTTTCTTCCATTGTTGCAGGGCTTGCGATTTCCCCGGCACTTCATGGCAGTGGCGACAACGCGGCTCATACGACTCTGACGCGCCGACTAAAATGATTGGATCATTGTAGTTGGCAGGTCGACCGTCGATTAAACGTTGCGTCCGCGATGCCGGGTCACCGCACGACAGGCAGATCGCCTGCAGTTTCGTGACGAACTCTGCCCGTGCGAGAAGTTCCGGCATCTTACCGAATGGTTCCGCCCGGAAGTCTTGATCGAGTCCGGCACAGATGACACGTTTTCCGTCCTGCGCGAGGGCCTCGATGACATCGACGATTTCATCATCAAAGAACTGAACTTCGTCAATCGCGACCACTTGTGTCTCTTGTGCGACTGCCGCGTACACGTCACGGCTCGTCGCCATCGGTACCGCGATGACAGAGTTGCCGACGTGCGAGACGACATGTTCTTCATGATAACGGTCGTCGATTGCCGGTTTAAACACTTGGACCGGCAACTTCCCGTACTGAGCCCGGCGAACGCGTCGAATCAATTCTTCCGACTTACCAGAGAACATACTTCCGCAAATCACTTCAATCCAACCATACTGATTTATTACATGCATCATTGCAGACACCGTCCTCTAAAATTAGTCACTTTAACGAGTATAGCCCGAATCGAATATAAGGAAAAGAGTTGACTTCTCGAAATCAAAAATCCATCCGTTCATTCCCATGATTCCCCACCTTGTCGTTTTAACCAGTCCTCATTTCCTGTACACTATAGAAGAAGAATTTATGAAGGAAGGTGTTCCCGATCCATCACATATTACATGAAGTGCTTCATCAATATGGTTCATTCGGACTTGCGATCCTTCTAGCCGGGGGGATCATCGGGCTTCCTGTTCCGGATGAAACGTTACTGATCATGTCCGGTTTTTGGATGCATCAAGGCAATTTACCCTTAATCGGAACGATTCTCGCCGCTTACGCCGGAAGCTGTATCGGGATGACGATCAGCTACCTGCTTGGTCTGAAACTCGGAATGCCGTTGCTTCATCGAATCGGACCGAAGTTTCGCATTTCTGAAAAACACATTGTCACGGCAGAAGCCGGCTTTCTTCGTTACGGCAAGTCGGTCTTGATTATCGGTTACTACATACCTGGCCTTCGCCAACTGTCCGCTTTTTTTGCCGGTGTTTCGAAGATGCCGTTTCGGGTTTTCGCCGTCTATGCGTATACCGGGGCTTTGATTTGGATTAGTGTCTTTCTCGGCGCAGGTTTTTTCCTCGGCCGACATTTTTCCTTCAGTCGTCTCTTCGAACAATTCGCGACAAATCCTGACTTGCTCCCGTATATCACCGGCATTGCCGGCGCAATCGGCTCATCGTTCGTGTTGAAGACTTACCTGACCTATCGCGCCCAGTTCAGTCTATACAAAAACAGCCTGCTCCAGTGATGGAGACAGGCTGTTTTTTAATGGATAGGTCGCAATTACTTGCGGCCGTATTTTTTGTTGAAGCGATCGACACGACCGTCTGCAGCGTTGAACTTTTGACGACCAGTGTAGAATGGGTGCGAGTCCGAAGACACATCCACGCGGATGAGTGGGTACTCGTTTCCATCTTCCCAAGTGATTGTTTCGTTCGAAGAACGAGTAGAACCAGTTAAGAATTTGTACTCAGTAGTTGAATCCATAAATACAACTTTGTTGTAGTTTGGGTGAATTCCTTGTTTCATGGTTGATTTCTCTCCTTCCGCCCTGGTTCATTTGCTGAGCCAGAGTAAGTTACCTTCCTATACTAAACGATTTTTCATCGTCTCGCAATACCTATTTTCAAGTCGGTGTATCTGTTTTGATCGTCCGTGGTTTAGCTGCTGCCCGGCGAATCGGCTTCTTCTTTTCCTTCAACAGTTCAACGAAGAATTCTTCATTATTTTTCGTATCCTTAATCTTGCGCAAGAAACTGTCGACGAACTCGTTTGATTCATTCATCGTCCGACGAATCGTCCACAACGCATCGAGTTGATCTTTCGGTAGGAGCAACTCTTCTTTCCGTGTGCCGGATTTCCGGATATCGATCGCCGGGAAGATGCGACGCTCTGATAGTTTCCGGTCAAGATGAAGCTCCATGTTGCCGGTCCCTTTAAATTCTTCATAGATGACATCGTCCATCCGTGAACCGGTCTCAACGAGTGCTGTCGCGAGAATCGTCAAACTGCCGCCATGTTCGATGTTCCGTGCTGCTCCGAAGAAACGTTTCGGTTTATGGAAGGCAGCCGGGTCAATCCCCCCTGATAAGGTCCGTCCGCTTTGCGGGACGGTCAGGTTATAGGCACGCGTCAGACGTGTGATCGAGTCCATCAAGATGACGACATCTTTTTTATGCTCGACGAGACGCATCGCCCGCTCAAGGACGAGTTCTGAAATCCGGACGTGGTTATCCGGTGTCTCATCAAACGTCGAACTGACGACGTCTGCTCCCGGTACGGAACGTTCGATATCCGTCACTTCCTCCGGTCGTTCATCAATCAAAAGAATGATTAACTCAACATCCGGATGGTTGACTTGAATCGAATTCGCAATCTCTTTTAACAAGGACGTCTTCCCCGCCTTCGGTGGTGCGACAATCAATCCGCGTTGCCCGAATCCGACCGGCGCAATCATGTCCATGACACGAACCGACAGATGACGCGGTTCTGTTTCAAGACGCATTAAACGATCGGGGTAGATCGGTGTCAGCGCAGGGAAGAATAAACGGTTTCGTGCCGTGTCCGGCGCTTCTCCATTCACTGCTTCAACACTCAATAAACCTTGGAAACGTTCATTTTCCTTCGGTGGCCGGACTTTTCCCGTGACGACATCTCCATTGCGAAGATTAAAACGACGAATTTGTGAAGCGGCGATGTAAATATCTTCAGAGGATTGTGAGTAGTTGATGGGACGAAGGAAGCCGAAACCACCATCGTTTTGCATCTGTGGATTGCCGGGGATGACTTCAAGCACCCCTTCGAGGAAGTAGAGACCGGTTGATTCTGCTTGTGCTTTTAAAATCTTGAACATTAACTCACGCTTTCGCGCTTCCCGGTATTGCGGAACATTTTTTGCTTTCGCAATTTCATATAGATCCTTCAATGTCAGATTACCGAGTTGGGCAAGTGTATAGGAACGTTCTGGTTTATCGGTTTTTTCAGTTGGCATATGCATTCACCTATTCTTTATAAATTCAACAGCAAAGTTCTGTAACGTATTTAATGATAAAGCAAAAAAATCTTTTGTGAATTAAAGGTATCACATATCTACCACTTTCGTCGTGATTTAGCGAATGGAAATTTCTTCTTTGTAATATTCCACGATATTATTGCAGTTATATTACAGAAAAGCGGTATTTTGTAGCGGAACTGAAAAAACGTTTTCACACGACCGCATGCTAAGATATTCCTGCAGAGAAAAACTTACAAAGTCGTAAGGATGACTGCCTAAACAAACACTCAATGATTTCATTATATAACTCGGTCACATAAATTTTAATTAAAATGGAGGAATTCACATATGAAACGTTTTCTAGCATCGGTCGCGACAGCCGCATTAGTGGTTTCAGGTTTTGCGTCAGTGGGAACAGGTAAAGTTGAAGCTGCTACAATTACTAAAGTCAAAATCATGGATAACGGATTACGCGTTCGTTCAGGTGCCTCTACAAAATCTTCAATCGTCGGTAAAGTTAACGCAGGTCAAACATTCCGTTATAAAGGAAAGTCAGGTAGCTGGACGAAGATTTATTACGGTGGGAAAACACGTTACGTGTACACGAAGTATACAAAAACATACAAGAAAAAAACATCAACTTCAACAGCTAAGAAAACAACGACTTCTTCTTCAACACGTACAAAGATCTTAAGCGAAGCAGCAAAACATAAAGGTACGCCTTACGTCTGGGGCGGTACAACAACACGCGGTTTTGATTGCTCTGGTTTCACAAGCTACGTTTATAAGAAAGCAGCTGGAAAAACACTTCCACGCTCGTCTTCTTCACAATACTCTTCATCTAAGAAAGTCAGCGTCTCAAGCGTTCAACCGGGAGATCTCGTCTTCTTCTCACACGGTAGCGGCATCCAACACGTTGGTATCGCGACAAGCAAGACAAGCATGGTCAACTCGGAAACGGGTGGCGTTAAATACTCAAGCTTCAAATCAGGATACTGGGGTTCACGTCTCGTCGGAGCCGGTTCTTACCTTTAATCCAAACACGATCGTCCAAGCGGTTGAGCATCGGCTCAATCGCTTTTTTGTTTGTTCTGCGCTATCGTCTAGTTAATACCCTTTTTCTATCAATTCAATCCACGAAACAGGAGCGTGATCCTATGAACGTATTGATTACAGGAGCCTCAGCAGGAATCGGTCGCGAGCTCGCACGGTTATATGGCATGCAAGGAGATCATCTGCTGCTCGTCGGGCGCAATGCCGAAAAACTGTTCGAGACGAAGTATCTCGTCGAACAAGAAGGAGGAACGGCTGAGGTCTATCCTTACGACATCGGACAGCCCCTCCACATCGAAGCCCTCCTTCGGGCGACAAAAGATGATTCGGTCGATCTCTTAATCAACAATGCCGGTTTCGGATTATTTGGTGAGTTTCTCGAAACCGAACTTTCACGTGAACTGAACATGATTGATGTCAACATCCGGGCCCTGACTCATCTGACAAAAGCTTATGCACAGCGGATGCGGGACCAAGGTATACAAGGTCGGATCGTACAGATCGCTTCGACGGCAGCATTTCAAGCCGGTCCGTTCCTAGCCGTCTATTATGCAACAAAAGCCTACGTCTTAAGTTTTTCCGAAGCTTTAGCAGAGGAACTCGCGCCTTACGGCATTCAAGTCACGGCGGTTTGTCCCGGTGCGACCCATACCGATTTCGAAGCGACGGCCGGCCTGTCTGCTTCCCGTTTGTTTAAACGCCCCGGCATCATGGATGCGCCAACCGTCGCTAAGCTATCCTTCGATGGATACATGCAAGGCAAGACGCTGGTGATTCCTGGTGCAAGCAATGCCTTCTATGTTTTCCTGACGCGGCTCTTACCACGTCAAACACTCACAAAGATGAGCGCTTCCGTCCAAGCACCGTTGAAAGAATAGTTGGTTCACAAAAGAAAAAGACCTTTCCGAAAAAATCGGAAAGGTCTTTCAGCGTGTAGACAAACTATTAAAAAGCGTAAACATATGGTATCGAGATGCAATCCGTTCGCGCTTCCCTGTCTCGCCTCGTCTTCAAAGCGGCAATCGGTCACGCCGCTACAGCAAAGCTGCAGGGTCGCGACCGATTGCTTTTCGCGGTTCTAAGCGATTCGAAACGGATTGCGCTCTAAAACGTCTCCATGTCCGGCTTTTTGGTCACGGTATTAGCTAAAAAGCGTCATGTTTCGTTGACTCCTACGGGAAAAAGTGCGTTTTTAACGCACTTTCAGAGGCAGGCAAGACCCTGCTCGTTGTCCGTAAGGACCAAGGAGCAACGGCTTGCGCCTCGCCCGAGGAAAGCAACAAATAAAGACGCTTTTTTTTCCTGATAGCACTTTGTCTACAGTCCGAAAGACCTTTCCGAAAAAATCGGAAAGGTCTTTCTTTGTTTTGCTCAGTTTCATGCATTACTTGATGACGAGCTTCGGTTTCTTTTTGAACGAGTGATGTCCTTCGACGAAACGAACGGTTCCTGATTTTGCGCGCATGACGACAGAGTGCGTTTGTCCACCTTGTCCGGAGAACTGAACACCTTTCATCAGCTCACTGTCCGTTACGCCCGTTGCAGCAAAGATACAGTCATCTCCTGAAACAAGATCGTCCATCATGAGGATTCTTGACGGATCTTCAATCCCCATCTTTTTACAGCGTGCGACTTCCGCCTCGTCTGCAGGAAGCAGACGGCCTTGGAGTTCACCGCCGAGACATTTGAGCGCAACGGCTGCAAGCACACCTTCAGGCGCTCCGCCTGAACCGAGCAGTAAATCAATCCCTGTATGCGGGAATGCGGTATTGATTGCCGCTGCGACATCACCGTCACCAATCAAGCGAATCCGTGCTCCCGTTGCCCGAATCCGTTGAATGACTTCTTCATGACGTTCACGATCAAGAATCGAGACGACGACGTCTTCGATGTCTTTATTTTTAGCTTTCGCGACAGCGGCGATGTTTTCTTCAATCGTCGCATCTAAGCTGACGTGACCTGCCGCTTCCGGACCGACAGCAATTTTATCCATATACATGTCCGGTGCATGGAGCAAATCGCCGGCATCTGCAACAGCGAGTACGGCAAGCGCACCCCATGTTCCTTTTGCGACGATGTTCGTTCCTTCAAGCGGGTCGACGGCAACATCGAGTCGTGGGCCATATCCATTTCCAAGCTTTTCTCCAATGTAGAGCATCGGTGCTTCATCCATCTCACCTTCGCCAATGACGACCGTTCCCTTCATCGGGATCGTATCGAAGACATCACGCATTGCGCTCGTCGCCGCGTCATCTGCCTCATTCTTCAAACCTTTCCCCATCCAGCGGGCAGAGGCAAGTGCCGCCGCCTCTGTTACGCGTACAAGTTCCATTGATAGACTTCTTTCCATGTGTATGTCCCCTCTCTTTTGCTAAAAATCGGTCAGACCGTTTCGCGCCATACGAGGGCCCCGAGCCCTTTTAACTTTTCATCGAACCGTTCATAACTTTGATCGATGAGTTCAGCATGATGCAACAACGTTTCGCCTGAAGCGAGCATTCCACTTAGAACGAGTGCTGCCGCGCCACGCGGATCTTTCGCCTCGAGTTCTGCCCCAAACAACGTTTCACCACCGCGGATGATGATGGAAGCAGCATCTTCATGCGTAATCCGTGCACTCAGGCGACGCATTTCTTGGACGTGACGGAAACGTTGGGGGTACAGCTTATCAACAACGATGCTCGCACCCTTCGCTTGCAAAAGCGCCGCTGAGATGATTGGTTGCATGTCACTCGGAAACCCACCGTAATGGAAAACCCTGATATCGACCGGTTTCATTTCCCCGATTGAAGCCGTGACTGCATCGTCTGCGACTTCAACCTTCGCACCGAACCGTTCGAGCTTTTGAATGATGCTTTCAAGATGTAACGGAATGACGTTGTCGACCGTGACGCGTCCAAGGACGGCGCCCATCGTCAGAAACGTTCCCGCCTCCATCCGGTCAGGAATCAGTGTATGACGACAGCCTTGAAGCGATTTAATCCCTTTGATGCGAATTTCATCGGTCCCTGCACCTTTGACGCTCGCTCCCATGTTCGTAAGCATCGTACTGACATCGATTACTTCCGGATCATAGGCGGCATTTTCAATCACTGTCGTTCCTTCAGCCATGACGGCGACGAGTAACGCACTGATTGTCGCACCGAAGGAAGGTAAATCAAGATAGATGCGGTTACCCTTCAACTCTTCGACACGCATGTAGTAAACACCTTGTTCGTTTCGCATCGAAACACCGAGACGCTCGAGTGCTTTAATGTGTAAATCAATCGGTCGAGGACCGATGGCATAGCCACCGGGTAAACCGACGACCCCCTGTTTAAATCGCGCTGCAAGAATGCTCATGAGGTAGATTGATCCACGTAATTTCCGTGTCTCCGCTCCCGTCAAAGGCATTGGTTCGACTTGACTCGGGTCAATCGTCACCATATCGCCTTGACGTGTCACGACGGCTCCAAGCGTCTCCATGATTTGGATCATCGTCGTAACGTCGCCAATGTCCGGCACACCCTCAAGTACGACTTGCTGATCCGTCAAGAGTGCGGCCGCGAGGCATGGAATCGCACTTTGTTTCGAACCGCTGATCAAGACCGTTCCTTCAAGGCGTTGTTGCCCTACGATATACAAAATGTCCACTATCCATCAACCTTTCTTCACCATCTATTATTGCTGGGCTTTTTCCCAGTCCGCGAGAAACTTCTCGATTCCTTGAGTCGTCAATGGGTGGTGTGTCAACGACTCAATGACGTTGAACGGAATCGTCGCGATATCTGCACCTGCAAGTGCTGCATTCGTGACATGAATCGGATTACGAATCGATGCTGCAATGATTTGTGTCGGAATATCATGGACAACGAAGATTTGCGCAATCGTTTCGACGAGTCCCATTCCATCTTGCCCGATGTCATCGAGACGCCCGAGGAACGGCGAAACGTATGTCGCTCCAGCACGTGCTGCGAGAAGTGCCTGGTTCGGATTGAAAATCAATGTCACGTTCGTCGTAATTTTTTCTTTTGACAATGCTGCAACTGCTTCAAGACCAGCAGGTGTCATCGGAACCTTTACCGTAATGTTCGGTGCGATTTGTGCGAGTTCCTTCCCTTCACGAATCATTCCTTCTGCATCGAGTGCGATGACTTCCGCACTGACGGATACATCCCCGACGATTTCACAAATCTCACGGAGACGTGTATGGAAGTCGACGCCTTCTTTTGCGACGAGTGATGGATTTGTTGTAACCCCATCTAAAATCCCCATTTTATGTGCTTTTTTAATATCCTCTACGTTCGCTGTGTCGATAAAAAATCTCATTTTAATCCTTCCCCTTTCATCCCTTAAAGTATTCCCTTGAAATCGCTTACTGTTCCATTATAAATTTTTTTCGCTCGAAGTCCTAACGTTTTCCAAAAACAGTTTGCTTTCTAGATGAAAAAAAATGCGATAGACCGGAGTCTACCGCATTTTAAAGGATAAAAATTATGCTTTGTTGCTTGAACCAAACTCACGCATCTTACCGATGACTGTTTGTTTGATTGCTTCGCGACCTGGTGCGATGAATACGCGTGGGTCATATGCTTCTGGTTTCTCAGCCAATACTTCACGAACGACTTTCGCGAATGAGATTTGGTTCTCTGTGTTGACGTTGATTTTAGAAGTACCGAGCGAAATCGCTTTTTCGATATCGTGTGTCGGGATTCCTGTACCACCGTGAAGAACGAGTGGAAGGTCTGTTGCGTTACGGATTTCTTCCATTTCAGCGAAACCAAGGTTTGGTTCACCTTTGTAAGGACCGTGTACAGAACCGAGTGCTGGAGCGAGCGTGTCGATTCCTGTTTCTTTAACGATGCGAACGCACTCGTCAAGTTTCGCGTACATAACGTCACCGATGACGTCGTCTTCTTGTCCACCGACAGTTCCAACTTCTGCTTCAACAGAAACACCTTTAGCATGTGCATACTCAACAACTGCTTTAGTTGTTTCGATGTTTGTGTCGATTGGGCTGTGTGAATCATCGATCATTACAGATGTAAATCCAGCGTCGATCGCTTCTTTACATTTTTCAATGCTTGAACCGTGGTCGAGGTGAATCGCAACAGGAACTGTTACTTTCATGTCGTGAACGAGACCTTCTACCATTTTAACAACCGTGTAGAATCCGCCCATGTGACGTGCTGCACCTTCAGATACACCAAGGATAACTGGTGACTGCTCTTCTTGAGCCGCACCGAGAATCGCTTGTGTCCACTCGAGGTTGTTGATGTTGAATTGACCTACTGCATACTTACCTTCGAGCGCTTTGTTTAACATGTCTGTCATAGATACTAATGGCATAATGACATCCTCCTCTGTTTTGATCGCTGCTTACACGGAATCGTGTAATTTCAGACTGATTATAACATACTGATTCGCTTGAACGTACAGCATTTCGCTCTGTTTTCAGGTTTGTGACGACGACGTGAAGGATTAACCGCTTACATCGCTCGAAATCTGCACAGTCACTTCTTTTTTCAGTTCAAAGATATCAAACGGCTTTCCGAAGAAGGCGACGACACCGAGTCGTTTCGCTTCTTCCATCGCTTCTTTTTCACTGAGCGCCGTCATTAAAATCGTCCGGATCGGACGTCCGATTTGGTCTTGATGACGCAACACTTCAATCCCTGTTTTCCCAGGCATGTTGACGTCCATCAGCAGCAGATCGTAATCCGCTTCGCGTAATCGTTCAATCGTCTCGATTCCATCGACCGCTAAATCCGTGATGTACCCTTGCGCCTTGAATAACTGTGCCAATAAATTCCGTATGCCCGGCTCATCTTCCGCGATGAGTAGTCTCCCTTTCATCCTTCACACTCCCCCTCTAGTTATTTCCATTCTACATTAAAGTAAAACTTGCTATATACTGTCTGTGATAGAAATTTAGAGAGGATGTTCACCCATGATGAAAATTTTAGCGACTCAATTCAACGGAAAGCTTCAAAGTCTCGTCAAACAAGAGGACGAATTGTTCGATGTCGTCCGTTTGCTGGCTCAAGCGCTCGTCGGAGAGGGTACCGTTTATGTTGATGCTTACGGCGAATTCGAAGGTCTTTATCCGATGTTGTCCGAAGGTCCGGACCAAATGAAACGTGTCTCACAGATTAAAAATCATAAAACACTCCATGCCGTCGACCGGATTCTCATATTTACACCGGATACGGAACGCCCCGACTTCCAAGCATCACTCGCCCGCTATGACTCGTGGCATACACCGTATGCAATTGTCACGCTTGGAGATGTAACAGAGACGCTCGAGCGCTCCATCGCACCACTCGCCTTAAAATTCAATAAAGGGTTGCTCCCGGCTGAAGACGGCTCGCGTCACGGGTTGCCAAGTCTTGCCCTCGGAGCCTTTTTGCTGACACATATCTTGACGCAACTGCAAGAGATGACGGAAGAGTGGGCTTGACGCTTTTCTTCTATAATAATGACTGCTGAATCCTAGATACGATCTTTGCAAAAATTTAACCGAGTATCACTCTTTCATGTCGTCCTCTTTCGATGGGTGGCGCACAAAATACATGGTTCCATACAAAACAATTAAAACCGACCGACTCCCCTATTGTTTCAAAAGAGGAATCGATCGGTTTTTCTATGAGCACGGTTTTATGCCGAAGCTTGATCTTCCTGTGCTTTGACTTCTTCTCCATATGAGATTTGATCCTGCATTCGAACGAAAGGCAAGTAAATCGCAACGGACATAGCGATCGTCGCAATCTGTAAGAGTGCTGCCCGCCATCCTCCTATCAAGAACCCTGAGATGATTGGCGGAGTCGTCCACGGAACTTGCAAGGCATTAAACGGTTCGACCCATCCCCACAAAATCGTGAAATAGACCATGAATGATGCAATCGCCGGAACAATGACGAACGGGATAAACATGACCGGATTGAAGACGATCGGCATCCCAAAGATGACTGGCTCATTGATGTTAAACAGACTCGGTGCAAGTGACAATTTACCGAGCTGCTTCAAGTGAGCTGAACGCGCAACCATAAGCGTGGCGATGATGAAACCAATCGTAATTCCAGTACCTCCAAGTTTCGTAAATACATCAAGAAACTGAATCGTAACGATCTTTGCATTCTCTCCGACGACAAGTTCTTTCCCCGAGTCGATGAGCGCTTGGTTCTGCAATGCATTTGCTGTCAACAATGGTCCCATAATCCCCATGATGATTGCCGCACCATGAATGCCGCACCACCACATAACAGACATCAAGACCATGATGAGCACTGCTCCGGCAAGCGTATCTGTTAAGTTTTGAATCGGTGCTTGAAGCACGTCATAAATGACTTCCGTGAACGTCCGATCAGCGAACGCCTGGAATACCGCAAACGTCACAACTGACAGTGTGATGACAGCTAATCCCGGTACGAGCGCTGAAAACGAATTGGCCACACCTGGTGGGACGCCATCCGGCATTTTGATACTGATTCCACGCTTGATGAACTGCGAATAAACGAACCCGACAACTAATCCAACAAGAATCGCTGCCATGACCCCTTGTCCGCCTGTCCAAACTTTTGGCACGACCCCGTTTACGACTTCTCCTGATTCCGAAAGGACTGAAGCTTGAGTAATGATTAAAAACGAGATAATTGCAAGGATACCAGCCGGCACCCCCTCAATCTTTTCATTTTTGACGTAGGAATAGGCAATCCCGAATACACCAATCAAAGCGAGGATGTCGAATGTCGCTCCAACGACCTGCGTCAGCGGTAACGTCCAATCTGCCCCAAATAACCCTGACATGAAATTTGCCCACCCCGGAATCGGAAGTGCCAAAATCAGTAGGAAAAGTGATCCGATGATAGTCATCGGCATTGTCAAAATAAATCCATCTTTAATAGCGAGAACAGGTTTTGCATTCGCAAAACGAGCAAAAGCTGGTGTGACTTTTTCGAATGCGGTTTCTAGACGGCTCATTCGGAAACCTCCTTATAGGTCTGCAGCGCGCGTGGCGATGATTTCTTGATACCAATGGAACGACTGTTTCTTTTTACGAGCAAGACCATTTACATGATCGACATAGATGAAGCCGTACTGTTTTTTATAGCCGTTCAGCCAGCTCAGAAGATCAATGACCGACCACGCATAGTAACCCGAGACGTTGATCCCTTCTTGAACGGCATGCTTCACCGCACGTAAATGACCTTCAATGTATTCGATTCGTGGTGTATCTTTGATTTCTTCGCCGACGATTGGATCGACGTCACCAAGTCCGTTCTCTGTGATGTAGATTTTGATATCGCCATAACGGGCTTTTAGCATCCGCATTCCTTCGAGGAAAGCATCCGGTGCAATTTCCCAGCCCCACTTCGTATACACTTTATCATCCATCAAGACCGTCTTGTAAACACCATCGAACGACGGATTCCCAGGGCGACCTGTCGAATTTTCACGTCCGCCTGCCATGACGAGTGCTGTATCATTTTTCATGACACGTTGCGGGCAATAATAATTAAGACCAATGAAATCATTCATCGGAGCTGTCCGTTTGAGCAAGTCGAGCTCCTCTTCCGTCCAGTCAGGAAGAAGATTTTGTTGGTCCAATTGTTTGACGACATATTCCGGATATGTTCCTTTTAAAATTGGATCATAGAACCAGTGTGTCGAAAATTCATTCGCATGCATCTCAGCAAACTTATTATCCGCCTCATTATCGATGCTGAACGCTGGATTAAACACATGTGTGATGCCAATCTCACCTTCATAACCCGCCTGCTTAAAGCTTTCGATCGTGCGCGCATGTGCGACGAAGACGTTATGCGTCGTTTGGAAATACGCCTTTGCATCTCCTTCGATTCCTGGTGGGTGTGCACCTGACAAGTAGCCGAGCGAACAAAAGATGACCGTCTCGTTAAAGGTGATCCAGTTGCGGACGCGATCCCCAAAAGCCTCAAAACAAGTCTCGGCAAAACGGACGAACGCAGCGACCGTCTCCTGACTCCGCCAGCCGCCTCGTTCTTCAAGTACTTGCGGAAGATCCCAGTGGTATAGCGTCACGAATGGTACAATGTTGTGTTTTAAGCACTCGTCGATGACGTTGTTGTAAAACTCTAATCCCTTTTCATTCACTTCCCCCGTGCCATTCGGGAAGATGCGTGGCCAAGAGATGGAGAAACGATATGACTCGAGTCCCATTTCAGCCATCAGTCCGATATCTTCTTTGTAACGGTGATAGTGATCAATCGCGACATCACCGTTTGTATTTTCAAATGTCTTTCCTGGAATTTTCGAGAAGACATCCCAGTTCGAGACACCCTTCCCGTCCTCGTTCCATGCACCTTCGACTTGATAAGAGGCAGAAGCAGCACCAAACAAGAAATTTTTAGGCATTTTCAAAGTCGTCACCCCGTTTATTTATTTGCGAGTTTGATCGCATGGTCCAGTACTTTTGTTCCGTTCATCATGCCGTAGTCAACCGTATTGATGACATCAATCGGAACACCTTTTGGTTCACAGATTTGTTTACCTTTCGCAAGTAAATATTTGACTTGTGGTCCAAGGAGCGCAACATCGATTGTATCCACATACGTTTCCATTTCCGATTCCGGGTACGCTGCGATTTCCGTTTCAAGACCACGTTCAGTAGCAACCGCTTTCATTTTTTCCACTAACATACTTGTTGACATACCTGCTGCACAGAAAAGTCCGATTTTCATCATTTTTGATCCATTCCCTTCAGTTGGTTGATTTCGTTTTGCATATTCATCATGTATCCGAGCATTTCTTTTACAAGAATCGTATTCATCAAATGATCTTGAGCATGTACCATCAAGACACCTACTGTAGCTGTTTTCCCTTGCGCTTCAAGCGTGACGAATTTCGTTTGGATGCCGTGCGCTTCTTTTAATGTTGCATCCCCTGTCTTGACCGCTTCATTCGCTTCCGCGACTTTCCCTTCTTGCATGAGGAGCATTGCCTGGTGGTAACTGGCTTTCGCGTCTCCCGAGAGGGCGATGAGACCAAATATATCTTCCGGTGTAATGTCAATCGTTTCAGAAACCATTGTATCTCTCCTTTTTGTATGGATAACTAAAATTCATAGGTACAAATTCTACAAGTTGATAATAGCACGCGTTAAATTTTATGTAAACCCTTTCTTATTGAATAAAATGTGAACAAAAAAACGTAAGCGAGATGACTCTCTCGCCTACGTTCATGATTTAATATTGGAGACTTTAAGCATTTTGACATGTCGAAAATGATGTGTAGCACGTGATACGTCAAAGATTTGACCATTCGTTAAATACACAGTGTTGTCGACGAGCAAGGCTGGATCATCTTCTTTCAGCTCGAGTAATACTGCGTCATCTAATTTCAAAAAATCAGCATAGATGACGCGATCAGCAAAGCCAATCGCGAGTTTTTGATCATTACGTAAATAGTTATAAATTGATTTCTGAATGATGTTTTCATCAAGGTAAATGACTAAACTTTTACGAAAATAGGAATCCTCGACTGAAAAAGGATGATCGTCGACCAGACGAAGACGCTTGACGTAATAAACGGGGGTTCCGACCGGACACTTCATTCGTTCTGCAACTTCTTCGTTTGCTGTCGTCTGCTCAAACGCAAGGACACGCGTCTCGACTTTCCGTCCACTAAAGTCACTAGTCAATCCTTGGAGTTTTTCGAGATTCACATAATCGCTGTTGTAATGATCCCGAACGAACACCCCACTCCCTTGTACTTGATAGACATATCCTTTATTCACAAGAATCTCAATCGCTTTTCGGACAGTATTACGGCTGATTCCATATTTTGTCGCGTATTCGTCTTCTGTGAGCAACTTGTTTGTATGTTGATAGACGTGATTTACGATATCCGTCTCGATTTGTTCTGCAACTTGCTTATACTTGGCGGTCATCGCTATCTACACCTTCCACTTAAATTTGTAGGAATGAATTCGCTATCATTATAGCAGATAAATTTAAAAAGCGTCCTTAAACTACGGAATCATTGAAATTTTAGAGATATGTCCCCTTCACAATCATAGATTCGTAGCCTGTGACTCCTACAGGGAAAGATGCGATTTCGCGCTAGCAGCGGCAAAAACGAAAAAAAACGCTTTTTAGGCAATATCGTAGGGAAAGACAAGTGATGCAGACGTTTTGAAGACGAGTCGAGACAGGAAAGCTTGTCATGACAGCAAGCTCATGCAGACTCTTGACGCTTCATAAGAGTTTGTCTACACGCCAAAACCCCCTGTTTCCGCTTGGAGACAGGGGGTTGATTTGCTCGTCCTACTTCTTATTCTCCAAGTGACGCTCGGATGAAGTCATGGAAGAGTGCTTGCGGACGTTCTGGACGTGAAATCAATTCCGGGTGGAACTGACACGCGACGAACCATTTATGTTCTGGAATCTCGATGATTTCAACGAGACGGCCGTCCGGACTCGTACCCGAGAAAATCATGCCGTTCGCTTCGAACTGCTCACGGAACTCGTTCCCGAACTCGTAACGGTGACGGTGACGTTCGTAGACAAGCTCGCTCGAATACGCCGCACGTGCTTTTGAACCTTCTTCAAGCTTACACGGGTACAGACCGAGACGAAGCGTTCCACCGAGATCTTCGATGTCCTTTTGTTCAGGGAGCAAGTCGATGATCGGATATGGTGTCGACGGGTCAATTTCAGCCGAGTGTGCCCCTTCGAGGTTCAAGACGTTACGTGCGAATTCGACTGTTGCAAGCTGCATGCCGAGACAGATGCCGAAGAACGGAACGTTGTTTTCACGTGCGAAACGCGTCGCTTCGATTTTTCCTTCGATGCCGCGTTCTCCGAATCCGCCTGGAACGAGAATTCCATCTGCTGAACCAAGTAATTCGGCGACGTTTTCACGCGTCACGTCTTCTGCATTGATCCAGTCGATGTCGATGTCACTATTGAAGGCGAAACCGGCGTGTTTGAGCGATTCAGCAACTGAGATGTACGCGTCACGGAGCTCAACGTATTTTCCGACGAGTGCAATCTTCGTTTTCTTCTCAAGATGCGTCACCGTATGGACGAGTTGCTTCCACGCTGTCATGTCAGCTGACGGTGTATCGAACTTGAAGTAATCGCAAACGAGTTGATCCATGCCTTGACGTTGCAAGTTGAGCGGTACTTCGTATAATGTCGATGCATCTTGTGCTTCGATGACGGCTTCCGGACGTGTATCACAGAAGAGTGCGATTTTATCTTTCATTTCTTGCGGGACCGCATGCTCTGAACGAAGCACGATAATATCCGGCTGAATTCCGTAGCTGCGGAGTTCTTTGACACTGTGTTGTGTCGGTTTCGTTTTCAATTCACCTGCTGCTGCAAGATACGGGACGAGCGTACAGTGAACATACATGACGTTTTCTTTTCCGATATCGTTCTTGACTTGGCGAATGGCCTCGATGAACGGAAGCGACTCGATATCCCCTACTGTTCCACCAATCTCCGTGATGACGACATCTGCGCCTGTCTCTTTACCGGCACGGAAGACACGATCCTTGATTTCATTCGTGATGTGCGGAATGACCTGAACCGTTCCACCGTTGTAATCACCGCGACGCTCTTTTTTGAGAACTGTCGAATAGATGCGACCGGATGTCACGTTTGCGTTTTGGCTCAAGTTGATGTCGATGAAACGCTCGTAGTGACCTAAATCAAGATCGGTCTCAGCGCCATCATCCGTTACGAATACTTCACCGTGTTGATATGGGCTCATCGTACCTGGATCGATGTTGATGTATGGGTCAAATTTTTGAATCGTGACGTTCAGACCACGGTTTTTGAGCAACCGTGCGAGTGAAGCAGCCGTGATTCCTTTTCCAAGCGAAGATACTACCCCACCGGTTACGAAAATATACTTTGTCATGAATAAAATGCTCCCTTCTCAAGTCCAAAAATCTAGCAGAGGTCTAATAAAATAAAAAAAGCAAAAGTGCCCCCATTTGCAGGAGACACTTTTGCTGAAATTAAGCACGTTGCTTAAAGAAGCCCATGACTAACTTACGTCATTCCGAAAACTTCGTCAAGCAGATTTTTAACAAATAAAAATCTTTCGTCCTTAGTCAGCCGTCAATGAAAAAACTACGATTTCTTACTCGAAATCGCAGCTGTACGGTTGTTTATACTTCTTCTTCATCGTCCTCGAAGTCTTCGAGATCGTCTTCTTCTAAATCATCTTCAAGATCGTCGATTGCTGCAACTTTCTTGAAAGAATCGTCTTCTGTGTCGTCAGCTGAATCATAGTCCGCTGTCTTCGCAAATGTATCGAGGTCATCTTCGATCGTCTCGAATTCATCTTCTTCTGCGTCATAGTTGAACTCTTCTTCGAACTCATCGAGTTCACCACGTTGACGTGCTTCGATGACGAGATCCTCGTCTGATTTATCAAACGGATACCAAGCACGGAGTGACCAACGGTTTGCTCCGACGTTAACGAAGTTTCCGTCGATGTTCATGTCTGTATAGAGTTGAGCAAGTTTCTCGAACTTGTCTTCTTCACCTGTAAACGAATGATACTTTTCAATTTCTTTCGTGATGTCATCGAAAGTGATTGGCTGTTCGCCAGCTTCTTGAAGCATTTCATTGACGAATTCAATCAGTGAAAGTTCAGTAATTTTTTCTTTACTCAAACGGCTGAGGCTCATTGTGACGGCCACTTCCTTTCATTTGCGTTCAATCCATTACTTCTCATTATACGCAAAATGGCTTTTAAAAATCCAGTCTCTATTCGAAAAAAGATTAATTTGCTTCATTTTTGTGTTTCTGTCCTCACTAAAAAAGGAATAATGGAGGGAGAAGAAGGAGGAATTGACGATGGAGATGACAGTTGAACGAGTAAACGATTTTGACAGCTATAATTGGTTGCCTTTACTTGCGAAAAGCTCGCAGGAAGGATTTCAATTTATTGAGTACATGTTACGAAATCGTCGCGATGAAACCTTTCAAGAGACCGGTGAGGCGCTATTCATCGTTCTTTCGCCGATGGGGCAACCCATCGCCTGTGGTGGTTATACGAAACAACCGCACGAAGCTTCGACCGGCCGGATTCGCCACGTCTATGTTTTACCTGAAGCACGGTCCAAAGGAGTCGGAACGAGCTTACTCGAGAAAATGATTCGGGAAGCTTTCTTAAGTTACGACCGGCTCGTACTCTTCTCTGATGCCGCAGATGGTTTTTATCGGCGCCTCGGATTCGTACCTGCATCCGGTGAGAAAGTCACCCACGAACTAGTAAAATCGAACAATCGGAAACAGATATAAGAAACATTTTTTATTTTTAACAATCGAAAAGACCGTGTTCCCTGAATCGGGGACACGGTTTTTCCTTACGCCATTCGTTGTTTTAAAAAAGTCAACGCATCGATCGCTAATTGATGATCGGCCTCTTGCGACAACCCTGACACGGTCAGTGTACCGATGATCCCGACGCCTGCGACCCGAATCGGAAACGATCCCCCCGCATCCGCATAATCGCCTGGCGCAACGGCGTACATCGTATGGTAGGACCGTTGTTTCAGTTTATTGTAGACACGCATGTAGAGCGAGCTATGTCCGTGACGGGTGACGACGTTTGATTTACGGCGAATCCATTCTTCTTGATCGGGAGCCGTTCCTTCGAGTGCCGCGTAATAGAGACGTTGCCCATTGCGTTTGATTTCGACGGCAACCGCTAACTCTTCGCGCAGTGCCCGCTCAATGACGTATTGTCCGGCAGCAATCGCCTCTTGATTCGTCAAACTCGTCAAGACGAGCTGTTTTTCTTGTTCGAGTAAAGTTTCGATGTTCATCTGTCCCACTCCTTCCGACAGATCGTCCGTCCATCTTCACTGCTTTTGCGGACGGCTTCGATCAGCTTCATTGTCTTCAAAGCATCATGCAAGTCGACCGGCAGTCGCCCTGTCGCTAACCCGTCCGCTAAGTCGCGGTAATAGCCGAGGTAGTTTCCGGATAGCGTTTCCAGCCGTTCTGCTGCCTGTTCTGCCAGCTGCAGATGACCAAAGTCCTCCGGGTCGTCCTCACCTAATGTCCCGTCCGCTTCCCGCCCTGAAGCAAGTCGCGCTTCTTGCGGGTCCATCCCGTATTTCACATAGCTTCCCCGCGTACCGTGCAACTCAAAACGTGGTGTCGGTCCTTGAACGAACGATGTCGAGCGAAGAATCACCCGGCGTTTGCCATAGTGCAGCGTGATATGGAAGCCGTCATCCGTCTCTGCCCCGTCACGTTGTATCAAGACGTCACCCGTCAATTCGTCCGGTTCACCGAACAAGGCAAGCGCTTGGTCAATCAAATGGGAACCGAGATCAAACAAGATGCCGGAACCCGCTCCCTGCTTCTCCCGCCAGCGGTCACGGACGACCGGACGGTAACGGTCAAAACGTGACTCGAGAAGTTGCCAATCACCGATTTCATTGGCTTCTATCAATTGCTCGACCGTCAGGAAGTCACCGTCATAGCGACGGTTGTGATACACGGCGACATGCACCCGATGTTGTTCGGCAAGTGCCAGTAGCGCCTCCCCTTCCTCAATCGTAACAACGGCCGGTTTTTCGAGTAAGACATGTTTGTTTGCTTCGATTGCTTGCTTCGCCATCTCGAAATGAAGACCTGTCGGTGTCGTGATGACGATGAGCTCTGTCGCTTGATCGTGCAAGGCCTCGTCGAGCGTCTTAACGACACGCGCTTCCGGAAAGACACGGTGGACTTTTCCTGCGTCACGTGAGACGACTTGTCGCACATGGAATTCGGGTAACGCCTCGAGTAACGGGGCATGGAACGTTACAGCTGAAAAGCCGAATCCGACAATCGTGGTTTGAATCGGTGTCATGTCAATTCCTCCTTCGCCACTTCAATCGTGACGTCTGCTTGATGTAGTCGTTCTTCCCAATCCGCAGATGGGCGCTCGTTCGTAATCAGAACATCGAGTTGTTCTAAGCTACAGACTTTATGGAAAAAACGTTTGTCGAACTTCGTCCGGTCGGCTAAGACAATCACTTCTGCCCCGCTCCGAATCATCGCCTTTTTGACAATCGCTTCTTCTAAATTTTCTGCGAACACCCCTTCACTTGTCAGTCCGCACGCTCCGAGGAACACGCGGTCGACTTGATAATGCAGGATGTCATCCGCTGTTTTGATACCGACGAGACTCTTCGCATGCGGATCGAACTTGCCACCCGTGACATACAAGTCGACGTTTGCCCGTTCGCCGATCTGCTCCGCGATTTCAAGTGAATTGGTGATGACCTGTAAGGAATAGAACGGAATATACGCCGTCATCTTCGCGACCGTCGTCGCCGCATCGAGTACAATCCGGTCATCCTGCTTGATTCGCATCGAGGCCCGTTTTGCAATCCGTTCCTTCTCTGGTTGCTCCGTCCGTTGATCGTACTTCAAGGTGCGCTTCGCCCCCGCACGAACAAGCCCGTTTTTGATGCGAATGATATCGCCTTCACTTTCCAGTTGAATGATGTCACGCCGTGCTGTATCCCGCGAAATTTGATACGTTTCGACCAGTTGATCGAGCGTCAGCTCCGGCGTCGTCTTAATCCATTCACGCATCTTTTGTAATCGTTCTGCTTGACCCATAAAGCACCTTCCTTATATTCAATTCTTTCCTTTATTTTAATTTTTTTCATTAAAAATTGCAATTTTAATGCAAATAAAACGTATCCAGATTCGGGTAAAGGAAACTAATGCCACATTAGATAAGGAGGGACGACGATATGAAATCCATGTTAATTACGGGTGCCTCGTCAGGAATCGGATTAGCGACAGCTCGTCGCTTTGCTGAATCCGGATGGACAGTTTACGCGGGGGTACGCGAACGAACGGAAACACTTGAAGACTTTAGTTCTACTCACCTTCGCTTCATTACACTTGATGTCACGGATACGAAAAGTTTGAAAGCAGCTTCTCACCAAATCGAACAAGAGGTCGGTCATCTCGATGTCTTGTTTTGTAATGCCGGCCAAGGCTTACTGCGGGCAATCGGGCAGGCGACGAGTTATGAGATCAACCAACTGTTTGAGACGAACGTCTTTGGCGTGATGCGAACGATTGAACAGTGTCTGCCCCTGTTAAAAGCGGCACCGCACGGGAGTCACTTGCTCGCGACTTCAAGTACGAGCGGACTCGTCGGACAACCACTCAATGAAATTTATTGTGCGAGCAAATTTGCCGTCGAAGGTTTACTCGAAAGCCTCGCGACCTATTACAAACCGTTCTTTTCAATTGATGTGACACTGATTGAGCCCGGTGCCGTCGAGACGAACTTCACGGCAAACGTTCTTGACCAGCTCGAGCAGTCAGGCGGCTTGCATGAGGATGATTTTAAACCAATCGTCGAAAATTATTTACGTCTGTACCGGAAACACCATGCGACGCGCCAAGCATCGCGTGAAATCGCTGAGTTGGTTTATGCCCTCGTCCACATGAAAGAACCAAAACCGCTGCGCGTCCGCACGACACCGGTCGACGAGGCTTTCGTCGCGCATAAGACATCTGCCGATCCGTCCGGATTAATCGGTATCATGAAGACACGTCAATTGACATTAAATCTTGAATGATTTCCCTCTTGTAAAAAAAACGCCGTCACCCTCTCGTCAGACGTCCTATACTGAGACTATATACCTACAGCTTAGAAAGGGCGGTCTTGTCATGACGACATTATTTTTGTTTACCGCGGTTTATCTACTACCCACGTTCATCATGTTTTATATGTCCGTCGACATTTTCTTACGCAATCCGAAACGAGCGGAACACCGCCTGTTAAGTCTGTTCACATTTGCTTACGGGATGATGTTCTTAGGCGAATTTTTCCGAAATGCTTCGCCGATTGAAATGAGTCCAGCTTTCGTGACGTACTGGTTCGGAAATGCCGGATTACTTGTATTTAGTACGTCTCTTCACTTTATCTTTCGTGTCTCAAATCTTCGAAAAAAAATCCCCCGTTTTTTGTATCCCGGGATTTTTTATGCACCGATGCTCATCGTCCTCGTAACTTATCTCTTTCAAACGAATGTCATCAACAGCCAACGTTTTGAACAAGTCGGTCTGTTCATCTACCCAGAATTCAATTCATCTTATTTAATTACAATCACCGTCGGAAACGTGTTTCACACCTTGGTCTTCACGTTACTTGTTTATACACGCAAACAATTAAACGATGCGCGGCGGGGGATTATCACCTTACTGATTTTCGCTGCTTCGTTCACACTCATCTGGAACATTTTGTTCGGTTACTTTTCGTTTTACGGCAAGATCCCACCGTATGCGTATATGTATGGCGGACTCTTTTGGGCGGCTGCCATCACGATGTCAATGCGTCGATTTGATTTCTTGGCTTCTTATCAAACACGCTTCGCGACACTCTACAACTTGAACCCATCAGCCATCGTTCTTCTAGACCGCAGTGGCGTCATCGAAAGTGCTAATCCGGCCGCCTATCAACTGCTCGAAGAAACGGAACTCGTCGGACAGTCGTTCCTTGATTACTTGCCGCAAAACAAGCGAACGGACTGGCTCGAACATTACACACACCACTTTGACTCTTCTAATCAATTCATCGAATACGAAACGAAAGTCGCGACGATTCAAAAACAGGAACGGTATGTCGTCATGGATGGGGATTTCGTTTTCATCGAACAAGAACTGCATGGGATGTTGCTCATTCGTGACATTCAAGCTTCGAAAGAGGCGGAACAAGCGATTCGTTTCTTCGCCTATAACGATCCCTTGACGAAGATTCCGAACCGACGCAGCTTTTACGAAACAGCCGCGGCGGAACTCTTACAACACGCGAGTTGCTCGATTGCCGTCGTCGATCTCGACGGATTCAAAGCGATCAACGATACGTTCGGTCATCAAATCGGTGATGAATATTTAATTCACATCGCACAGCTGCTAGAAGAACATGTTGCAGAAATCGGATTTGCGGCACGTGTCGGAGGCGATGAATTTTTCTTATTGCTCTATGACCAGACACCAGAACAGCTGCACCACTTCGCGACGTCCTTGCTCGAGCGGTTCCAAGTCAATCCTTTCACGCTAGCTGAAGAATTAATCGACATCCGAACGAGTATCGGGATCAGTTTTTCACCTGACCACGGGATCAACCTTGATACATTGATTCACCATGCAGACCAGGCGATGTATGACGTCAAAAACAACGGTAAAAATGATTACCGGATTCATGATACGATGGACAAAACATTGCGTCAGCATTAAGGAGATTTGTATGATTTCATTTTTAGCGATTTTTTCACGGTTGTTCAAAGGCATTCGACGAGCGTTTCAGATTTCTTATTTCCAGGGACTCCTGTTCCTCTGTTTGTTGACGTTAGTTTCCGGAACAATTTTCTATAGCACCGAAGAAAATTTATCGATCGTCGATGCTCTCTATTTCTGCATCACGACGCTCAGTACGATCGGTCACCCGACGTTCGTTCCGACGACGACACTTAGTAAAATCTTCACGATGGCCTACATTACGATTGGATGCGGTCTGTTCCTGACCTTGATTGCTACCCTCTCGTACGTATTGATTAAGCAACCCGACGAAGATTGATGAAGGGAGAACGTCCGATGCGACAAGCCGCGATTCAAAACAACTTCGACTGGTGTCGGCTCATCTGTGAGCTCCACGGCTGTACCGTAAAGGAAACGGACGATCAATGGATTGCGACCGGAGACGTGCCTGCACTGTATCCAGAAGTGATGATTCGGACGCCCCATCAACACTTGACGTTCGATACAGCAAGCAGTATCAAAGATTGTACGGCGAGCTATGATTTTTCAAAAGACGGTCTGACTCATCTCTTTACAGCAGAGTGGATTGCACGCCAACCGATTTATGATCGTCTGGCCCTGCCGCCTGACTGGACGGTCGTGACAAACGTGCGGCTTGCAGAACAGTTTTTCAAACTCGTCGACGTCCATGACTTACCACGTGACCTATTCAATCGAAAAGAGGTCCGCCTGTTTTTCTCCGATCAACAACAAGCTGCCTTTATCGCTTTTTCGAACGGACAGACGACGGGACTTTCGCATTTAACATCGGATTATCTAGACGAGCGCTTATGGGACGATGTCATTCGGCTCAGTTCAGCCCATTTTCCCGGGCAACGAATCGTTGGCTACGAGTATGGCGATCAACTGATCACAGCACTCGAAGCCGGATTTGATGATATCGGTCCGCTCGCTGTTTGGACACGGATGACGCCTTGATTCAGGCGATGTATCGCTTATCGAGGTCGAAGAGTTCATGTAGGTATACTGCCTTATAGCGCTTTCTCGTCTTCAAAGCGACACGCCTAAAAAGCATCATGTTTCGTTGACTCCTGCGGGGAAAGCAACGAAATGAACGACGCTCTCCTTTCACGACTACAACTTTGTCTACACGAAAGAAGCACGCCTGACAAATCGTCAGGCGTGCTTCTTCAATGTTTCACATCAAATGATTGATAAAGGCAGTCGCAATCCCGAAATAAACGAGTAACGACAAGATGTCATTGAGCGTCGTAATGAGTGGACCCGAGGCAATCGCCGGGTCAATCTTCAACCGGTGCAAAATCAGCGGAATGATTGTCCCGGCGAGCGTTCCGAAAATCAACGTGATGATTAACGAACTACCGACGACGAGACCAAGAATCGGATTTCCCTGCCAGACATAGGCAATGATGGCGATTAAAATTCCACACGTCACCCCGATGATTAAACCGACGCGGAATTCCCGTAAAATCAAACGCGTAACGACCTTTTTGTCGACTTCCCGTGTAATCAACCCCCGGACAACGACCGCAAGTGATTGCGTTCCTGTGTTTCCGGTCATCCCGGCAATCATCGGCATGAAGAAGGCGAGCGCAACGACTTTCGATAGTGTCTCCTCAAACTGACTGATGATCGAACCGGAAACGAGGCCGATGAACAGTAATAAAATCAACCAAGGCAACCGACGTGTTGCGGCAATCAGTGGTTTCGTCTCAAAATCAATCGACTTACCGGACGCTGCCAGCTTCTCGATGTCCTCATTCGCTTCTTCCCGTAAAACATCTAACGCATCATCGACCGTAATCAGACCGACGAGTACATCGCCTTCGACGACAGGTAACGAAACGAGGTCATAGCGTTCGAACATCTTCGCGACATCTTCCTGATCGGTTTCAGCCGATACACGGATGACTTTTTGATCCATGACGTCACCAATCTGCTCGGCATTATTCGCAAGAATTAAATTCCGGTATGAGATGACACCGACGAGTTCACTCAACTGATTGACGACGTAGACATAATTAATCGTTTCCGAATACTCGATATAGTCACGCATCTTTTCGACGGTCTCTCCGACCGTGAAGTCTTCCGGGACCCAAATAAAACGGTTTGTCATCAAGCGACCGGCTGTCTCGACTGGATAGGTCAGCAGGTTTCGGACGACGAGCGCTTCATCCTGACGCATACCGGACAGAAGGCGGTCGACTTCCTCTTCTTGCAGCTCTTCTAAGAGGTCAACTAAATCATCGTTTTCCATCAAGTCCATTACGTGACCTGCATGTTCGACATCGAGTCGACGCAAGACTTCTAATTGTTGTTCAAGCTCAAGTTCCTCAATGACATCTGCTAAACGCTCGTGATCGAGATAACGAAGCAGCCGTTCTTGCTCGACTGGTTCTAGCTCAACATAAAGCTTTGCTAAGTCATATGGATAGACTTCCTCAATCGCTTGTTGTGCTTGTTCACGACGCTCTTTTAACAGCGCATCCAGCAACAATAACTTCCACTGTTGTTCATTCGACTGACTCACGTTACCACCCCCACGTTTTCTCCTTCTATATCTTAGCATGAGATGTTCAAAAGCTCCCCCCTTTGAATCCAGTTGACATTTGCAGACAAACCCGTTAAAGTTTGCCCTAAGGAAACATTTATAGTTTAACGAATGATACATGACTTTATGCAATCTAATTTTTTTAGTTCTTTTTTTGCCCTAAGGAAACTTTTTATACCTTCATTAAAATTTGAAAGGAGCATGTACGATGTACGCCATAGAAGTAGAACAATTATCTGTCTCCTATTTTGAGACGACGGCACTTGAAGATGTGTCGTTAAACATTTTATCCGGTCAGCTCGTCGGCATCATCGGTCCGAACGGGGCCGGGAAATCAACGTTCATCAAAGCCTTAATGGAGTTGATTCCTGCGCAAGCTAAAAAAATCACCCTGCTCGGACAAACGATTGATGCGACGCGAACTCAAATCGCCTATGTCCCACAACGGAGTGCCATCGATTGGGATTTTCCGATTCGTGTCCTCGATGCCGTACTGATCGGTTGTTATCCGAAGCTCGGGTTGTTCAAACGACCGAACAAACACCACCGCGCTTTTGCGAGTGCTTGTCTCGAACGCGTCGGCATGAGCGAGTTCGCCGACCGCCAAATCGGTGAACTGTCTGGTGGACAGCAACAACGGGTCTTCTTAGCTCGTGCGCTTGCCCAGGAAGCTGAACTTTTATTACTCGACGAACCGTTCGTCGGTGTCGATGTCGTCAGTGAACGTGTCATCATCGATCTCCTGCGCACGTTGCGTGACGAAGGCAAAACGATCATCGTCGTCCATCACGATTTGAGTAAGGCAGCTGATTATTTTGACGAATTATTACTCCTTAACAAGACGGCAATCGCGTACGGTCGACCGGAAGAGGTCTTGCAAGCAGATACGATTGAAGGGGCTTACGGGAATCCACTTGCCTTCTTGAAGAAAGCGGAGGTCTCCTCATGAATTTCATCGAAGCGATTTTTCAATACGATTTTTTACAAAAAGCACTCATCACGTCCATCATGGTCGGTGTGATTTGCGGCGTGATCG
Organism: Exiguobacterium sp. s95; assembly: GCF_018618655.1. Classification (NCBI taxonomy): domain Bacteria; kingdom Bacillati; phylum Bacillota; class Bacilli; order Caryophanales; genus Exiguobacterium; species Exiguobacterium sp. s95. The sequence goes on along the minus strand of NZ_JACSMM010000009.1, from coordinate 38,066 downwards.
GATGTTTCATCATTCTGCGCGGCATGTCTTTGATGGGCGACGCGATTTCGCACGCCGTCTTACCCGGTGTCGCGATTTCCTACTTGCTTGGAATCAACTTCTTCATCGGAGCGGTCGCAACGGGTCTGCTGACGGCACTCGGGATTGGATTCGTCAGCCAAAACAGTCGTATCAAGAATGATACAGCGATCGGCATTCTCTTCACGTCCGCCTTCGCTCTCGGGATTATCCTGATTTCATTTTTACGCAGTAGCAGCGACCTGTACCACATCCTGTTCGGTAACGTGCTCGCCGTCCGTCCGAGTGATATGTGGATGACCCTCATCATCGGTATCATCGTCCTCGGTGGCATTTATCTCTTTTACAAGGAATTACTCGTGACCTCGTTCGACCCGACGATGGCAGCTGCCTACGGTCTTTCGACACGATTCATCCATTATTTACTGATGATGATGTTGACGCTCGTCACGGTCGCCTCCTTACAGACCGTCGGCATCATTCTCGTCGTCGCGATGCTGATTACGCCTGCTGCGACAGCCTATCTGTTGACGAACCGGCTCTCACGGATGATTTTCCTGTCGGCCAGCTTCGGAACGATTTCCGCCATCATCGGTCTTTACTTGAGCTTCACGTACAATCTGTCTTCCGGTGCGTCGATTGTTCTCGTCGCAACCGCATTGTTTGCGCTCGTCTTCATTTTTTCCCCGCGCCACGGTTTGATGCGGAAATGGAAAACATCAACAAAGGAGGTTGCTTCATGAAATTAAAAACGCTCATTCCACTCGTCGGTCTCAGCGCGCTACTCGCTGGATGTTCAAGTGAATCAACAGACAACGATAAACTTCAGGTCGTCACGACCTATTCGATTTTAGAGGACATGGCCCGCGTCGTCGGCGGTGAACACGTCGAGGTCCATAGTATGGTCAAAATCGGAGCAAACCCGCATGAATATGACCCACTTCCGACGGATGTTCGAAAAATGGCAGATGCCGATGTCGTCTTTTACAACGGACTCAACCTTGAAGCTGGAGGTTCATGGTTCAACAAATTACGTTCAAGTACGAACAAAGACGATAAAGATGCTCCTGTCTATGAACTGAGTCAAGGTGTCGATCCGAAGTACCTGACATCTAAAGGGAAAGAACAGGAAACCGATCCCCATGCATGGCTCGATCTTCAAAACGGAATTCAGTATGTCGAAAATGTCAAAGACGGTCTCATTAAAGAAGACCCGGAACATAAAGCTGATTATGAAAAAAATGCATCGTCCTATATTCAAGAACTTGAAACACTCGATACGCGAGCAAAAGAACGCTTTGCCCGGATACCGGAAGAACAACGTCACCTGATTACGAGCGAAGGTGCTTTTAAATACTTTAGCGATGCTTACGATTTTAAAGCCGATTACATTTGGGAAATCAATTCAGATAACCAAGGGACGCCGGATCAAGTTCGCCGCGTCGTCGACTTGATTAAACAACAAGAGATTCCCGTCCTGTTCGTCGAAACGAGCGTCGATCGTCGGAGCATGGAAACTGTCTCGCGTGAAACCGGCGTCCCGATCGGTGGTACGCTCTACACCGATTCACTCGGTGCCGAAGGAAAAGACGGATCGACCTATTTGACGATGATGGAAGCGAACTTCGATACGATTGAACAACAATTGAAATGAGCTAGTCATTAAATCGTCATCATCCCCCTCTCAAATCGATTAAACGACACGGTATACTGACTGATAGAGGAAATCGATTTGGAGGGAAGTTCATGAAACGACAAGTACGTTGGTTTACACTAACGTTGACGGCAAGTCTAGCGCTCGGCGCTTGTGCCCCAGCGGAACAACATACAGACAAGCAGATGAGCACAGAACATGCAGAGCACGAGACGCACGGTGCAGGGGATCAACTCGAAAAAACGAGTGCCAAGACGATTGCACCCGCTTTCTTAAAAGAAACCGATGAATCGATCCAAACGATTTATCTTGCCGTCGCCAAGCATCAAGACTTACTTGAAAAAATGCCGTGTTACTGTGGATGCGGTGAGACAGCCGGTCATACGAGTAACTATGACTGTTTCATCGCCGATCAGACAGCAGCAGGTGAAACGACGTGGACAACACACGGCATCACATGCGGGACATGTCTCGATATCGCGGCACAATCCATCGTCGCCTACCAACAAGGAACACCGATCAAAAAAATCCGCCAAGACATCGATGCAACTTACGCAACTACTGGAGTCGCCCCGACAAAAACACCTGCATTATAATACTCATTCAAAAAGCCCCTTACTCACACGGCTGCGCATCTTTAAATGCGTCGTCTGATCGATGGGGCTTTTTTTGTTGACGCACAATTAGCATTCAAAGCGTTAGTGTTTCCTTCTTTCTGTAGACGTTTCATTTCAGCTACACGGTGGAACATTTTGAAGAGATACCTGAAACAGGAAAGGATGACGACAGATGACACAGATGAAAGCCGTTGGATTTCACCAACACTTGCCGATTACAGAAGAGAATAGTTTGATTAATCTTGAACTGCCACGTCCGGAAGCGACTGGTCATGATGTACTCGTCGAAGTCAAAGCCGTTTCCGTCAATCCGGTCGATACGAAAGTCCGGGCACACGGTCAAGATGAAACGGAACCGAAAGTCATCGGGTATGATGCTGCCGGAATCATCGTCGAAGTCGGGAATGACGTCGGACGGTTTGAAGTCGGTGACGAAGTCTATTATGCCGGTGCCATCGATCGTCCGGGATCAAACAGTACGTTCCAACTCGTCGACGAGCGAATCGTCGCGAAAAAACCGGAACGGTTGACGTTTGCTGAAGCAGCAGCCTTACCACTGACGACACTAACGGCATACGAAGCATTAACCGATCGCCTCCATATCTCGTTTGACGCCAAGTCGAACCTCGACAAGACGATTTTAATCGTCGGTGCAGCCGGAGGTGTCGGTTCCATCGCGACGCAACTCGCGAACAAAGCCGGACTGACCGTCATCGGGACGGCTTCGCGCAGTGAAACTATTGACTGGGCGAAAGCACACGGGGCACACCATACGATCAACCACCATGAGGACTTCCGCCCGCAACTGGAAGCACTCGGCTATTCGTACGTCGACTACATTTTTTGTTTGAATGCGACCGATCAGCATTTTGAAGCGATGGTCGATGTCATTGCGCCGCAAGGAAGTATTTGCAGCATCGTCGAGACCGACAAATTGCTTGATTTAAGTGCCTTGCAACAGAAGAGTGCGAACTTCGTCTGGGAATTCATGTTCACCCGGTCCCTGTTCCAAACGCCTGACATGATGCGCCAACACGATATCTTGACGCAAGTCGCGGCGTGGATCGATGCAGAGGAGTTAGAAACGACGGTCACCAAAACCTTGACCGACATCAATGCAGCAAACTTAAAAGAAGCCCATCGTCTCGTCGAAAGTGGGAAGACGATCGGGAAGGTCGTCGTCGCAGAAGCATGATCCGGTCACTTCACCCAAGCCATTCAAGTAAAACACTAACTTAACTAAGGTCAATTCTACGCTCAGGCATACTGTCAATCAGTATGTCTTTTCTAATGTTAATTTCTCATATTAAAGATATTTTAACTTTTCTTCTATATTTTTAAGTCTAAAAAATGTACGATTATGATAAGAAAAATATGTACACAAGTTACATCTAATGCATATATACGCTGACGTAAAGGAGCATTTAAAAATTATATGAATAAATGGTTAAATAAAAAAATCAGTCGGCAAATCATGTTCGCTTTTTATCTTATCTTACTTGTACTTTCAACGACCTCGATTGCTGCTTACTTTTATACAAATCATCAAGTCGCTAATGCCGAAAGTAGGATTGACGATATCAGCACCAGAGAAGACCGCGCGACGAAGCTCTGGGATACATGGCAGTCGCTTCAGTATGAAGTCAGGGGCTATGTCGTCTTCGGAGATGACGCCGTCATGGATGTGATCGAGTCGAAACAAGCATCACTCGAGCGCCAGACGAAATGGTTCGAACAAAATCGGATTTATGAAGCTGATCAAATTTATGCGACTGACATCCGATCGCTCTATACGTCGTATACGAAATTCGTCATGCCGAGTCTCATCCGTTACGTCCAAGCGAAACAGTCAGGAGCGATTGATGAAACGTTTCTTGAGATGCCGAGTTTAAAAGCAATGATGCCAGACATTCCGTCAGACCCTGACCGGAAATTTAAAATGGATGCTTCCGATAGCGAAACGATGCGCACGAGTGTCAACACGATGGAAAGTGTCTTTACGAGTTACCGAAACAGCTTAAACGCAAAGGAAGCAACAGCAAAAGACCAACTCGTTCAACAGACGAAATACGCCGGTTGGATTTGGTTAATCAACCTAGCAGTCCTGTTTCTCGTCGTGTTACTCCTCGTTCGTCCTTTCATCGAACGGACGACGCGTCAAATCCAACTGCTGAGTAAAGAAAGTAAATTGCTCGCGCAAGGACAACATACAGCACCACTGATTCCGATTGAACGCTCTGACGAAATCGGCGAACTTAGTAAATCGTTTCATCAGATGGCATCCGCCCTGATTGATAACAAGCATCGCCTGATGTCGACGAACGATAACTTGGAACAAGCACTCAAAGTGACGTTACGCAATGAAGCATTACTAAAAATACGGAACCAACTGACAGAGACGCTTGCTTCCCGTGACTCCGTGACGGCTTATCCTGCTGTCATCGAAAAAATGGTTGAAATTACAGGGTCGACGCATGGATCACTTATCTTTAAAGAAGGAACGACTGTAACCAATATCATCTCGCACGCGATGACAGATCAAGAACAGGACACCTTGATCGCGACGATTGAACCATTAATCCGTCAAGCGCGCCGTGATAAGATACCGCATACGGCACAAAATGCTGAATGCGCCTTAGCCGTTACTCCGGTTCTTGATCCGAGTACGGATGAAATCATTGCCTATATCTATTTAATGCGTCTAGACATGGCCTTCAACAAACAAGAACAAGAAGAACTTGCGACCTTCTCACGTCAACTCGCCCTATCCCTGCTTCGGATGCGAACGTTTGATGAGATCGACCGTGAACGTGAGAAGACATCCCGTCTTCTAAACTCAATCCGTGAGTCCGTCGTCTACATTGAACCGGACGGCTCCAATCAGTTAATTAACCGGCCGTTACTTGATCTATTCAACCATTCAATCGAACAAGATTCGGAAGTCGACTGGTTGCTTGATATTGATGAATCGATCGTCAATTTAAAATACCGGGTTGACCAACTGCCTGAGTTTGAGCGTTATTTGCATCAAACCTTTATTGAGCACGAAACCGGTGAAGGTATCCTGTTCTCGATCGATCAGGAAAAACGTTTCATCAAAACGTATTCTGAAAAAATCCACTACGGTGGTCAGTTCCGTGGCATCATGCTCGTTATGCGTGACGTCACGAACGAAGTCGAAATCGATCGTTTAAAAAATGAACTCGTTTCAACGATTTCGCACGAATTACGGACACCCTTGTCATCGATTTACGGATTTACCGAATTGATGATTGAACGTGAGCTGTCACCGAAGCGGCAAAAGACTTACCTCGAAGCCGTTCACTCAGAGACAAAACGCTTATCTCTACTGATTAACGATTTCCTGGATTTACAACGGATGGAAGCAGACCGTCAGGAATATGAGTTTGAATCGTTTGATTTAGTCGAACTGATTGAAGACCTGAAACAATTCCACGGTCTCTCTTCGACGACTCATGTGATTACCGTCTCACACGATGTAACGCATCTGTTAATCGAAGGCGATGCGAAAAAAATCCGTCAATTGTTCGGGAACCTAATCAACAATGCCATCAAATATTCACCGGCCGGCGGAGCCATCGATATCGAATTAGCGGTTCGCGATACGCAGGCTTCCGTCGCGATTCGTGACCACGGAATCGGGATTCCGACTTCTGCGATGGGTGAATTATTCCAAAAATTCTACCGGGTCGATAACTCGGATACACGCAAAATCGGCGGGACTGGACTGGGTCTATCGATTTGTCGCGAAATCGCCCGTGCTCATGACGGTGAAATCCACGTCGAATCCATCGAAGGTGAAGGATCGACTTTCACCGTCGACTTGCCATTGCGCCATCCGAATGCTTGATTTCAACTACACACTTCATACAAAAAGGACAATCGATAAACGCTATCGATCGTCCTTTTTTGATTGCTTGAATTTGCGCTCTTACTTCAGGAGACGGCTCGCCACTTCGACTGTCCGTTTTGCTTGATGACGGACGGCAGGTTCAACTGACTCAACCATCTTCCCTTCCTGGTCGACGGTGACCGTCGTTCCGTACGGGTTCCCTCCTGCTGCAAACAGCACCGGATCCGAATAGCCAGGTGCCGCAACGATTGCACCCCAGTGGAACATCGTCGCATAGACGGCAAGGACGGTCGTTTCCTGACCACCATGCGGGTTTTGTGCAGAAGACATTGCACTGACGACTTTATCGACAAGTTTTCCTTGTCCCCAAAGTCCTCCCGTCGTATCAAGGAATTGTTGGAATTGACCCGGGACATGTCCATAACGCGTCGGCACACTAAAGATGATTGCGTCCGCCCAGTCGAGTAAGTCGACGGTTGCTTCTTCGACGTCACGTGTCGCGTCCGTATGTTTTTGCCAAAGTGGATTCGAGGCAATCGCTTCCGCCGGTGCGGTTTCTTTAACTTTTGCAAGGCGGACTTCTGCTCCGGCAGCTTCCCCTGCCTCTTTCGCCCACGTGGCGAGTTGATGATTGGTACCGGTCGAACTGTAGTAAATGACTGCTAATTTCACATTAGACATGGAATCGCTCCTTTTCTACGACAGTGACGGACAATGGATGTACAGGTTATCTTTTCCCATTTTGTCTGTAAAAAAACGCCTTTATCTTGATCCTAAGATTTTTTGTGACTGAACTTCGATGCCTGCTTCTCTTTTTTTCTTAGTTCGGAAGAACGGATGCAGTCGGCAACAACCATTTGAACCAACGTCCGTGCCCGTCCGTTTCAGCAATCGTCTGTTCCTGGAGTGCCCCGTCCCGGTACAGATCAAGGTGCAAATAACGGTCCTGAACGTTATTGTACAGGTGATAGACGTCACGCGTTTGTCCAATCCGCTCGACGACGTGGAGCAGTTCTTTTTTCAGTGCAAGCGGTAACTGGTTTGCGACATGGGTATGGAAAATACAGAGGATATGCGCTGTCGGAATTCGCTCGGCACATGGTTCAAGGAGTTGAATCCCATCCCCTTCAATCAGTTCGAGTGGATGTTCGGCGACGTAACGTGCCGCCTGTTCAAACAGTTCAAGCCGCTCACGGTGTTCCGTCCAAATCAAGGCCTTTAACCATAATCGTTCGTCGTCATCCGTCAAATCAACGGTGTTCAAGTCAAGCCCGATTCGCTCGGCAATCGGTGGTGCTGTCCGTGCAAGCGGTGGGACATGCTCACCTTCAATCGTCGACGTCAAACGAAGACGCGACGCCGGATTTCCGAACGTCTCCCCCGTTCCGTAGTCATATGCGTACTGGTCGAACAGCAACTGCAGACCGGCACTCGTACCGATCTCAAGTAACGCGAGCGGACGCTGTTCGGCTTGATGAATCATCCCGAAGACCGGATAGAGATAGGTACAGCGCCGGACTTCGTTCGTTTGGACGAGACGCGTCGTCAGCAACTCAATCAATTCCGTTTCGTAGACCCGGCAAAAATCCTGAAAAGCCGGAAATGACTCATCGAACGGTGCGGCGTCCGTCGTCACACTCGGATAATACCGGGCTAACGGATGCTCGACCCCTTTTAGTAACAGATAATGGACGGCACCAAACAAGAGGTTCGGTACCGGTTGTCCGTCCCGTGCCTGTTGGCATATTGTCAAGATCGCTGTGTCACACGCGACGTGACGGGATAAGTACTCATAAAAAGGGCTCGAGTCCTTACACTCGCGTTCCGCGAACGTCTGAAACCGTACCGCTAATTCTTTGTTCGTCATCGCTATTCCCCCTACTAAATCGTTCTTTTGAATAAATTCACCAAATTATTCCAAACCCCTTTTTTATATTTTATAAAATAAACGAATATACCATTTCACAATTTTTAGCACATCGTGATGTTCCTTCGCTTTTGTTATAGGGTAAATAGCATCATACAACGATGATACAGACAAGGAGGTTGGCTTTGATGATCGGATTCGGTTACGCATTTTATTTACTGTTAGGTATGCTGAAATTTTCACTCTTCAGCTTTTATACGAACACAGAAGTTTCATTTAAGCTCGTCCTGTTGAACCTGGCCGGGATGTTGCTGTTATCGAGCTGGACCTTGCTCATCCAGTGGAAGAAACGGCGCTGGATTTGGCTTGGTCTGTTAGTGCTACATAGTTTCCTGTTAGTCTCAGATCTTTGGTATTACCGCTACTTTGACGATTTACTGTCCGTTTCCCTGATGTCGCAAATGCTGCAGATGAGTGATGTCGGCAGTGGTTTCATGGCACTGATCGTCCCGACCGATTTTTTCCTGTTCGCAGATAGCATCATCTTCGGACTCGTTTTAATCTTCTTACGGAAGAAACGGTTTACTGTTGCGAAGCGACAACAACGTCGTTCGGCGGTTGCCGCTTTTCTCGCCGGCATCGTGCTGTTCGCAGCACCGCTCACCTATGCCGTCGTCAAACAGGAGCAGCGGCTCGACCAGTCGATCTCCGACATGCGGGACTATTACCAGCTCGGGTTTTGGGGATATCACGGTGTCGATCTCGCCGGTGGAATCACGCGGGCCATCAGTCCGGACGAATCATTGACGGAAGCGGAGCGGCGACGGCTCGAACAATCCGCATCGGATGAAACGGCTGGTGCTGTCAACACACCGAACATCATCATGGTCCAGCTGGAATCCTTCCAAGGGTCCGTCATCGGACAGATGATTAACGGGCAGGAGCTGACGCCGCACTTAAACGAACTCAAACAGGAGTCGCTCTACTTCGAGTCGTTTTATCACCAAACGCACGAAGGACGGACGTCGGATGCGGAATTCATTACGAATACGTCGCTGTACCCGTTGAAGTCGGGCTCGGTCTACACCCGTTTCCCGGACAATGAGTTCGGCGCCTTACCGCAACTGTTAAAAGACAGCGGCTATGACACAGCCGCAATGCACGCCTACGACAAAGGGTTTTGGAACCGGGACAAAGTTTACGACAACCTCGGATTCAATCACTTTTTCAGTAATAAAGATTATCCGGACAACAAAGAAATCGGAATGGCCTTAAATGATAAACAGTTTTTGACGAAGTCGATCGAACATATGGAGACGTTACAAGAGCCGTTCTTCTCGTTCCTCGTCGCCTTGACGAGTCATACGCCGTATGAGATTCCAAAAGACGAACGCGAACTCGACTTAACAGGGTACGACGATCCGATGCTGAAACGGTATTACCAGACCGTTCATTATGTCGATCAAGGCGTCGGACTGATGATTGACGAATTGAAAGCGAAAAACATGTGGGATGATACCCTCGTGATCTTTTACGGTGACCACGACAGCGGCTTGACGAACGAAGGCAGCGAACTGCGGGAGAAAGCCGGAATCGACAACCCGGTCGACCTGTTCGAACTTGACCGGCAAGTTCCGCTGTTCATCAAGAAACCGAATCAACAGGACGGAAAGATCATCAAAGAAAACGGCGGACAAATCGATATCGCTCCGACGATCGTCGACTTGCTCAACCTCGAGTCATCCTACATGATGGGCAACTCGCTCGTCGATGATGAACCGAACGTGACGGCGTTCCGTGATGGTTCGTTCCGTTATCAAAACTATTATTATGAAGCGGACTTAACGGAAAAAGCCGGCAACGGTGTCTGTTATGACGTCTCGACGACAAGCGAAGTCGACCTTGATTTATGTAAAAAACAAGCGGATGTCCGGAAGGATTTACGCCTATCGGATGCCATCATTGAGAAGAACGGCTTGGAACAATAAACGAATTAAGAAATCACTTTTTCTTCACGCGCTTTCCTCAGGCGAGACACAAGCCAGTTTTCCTGTCCTCTCTGGACAGGAAAGCGGGTCTTGTTTGTCTCTGACAGCGCAAGTCACCTTGCGCTTTTTCCTGCAGGAGTCGCGTGATTCAAATGATTTCTGCAACACTAAAGGAGGAGCAGGACTCAACATCCGGCTCCTCTTTTTATGTGCTTTAGTCAATCCATCTTGAACGGATCATTTAGTGAGATGTCCGATATTTATTCAACCACTGTCGTTCCTCGTCAAACAGGACATCCCATCTTTTCGTGATGATCCAGTCAAACAACACCGGAATCGTCTTATCCGATTGTCGATAGCGATTCAAAAAACGCAGTGCAACCAGACCATCGTCGCTTTGAATCTGCCGCTTTCGCTTCAACATAGTCTTCAGCCGTTTGACGACCGGCTGAATGGAGGATGCATCCCCGTGTTTCGCAATTCCGAGCAACGCATATGCTTTGACGTCGACCGACCGATCCTCCAAACCTTTTATAAACATTGGCAGGAACGAGTCGTCTCCTAGTTCACTGATGGCATTGAGTGCCGAGTGCCGGACATCACCTTTCGGATGATCGAGGAGCGGTAACAGATGCGGAATCACCCGCTCCGTCCCGATCGTTGCCAACACAAAATTCGCACTCATGATCTCAAACGAATCGGTGGAGGTCGTAATAAATCGAATTAACGCCTCTTCTGCTAAAGCCCCCCGACAGGAGCCGAGTGCATCAATCGCCGAATTTCGAATAGCCGAACGGGAATCCTCGACATACTGGATGATATCCGTCGCGTCATGTACCCGTTCCTGTTTCGCCGGTTCATCGAGGATGCTGACAATTAGTGTCGGCTTCGTCTCTTGCGCCAGCCGTTCTAACAGAAAATCAGCAACACGTACGTCACCTGTATTCATCCCAATTGTCCCAAGCATAAAGTAGTAATACTGTTTCATTTCTAGTCGCTTAGTCTGTTCAAGCAGGTCCATTAACACAGGAAGCATTTGAATATCCTGAAAACGCCGTGCTGTTTCATAAGCCAAGTCAGACGGCGGCCCTTCACTCGTAGAATAACCCCATTCTTCATCGTACACATATTCATCAATCGACATCTGCCCCGCTAATGCGATCAATTCATCTTTGTTCATCGGCAGTTCCTTTAGTCTTCTCAAACAGTTTATACCAGTACAACGTGATATCAATTTCCGGATTAGCAGACTGTTTCAGCGTATCTACCCCACCAAGCACAAATCCTTCTTTGGCATAAAAACGGCAGGCAATCAAATTATCGTTTTGCGCTTCAAGCGATAAGCCGATCAACGACTGTTCCTTCGCCCAGGTTTCGGCTGCTTCAAGCAACAAATGGCCGACGCCACTTTTCCGAAAACTGCTTCGGACAGCGATATTTTCAATGTAGGCTAAACGATTCCAGTCTTTGACGAGACGGATTTGCCCAATGCATTCGTTCTCATGAAAAGCTAACAAAACAATTTTTTCACTGCTGTCGATATAAGTAGACCAATCCAGTGTGTCATCCGGGAAACGGATTTCTGATAGGGTATCGTATAACTGTTCTTCGTAAGACCAAATGCCATCAGAAAAACGAGGAAGGACTTTACCAATGATAGGGAACGATTCATTTGTGTCGTTGATGATAGTTATGGATTGTTCCGTTAAAGGTTGAATTGTGATTTCTGCGTTTTTCTTCATAGATTTCCACCTTTCACAACCTGTCTTATAATTTCTTAAAATTAATCTTTTTTTGGCACATAAAGAAAGACAGAAGTACTTAAAAATCATGTAATCATTGCAATTTGCAATAGGTGGAAAACTTCAATACTTATATTTTTAACCTTAGGAGGTTATCAAGATAAACCCTTAAAAATATGAATCGACCTATATGAATCAGATGCCAAACTTGAAGCAAAATTTTTACAGAATGACAACGATGCATGCGTCTAAAAAAGGGTTCTGAAATCAAAATGATATCTACAAGAACATCGATTTTAAGTACTTATTCAGCCAAAAAGATTATTCGAAAAAGAAAAAATCGGTATGGAGCTGAACGATTACTAGTTCTTCCTCGAATCGATTGATCATATGTATCCCCTGCAGGAACTGGTTATATTTCTTAAAATTCACTCTATTATCATGAAGTCTTTTTTGATTTTTTCAATGTCTCGACCAGTTGTTTTTTCCAAATACTTTAGGAAAGCATCATTTTCTTTAGTACCAATATACGTTTTAAATTTCTCAACATGCCCTTCAAACCCTTTGAAATAATTACTTTGATAATGTGGATCGTTGTAAATTTTAATGAATTCAAGATAATCTTTAGTACTCATTTTGTTTCGAATTTGCATTAAAAGAGAGTCCCATTTTTTTATTTTTTTCTCGTATAAAGGCTTTTTAAGTTTATTTTCTCTTTTTTCTTCTTCTTTTAATTGTTGAACATATTGTTCGATGTCGTCTATGTATTGAAAAAGTTCAAGTCGATTTTGACTATCTAATTTTGGCAGTATTTCATTCTCGTACTTCTTATACATTTGTTCTCTATAAGATAACTTCTTTTTTATTATTTGATTTTCTTTTTTATTTCCCGTATTCTCTTTTAATAATTTGATTCCCGTTTTGGCTACACCCATCCCAGCTAAGATCTCTTTTTGATTATCTTTAATTAACTTTCCAACTTTTTTCCCGCCTTCAACAATTGATGTAATTTCAATTTTCGCCATATAATCCACCTTTAATAAAATTAGTATTTATACCATTAAAGTAATTAAACAGTTTATTTTTCAACCTTTAAACTCTATACATAAAAAAATCAAAATAAGTTTCACTTTTCTATTCTAAAGTATTTTTAAATAGAAGTATTAAATCATTATACTTGTTAAAAGTAGTCGATAAAATATCAATTTTCAGAGAGTTTCTAGCGCAAACTGAATCAATTGATACGAGAGCCAAAACATCAAGCAACCTATTCCAAAATCTAAAACCTTCCATGCTATTGGTTTTTTAAATACAGGAATTAGCCATCTCGCCCCATAACCCAGACCCAAAAACCATACAAACGATGCAATCAAGGCCCCGATTAAGAAATTAACTTTTTGATCCAATGTCAAAGTCCCAGCTATTCCCCCTATCACGACGACTGTATCTAAATATACATGTGGATTTAAAAGTGTAATCGCTAATGTGAGTAAGATCGTCTTGTGAATAGGGATAATTTTGGCATCAGTTGAAATGTCGATTGCACTTGATGAAGACAACGCATTACGCAAAGATTTGAATCCGTATAAGAGCAGAAATAGTCCTCCGACAATCGCAAGACCGACATTCGCAAAAGTATTATTTTTAATAGCAGTACCGACTCCTAGTACGCCGGTACACATCAGTAACACATCGCATAAGAAACATACTAGGACTACCCAGAAAATATTGTTTTTCAATAAACCTTGTTTTAGAACAAACGCATTTTGAGCTCCGATTGCTACAATGAGCGTACCTGACGTCAACATCCCCTTTAAAATTTCATTCACTTGATGGCCTCCTCTCTTCTCACCTAAAAAAATGATACATACTGTTTATGTAGTTCTTTCAAATATTAAGTATACTATTGCAAATAAAAAGTACCGAACCCTATTTGCTAGGATTCGGTACTTAAAGATGAAATGTCTTACATCATGCCGCCCATTCCACCCATGCCGCCCATATCAGGCATTGCAGGAGCAGATCCGGCTGGTTCTGGTTTATCGGCGATGACGGCTTCCGTCGTCAGGAACATCGCTGAAACAGACGCTGCGTTTTGAAGTGCTGAACGCGTCACTTTCGCCGGGTCGACGATTCCCGCTTCAATCATGTCAACGTACTCGTCTGTCGCGGCGTTGTAGCCCATGCCTTGCGCTTCATGTTTGAGACGCTCGACGATGACTGAACCTTCTTGACCGGCGTTTTCCGCGATTTGACGGAGTGGTGCTTCGAGCGCACGAAGGACGATGTTGACGCCTGTCGCTTCGTCGCCTGTTGAGACAGCAAGAATCGATTCGACGGCTTTCGTCACGTGAATAAAGGCTGTTCCCCCACCGGCAACGATTCCTTCTTCGACGGCTGCACGTGTCGCATTCAGTGCATCTTCAATCCGGAGCTTGCGTTCTTTCAGTTCCGTTTCTGTTGCTGCTCCGACTTTGACGACAGCTACGCCGCCCGCGAGTTTCGCAAGACGCTCTTGCAGTTTTTCACGGTCGAAGTCGCTTGACGTTTCTTCGATTTGCGCACGGATGGCGCCGACACGTGCTTCGATTGAATCACTGTGTCCGTGTCCTTCGACGATCGTCGTGTTGTCTTTTGAGACGACGACTTTCGACGCACGGCCGAGTTGCATGATTTGTGTTTCTTTCAAATCAAGACCGAGCTCTTCTGTGATCAACTCTGCCCCTGTGACGATCGAGATGTCTTCGAGCATCGCTTTACGGCGGTCACCGAAGCCTGGTGCTTTCACCGCAACCGCGTTGAACGTACCACGGAGTTTGTTGACGACGAGTGTCGCGAGTGCTTCGCCTTCGACGTCTTCCGCGATGATTAAGAGCGGTTTATTTTGTTGGACGACTTGCTCGAGGACCGGCAAGATTTCCTGGATGTTCGAGATTTTTTTATCTGTGACTAAGATGTACGGGTTCTCAAGCACCGCTTCCATCTTGTCGGAATCCGTGATCATGTATGGTGACGCGTATCCACGGTCGAACTGCATCCCTTCAACGACGTCGAGTTCTGTCGTGAAGCCGCGTGACTCTTCGATCGTGATGACACCGTCCTGACCGACACGTTCCATTGCTTCTGCGATCAATTGACCGACTTCTTCGTCAGCAGCTGAAATCGCCGCAACTTGTGCGATCGCTTCTTTGCCTTCGATCGGTTTTGCGATGGCGTGGAGCTCTTCGACGGCACGGCGGACCGCTTTTTCGATTCCTTTACGGATGACCATCGGGTTCGCACCCGCTGTGACGTTTTTGAGTCCTTCACGGATCATCGCTTGTGCGAGGACTGTCGCTGTTGTCGTACCATCCCCTGCGATTTCGTTCGTTTTCGACGCAACTTCTGCGACGAGTTTCGCACCCATATTTTCAAAGTGGTCTTCGAGTTCGATTTCTTTTGCGATCGTCACACCATCGTTCGTGATGAGTGGTGAACCGAATTTACGTTCGAGGACGACGTTGCGTCCTTTTGGTCCGATCGTCACTTTGACTGCGTCTGCTAATGCGTCGACACCGCGGAGCATCGCGCGGCGTGCTTCTTCACTGAATAAGATATCTTTTGCCATGACTGAAATCCCCCTTTTATTATTGTGCTACTGCTAAAATATCGCTTTCGCGTAAGATTAAGTATTCATTGCCATCGACTTTGACTTCTGACCCGGCATACTGTGCGTAGATGACATGGTCGCCGACGTTCACTTCAAGTGGTACACGTACACCCTGCTCTGTCACACGGCCTGTACCGACAGCGATGACTTTACCCTCTTGTGGCTTTTCTTTCGCTGACCCAGGAAGAACGATTCCTCCGAGTGTTGTTTCTTCTTTTTTAACGACTTCGATCACGATGCGATCACCAAGTGGTTTTAACATGCGAAACATCCTCCTTGAAAATGACTGTTTTTTAGCACTCACTTTAATGGAGTGCTAACATATTTTTATCTTAAACGGTTTTCAATCGAAATTCAACCCTGAACCCTTATCCGTTTTCCCGAAATCGCCATCTTTGAACCATCACCATTCGTGCGCCCGGCCTGTTTGTTTGTTACAATCGGGACAGTACCTTCAATACAAAGGAGTTGTGTCCCGACCGATGAAAAATTCCGTCAATCTGCCGTTCAACATGGCTGATAAGTGGCAAATCCGTCACATCATTCCGATTGTGATTTATTTGATCGTCCAGCTCGTACCGGCAACATTCCCGAGCTTTCTCTCAAAAAGCCAAATTCCGGGTGTCCTCGGCTGGTGGCTTGCGATTGGCTTTACCGTTGCCGTCATCGTCTCGTTCTTCTGTCTTCGTCCTGACTGGCAGAAGTGGAAAGCAGAGGGCAATCAGACGGATCCGATCGACACATTAAAGTGGATTGGGATCGGAATCGTGTTGCTTTACGCCTTACTGATTAGCGTCAACCTTCTTGATGCCTGGATGTCTGGTGGACTCGAAAACGTCGCGAAATCACAAAATACGGATGACATCATGAAAGCAATCCAAGTCATCCCGATTTTACAGCTGATGGTCGTCTTACTCGGACCGATCATGGAAGAATTTTTATTCCGCCACATTATGTTCGGGAACTTGTCGACAAAACTGAACTTCGTCTTCAGCTTCGTTCTCAGTGGTGTTATCTTCGGGTTCATCCACGGAGACAACAAGTTTTTGATTTATGTCGCAATGAGTTTTGTTTTCTCACTCGTCTTCGTCAAAACGCGCCGCATCATAGCACCGATTGCGATTCACGTTTTCAATAACGGAATTGTCGTACTCGCACTCTATGCAATGACTTAACTTAGGAAAGGTAGTGTTTTCATGCGCCAAGGCTCAAACTTCATGGCATTATTTTATGCCCTGTTCGGTATTCTCTTCATGTACCTCGCGTACAGCAACTCGATCGAGGCAGGAACCGTCTTTAACTTTTGGACGATTCTGTTGACACTGTTCGCAGCGATCGACTTTTACCGTCTTTACTTGATTTTCCGCTTCCGGATGGCTGCGAAGAAGATGATTGAGAAGGAACAAAACAAAAAAAATGATAAAGAATAAGTAACCTGTCCGCCTCTTGACCGATTCAGTTCGTGAAAGGGCGGATTTTTTTGTCTCTTGCTCACTGTATCCTTATGGAAAATCAGGCGAACAGTTTTTTAGACGCGCTATCGTCAGCTTGTTCCCGTTTCGAAATAATCGAAGTGACAAAAAAGAGTTACTTCTCGTGACTCCTACGGGAAAAAGCGCAAGACCACTTGCGCTGTCAGAGGCAAGTAAGACCCTGCTTCTTGTTCGCTAGAATCAAGAAGCAACGGCTTACGCCTCGCCCGAGGAAAGCACGGGAAAAAAACTCGTTTCGAAAAACCGCTCTTTCGAATGTTACCCCCGCGAATGGAACATATATTTTACTGACTCATTATCAAAAACCCTTATCTATCCATAGAAACAAATCACTTATACTGAAGATACGGTTCTTCACCGGAATCGAACGGGCAAACCCACAGAAATGTGGTGACGCAAAACTATAGGGGCTACCGCTTCAAGCTATGCTTGCCAGTTACCGAAGTTCACAAAAGGAGACTACGTTCACATGAAAAAAATCAATTATGTCGTTACTGCCGGTCTTGCTTATGCGTTGATGCTGACGCCGCTCGGCTCAATCGATGCCAAGAGTAAAACATCGAAGCATGACCGCAACAAGAACGGAATCCATGACAGCTGGGAAAAGAAGTACAAGCTTAAAGGGAAAAAACTTGCGCAGCAAGATACGGATCATGACGGCTTAAGCAACTACACCGAATATAAGCTCAAACTCAATCCACGGAAGAAAGACAGCGACCGCGATAAGATCAGCGACGCACATGAAGATACGGACCGTGATGGCTTAACTAACGACATCGAACTCGAGCTTGGGACAAAACCATATAAACGGGATTCTGATGGTGATGGAATTCTCGATGGCAAAGAACGCAACAAGGCCGGTCACCGCTATGAAGATATGCTGAAAAAAATGAAGATTGCTCTCGCGACAGAGACGACGCAAAGTCAGATTAAATACCAGTTTAAAAAGAAGAAGAGTCAGCTGCGTGTCAAAACGAATGACGCAACGGTCGATGAAACCCGTGTCCGCCAATTGATTCAGTTCATCGAGTCACATCCGAAGATGACGGAAGAGGAATTACGGGCACAACTCGTCAGCTTATTCGCTCTCTCTGGTTCTTACGAGTTGGAGATTGAACTCGAGTACTTCGATCACGAAGAAACGAAATCAGAGCACCGTCACGTTGAAGAAGACGAGCAAGACGATGATCAAGGTCAGGACGAAGATGATGATTCAGATGATGACTCGGACGACGAGCATGAAGATGAAGATGAAGATTAATCCTTAAACAAAAAAAACACCTGCTCTAAAGACGACCGACGTCCATGTGACGAGGGGCGATCTTTAAGACAGGTGTTTTTTTACTTTTCGTTGACCATTTCTTGAATCAATTCACGGTTCCGTTTTTTGAAAACTTCATTGTGGGATGAGACCATCGCGACTTTGGCAGCATCCGGTTCAATGAACTGCTTCGCCCGGTTGACGGCGTTTGCCGCGTCCTGGAATGTACCCGAAATCAAGTTCACCTTGCCGTCATGCGTCAAAATATCTCCTGCTGCATACAATCCCGGTACACTTGATTCGCTCGACGCGTTACCGGCGATGTAAAAGTCGTCGACTTGTTTGATGTCGAGTTCCGAGTTCGCGAGCAACTCTGCTTCCCGTTCGTAGCCATGGTTGATGATGACTTCATCGACGTCAACGATGTTTGTCACGTCCGTCGCACAATCAATCAATTCGACGGACGCAATCCGGTGGTGATCGTCGCTTGCGATCAACTTATGAATCGTCGTGTTGAGGAGACAGACGGCTGAGCTTCGGACGAGTTGGTCGACTTGTGCCTCGTGACCTGTGAAACAGTCTTTCCGGTATGTGACGTAAACTTTTTTCGCAATCGGTTCGAGCTCGTTCGCCCAGTCGATCGCTGAGTTACCGCCACCTGAAATCAGGACCGTCTTATCTTTAAACCGCTCAATCGATTTGACGGTATAGTTCAAGTTCGACACTTCGTACCGTTCGGCCCCTTCAATCTTCAGTTTTTGGGGATTGAGTATCCCGCCGCCGACAGCGACGATGACTGTCTTCGAATAATGAATTTCTCCCGACTCCGCTTCGAGGACGAAGTTTCCGAAGACGTCTTTTGCGATTGAAATGATTTTTTCATTCAGGTGCACGGACGGATTAAACGTTAAGCCTTGTTCGACGAGTTGCTCGATCAGCTTCGCTCCGGTAATGGGTGGCTGTCCCCCGACATCCCAAATCATCTTCTCCGGATAAACATGAATCTTGCCACCAAGCTCTGCCTGGTATTCAATGATTTTCGTCTTCATCCCGCGTAATCCGCTATAGAAAGTCGAGTATAACCCGGCCGGGCCTCCACCAATTACCGTTACATCAAACAATTCCTGCTGTTCCATCTCACTCACTCCTCGCTCTCGACTACGACTGATTATCATTCTCATTCCCAATGATAACGTGAACATCTCTTGAAGACAAGAAAAAATGTTGACAGCGTTTTTATGAGACTGGTATGGTTAGGGAGACGATAGTGATAATCATTATCAATGAAAACAGCTTTAAACGAGAAGGAGCCTCTGCGTATGGTACGTCTAGCAACAGAAGAAATCAGTATCGGATACGGAGATCGTACCATCGTCAAAGACTTGACGGTTCAGATTCCGGATCGGCAAATCACGACAATCATCGGTGCGAATGGTTGCGGTAAATCGACCTTATTGAAAGCGATGACCCGGATCATCCCCCATCAGTCTGGTCGTGCCCTGCTTGACGGTCTCGATATTGCGAAGGAAAGTACAAAGCTGCTTGCCCGGAAAATGGCGATCCTGCCTCAGACACCGGAAAGTGCAAGCGGTCTAACGGTCGCAGAGCTCGTCTCATACGGTCGTTTTCCTTATCAAAAAGGATTTGGTCGTTTAACGAAACATGATTACGAGATCATTGACTGGGCGTTAGAGGCAACGGATACGACGGCATTCAAACACCGTCCGGTCGACGCCTTGTCCGGTGGTCAACGGCAACGCGTCTGGATTGCGATGGCGCTGGCGCAGGAGACGGATATCATCTTCCTCGATGAGCCGACGACTTACCTTGATCTCGCCCACCAGCTCGAAGTCCTCGAGCTGCTCGAGCATCTCAACCGGACGGAAGGCCGGACGATCGTCATGGTGTTACATGATTTAAATCAGGCCGCCCGTTTCGCCGACTACATCATCGCGATGAAAGAAGGCGAAGTCGTCAAAGCCGGAACGTGCGAGGAAGTCATTTCGCATGACGTCTTAAAAGAAGTATTTCATATCGATGCCGAAATCGGTCGTGATCCACGGACGAATAAGCCGATGTGTGTCACTTACAACTTAATCAAGGGAGATTAACCACATGAAGAAACTAGTACTCTTACCGATTTTATTACTCTTAGCACTCGTCATCGCCGCCTGCGGCAATACAGATAAAACAGAAGATACGTCTTCCGATACGAAAAAAGAAACGATCACCTATAAATCGGAAGAAGGTGACGTCGAAGTCCCGGCTGATCCGAAACGCGTCGTCGTCCTTGCCGGTTTCGCCGGAAACGTCATGGCACTCGACGTCCCACTCGTCGGTGTCGATTCGTGGTCAAAATCGAATCCGAAGTTTGATTTGAAAGACGTCCAGGAAGTATCAGAAGAAAACGTCGAAAAAGTCATCGAACTCGAACCCGATCTCATCATCGGCTACAATACAACGAAAAACATCGATAAATTTAAAGAAATCGCTCCAACCGTCACGTACACGTACGGCAAAGTTGACTATTTGACACAACATATCGAAATCGGTAAATTGCTCAATAAAGAACAAGAAGCACGCGATTGGGTCAAAGACTTCCAAACACGCGCAGCGGACGCCGGAACAGAGATTAAAGCTAAAATCGGTGACGATGCGACGGTCTCTGTCATCGAAAGCTTCGATAAACAGCTTTACGTCTTCGGCGACAACTGGGGACGTGGTACAGAAATCCTCTACCAGGAAATGAAATTGAAGATGCCGGAAAAAGTTACGGAAATGGCCTTAAAAGACGGCTATTACGCGCTATCACCGGAAGTCTTACCTGAATATGCAGGGGATTACCTCATCTTCAGTAAGACGGCAGAAGCAGATAACTCGTTTACAGAAACAGACACATACAAAAATATTCCTGCTGTTAAAAACAACCACGTCTTCGAAGTCGATTCGAAAGAATTTTACTTCAATGATCCATTGACGCTCGAACGTCAGCTCGAGTTCTTCAAGAAAAGTTTCCTTGGCGCGTAACAAAAATAAGGAGGGAACCGATTTTTCGGTCCCTCCTTTTTGACTATCTAATGAAAGTGAGACGATAACTATGTCATCCGGTCGATTCCCGTTCGGACTGAAAATCACGTTCGGTTTACTCCTGTTCGTCGTCATGTTCTGGATCTCGATGACGTTCGGTGCCGCCGACACGACGATACGTGAGGTCTGGAACGCTTTGACGTTCGGTCCCTTGAACGGTAAAGCAAAAATCATTCAGGAAATCCGGTTACCGCGCGAAGTCGCTGCGATGCTGGTCGGGGCTGCACTCGGTGTCTCCGGTGCGATCATGCAGGCGATGACACGTAATCCCCTTGCCGATCCCGGACTGCTTGGGCTGACAGCAGGCGCGAACGCGGCCCTTGCTCTTGCGCTCGTCTTCATTCCCGGTATCAATTACTACGGCATCATGCTCGCGTGTTTCCTTGGAGCAGCAGCCGGTGCCCTACTTGTCTTCGGGATCGGTGCCTCAAAACGTGGCGGGTTTTCACCACTTCGAATCGTCCTCGCCGGGGCCGCGATTTCTGCTTTTTTATACGCAATCGCAGAAGGGGTCGGCATTTACTTCAAAATCGCTCAAGACGTCTCGCAATGGACATCCGGCGGGCTGATTGGAACGACCTGGGGGCAACTGCAAATCATCACCCCCGTCATCTTGATCGGCATCGCGATTGCGATGATCTACTCACGTCAATTAACGATTTTAAGCTTATCAGAAGAAGTCGCACTCGGGCTCGGGCAAAACATCACCCGGATTAAAGGTGTACTCTACGTCGTCGTCATCCTGCTCGCCGGGGCCGCCGTTGCTTTAGTCGGTAACATGGCATTCATCGGCTTGATGATTCCGCACATCGTCCGCGCAATCGTCGGCACCGATTACCGCTTCATCCTCCCGATGACCGCCGTCTTCGGTGCAACGTTCATGTTACTCGCGGACACGATTGGCCGGACGCTGTATGCTCCATACGAAACACCGGTCGTTGCGATCGTCTCGATGCTCGGGCTGCCGTTCTTCTTACTCATCGTCCGCAAAGGAGGTCGTGCGTTCTCATGATTGAAACATCGCTCCGCCGCCGTCAGCGGTTGATCTTTATCGTCTTTAGTCTGTTATTGCTCGGAACGATCATCATCAGTATCGGGCTTGGGCCCGCCTCCCTCTCGTACGACCGGCTTCTGCCGACACTGTTCGGTCAAGGCTCGTTCAAAGAAGAGTTTGTTTTGTTCTCACTCCGCCTGCCGCGGATTTTAATCACGGTACTCGCCGGCATGGCACTCGCCTTATCCGGTGCGATTCTTCAGGGCATCACCCGCAACGAACTCGCAGATCCCGGCATCATCGGTATCAATACAGGTGCTGGTGTCGCCATCGCCGCCTTCTTCCTTTACTTCCCGGTCGATGTCGGTGCGTTCATCTATGGGTTACCGGTTGCTGCCTTCATCGGGGCATTGATCACAGCGATTGCCATTTATGCCTTATCGTATGACCGTGTCCGTGGTCTGCAACCGATTCGTCTGATTTTGACCGGGGTCGGATTCTCGATGGCGTTATCCGGCATCATGGTCGTCCTGATTTCATCCGCGCGCCGTGAGAAGGTCGACTTCATCGCCAAATGGCTCGCCGGGAACATCTGGGGAACGGACTGGACATTCGTCTACGCGTTATTGCCTTGGCTGCTTATTCTCGTACCGTTTACGTTTTATAAGGCAAACAAACTCAATCTGCTGGCGCTGAATGAACCGGTTGCGATCGGCGTCGGCGTCGCGATTGAAAAGGAGCGCATCCAACTGTTACTCGCCGCTGTCGCACTCGCTGCATCCGCCGTTTCTGTAACAGGCGGGATCGCCTTCATCGGTTTGATGGCGCCCCATATCGCGCGCGCCCTCGTCGGTCCAAGGCATCAACTGTTCTTACCGATCGCCGTTTTGATTGGCGGATGGTTACTCGTCCTCGCCGATACGATTGGTCGGAACGTCGCTGACCCGCAAGGCATCCCGGCAGGAATCGTCGTTGCGATCATCGGTGCTCCTTACTTCATTTATTTGCTGTCAAAAAAATAACCTCTACATGATGCGGTCACAACTAAAAACGCAAGAAGTAGGCGAATCCGGAATCCGCCGCCTTCTTGCGTTTTTTTGTTGCTCTAAGATGACCAGTCAATATTTGATTCGTTTTTCTTCCCGTTCCGCCCGGATCAATTCCTGTTCTGATAAGTGTGTCGGATCGAGTCGTTTAATCCGTTTATCGACAATTCGGTCCAATGACAGCACCGTTAGGAAAAAGACAAGGAACGGTCCGATGTATTCGGGACGCGCTACGTAGGGCGTGATGATTTGCCCCAGGACGACGACCAGTACTTCGATGATACTGATCAATATATACGGTAGTCCGAGATGATCCCAGGCCTCAAGCCCGTCAAACCGCTTCTTGAAATAGCGGTACTTCAGGAATCGGACGATCCATTGATAGGACAACAAAGGGACTAACAAAAAATACTGAAACGATGATTCTGTCAGATGCCAATCGTCTGTTAAAAAGAGAAATACAAACAATACCAGTCCAAACAAGACCGTTTGAATGTAACGTGCCTGTTTTGAAAATCGGATATAATCCATTTTCCGCTCGCGTTGCATGCTCTCCATCGTCTGCCTCCTCGTTACATCCCGATTCCTTCGCCCGTCGGATGACGGTGTTCGATTCCTTTTCGGTCCGGTGTCTCAAGCAAATCCATTTTATCGAGCTTCGTTACCGTCCGGTCCGTCCAATTTTGAAATTGCAGCATCCCTGAAATCCACAACATTAGCGGAAACAGATAGCCCCACTGTCCAAGGTGCGGGGCGACAACTGCGGCACCCGCAATAAAGACCGCTTCGAGTAAAGTGATCCCACCAAACATTAGACTGACTGATCGCGCCTGTACCTTCGACCGAACTAACAGAACGGATTGGATCACTCGCTGCATGCCATTATAGGCGAGTAACGGCGTAAGAATCAAAAATCCAACTGCTGAATCCGTCAGGTGCCCGCTTCCGGAGAAGAACAGCACCGCAAAAAATACGCCCGCAATTACATACGTCCGGATTTGCCGGCTGATTTTTGTCCATTTTTGATACGTGCTTAAAGTGTTTCTCATCCGTTCACTCCTCTTGTGTGTTTCGCTTACTTACGGTAACGCTCAATCTCACGCATCGTGACGAATGCCGGATCCAGTTGTTTCGCTTGTTTGTTCAATTGGGACACAATCAAATAGGCGACGATGATCGACACAAGAAAGACCGTAAAAGAAATACCGGCGTATTGTGGAAAAACAGTCCCCACATAAAGTGTAAGGATCGGGATGAACGAACCGATCATCGACACACGTGCCACTTTCAAGACCGTCTTTTTATAGACGTCCTTCGCGAGGCGTTGCTTTAAAATCCGCAGACGAATGATTTCTCTAAGTGCGTTAGCCAAACAGAATACCGTAATCGCAAATAAGGAGAACAGCCCTGTTTCCCGAAAACCCGGGATGAACCAACCAGCAAGCGCAAGCAGCAGAACCGGAACCGGCACCAGATGCTGAATCCTTTTTAATGGCGGTCCCAGTAATTTCAACCGTGTATTTTTTTCAATCAATGTACTCACCCTGTCACTCCTCCACTTCTTTAACATTCGCATGAATTTCTTTATCACTGACGAAGTCGGGATCGCCTGACCGGGCAATCTTTTTAAACAACCAGTCCGTTATGTAATAGACCGGTGCGAGGATGATCAGCATCCAAAGGGCAATTTTCCAGATCGACATCTCTTTCGTCTCAAGTATCACGGTGTACAGCGAACCGTACAGGACGAATTGAGTCCCGAGCCACAGCAACGATTGGTTCGTCACTTGGTCGCTTGAGAGATAGCGCGCCAGGATTTTTCGTTTTTCGAGTCGAAACGGGAGATCAAACACGAGAAAGACAAGCGGTAACAGACTCAAATACATGGTCGTGCTGAAGATTTCCGTGAATGTGCCGATTGTCGCCATCAAGGCAGCGATGACCCAACTCTTATTCTGCAATTGATTTTTTTCGATATAAGCAACCGTCAACGCCTGTAATCGTTCCTCTCGGAGCGTTTGTTCCATCCTGAAATGCCCTCCCTCGTTTCAACTGTCTATACTGTCATATACTTACAGTTTACCAGTTATGTTTCAAAAAAAAAGAAACTTCCTTAAAAAAGGAGTTTCTAGGCTGAAACTTGAATGATGAGATAGATGACGCTATACGCAACAATTGCTAACGGAATCAGTGCCACACCAATCAACCAACCGTTCTTATCACGGATTCCGAGATACAGAACAAGACAGCCGACGATGAAGGCAATTAACGTCGTAAATGGATTCATAATGCTTCCCCCTCTTGATTACCTATTAAGAAATTTCCCATTCCCTCAAAAGGATAAACACAGAAAACGACTTCAATCGGTTCATCAACATTATCCAGGCTGTAAGCTTCTGTTTTGCCGCCACCACTATAACAAAAAACACCACTCGGCAAATGCCAAGTGATGTACATATGGAGACTATCGGGCTCGAACCGACGACCTTTTGGCTGCCAGCCAAACGCTCTCCCAGCTGAGCTAAGCCCCCTCATATTCTTGTAATCAGTATAAACCATATCGATTCACTTTTTCAATATAAAAAGAGCGCTTCCAAACAAAAACCTCTCCGTCGCCGAAACGACCGAGAGGAGACTGTTACTTATTCAACTCACGCATCAAATCCGCTTGCCGTTCAAGCTCCGCCTGTTGCTCAAGAATCAGTACTTTTTTGTACGTCCGGGCTGAAATCATGATGCTGATTTCATAGAGGACGAACAACGGTACCGAAATCATCAGATGTGACGTCACATCCGGTGGTGAGATTAAAGCCGCGATGACAAACAGCGCAAAGTACGCATATTTCCGATTTTTCCGCATGAACAATGGCGTCACGAGTCCAAGACGAGTCAAGAACATCGTCACGACCGGCAATTGGAACAAGATACCGAACGGAATCGTCAGCCGGATTAAGAAACTGAAATAGTTTTCGACCCCGATGACTTGCTCGATGCCGAGCTCTTGCCCAAGTTCCGTCGATACTTTGAGTAGAAACGGAAGTAACCAAAAATAAGAGAACGCGATTCCGGACAAAAATAAGAAAAACGTGACCGGAATATACGTCAAGGTCGCTTTCTGTTCCTGTTCGAATAAACCGGGTCGGATGAACGCCCATAGCTGGTACATCCAAAATGGTGAAGCCAGGACGACCGCGATGATGAACGCTAAATTCAAGTACAACATCAGGGGATCGGCCACATTAAAGGCATTCAATCCGATGCCGAGCTCTTTCAAGTCTGACTGCAGAAAACGCACGAGCGGTCGGACGAGCGGAAAGGCCGCGGCGAACAAGACGACGACGATGATGAGTGACCAGACGATCCGCTTGCGCAACTCGTCTAGATGCGATGTCACACTCTGTTCTTGATCAATCGCCATAATTTAATCACTTCTCTTTCGATTCATCCTTTTTGTCTTTATCATCGTCCATGATGCCGTTTGTCGCACTCTTGAACTCTTTTAACGTCTGACCGGCAGCACGACCGAGCTCCGGTAACTTTTTCGGCCCGAAGATGATTAAGGCGACGGCACCGATTAAGGCGATGCTTCCTGGTCCAATACCGAGTGTGAACGGGATTAAGTTTTCCATTATGATTTCACTCCTTCAGCTGATTGCGAATAATGCTTCATGAAATAAACTAGTGACTGCAACTCGATCGACAAATCGATGTGATGGACCCGAACATGGGCCGGTACGTTCAACCGCGCCGGTGTAAAGTTCAGAATTCCGGTCACACCATACTCAACTAACTCATCCGCTACTGACTGTGCGAACTGGGATGGGACCGTCAAGATGGCGACATCAACCTTGTTCGCTTCGATTTGCTCTTTCATGTCAGAGACATGATAGATAGGAACGTCTTGCGTCGTTGTTCCGACCTTGTTTTCGTCCGCATCAAACGCAACGACTATCCGAGTACTATTATTCTTTAAAAAGTTATAATTTGCAAACGCCGTTCCGAGATGTCCGACCCCGACAAGTGCCACATTCGTGACTTCATCCTGATTCAGTGTCTTTCGGAAAAACGTCAATAGATGTTGTACGTTGTAACCGTATCCTTTTTTCCCTAACGCCCCAAAGTAGGAAAAATCGCGGCGGATCGTCGCTGAATCGACTTTGACCGCTTCACTGAGCTCTGCTGAAGAGACGCGCAGCTTGCCTGAGTTATAAAGACTCTGAATGAAACGATAATATAACGGCAGTCGTTTCGCCGTCGCTTGTGGTATTTTTGTGTCTGGCCCATTCATACTGCAGTTCCCCCTTCGACCACGTTCTGACGTGGCACCCAAATCAATGCAAAGAATTCTATTCTCTTTGATTGTAAACCACTTCACATAGACTAACAAATAATATATTCCACGGGACTCCTGCGTTTTTTTCATGATAGACTAAAGGGTGGAAGGATGGATGTTTTTATGATTCTCTTACAAGTGAACCAACTATCAAAATCATTCGGTGTTGAGCCGATTTTAGACAATATTAAACTCGAAGTGCAGGAGCGGGACCGGATTGCGCTCGTCGGACGAAATGGTGCCGGAAAATCAACACTTTTAAAAATCATCGCCGGAGAGCTCAGTCATGACTCTGGTGAGATCATGAAGAGTAAGGAAGTGAAAATCGGTTACCTCGCCCAGGACAGTGGTCTTGAGTCGAATGAAACGATTTGGAATGAAATGTTGACCGTGTTCGAGCATCTGCAAGAGCAGGAACGTTCGCTCCGTCGGATGGAGATTGAGATGGGGATGGACCATATCTTGAATGATGCTGTTGCTTACGACCGTCTGTTGAAAACATACGATCAGGCACAACATGACTTCTCGGACGCCGGCGGTTACCAGTTCGAAGCCAACATCCGCTCCGTCCTGCACGGGATGCGTTTTTATCCGGACGATTATTCACGCCGGATCCAGACGCTATCCGGTGGACAACGGACGCGACTCGCACTGGCGAAGATGTTGCTCCAGGCACCTGAGCTGTTGATTCTTGACGAGCCGACGAACCACCTCGACATCGATACACTCTCTTGGCTCGAAAGTTATCTGGCTGGTTACCGTGGAGCGGTCTTGATCGTCTCCCATGACCGTTACTTCCTCGACCAGGTCGTCAACGTCGTCTATGAATTGTCACGGAACGTCTGCCGGAAGTTTACCGGCAACTACACGAAGTACTTGGAACAAAAGGCAGCACTGTATGAACAAGAGATGAAGCAGTTCGAACAGCAACAGGAAGACATCGCGAAGATGCAAGACTTCATCCAGCGTAACATCGCACGGGCGACGACGACGAAACGCGCACAAAGCGTCCGCAAACGTCTTGAAAAAGTCGACCGGATTGATCGTCCGGATGGGGATGAACGCAGCACCGTTCTGTCGTTCCCGATTGAAAAACAAAGTGGGAACGATGTGTTACAAGTCACGCAACTCGCGGTCGGCTATGAAGAAGCCGTCTCAAAAGGCATCACGTTCCGCTTACAACGCGGCGAATCCCTCGCCCTCGTTGGTCCGAACGGAATCGGAAAATCAACGTTACTGAAAGTTCTTGTCAACCGGATTAAACCGTTATTCGGTGAACATCGTTTCGGGACCGGCGTTTCCGTCGGCTACTACGATCAGGAGCAGGCCGAGCTCAACGACCGCAACCGGGTCATCGATGAAATTTGGAACGAGTGGCCGTTGATGCGGGAACAACAAGTCCGGTCCGTCCTCGGTCAATTCCTGTTCAGTGGTGATGATGTCTTTAAACTTGTCCACGAATTATCCGGCGGCGAGCGCGGACGCCTCGCCCTCGCGAAGTTAAAATTACGCAAAACGAACGTCCTCATTCTCGATGAGCCGACCAATCACCTCGATCTTGATTCGAAGATGGTGCTTGAGAACGCACTTGTCGACTATGAAGGCACGCTCCTGTTCGTCTCCCACGACCGTTACTTCATCGACCGGGTTGCGACACGCGTCATCGAGATGAATCCGGACGGTGTGACGGATTATCTCGGCGACTACTCTTACTATATGGAGAAGAAGGCCGAGAAAGAAGAAATCGCCCGCCTCGAAGCAGAGGAAGAAAAAGCAATCAAAGTCGCTGCTTCGAAAAGCATCGACAAAGATGCGCAAAAAGAAGAACGAAAAAAGAAACAACAGCTCGAACAACTCGAACAAGACATCGAACGGTTGGAAACACGATCAACTGAAATCGAACAACTGCTTTGCGAACCGGAAGTCTTCAACGATATTCCGAAGGCGACGGCGCTGTCGGCAGAACGGGATCAGATTGATACGGACCTCCTCGAACTGATGGAACGATGGGAGAATTTCCACTAATGCGCTCGAAAAGTTATGTCATCAACCTCGTTCAAGGGTTATTGTCCGGGGTGCTCTATTTCGTTCCGATGTATGCCGACTACGTGTCGGCCTTCATCCGGCCGGATGCCTTTAATGCCGTCGTCCTGTTGTTCATCCTCATCTCGTGCATGATCGGCCTCGTGATTAAGACGTGGAGTGGTCTCTTCATCAGCCTCTTATCCGGATTAATCTGTACGTTGCTGACGACCCAGATGTTCGTTGAACTGAATGACCCGTTAATCATCAGCTATTACGGAGCCGTTTCACCGCTCGTCGCCTTTTTGATCAGCTGTCTCGGGATTTGGGCACTGGCGATTCTCTTTTTTCTACTCGATGGTTTCCAGTACGAAAAACGTCACCATGCAGAGTAACTTCTTCAGTTGTCCGACATAAAAAGGCACGTCCCGCGTTCGGGACGTGCCTTTAGACTGTAGACAAGGTACTATCACAATCAAGCGTCTGTTTTCGTTGATTACCTCGGGCGAGGCGCAAGCCGTTGCTCCTTGATCCTAGCGGACAACGAGCAGGGTCTTGCCTGCCTATGGCAAGTCGCGTTAAAAACGCACTTTTTCCCGTAGGAGTCAACGAAACGTGACGCTTTTTAGACTGTAGACGGTTTAGAGCGCAATCCGTCTCGAATCGCTTTTAAAGCGAAAAGCAATCGGTCGCGACCCTGCAGCTCTGCTGTAGCGGCGCGGAAGATTGCCGCTTTGAAGACGAGGCGAGACAGGGAAGCGTGAACTGACAGCATCCTCATGTAAAATTTTCGTGATTTATAAGAGTTTGGCTATACGCTGAAGGCACGTCCCGCGTTCGGGACGTGCCTTTTTGCTTCTAAAAAATACTAGTCCTACTCGTCGATCCGCCTTCAGCTCGTCGGTCGGGCAATCGTAAAGATGTCTCCGACTTTCGCATAGTCGTTACCCGCGAGACGGGCGATCGCTTTTAAACCATCCGGATCAATCCGGAACGACTCGACGAGTTCATCCGCGACGTGATACCGGACGATCTCCCCAATCAAGAGGTTGGCCCCTTCGAGTTCGAGATGATTCGTCAGCTTCAATTCAAAGCGGATCTTCGCTTCTGCGACAGCCGGAACATCGATCAAATCACTATCGACTAACGTCAAATTCGTCCGTTCGAGTTCACTTTCACCATATGCGAGTGGTGCCGCGGTTTCATTGACTGCCTCGACGATTTCTTCACTGACGATATGGATGACGTATTCCTGATTCAGCAAGATGTTTTTTGCGGTATCCTTTTGCCCTTGCTCCGTCTGCTGGACGGCGATGACCAGTTGCGGCGGGTTGCTTGAAGCGACCGTGAAAAAGGAAAATGGCGCCGCATTGACGACTCCATCTGCACCTTTGGTCGTCACGAACGCGATGGGTCGAGGAATGATGCTGCCGATCAACAATTTATAGTTTTCTTTTGGACTTAAGTCTGCTGCATCAAATTTCATAAAAACCGTCCTTTTCGATCACCCGATAAGTGCTGCGAGTGAATAGTCTCCAGCTCCGATCATCGCAACGCCTAAGGCGATGACGATCAGTGCCATGTTGTATTCGTACCCGTTTTGCGTCACCCAGTAACCATTCGTCCCATGCACTTTGACGATTGCGACGATCATCGAACCGATGATCAGGAGGGCTGCAATCCACAGGAATAATCCACCGGCGAATAATAATCCTCCGACCAGTTCAGCAATCCCTGCCATCAGTGCAAGTGTTTTCCCTGGCTTCATCCCGATGGACTCAAACCAACCGCCTGTCCCTGCGATACCATGTCCACCGAACCATCCAAATAATTTTTGTGTTCCGTGTGCCGCAAATGTTAAGCCGATAATCAACCGAATCAGAAATAATCCTAAATCCATCATGTATAAAACTCCTTTTACTTAATGTTTTTTAATTACTATTAGTAACTTAATATCGATACTAAACTATCACTTACTAAAAGTAAATAGATTTGTTTTCGTTATTTTTATTACTATAAGTAAAATAATTCGTATTTTAGCGTCAAAGTGGGTATACTACATATATAAGAAAGGATGAGCGCTGATGGAGAATACACTAATTCCGACGGCCCTTTGTCCGAAAGTCGAACATGCCTTTGAAATATTGGGCAAGAAGTGGACGGGTTTGATTTTACGTCATCTCTTGACGAAGACCTGTCGTTTCAATGAAATTCAAGATGCGATTCCCGAGCTCTCTGGTCGTATGTTAACGGAACGCATGAAGGAACTTGAGGCGGAAGGTATCGTAGCCCGGACCGTCATTCCGGAACGTCCGATAAAAATTCAATACAGTTTGACAGACAAAGGTCGTCAGCTTGAGCCTGTAATTCGTTCGATCGAAGAATGGGCTGAGTTACAAGATTGACTGAAAAGAAGACATCCATGCTGGGCATGTGGTGTCTTTTTTTATTCTTTTTTGCATTGAGAATCCTTTTCATTTAGAATGAAGTCGTGTCCCACCATGAAAGGATGTGTCACGTCATGAAAATCATGATCGGTTTCGTCAGCATGTCTGGCAACACGGAAGACATCATGCACTTACTTAAATCAGAACTCGAGCAAAACGGCTGCCAGGTGCAGACGGAAGAACTCGATCAACTATATCCAAGCGACTTAGCGCAGTATGATGCCGTCCTGCTTGGTTCTTACACGTGGGGCGACGGTGATCTCCCCTATGAAGCAGAAGACTTCGTCGATGAGCTCGCTGCCAGTTCAATCGCGATTCCGGCTGCTGCCTTTGGTTCCGGTGACCGCGATTATCCGAAATATTGTGCGGCCGTCGATCTGCTTGAACAAGCTCTGACGTCAGCTGGTGCACAAGTCGTCTTACCTGGTCTAAAGATTGAATTTGACCCGGATACGGCCGACAAACAACAGGCTTGCCGGTCATTTGCACAAGAATTTTTCAAGCACGTCGAACAGCTTGTCATGAACTAACGCTTTAACAAAGAACGCATTCAAGAAGCAATCGCTATACAGACAAGAGGACTCTTCCGATGTCGGAAGAGTCCCGTGATGTAATGCTTAACCAAGATTCTTTTTCGCTTTCCAGCGTTTTTGAAGATACCACGGCACGATTGTCAAAATTAAAAAGACAATGATTGCACCAATGATGATTCGTGGGTCTTTCGAGACGATACTGCTCCCTAAAAAGTTATAGGCGAACGTTCCGGGAATGATTCCGATCAGCGTAGCTAAGAAGAACGGCAATAAACGAACTTTCGAGAGTCCAGCTGCGTAACTGATCAAGTCAAAATTAAAAATCGGCAACAACCGAAAAATTAAGACATAGATGAACCCATTTTTTTCGAGCTGTTGCTGGATTTGATCGACTTTTCCGGCACCGTTCTTAATAAATCCCTTACCCAGTTTTTTTGCGACTAAGAAGGCGACGACTGCTCCTAGTGTAGCACCGATGACGGTATAGACCGTCCCCATCAAGGCGCCGAAGGCGAGTCCGCCTGTGATTGACAGGACAGACGCCGGAAAGAAAATCAACGGACGTACGGTATAGAGGACGATATAAAGAATCGGTGCCCACATCCCGAACGATAAAATCCATTCCTTGATGTCTGTCGGACTAACATTTAAATACGATCGACTGAACCAAATCAGACCGATGATGACGAGTAACACGAATGCAAGACGTACTCCTTTTTGTTGGCGTGACATAATTTCCTCCATTTCATTGAGCATATATGAACGCGGTATATATAGAATTCCCAACAATCGATTTTCTTATACCTGATGCAATTTATTGAATATGCGTTTCAGCCGCTCACGATTTTGGGAACTACTAAAAGATAACATGGAAAATAGAAAGGTGATAACTATGACACAATCAATAAAAGCACTCGTCTTTGATGTCTATGGTACATTATTTGACGTTCATGCTGTTAAAGTCAAAGCAGAAGAACTCTATCCGGAGCATGGCGCAGACATCAGCCAAGTCTGGCGTCAAAAACAACTTGAATATTCCTTTTTACGTCAACTGAATGGACAATACGTTCCGTTCAGTCAAGTGACGCGTGATGCACTCCGTTATGCCCTCTTACAATTGAAGTTGCATGTGACGGAAGAAAACATTGCTGCCTTAATGGAGGCCTATCTCGAGCTGTCGCATTACGACGAAGTCGAAGCAGTCTTACAAGAGATGAGCGGCAAACAATTGGCCGTCTTTTCAAACGGCTCCCACGATATGCTTGACCCGTTAATCGAACAGTCCGGACTCGGATCACTGTTTGATCACATCATCAGCGTTGATGACATCAAACAATACAAACCGACGCCTGCTGCTTATATGCATGCGCTGAACACACTCGGTCTGAAACGCGAAGAAGTCTTGTTCATGTCCTCGAACGGATGGGACATCACCGGAGCGAAGAGCTTCGGTTTCCGGACGGCCTGGATCAACCGGTCCGGCTTACCGGTCGAAGAACTGAACCTCGACCCCGACAGCATCTATGACGACTTGAACGGTTTGCTCGAATGGAAATGAAGTTAACTAAAAAGACAGCCGATATTCCTCCGTTACATCGAGGAAAATCGGCTGTCTTTTAGTAATTCGCAAGACGCGAATATCCTTTTTTGAAGAGATCTAGCTTCAGTCCACCGTCTTTTTCGATAAAGAAGAGGTACTCTTTTTGATCTGTATCTTTATAAAAAACTTTATAGAGCGTCAGTGTGCGTTTCTTATTGTTCTCGACTGCGATTACTTCGTGCTTTGAGATGACTTCTGCTTGTACTTGCTCCGCGTCAAGACGGTCGACCATCGGCTGGAAGGATTCCTTTTCCGCATCGGTCGCCGGTTTCCCCGGTGCGATCGTGAAGTAATCGTCACTTGCCTTGTTCGTCAATCCGTACTTCCGGTCGACGAGAACGACATTTTTTAGTTCACCGTTTACCGTCCGGTCAAACGCATACAGCTTCTCGATCCGCGTTTGCTCTCCTTCAGCACGACCGATTTCATACAACGGTTCTTGTTTCGTATTCGTTTCGACTGCTTTCTTATCCGGGACAAGTTCCTCTTTGTAAGCGACTTGATAGGCATCGACGATTTCGCGAATCTGTAGTCCGATCGCAACCACGACGAGTATACCAAGTACGACGATAATGACTTTTTTCATGTTGGTTCCCCCATGTCTCTCGTATTCCTTACTTTAAATCTAGCCCAGGTTCTGCATTCATGGCAAGTGTCGATTGGCGTTGCGCCCGATAGGGATGAATCGCGGCGGCTCCGATCATCGCTGCGTTATCGCCACATAAGTGCATCGGTGGGATGACGAGGGTGATCCCTTCACGCTGACAAGCTTCCGTCAATCCGTGGCGTAACCCTTTGTTCGCTGCGACACCACCTGCGAGTAAGAGTTGTTTTCCACCCTTCTCTTTGACGGCACGAATCGCTTTAGCGACGAGCACTTCAACGACACTCGCTTGAAAACTTGCTGCCAAATCTTCCGGGATGATCACTTCACCCCGTTGCTCTGCATTATGCACCGCATTGATGACAGACGATTTTAAGCCGCTGAAGCTAAAATCATACGAATCTTTTTCGAGCCAAATCCGTGGGAAGTGGAATGTGTCTTGTCCTGTTTGTGCCAATTGGTCAATCCGGGGTCCACCGGGATACGGTAATTTCAATGTCCGTGCGACTTTGTCGTATGCCTCGCCTGCTGCGTCATCACGTGTTTCACCAATCACTTCATACACACCATCTTCCGGCATATAAATCAATTCCGTATGACCGCCTGAAGCAATCAGGCAGACGAGCGGAAATTCGAGTTCCTGGACGAGGCGGTTCGCATAGATGTGTCCAGCGATATGATGGACGCCGAGCAATGGTTTACCGTGCGCGAAAGCGAGTGCCTTCGCTGCACTGACCCCAACGAGAAGTGCACCGACAAGACCTGGCCCTTCCGTAACCGCAATCGCATCGATGTCGTCAATCGTTACGTTCGCTTCCGTCAAAGCATCATCGATGACATAAGTGATCCGCTCGACGTGATGACGTGATGCGACTTCCGGGACGACTCCGCCAAAGCGTTTATGGCTCTCGATTTGAGACGAGACGACGTTCGATAAGACGTCCGTTCCTCCCCGGACGACGGCAGCTGCCGTCTCATCACAGCTTGATTCAATAGCAAGTATCAATGGTTGTGTCATGTCTCGTCTCCTTCTAGTTCCAACCAGTAGATGGCTGCATCTTCATTATTGTCTTGATAGTAACGTTTGCGTGTTCCGGCATATAAAAAACCGAGTTTTTCATACAAGGTACGTGCCGGTGTATTCGAGACGCGGACTTCAAGCGTCATTGCCCGCAGACCGAGTTCCCGTGCGACTTCAATCAATTCCTCTAGCAACCCTTCACCAAGCCCGAGCCCACGTGCCGTACGTTTCACAGCGACGTTCGTGATATGACCTTCATCCGCGATATGCCAAAGTCCGGCAAAGCCAATGATTTCGTCCGTTTCTGCGACAAGGTAATAGGCATTCGGATTTTGCGTCATTTCCGCGATGAAGGCTGTGAGCGTCCAAGGTGTCGCAAAGGACTCCAGTTCGACCGCATGCACACCGGGTGCATCGGCGACTGTCATTTTACGAATACGCGCGTCAGTCATGTCGTTGCGCCTCAATCCACTTCGCTTCTGCCTCGGCAAGGCGTAAATAGCGTGGTTCAAATGCATGCACATCGACCGGGACACGTGTCGCGCCTAGTAAAGCCAATACACCTGCGCGTGGCGTCCGAAACGCAGGCCCAACGATTTCAAACGGTTGCAGCGCTTTAACGAATTTTTCCGTATCACCTGTCATCAACGTATCTGTCGGTAACGTCGCAACAAAGTCAGCGACTGTCGTGTGTTGTTCGTCGCCAACGCGCTCACCGTTTTCGTACATACCAACAAAGCCCGTTCCGCGGCGTGCATCTTGAATCGCGACGACCCGTCCCGTCCGTCCTGTTGATGCTGCCATCAGCTCGAGCGTCGAGACGGCAACCAGTTCGATGCCAAGTGTATAGGCAAGTGTTTTGGCCGTCGTCGCTCCGATTCTCAGTCCCGTATACGAACCCGGACCATCTGCGACGACAATGCGTGTTAATTCTTTAGGTGACCAGTTCGCTTCTTGCATCAATCGTTCGAGTAACGGCATTAACTTCGTTGCATGGTTCAAGGACGTCACATACGATGCTTCCGCAATGATTTGTGTTCCGTCCGACAGCGCAACAGAAAGTTGTTTTGTTGATGTATCGATCGCTACGATTTTCATAAGCTTAATCCCTCACATATCTTAATGTACGCCTCACCGATTGGCTGAAGACGGAAACGTCGTGCATGGTCTCCTGTCCGTTCGATTGTGATGACGAGCCGTTCCGGAGGCAAGACGTCTGCAATCAACTCTGACCACTCAACGACTGCGACCCCGTCGCCGTTCAAGTATTCTTCAAGACCAATGTCGTCACCCGATCCTTCTAGACGGTAGACATCCATATGGTATAACGGCAAACGACCATTATAGACCTTCATGATTGTAAAGGTCGGACTGTTGACATTACGCGTCACACCAAGTCCTTTTGCGAAACCTTGCGTAAACGCTGTTTTTCCCGCTCCAAGATCGCCATCTAATGTAATGACCATCCCCGCGAAGGCACGGTGTCCGAGTGTTACTGCGAGAGCCGTCGTCTCTTCTAGATTTGCCATTTCAAGTTCTATCATCCTGCGTCCCTCCTCTTGTCATCTTTCTCTATTGTATCTATTGTACCGAACAAAAAAGACAAAAAAAAATACGAAACGCTGAACGTTTCGTAGTAAAGTTGAAGTTAAGTTTAAAATTGGTTGCGGGGGCTGGATTTGAACCAACGACCTTTGGGTTATGAGCCCAACGAGCTACCAGACTGCTCCACCCCGCGACGATAAACGTTTCGGATTTGAATTATTTAAAAATTGGTTGCGGGGGCTGGATTTGAACCAACGACCTTTGGGTTATGAGCCCAACGAGCTACCAGACTGCTCCACCCCGCGATGATATAACGTTTCGACAGATATTAATATAACATGTCGTTTCGTAAATTACAAGGAATTCATTAATTTTATTTAAATATTTTCTTGAAATAACTCAGAAAATGCTCTTTTTGCTTTTAATTAAGCAGCTGTCAGCTTGATTCAGCATGTAGACAACATAGTAATCTTTTTCTTTTTTCCTTCCTATCGACTTTGTCCTAGCAGACAATGAGTAGCGAATTGCCTGTCTGTTAAAGAGAAAAAGGACCGACCTGCAAGATGCAGATCGGTCTTTTTCAATTGCCTGGCAACGTCCTATCCTCACAGGGGGAAGCCCCCAACTACTTTCGGCGTTCAAGTGCTTAACTTCCGTGTTCGGCATGGGAA
>NZ_JACSMM010000008.1:0-130307 GCF_018618655.1 Exiguobacterium sp. s95 | reverse complement strand
CCTCAAACAAGAAGCTGAACGCCTCTTAGCTTCTTCAACCGTCGGGACGACGGGGTTAGCCTGATCAATTTTCGACCGTTAGGTCGGATCACTCAGGAATTCTCCACCTCTAAGCGAAGCGTAGGTGGAGGTAGTTCAAACAGTTTGATGTGTTTTTCGACTATTTTGGACGAAATATACAAAAAAGAGACCCACATTTGTGGATCCCTCGACATTTCTTCTCTTATAGTGTAGCGGATGCAATGACTGCTCCGGTTGGTTGTTCTAAATCTGGTTCAGGTTCGACCGTAATCGCGACGGCATCAATCTTGCCACTGCCTTTCAGTGCAAAGACTGCTGCTGCTTGACCATCTTGTTCGATGACTCCGTTCGCCTGCACTTGATCGCCTTGAATCGTCCACATCTGATACAACTCGCCTTCTTTAAGCGGTGGCAAGTCTTTCAATTGAACGAGCATGTATTCTTTATCGTCTTTCGTAAAGATCATGCTCGATCCTTGAATCGAAGCCGTACTCTCGAAGTTTCCCATGCCATTCACTTCATCCAGCGCTAACGCTTCTGTTTGTTCTGGTTCATCTTGCGCTAAGAAATAGGCGTTCGCTCCAAGCGATAATAAGAGAACCGCTGCAATGCTCATTAACCAACCGAGTGGGACTTTTCGTCTCGTTTGCTTTTTCGCACGTTTTGTCTCGAGTTCCGAGGCATGTTCCGGTGTCGGCTGTGTTGTTTTCACAATGTTAGGCGCTTCTTGATCCGTCTCGTTTGACGAAGCAAGGACTTCTCCTAAGATTCTTGATTTCATCCCAGCCGGTACCGGTCGTTCTGGAAGTGATTCCGCGATGGGAAGCATCAATTCTTCCATTTCTTGTAGCGCCTGCTTGCAGTCGTCACAAGTCGCAAGATGTGCTTCGAACGCGTCTCGATCGGCTGCAGATAACGTTCCATTAAAGTAATCAATTAAATCATGACAACGTTCTTCCATCAACGTGCCCTCCCTTCCAATAATTTTCGTAACGCTTGAATCGCACTCCTTATCCTCGTCTTCACCGTTCCGAGGGGCAATTCGAGCTGATCTGAGATTTGTTGTTGCGTTAACCCTTTAAAATAGACAAGCTCAATTAATTCTTGTTGCTCCGGTTTCAATGCTTGGACCGCTTCACGTACTTCAGAAGCGGTTTCCCGTTCGACGACCGTTCGTTCGACCGGTTCATCAAACCCACCGTCTCGTTCTTCAATTTCAATTGTCGGTTGTCGCTTTTCACGCCGTAAACAATCAAGCGCAGCATTTCGGGTAATCGTCAACACCCACGAAGAAAACTTTCCTTTCTCCGTATTGAAGTCAACACGTCCATTCCATATCTTCATCCAGACTTCTTGAATAACTTCTTCAGATAATCGATCGTTGTTCGTAAAGCGATGTGCGAATGAAAACAACAGCCTCTCGTATTTATCATATAACGTTTCAAGAGCCTGTTCATCTCCTCCACGCATCTGATGATAAAGCGATTCATCGGATTGAGTATGCATCCTTCTCCCCCTTGTGATTAGTCAGCCTTATCATATAGTATACGCAAGCTGACGCAAAATCGTTTTAGTTTTCTTTCGTTATTTTGATTATTTTTCTCCACCACATCCATATTCCCTGTTCTATCAAAAAATATAGCTGAAAAATCGATTGAATTGACAGAAATACCATGATGGGCATAGCATGAAGGTATCGAGAATACGTGTTGCATCTTAGAATGGAGGAAAACGAATGGATTACGATCAAAAGATGAAAAATCGGGTCAGTCGGATTGAAGGACAACTGCGCGGTATCTTACGGATGATGGAAGAAGGTCAAGATTGTCGTGACGTCATCACTCAGTTATCCGCTGCACGGTCAGCAATGGACCGGACGATCGGTGTCGTCGTTAGCTCAAACTTGATTGAATGTGTCAAAGAGGCTGAAGCCAGTGGTGAGGGACAAACAGAAGACTTAGTTAAGGAAGCTGTCAGTCTTCTTGTCAAAAGCCGTTAATTTAAAGGATGGTCTTCATTTCGGTAAACTTCCGAGCTGAAGACCTTTTTTAATAGAATCGATTGAATTTTCGAGCGGACGTTTTAGATTAAAGTAAAACAGGTACATTTACTGTGGATACTATGATTCATTTTAGATCACGACACAAACGACTCATATCGCTCTCTTCATTAAGATAGCAATGGTAATTTGTCTTTACTTGATTGATTCAAGCAAGACCATACGTAGGAGGAACATATATGACAGTCTCACTTTTTATTGATGTAGCATGTAAAACAGGCGAATCGCCTGTCTATGACGCCAAAACGAAACGCTTTTATTTCGTCGACATTCCAAACAAGCTGTTCTTTTCATATGATTTGACGACTGAGGCCTTGAAGCCGTTCCAGGTACCGAGCGCGATCACTTCAATCGCTTTAACTGATGCCCCTGATTTTCTCCGGGTGACTTCAGAACATGGTTTCGGAACATTCGATCTGAAAGAAGGTCATCTCTCACTCGAAACGAAGTTGACGATGCCCGACTCGGACCGGATGAACGACGGTAAACTCGATCCATCTGCGCAGTATGTAGCCGGTAGCATCAATGAAGAGGACGGGGAAACGGCCAGTCTCTACCGTTTGCGTCACGATGGCTCGATTGATGTCTTGCTCGAAAGCCTCACGAACTCAAATGGTCTCGTCTGGTCAGAGGACGGAACGACGCTGTACCATATCGACACACCGACTAAAAAAGTCTACGCCTTTGACTATGCACCCGATCAGCCCTTGACGAATCGCCGCGTAGCAATCGATTTAGAAGAAGAAGATGGTTTTCCGGACGGCATGACGAAAGACCGGGATGGACATGTTTTCATCGCGCATTATGCCGGTTCTTGCATCACACGTTGGAATCTTGAAACGGGTGAGAAGCTCGCACACATCGAGTTCCCGGTTGCAAATCCGACGTGCCCAATCGCTTATGAAGATCGTCTGCTCGTCACGACAGCGGCAGATGGAGACGATTCTGCGCATGCTGGTGCCGTCTTCGAAGTCACGTATTAATTTTTGTTTACTCCTCGGTCCAGTCGAGGAGTTTTTTTGTAGACGTCTGTACTAAAACAGGTGATACTAAAGTATCGACGATTATTTTAACGAGGGAGTGAAACGCTATGCGGATCTCAACGATTGAACGACTCCATCAATTACAGACGACACCATCTTTTTTCCCGGTCAACTGTTACCTTTTTGAAGAAGCCGACAGCCTGACCTTGATTGATACCGGGATTTCACTGAACGCCAAAGCAATCCATCGCGTCATCAAGTCCCATCACAAACCGTTACGTTCCATCATCTTGACGCATGCCCACGCTGATCATGTCGGTTCACTCGACTTCTTAGCGAATGCCTTTCCACTCGCCGAAGTGGCAATCAGTTACCGCGACGCAGCGCTTCTTAGCGGTGACGAATCGCTTCGTGAAGGAGAGACGACACCCTTAAAAGGGGGCATCCCGAAAAACATCAAGACACGACCAGACCGTCTGCTTGAAAGCGGCCAACAAGTCGGAAGCCTGAGCGTCATTACGTCTCCCGGACACACCCCGGGCTCGATTTCCTTATGGCATGAAGGCAGTCGGACGTTGATTGCCGGAGATGCCTTCCAAACACAAGGCGGAATCGCTGTTTCCGGCGATACGCGCTGGCAGTTCCCGTTCCCTGCTCTAGCGACTTGGGATAAAGACGTCGCCTTGAAGTCCGCCCATCAATTGACGGAACTGACGCCCGACATCCTTGCGACTGGACATGGTCCTCTCGTTCTCGCACCGAGCTATGAAATGCGTGAAGCTGTCGATCGGTTTGAACAATTGTTAAAACGCTGATCCCACAACAATCTACCGAACCCTTTACCTTGCTTAAAAAGCAGGAAGTGCGGGAGGTAAAAGCGTAAGTATAGACAATTCATGCAGCCGATTTAGAGCGCAATCCGTCTTGAATCGCATTAAACCGAAAAAAGCAATCGTTCGCGCCCCTGTCGCTTTGAAGACGAGACGAGGAACTGATCGCATCTAGACATAGCGTATTCACTTCTCGCACACGTTTTTCTACACGCTCAAAGGGTCTGACTCAAAAGCGGGAACCACTCTCGATTAAAAGGAATCAGGACTTTTTCCATACGTATCTCAGTCAAACACTCAACTATCTGAAACAATAAACATTTGTACAGATATGGCCGATGATCCCGTCAAAAGTGGGTCATCGGCCATTTACTTAATGGAGGACGGGAACGTTCATCCTCGACCCCTGTGGGAAAAGGTAGCGCGATTCGCGGTGAGGATAACAAAACCGTCCGTCACTCTGATTGATGTTGGAGCGACTCTTGAGTCAGCTCCTTCTTTTTTCATCAGCCCGTTCGAAATCAGCGGGACCTAACTCTTGTCATGACCCTCGATCAGAATGTTCCTCAAAACCACGGCACTTTTTCTAGCGTGTCACTTTCTTGTATTTTCCTAAGATGAGACCCTTCACTATTTCACCGACTCGTTTGGTACAGACGCGCCTCATAGGGCTGTAAGATCTCACTTGCACTCTCTTCATAGTTCGAGAGAAGTAACTGTTCATTCGGTAAGGCGAATGTCGTTTCGACCTGTTCATCATGGACGTTCAAGACGATTCGCCACGTCACCCCTGCGAATTCCCGTTCATATACGTAAAGATAAGGATCCTGAATCGCCAAATCACGATACACGCCATACACCATGACAGGATGTTCTTTTCGTAATTGAATCAACTCCCGGTAAAACGCGAGAACCGATTGCGGATCCTGTTCAGCTGCCTGCACGTTGATTGTTTTATAGTTCGGATTGACCGTCATCCATGGTGCCCCTGTCGTAAATCCGCCTGCCCGGCTATCATCCCATTGCATCGGTGTCCGCGAATTATCCCGCGCCCGTAGCTGCATCGATGACAAGACAGTGCCACTCGGCTCTCCCGCTGCGACGCGCTCCTCGTAACGATTACGGAAGGCGACGTCTTGGTACAGAGAAGCATCCGAGAAACGAATACCCGTCATCCCGATTTCTTCTCCTTGATAGACATACGGGATACCCGGTAACGTGTGTAGCATCAAGCCGAGTAACTTGGCGCTCTCGACACGATAGCACTCGCTACCGAAGCGCGTGACTTGTCTTGTATGATCGTGATTATTCAAAAATTGTGAAGCGACGCCTTTCGGGTACAGCGCATCATACCACCGTTTTTGAATCTGTTTATACCGCAGCAGGTCCATTTCTTCCATGTCATCGGCGACTTCGAAATGAAACAACGTCTGTAACTCCTGACGTTCTTCGCTGACATATAACAGCCCATCTTCGGGACCGACAAACGGAATCTCCCCGACCGTAAACAATTCTTTCCCCGCAAGAACTTCCTGATGCATCTCCTGTAAAAATTCATGGACTCCCGGTTGATTGCCTAAGTAGGACAAGTCAAACGGATCCTCCACATCGTCAAACGCCGCTCGTTTTTTAATCAAGTTAATGACATCCATCCGGAAACCATCGATGCCTCGGTCGATCCACCATCGCATCATCGTGTAGACAGATTGACGGACGGCAGGCTGTTCCCAGTTCAAATCAGGTTGTTCTGAAGCAAACGAATGAAAATAGTACTGTTGCCGTCCTTCATCCCACGTCCATGGACTCGGCGCAAAATACGACCGCCAATTGTTTGGTGGTGTTCCTTTTTCCCCGTCATGCCAAATGTACCAATCTGACTTATCATTCGTTTGATCACGGCGCGACTCCTCAAACCAGTG
Organism: Exiguobacterium sp. s95; assembly: GCF_018618655.1. Classification (NCBI taxonomy): domain Bacteria; kingdom Bacillati; phylum Bacillota; class Bacilli; order Caryophanales; genus Exiguobacterium; species Exiguobacterium sp. s95. The sequence continues at coordinate 124,495 of NZ_JACSMM010000008.1, read as the reverse complement.
ATGTTGATTACTTGTATGATTGACGACAAGATCGAGAATGATTTTTAAGCCGCGCGCATGCGCCGATTCAATCAGCTGGTCCAAATCTGCCATCGTGCCGGCTTTCTCCATGATGCCGTAATAGTCAGCGATGTCGTAACCGTTGTCGATATCAGGTGATGTATAACAGGGGTTAAGCCAAATGACATCCACCCCGAGTGAGGCGATGTAGTCAAGCTTTTCAATCACGCCCCGCAAGTCCCCCATCCCGTCTCCATTCGAGTCGTTAAAACTCCGCCAGTACACTTGATAAACGACGGCTTCTTTCCACCAGGTCCGATTCATCTTTTCCATCTCCCGTCTAGTAGTCGATCGATTACTTGTCTAGTGTATCAAGAACGTCGTCTGAAATTGGAATGTTCTTCTAATTTTTAAGGGATTTTAAAAAACCTCTTTCATTTTGACTGAAAATTCGCTATTCTTGACGACAATACCCGAAGGAGGAACAGAGATGAAACATTTCGCCCCATCGATCGCCATCGATCGCTTGCCCGATCCCGTCTTCGCAGAACTTGCCCAACGGATCGGTTCCGTCAAAGCCGCAGGACACGACGTCATCACGCTTGGTCAAGGAACACCGGACCAAACGACACCCGTACATATTCTCGATGCTTTAAAACAAGCCATCGATGATGCAAGCAATCTCCAATACCCGCCGTTTCGCGGACATGATTTCTTAAAACAGGCCGTCGCTAATTTTTATGAATCAGAATTTGGCGTGTCGGTTGATCCGGCGACAGAAGTCGCGATTTTACTCGGAAGCAAGGCCGGCATCGTCGCCCTTCCGCAGACGATCGTCAATCCCGGTGAAGGGGTCATCGTCCCGGATCCAGGTTACCCGGATTACTTATCGGGCGCAGCACTTGCCGGTGCGTATCCGATCACGCTTCCGCTTCTCGCTGAAAATAGCTTTTTGCCTGACTATGATCTCCTCGATTCGCTTGACGTCGAACGAGCCCGGATGTTGTTCCTCAACTATCCGAGTAATCCGACCGGTGCGACAGCGACGGCAGCGGCTTTTGAACAGACGGTCGCGTTCGCTGATGCACATGACATTTGCGTCGTCCATGACTTAGCGTACGGCGGGATCAGTTTCGATGGTCCGACGCGGAGTTTCCTCCAGACGGAAGGCGCTAAGCATGTCGGGATTGAGTTGTTTTCACTCTCTAAACGGTTCAACATGTCCGGCTTCCGGATTGCCTTTGCAATCGGTAATCCGTCCGTCATCGCGAGCATCGAAACATACCAGGAACACCTTTACGTCAGTGCCTTCACACCGATCCAGCATGCAGCGACGGTCGCACTTTCAAGCGACCAGACATGTGTCCGTGAACTGAGCGCCTTGTATGAGACGCGACGCGATGCGTTGTTCGGTGCATTAAACGAAATCGGCTGGGCAGGACCGGTTCCGGGTGGTTCGTTCTTCGTCTGGCTCCCTGTTCCGTCCGGCTTCACGTCACAAAGCTTCACCGATCACCTGCTCGACGAAGCGCACGTCGCCGTGACACCGGGTCATTTCTTTGGTACATACGGTGAAGGTTACGTCCGGATCAGTCTGATTGCCGATGTCGACCGACTCGTCGAGGCTGTCAAACGAATCGGGACCCTTCAGCTCTTCCAAACCGCCGTTGCCGAATAATTCTGAAAAAACGTTTGACAGATGGGAATCATTTCCGTTAAAGTAAATCCCAACAGCATAGCTACTTATCGAGAGCGACCGAGGGATTAGGCCCAACGACGTCCGGCAACCACCAGTAATGGAACGGTGCCACATCCTACAGAACTTCTTTTGTTCTGAGAGATAAGTTACGAAATTCTACAATTCGTCGCTTTTTTCTGGTTGCTCTCTAACTGGAAAAAAGCGATTTTTTTGTATAGGGAGGGAAACATCATGATTGAGTTCGCACACATCACAAAACAATTTGTCCGTGACCGTACACCGATTTTTGCATTAAACGATGTCAACTTAACGATTGAACAAGGGGAAATTTTCGGCATCATCGGTGAATCCGGCGCCGGAAAAAGTACACTCTTACGGTTGATTAACGGACTCGAGACACCGACGAGCGGTACGGTCATAGTAGACGGAGCCAATCTATCACGTGTCTCCAAAACGTCTCTCCGCAAACTCCGTCTCCGGGTCGGTATGATCTTTCAACACTTTCAACTGATTCAGTCCCGCACCGTTGCCGACAATATCGCGTTCGCCTTAAAGGCTGCCGGTGTCAAACGGCGTGAGTTCCCGAAACGGATTCAAGAATTAACGGCACTCGTCGGACTCGAAGGATTCGAGACGAACTACCCGAGCCAACTCAGTGGTGGACAAAAACAACGCGTCGGCATCGCACGAGCGCTCGCCAACAATCCAAACGTCTTACTCTGTGACGAAGCGACATCAGCGCTCGATCCCGTGACGACGCTCCAGATTCTCGATTTACTGAAAGATTTGAACGCCCGGCTCGGTTTGACGATCATCCTCATCACCCACGAAATCGACGTCGTCAAACAAATTTGTCACCGCGTCGCCGTCATGGCGCACGGTGAAGTCGTCGAAGTCGCTTCGACTTACGCCATATTTAGTCAAGCCGAACATCCGGTCACAAAACATTACGTCGATACGGCACTCCAAATCGAGTTGCCGGAACGGATTTTACGGACGACACCCGGCAAAGTCATTCGACTTCAGTTCACGGGTGAAAAAACAGGTGAGAGTACCTTATCTGAAGCCATCAAACAATTCGATATCGCAGTCAGCATCCTGCATGGGAAGGTCGACTACATTCAGGACGTCGCGTTTGGCGTCTTAATCGTCAGTTTGACGGGACCGACACTGCACGTGAATCGTGCCTTAACCTGGCTCGAGGGACAGTTGCACGCAATCGAGGTGATTCAAGATGTCGCTTGACCGGTTTACGACAATGCTTCCCGACTTAACGAAAGCACTCGGAGAGACGGCCTTCATGGTCGGCATTTCACTCGCCTTCGCCATCATCATCGGAATTCCACTCGGGATTTTATTATTCATCACCGACCGCGGACTCTTTTTCCAAAACGTTTTCATTCGAACGACGTTGGACTTCGCCATCAACATCGTCCGCTCGTTACCATTCATCATCCTACTCGTTGCTTTGATTCCATTGACGCAACTCATCACGAAGACGACGATCGGTCCCGCTGCCGCCTCGGTCAGCTTGAGCGTCGCCGCGATTCCGTTTCTCGCCCGACTCGTCGAAACCTCACTCCGTGAGATTCCACCCGGCTTGATTGAAGCAGCAGAAGCGTGCGGGGCGAAACCGCTTCGCATCATTATCAGTGTTCTCCTTCCGGAAGCATTGCCCGGAATCATTCAAGGCTTGACGTTGACCTTGATCAGTCTGATCGGATTCTCAGCGATGGCAGGGATTGTCGGTGGCGGCGGAATTGGTGACCTCGCGATCCGGTTCGGTTATTACCGGTACGATAACGTCGTCATGATCATGACGATCGTCGTGCTTGTCGTCATCATTCAAGTCATTCAGGCACTCGGCAACCGGTTCGCACGTGTCGCCGATAAACGATAACTTACAAATAGAGAACGCAAGGGAGAGATTACGATGAAAAAACGCTATGCCTTTTTAGCAACAGGATTATTAGGAGCAAGCATCTTAGCCGGATGCGGTGACAGCAGTGCAAATGAAGAAACGAAGTCCATCAAAATCGGGGCGACGAGTGGTCCGTATAGCGATATGGTCAAAGAAGCGATTCAACCGGGACTCGAAAAGAAAGGCTACAAAGTCGAAATCGTCGAATTCAGTGATTACATTCAACCGAACCTTGCCCTCGGGAGCGGTGATATCGATGCCAACCTGTTCCAGCACTCGATTTATTTAAAAACGTTTGCGAAAGAAAAAAATCTCGATCTCACAGGGTTGATCACTGTCCCAACCGCACCGATGGGATTATACAGCAAGTCCTATAAAACGTTGGACGATGTCAAAGAAGGTGCTGAAGTCGCGACACCGAACGATCCGACGAACCAGGCACGTGCTTTGAACCTGTTAGCGGATCAAGGTTGGATTGAACTAAAAGCAGATACCGATCCATTGACCGTCTCAGAAAAGGACATCATCAAAAATCCAAAGAAACTCGTCATCAAACCGCTTGAAGCCGCTCAGCTCCCACGCGCTGTCGAAAGTGTTGATATTTCAGCTGTTCCCGGAAATTTCGCACTTGCTGCGAAGTTCGACTTACTCGATGCACTCGCACTCGAGACGATGAACGAGCAGTACCGCAACTTAGTCGCTGTTAAGACAAGTGACGAAGACAAACAACTGGCCAAAGACTTAACCGCTGTCGTCAAATCGGATGATTTTAATGAAGTGATCGAAAAATCATTCAAAGGATTCAGCAAACCAGACTGGGCGAATTGAGCAGGAGTGTCTGTCTGACTTTTACGCAAACACCTTCGTCTTGCCACTTCTTAAAAGGGTAAACGCCATAAAAAACCGGACGGCTCCACCTCCTTTCAATAACAGGGGTGGGCCGTCCGTTTTTTCGATAGTATCTCTGTTACTCGTCGCTCCCCTCTTCCCGAATCGCAGCCTTTCTCAGGTCTTCTTCCATTAGAAAGCCTAAAAAGATTTGCTTCCACGTGACTCCTACGGGAAAAAGCGCAAGGCTTGCTTGCGCCTCGCCCGAGGAAAGCACGAGAAGCAGGAATCTTTTCGCCTCTTAACATTCATTTCCACCGACTGACACCACATATTTTCTGATTCGTAGAATGCGTCGCCCATCCTTCCCAAATCGTCTCCGAGCGGCAAGCCTTCGCGCCGCTTCGTTTCACTGCAGGGTTGCGCTTGCTTGCTCTTTCGCTCGAAAGCGATTCGTGTCAGGAAACGCGACGCATCACAGGATTTCTAGTATCTCCTTCTATATAGAAAAGCTAAAAAAGATTCACTTCATCGTGACTCCTACGGGAAAAAGCGCAAGGCTCGCTTGCGCTGTCAGAGGCAGGCGAGACCCTGCATCTTGACCTGTAAGGGAAAGAGGCAACGGCTTGCGCCTCGCCCGAGGAAAGCACGGGAAGTAAGAATCTTTCGTACCACTTATATCAACCACCTACGTTTTTTGATTCGTAAGATATCACGTTTCCCGGGACTCAAGACAAACCAAAAAGCCTAGGTTCCCATTGACGAGAACCTAGGCTTTACTTTAGTTCGTGCTATTTTCACGGTGTTCTAAAGTTAATCGTAAAGTACGGTGCATCTTTTCTAAACGCCACTCCAACATCCGCTTGTTTGAAGCCGCTTTGCATGATGTTCTCACGATGCCCTTTTGAGTTCATCAATCCCCAGTGAGCAGCGAAGACATTTGGATACCCCATCGATAAGTTTTCACCCGCCATCGAGAAGCGAATGCCTTCTGCCTTCATCCGGGCGAACGGGTCACGGCCTTCAGGATCCGTATGCGAGAAAAAGTTATTCTCCGCCATGTTTTCACTGTGTCCGCGCGTGACCGGTTTTAATGCTGTATACGGCGACAATGCAGGTTTCTTGTATTCGGCACGTTCCCAGTTCATCAGGCGTAACATCAATTTCTCATCCGTCGTCCGTAATGCTTTTGAAGCAGCACCATAGAACCCTTCTTTTTTCGCTTCGACGTCCTTCGGAATCGCCAGTGTTGCTTTGACGCGATTTTTATCATATTGATCAAAGAAATACGTCACGTAGTTATCGTTCTTTTCATAGACGGCTGCGTGATCAAGGTTCAGCATGTAGTTCGTATTTCCCTTTCGATAGGACTTGACGACCTTCCAGCCTTTTTTCGCAAGCGTCGCTTCCGTATCTTTATTTAACGTCGCGCCTTGCGTCGTCACGCCGTCCCGGAAACGATACTTCCCGTAATCTTTCCCGTCTTTCGTCAGTGCGACAAACTCCTCTGTCGCTGTCCGTCTGACTTCCCACTTGTATCCCGGGTACTCACTTGTATATGCATCAATCAGCTTTCCCCCACTTTTCGGGTACTCCGCCTCCGCTTGTTCGATTGGAACGCTTTCGCAACCAAAGAAAGCAAATGCTATTACCCCGAGGACTAATACTTTTTTCATCCTGCTGGTCCGCCTCCTTCTTTCTTGCATTACCCTTATTTTAAAAGAAATTGAACCGTTCGAACAGTCAGAGTATCCATTCTAAGAAAATCACATGATTCATTCGACTTGTTCACAACACAGACACATTTTAGTAACATCGCCTTTAAAGGTCTGACAACTTAGTCCGAAGCCATTCTCATTTCATTATCGTACAGAAAATGAACTATTTTCCCCTCTTGTTGAAATGTGTGAACATTCTTTTATTTTCATTCTTTGCAAATCTTATTGCCGTTCTTTCATCACCTAGCTAATATTAGGAATCGTAAGGAAAAAAAATACGTGTTTGTCCATATAATATCCATCAAAAGGAGTATGCCATGATTCTTCTCTACTTTATCTATGAATCGATTACGTTTCTCGCGATTCAGCAGTACTTGTTTTCAGGTTGGATGATTCTCGTTGTGTTGACGGTCTCCTTTAGTCTCGCGAACGCACATGACGAAGTTCACTATAGCCAACGTTTCGGATTCGAACTGCTCGTTCCCGGTGTCGGAAACTTATTACGGAAGAACTTTATCGTCGGTCTCGCCACGATTATTACCTTAATCATCATCCACTTCATGTACATGTTTCGGATCCTTCCTCTTGAAACTGCCCTGCTCCTCACCTTTTCAATCAGTAGCCTTTCCTTCCTATCTCTTTTTATCCGAACACACAAAAAAGCGGACCGCTAAGTCCGCTTTTAAGCCTCTTTACTTAATACTTATCTGTTTCTTTCAATTTATACCCATTCGATAATTCTAACCAAACCGTATTTCCTTTTTTCGTTTTCACCTTGATGTAAGGACGGTCTTTAGAAACACGTAGCTCAAGAAGTTCACCTTGCTGATCAGCGTGTGTCTCACTTGCTTTATCCCAGTTTCCTGCAAGTTTACGCTCGATGAAGATATGTTTTCCTTTTTGAACAGCACGCCATTTCCCGATTTCTGCTTTACCATTAACTGCTTTTGCGCTTTCCATCCCCTGAATCGAAATGATTGCCGGATCGTGGTCGCTCGCGCTTCCGTCTGCTTCCATGTAATCCGAGTTGATGTTGACGATGTCAGAAGACGTATACGATTTTAAGTTTTTCGAGATTAGGATGTGATCGAGTACTTGTGCGTTACCATTATAGACATACGAGTAACGTTCTGATTTCGGAAGATCATCGACCGTGTTCCACAAGTTCTTTCCTTTGAGGATGTCGAGTGTTTTCGAGAACTGGAAGTCATTCAAGTCACCAAGAACAACGACATTCGAGTCTTTGACTTCTGTTTCGAGTTCATTGACGAAATCTTGGACGATTGTCGCAATCGCATGACGCTGTACTTCGCTCTTACGTACGACCGGTTGATTTTTACCGAAGTCTGCTCCGTCGCCACCTTTAGAGTTAAAGTGGTTGACGATGACATGGTACGACTCCCCTTTGAAGAGGAATTCCCCGACGAGTGGCTTCCGTGAACTTGCGAAGTTCGGGTCGAGCGGTTGAATCCGTCCCGGGTTACTCGTCAACTTGCCGTTTTCGACCGAAACCGCTTCTGTTGCCGTTCCTTTTTTACCTGGTGCAAGTGAGACGCGCTCCGGGTTATACAAGAAGCCGACACGGATGTTTCCGCCTGGCTGTCCGCCATCTTTTTTATCTTCTGGTGCGATGTCTGTATACGCATACTTAACGCCAGTTTTCGCTTCAATTGCTGCAATCAATGTTTCAAATGATTTGGATGCATCGACGGTTCCACTATCAACTGCACCATCGTTATCTTGCATTTCTGTCAAACCGACGATGTCCGGTGTTTTGAGGAACGTCGCAATCCCTTCCGAGACACGATCAACTTTCCCGGCGTCTGCTGTCGAAGCAAAGTTTTCGACGTTATACGATGCGACCGTCAAACGTGACTCTCCTGTTTCGATGTTCGTCGGTTGACGATCAATTTCACTCGTGACGAGTTTCGGAAGATCAGCTGCTTTTGACAAGACTTTATAAGCAGAGTAGTTGTAGCTCATGACGCCTTCAATCGTTCCTTCAAAACGGTCACCTGATTTCGCACGGTATGACGAACTGCCCATCTCGACGAAGAGACGTTCCGGGTTGACGTTGTCTGCCGTCAAGATTGGTGTACCACGTTTCGTGTAGACTTTGTCTGCTGTTTGCGTCCGGACCGGAATCGTCCGGTTTGCTTGTGGACCTGTAACGATGGCATTCGGAAGTGCAACACGCATCCCTTCGACACTTTCATACAGGTCGATTGCATCTTCTTCCGGATCAAAGTTCGCGAACGCATCGTTATCGACGACATCCGTCGGAATCAAGACGCCGTCCCCACCGAGGACGATGCTTGCAGGTAATCCTTCGTTAAGTGCTCCTTTAACGAGGTTGACAGCACTGAGCTCTGTTACAGGCAAGTCTGTCTCCGCTTTATCACTATATCCACCTAATAGCCATTCTTTCACATATCCAGTTGTCGCGACCTTTTGTCCGACTGCCGCTCCGTGGTTTTTCGAATACACTAAGATACCTTCAGATGTCTTACTGTTATTATCCGGATTCGGATCCTGCATGTAGAAGTTGTTTGCATCCACGATATACGTGACGACACCTGTCGTCCGAACGAGTTGATCGGCGTATGGAGACAAATGTGCAATTCCTTGGATACTGCTGATTTTCGTGAGGGGTGGTGCGATGTAATATTTGAACGTCGAAACGGCTGACGTTTTATCATTCTTGACGACGACTGCTTGAATCGTCATTTCCTCATTAATTATGATCGGCTCTGAGTAAACCGGACTTTCAACTGTCGGTGTTGATCCATCGACTGTATAGTGAATCGTCCCTTCCCCTGTAAGCGTTACTTTATCACCACGCTCAACTTCGCCGACTGGGTCAGCCGTTGGTGCAACGAGAATATCGCCTGCTACTGCTTTATGTGATCCTAAATCTGTTAATGTATCGACCGGGAAGCTTGTCCATTGTGACGGTTCATATGTTTTTGAACCGGTCGTCACGTTTGTGTTACGGACGAGCGTCGTATCTTTCGCGAAATCCGCACTTGATCCGATCGGTCCGATGATGTCGAGGACGACATCTCCTTTTTTCAGGGCAACGGGATCGTTACCGTTGAAGTTCAGTGATCCTGTCGTTTGTTGTGCTTTTGCTTTAATGTCAGCATTTGCACTTGAGTTTGCAATGACGAATGTTTTCCCCGGGTCAATCGTTCCGGAAAGCGTGATTTTTGATTCAGACGGTCCACCATTCGTATACTGTACGAGTGTGTAGTCAGCGAGATTGATGATTTGTCCCGAACCATTGTAAATCTCGATCGCTTTGTTATTGCTCGATCCTTCTATGTACTCTGACAGGATGACGCCTTCGCCCTCTGCCCCTACGATGATGCCTGCCTGCGGAAGAATACCTGCTGTTAATGCTCCGACCAATGCCCACTTACCAAACGTACTTCCGTATTTCATGATGTTGACCCCCTATTTAATTTTCTGACACTTCTTTATAATATCAGAAATAATTTGGAAAAGTGTATATTTTTCGTAAAAAAACATGTTATCCTTCGTAAATGATAATAATGGTATCGCTTACAAATTTTTATCGTTCGCTTTTATTATAATTATCTTTTGGAGTCACTCTCATCAATGGATGTCTTCCCACCGTTAGCAAGTTAAAAAAGGGCATAAAAAAAACGCCTTCTCAGCGTGTTGGTTTCTTTTACATTAGTTGTCAGTGGAATCGAGGACACAGGTGATCAAAACACCTGAAACGACGAAAGCCCTACCTCTCTTTCGTTGTTACGGCTCCTTGGCCGCGCCAGCTGAATCAAGCGTTTTAGCAAGAATCAAGTTGCGTATTAGGTTACGCATTTACTGGGATTTTTAGAGTTTCGCTCGGATGAGCTGAAAAGTATCGAATGGAAGGTTTATCTTGCTGGGTCAACTTCTTCCCTAAAGAAGAAGGACAAAATAAAAGCGATGACTTATGTCTGACTCGATTGTCAGTTAAGGTCTAAAAATCCTGACCTGATTATTAAATTGTGTATTGTGGGTTAAAGATTCTCACATGAGTGATCATCCCCGATTCATGACATTTCTTAATATAACACAAAATATTTTACAAAGTCAATCTTTTTTTATCTCTAGATTTCTTTGACTAAATCAAGTTGATACAGACCTTAGAAATCGCTATCGTAAAGATACAAATACTATAGAAGAAACGAGGTACACATTATGCCGACAAACCGGTTGATTCACGAAACAAGCCCTTACCTGCAACAACATGCTTCCAATCCGGTTGATTGGTATCCGTGGGGAGAAGAAGCCTTCACTGCCGCCCGGACAGCAAATAAACCGATTTTTTTATCGATTGGTTATTCGACCTGTCACTGGTGCCACGTCCTTGCCCATGAAAGTTTCGAGGATGACGAAACGGCAACGATGCTGAACGAACGTTTCATCTCGATTAAAGTCGATCGGGAGGAACGACCGGATATCGACCAAATCTACATGACGGCAGCCCAAATCATGACCGGTCAAGGAGGATGGCCGCTCAGCGTCTTCATGTCGCCGGAACAAGTTCCGTTTTATATCGGGACGTATTTTCCGAAGACACCCCAGTTCAACCGCCCGAGTTTCCGACAAGTCCTGCTTCAGCTGAGCGAACACTATCAAACGGATCCGCAAAAAATTAAACGGGTCGGTACACAAATCGAACAGGCGTTGCTCGATGTCAGCACGGTCAAGCAGCACGGCACGCTGGATGAGGAGCTGTTACACACAACATTCGACCAAGCGATGCGCCAATTCGATGTCACGCATGGCGGATTTGGCGGTGCACCGAAATTCCCGTCTCCGTCCCTGTTGACGTTCCTGCTCGATTATTACCAGTACGCGGAAGACGAGACGGCACTCCAGATGGTCATGCGGACGCTGACTGCGATGCGTGACGGCGGCATCACCGATCAAGTCGGCTTCGGCCTCTATCGTTATACCGTGGATGCCGCTTGGGTGATTCCCCATTTTGAAAAGATGCTCTACGATAATGCCTTGTTCGCGACCCTTTGCCTCGAGACGTATCAAGCTTCCGGGAATGACCGCTTCAAACAGTACGCGGAAGAAATCTTCACGTATGTCGAACGTGACCTGTTATCGAACGAAGGTGCTTTCTACTCGGCAGAAGATGCGGATAGTGACGGTCACGAAGGACTATTTTATAGTTTCTCCTATGATGAGCTGATACAACTGCTAGGTGAAGAAGCCTTCTTCCCGCGGTATTACGGTGCAACACCAAACGGGAACTTCGAAGGACGGAATGTGTTTCACCGTTCAAATCAAAATCTCCACGCATTCGCTGCTGAAGTAGCACGCCCCGTCGCAGATGTCGTGCGCCAACTTGAACACGAACGGCAACAACTCTTTTCACACCGTGCGCATCGAACTCGACCATTTCGGGATGATAAGATTTTGACGTCATGGAACGCGTTAATGATTTCCGCTTTTGCAAAAGCAGGACGGATTTTAGGAAACCCGCATTATACGACCGTTGCCAAACGCGCGCTCACCTTCATCGAGCACCACTTATTCGATGGTAGCCACTTACGCGTCAGCTATCGAGAAGGACACGCTCAAGGCAGAGGATTTCTCGACGACTACAGTTTTCTCGCGGAAGCTTATCTCGAGTTACATCTTACGACACAAGAAGTACCGTACCTTAAACAGGCTCGTCGCCTGACGGATGTCATGCTTTCAGCGTTCGGCGATCCGTCCGGTAGTTTTTTCTTCACGGCGTCAGAAGCAGAACGCCTGTTGATTCGACCGAAGGAAGTCTATGACGGTGTGACACCGGCTGGTAATAGCACAGCGACCTTGAACTTATTCCGCCTCTCCCAATTGACGGGAGACTCGCGTTACCTCGAGACGGCGCACCGTATCCTTCAATCGGTCGCGGAAGATATCAAGCAACAACCGACCGGTTATGCTTCATTAATGAGCGCTTATTGCCGTATCATGATGAAGCCTCAAGAATTGATTGTGTTAGCAGACGACATGACGAAGGTCGAACCGCATCTCCGGCGCCTCTTCAAACGCCGTCACCCGGAGTTATCCCTTCTCGTCGGCCGAAAAGCAGAACTACTCGAAATCGCTCCATTTATCGAAGACTACCAGTTGATCGCGGGTCAGCCGACAGCCTATCTGTGCCACGACTTTACGTGCGATCAACCGACGACAAACCTCGACGAACTCCTCGCTCAACTGGATCTCTAACAATCATTCCCTTCTGTTTTCTACAAACAGAAGGGTTTTTCAAAAATCTAAACCCCTATTTTCAAAAAAATTCTAATTTTACTTTAGATAAATGTTTTATTGTCGATAGTAGAGATAGGAACACTTATCTTACACCTTAGAATCGACACCCTAGAGCCTGAAACGTCCCCGGACGAATTCTAACTAGGAGGAAATGCTCTTTGAACACGACACTATTCACGAAAACCTTGAAGATGCTCGTCAGCTTCATCATGGTCCTCGGCGTATTGTTTACGTATACTAAAGCACCTGAGGCCGCCACGACGAAAGCGACGACTTATCGCCTGTCTACAGATAGTTATCTGTATGACCGGACGACATCTTCCCGGAAACGCTTGTTGACGATCAAGACCGGAACAATCGTTTCATCCACGTATGAATCTACTTCTGGCTATTTCAGAAGAGTAACGTACGGCGGAAAAACGGGATACGTCGCGTCAAAATATTTAACACCCTACTATCAAAAACAATCGATCAGTGGGCAACGCTTCGCCATTTCAAAACCGATGACGCTCCATCAATCTGCGATGACGACCGCGAAAACAATCGCGACACTCGATGCAAACGATGTCTACTACACTTCTCAAAAGGTCATCAATCCTTACGGTGAAGTGTGGTATCGCGTCATGTACGACGGAAAAACAAGCTACATTCAAGCGCTCAACGCAAATCCGATCAGCTATCAACGTTTGACGGATACGACGTATGAGACGACCGATGCGTACAGCCTTCGTCAATACGCAGGAACAGGCTTCCCGCGTGAACTCGTCGTTCCGAGCGGGACGTCCTTAAAGACGACAGGTCGCATTGGGGATTGGTTCAAAGTATCCTATGCCGGAAAATCCGGTTATATGTACAAAGAGGCATTCCTTGGCGCCTCTAAACAAAACGTCACGACAATCCAAGAAACAACGTTCAAATTAAAGCTCACGACGTCGCTTTATGATGCGACGGACTTAAGTAAAAAATCGCTTTTGACGATCCCAAGCGGTACTCTCGTCAAATCGACCGTCAAATCAGGTCTCTATCACCGTGTTACATACAACGGAAAAACAGGCTATGTATTAACGACGGCACTCACTGAGTATACGTCGACTGCTAAAATCGCTTCTTCTCGTTTCATGATGACGAAGTCGCTTGAAATTAAAGCGACCCCATCCAGTACGAGTTCTACAAAAGCGACATTCCACTCAGGTGATGTCTACTATACAAAATACTTGGTGACGAACGCGATTGGCGAACAATGGCACAAAGTATCAAAAGATGGTCAGACTGGGTATGTCAAAATCAATCAAGGAACGTCGATTGCTTATAAAGCACTGACGGATCTCTCCTTAAAAACGACTGCTCCGACGGCACTTCGTTCCTATGCCGGTCCTTCATATGCGACCGTCAAAACGATTCCGACGGGTACGGTCATCGCAATTAAAGGTCAAATCGGCAGCTGGTACAAAATCACGTATGATGGCAAATCAGGTTATGCAGCAGCTTCGACGTTTGCCGATCATGTCACGACTGAAAAAATATCAGGTGTCCGTTTCAAACTTTCAACTGACGTCGCCATCAAATCTTCACCAAAATCGTCAGCAACGACAGTCGCGACGTTCAGCAAGGATGACATTTATTACACGACTGAAGTCGTCACAAACGGCTCAGCTAAATGGCACCGTGTCACAAAAGACGGTAAGACAGGTTACATCCCTGTCAACCAAGGGACGCCCGTCTCTTATGCGTCAGAAGACTTGAACGTCAAGACGACTGCAACGACGTCACTCCGCTCTTACGCCGGATCTTACGACGTCATTAAAGCAATTCCGGCAGGAACGATCTTAACGATCAAAGGCAAAATCAACGAGTGGTACAAACTCTCGTTCGATGGAAAAACGGGTTATGCCGACTCTGATACAATGACGGAATTAATTACGAAGCAATCCTTGTCTTCTTCACGCTTCATCTTATCGAAATCCGTCGAAATCAAAGCAAGTCATCATTCGACTGCTGATACGATCAAGACACTATCGGCTGGAAACGTCTACTATACGACGCAGCTCGTCACGAATGGACGCGATGAGAAGTGGCACCGTATGTCAATCGACGGACAAACAGGTTATGTCAAGATCAATCAAGGAACACCGATCTTATATAACAGCTTACCTTCACACCAGTATGAAGCGACAGCTGCAACACCAATTCGCTCGTACGCTGGATCATCATACGCAACACTCACGACGATTCCGACTGACACAGTCGTGACGCTAAGCGGACAGATTGGTGAATGGGTCAAAGTAACTTACAATGGCAAAACGGGTTATGCTTCGAGCGCTACACTGAAAGAGCATCTCGAAACGAAAAAAATCACAGGTTCACGCTTCTTGCTGAACAGTGCCATTGCCGTCAAATCATCTCCGGATGATACGGCAACAACTGTCACGACGTTAGGTTTCGGAAATGTTTACTACACGACGACACTCGTCACGACATTCACGAACAGCCAGTGGCATAAAATCACGGTCGATGGGAAAACAGGGTACGTCAAACTCGGTCAAGCGACGTCACCAATCAGCTACACGGCAAAAGACAAGCTGTATGTAAGAGCAACTGCGCCTACGTCACTTCGCTCGTACGTTGGTGATTCTTACAACGTCTTAACGACGATTCCTGCAAACATCGTCCTGACCGTCACTGGTCAAATCGGAAACTGGTATAAAGTCAGCTACGATGGTAAAACAGGCTATGCGTATAATGGCACACTCGTCACGACATCATCGAAATTGAACGTCTACAACTCAGTTGCGACACCGTACACGTTCGACAGTTTCATCAGTGCACAAATGAAATTGTATCCATCACCACAAACAGATCTGTACAATAATAAGATCATGTATGTCAGTGCTGGTTACGTCCGACTCGGTGGTGGACTCGATCCCGTTTACGGAACGCTTGCAACCGTCACAGCGACGACACCGCTCAACATCCGTTCAGGCGCGACGACAGCGAGTCACATCTATGGTCAGTTCAAACCAAACAATTTAATTAAGGTCTACCAAAACGTCAGCGGTTTCTATACGACGTATCCACGCGTCTACAGTTCATCTTCGAACTACTCGACAATCCAGTGGTTAAATGCACTCGAGTCAGACGTCCGTGATATCGCTGATCCATTGAAGGTCGACCGTAACTCACAATCATTCTATCAATTCCTTGATTTATCGAAGTCGACGGGTGCTTCTGCCGCGACGCTCGATAAAGTCATCGGTTCAAAAGGCATCTTTGCAAAATGTACGACAGGAAGTTGCGGACAAGCTTTCATCGACGCAGGTGCAAAATATGCAGTCAATGAAGCATACCTCATCTCGCATGCGATGCTTGAGACAGGCAACGGCACGTCGACACTCGCGATGGGTGTGACATGGAACGGACGTAAAGTCTACAACATGTACGGAATCGGTGCATATGACTATGATGCGATCAATACTGGCGCAGCTTACGCGTACAGCCAAGGCTGGTTCACACCGGAAGCAGCGATCATTGGTGGTGCAGAGTTCATTAGCACGAAGTACATCCATAATGCCTACGACCAAAACACGCTTTACAAAATGCGCTGGAGTCCGACGCGCCCTGGTTCCCATCAATATGCAACAGACATGGGCTGGGCCGTTAAACAGACGTACCAACTCTATAACCTCTATCAACAGATGGACAGTTATACGGCCGTCTTCGATATTCCAGTTTTTGCACGATAAGCACGACTTTGCTTCGCAACAAAAAAACGCTGTTCCCGTCATTGCGGAAACAGCGTTTTTTCTTTGACCGATGATTATGATTGCTCATTCATTTTAGCTTGGACCGTCAAAGGAGCTAGCATCGTTACCCACAGGGCAACCACTCCAGAAACAAGAATCACAATATCGCGTTCGAATCCAAGGGTCAACAACGTAATACAACTTGCGACCAGTACGAGACAGAGCGTCGCGATCATGACATGACGCGATTGTTTCAACATTTTTCTCATGTGGCATCTCTCCTTTCCTTCCATACTCGCTTACCATTCTAACAAAGATCAGGCCGCTTGTGGGGCAGTGACACGGGATTGACGACGCTTTGTGACGGAACTGTCATCTGAAAGTTTACGTTTTCGGCGCTTCAGACATTCATTTGGTACACTGTTAGGTAAGACAAGTTAAGGGGGAATTTTTTTGTTACACGAACACTCATTCACACGCGTCGACGGTACGACAGCGACGTTAGACGACTACAAAGGACAAGCTTGGCTGATCGTCAATACCGCCAGTAAATGCGGCTTGACGCCACAATTCGAAGGACTCGAACAATTGCATCAAACGTATCGCGATCAGGGTCTCGTCGTTCTCGGTTTCCCGTGTAATCAATTTGCCGGGCAGGATCCGGGCACGGATGAAGAAATCCAAGAATTTTGCCAAATCAACTACGGTGTCACGTTCCCGGTCTTCTCAAAAGTCGAAGTCAACGGCGCGCAGACCCACCCCTTATTCGCCGAACTAAAAGCAGCCGCACCAAACGCAGACGGTGCGGACGACGTCGAATGGAACTTCACGAAGTTCCTCGTCACGCGAGATGGTGAAGTGACACGTTTCTCACCGAAGACGAACCCAACTGATTTGACAGCAGCCATCGAACGCTTACTCGTTCGTGTCTGAACATGAAAAGACCACCGGCCGGATTCTTCAGCGAATCTGACCAGTGGTCTTTTCTATTTAAGGTGTGCCCGGTTCAAGGTGTCCTTTAATCATCTCTTCCGCGAGACGTGTCACGTCCTCGACATCACGCATTTCTGTAAACGAATGTCCCCAGACGTCAAGTCGTTCGATTTCTTCGATCGGCTGCGTGCTGAAACGTTCGCCCGTCGGTTCAAATGAACTGGCGATCGTCGACTCAAACGCGGCATACTTTAATAACCACGGTTTGTCCGTCAACAACTTCACGACCTGCTTCGGTTGTTTGAACGCGACGTCGCCGACCAGTACGACGGGGTCAAATCGCTCATGGAGCGGGTGCGTATATTGGACAGACACGACGAGCGCATGTTGGACATGCTTGTCATTTTGTCGGATGTACGACCGCGTCAAAAAATGTGGGACAAGTGACTCGGCACTATCTTTTGTCTGATGGATGCTTAAGCCATGCTCGGTCTGTACAAGATCAGGAAGAATCGGTTCGTACCCTCGATTCGCCAACTGCTGGTCCAGCTCTTTAAATAATAATAGTGTATGTTCGACGAGTGCCCGCACTTGACGAAATGACAGTTGAATCGATTGATTGATCATGAATGTGACCTGCCTTCCAAATGATATGGTAATATATAGTCTTTTACCCAGCTTAGACAGGCTTCATTCCTATTCTTTGAAAATCGTGCTAAGATTTCGAATTCACGTATTTAATCGACGCGTGATTTGCTCAGCACGACGAGCGAGACGCAAACGGGATAATTCGCTGTCTAACGTGATGCATTCGTCAGCATCATGAATCGATTCACAGATTAAAGCTGGCGCGTATCGACGTTCGACATGACCAGCAAGTATCACGCATGGTACTAAAGCTTCATTCGCCCGCTCGGCGACGATTGCGGGTAACTTCCCTAGTGCCGTTTGCGCATCTACTTTCCCTTCCCCTGTCCAGACGTAATCTGCCGCTTCGAGCCGTTGATCAAACTTAATCTGATTCAACAAAAAGAGTGCTCCAGACAAGATATCCGCCCCTAATGCCGCAGCAGCTCCACCTAACCCGCCTGCAGCACCAGCACCTGCGACTTCGTTGACACTGAGTATGTTACCGATTCGTTCGAGATGAACATCGAGCACATCAATTTCTCGCGCCGTCAATCCCTTTTGTGGTCCGAATACTTTCGCTGCCCCGTGCTTTCCGGCATAAGCAGCTGTTACATCTGCCAACACGTGAAGTTTGACGGCAAGCTTTGGCAAGATGATGTGTTCCGTCTCGAATAAAGGGTTGTCCGTCCAAGTAATCGGTTGACTTCGTCCGTCAAGCAACATTGCACCGAGTTCATACAAAAATCCAAGCCCTCCATCCGTCGTCCCTGTCCCACCGAGTGTCAAAAAAATTTCTGTTACCCCTGAGCACGAGTCGCCCGACGCCTCTCGTATGAAGAGTGATCGGCAAATCGGTTGCTCTAACCTGTCCAAGACCACAAACTCTCGCCACCTCGATGATGGCTTGTTCATTTTTCCTGGTATATTGTGCCCGAATCGGACGACCTGCTAAATCGATTGTTTCTGCTTCTGCTTGAACAAAGCCGTTTGCAAACAGCATCTCAAGTGTTCCTTCTCCTCCATCTGCTCCCGGGCTCCAGTCAATCGTCGCCTCTCGATCCCCTTGTAAAATCCCGTTTTGGACGGCCAACGCTACTTCCTCCGATGTCAAACTGCCTTTGAAACTATCGCCGATGATAAAATGATGCATCCGTTATCCCTCCTGACGTTTTTGATTCAATCGGACATCGTTTTTTGATTCCGCTTCCAGTTAATGTTATTATGGACTTAATTTTCATAATATTTTTTTGTTTGAAGAAATTATTTTCTTACAGGAGGTCTGTCGCATGGAACGCTGTTCGCTTTGTGGAACACCTTTAAAATCACAGGATACAGCTTGCTCCCATTGCCAGCATCCTGTGACTGAAAAAAAACGATTACATATGTCATCCACTTCATCGTCACACGTATCAAAGAAACGACATCCTCTGCTTTGGACGATTGCTGTCATGACGGTTTTCGTCATCTCTTTCGGTGCCTGGTCTTGGTTCGGTCCGACGACGGCAACGAAGATCGACAATCCGTCGAACGTCCAACCAATCGCCTTATCTGAATGGACAGATGAGGACAGTGCTTATAATCAAACGTATTCAAAAGAGAATCCACCGACTTCATATGAAGTCCTAAAATTCGTTCGCCAATATACACAAACAATCCCGGAGCTCGTGACGTACTCCGCAGCAAATGATTCGCTTGAAACGTTTGCTGCGATTCAGTTCACAACGCTTGAGGCATTCCAGTCAGAGTTCGATGCCCTTCGCGCAATCGTCGCCGTAAGCGATCATCCAATCACGCCACTCCCGCATACGATTGATTTCAATCAGTTCCATTCAAAAGGGACGACATTCGAAGTCGAGACGACAGAAACGTATAAGATCGCTACCGTTCCGGAAAATCAGTTCGTGACGTATGACGTTCACTATACGGTTCGTCTGCATACCGACCACCTTCAAATCACGACCATCACGCGAAAGGAGGTCAACACATGAAACGATTGCTCTTATTGGTGCCCTTCTTTTTGATCGGCTGTACATCAGATCCAACAACACAGATTCAAGATGAGCTGGACAACAATCAATATACAAAAGCGGTCGATTTATCGACCGATCAAGACGAGATGAACGAGCCCGCCCGTTTGATGGTGCAGCTCGAACAGGCATTAGCCAGCTATCGTTTGCAGGATGTCGTAACCATCTCAAAAAAAATTGAACAGCTTAATCTTCCGGATGACCATACCGTTCGTGAACGGGCCGTCTCAATCCGTCTCGGTGTCGATGCGTTGTTACAGGACCTGTCGCGCCTCGAAGCGACCTACCGAGTCGATCGCAGTCTGTTGGATACAGGAGTGTCCGAAGAAAAATTTGACGGACAAGGTGACATCGAAATTCGATTCGATGACGAACACTCCCTGATTGCGACCTTCCTCTATGATGACTTCGGCATGAAAGAAGCACCCCGGCAAGGAACAGATGAAATCCGTTTTGAACCAGATTTGACGGCCCGCGTCCCTTTATCAGAAGGTGTCATCTCTTACCGCTTCATCCGCACGACCTTAAAAATCACATATGAAGGCCCCGGCGGAAAACGGATTTATTACTTGAAGCAACTAAAAGATGATGCGTAAACAGACAGATGACAAAATGGGACTATTCCGATAGCTGGAATAGTCCCATTCGTCTGCCAATATAACGCGAACAAGAAATGTCGTGTGATTTTTTATAACTTGGCGACGACTTCCGCACACAATTCATGGGTCGCCAAGCTGTCTTCCGCTGTAACGGACGATGACGGTTCACCATTAACGCTCGCAATAAATGCATCGACCATCTCGACGAATCCGCGCCGCTTGAGTGTCGCTTCCCAGTTGTCAAGCGGACGACGGAGCGTGCCTGCTTTCGTTAATTGATCGACCGACGTCACGTCCGTCGCAATCCGTTTTTCATGTGGTCCCATGACTTCGACACGTTCTTCTGTCACACCATTATTCCGGTTCATGATTCCGATTGCCGTGATCCCGTTCGCTTCGAACTGGATCGTCACGTGATGCAGTAAGTCGTCGACCTTTTTCCCGCGGACACTCAAGTTTTCGATTTTACCGCACCCTGTCAAAAAACGTAACGTATCGACGACATGGACAAAGTCGTCAAAAATGAATGATTTCGCATCTTCAATGAACGAAATCCGATTTTTTTGCATGACGATTAGATTCGGTTGTTCGACTTCTAATAACGTCCGGTGTGCCGACGCGAAACGTCGATTGAATCCTGTGATGAAGTGTAAGCCTTTCTCCCCTGCTAATCGTGTCAGCTCACGAATTTCCTCGATTTCCATCGAAACGGGCTTATCGATGTAGACATGGATGCCTGCTTCGAGCAGTTGTTTCGCTTGCATCGCGTGCACTTTCGTCGCCGAATGAATCATCGCCACGCCAATGCCTGCTTCCGTTAACTGATCGATCGATGTCAGTGTCCCGGCAAAACGATACGCATCACACAGTTGCTTCGCCTTGTCTTGATTTTCCGAGACAAGATAAATGTCTAAGTCGGACCGCTCCGCGTAGACCGGTAAGTACGCTTTTTGTGCAATATCCCCAAGACCAATGACTGCAATTTTCATGAATAAATCCCCCTCAGTTCTTTCTGTTCTACTCATTCCCTATGATACGTAGTTTCATACCTGGCGTGTAGAAAATTCTAGTTTTTTGAAAAAAAAGAGAATTTCCTTTTTTTGTTTTATGCTAGAGACATATTTGAACAAGGAGGGAATGAGATTTTTATGAAAGTATCGCTCAGAATTGGACTGACACTGTTACTGCTCGTCGCCCTATGTCTTCCGGCATTACCCGCACAAGCTGCCAGTTACCAGGTCGTCGTCACTTCGACGATCGGGGCGAACGTCCGAACGAAGCCGAGCACGAGTTCATCAGCGACCATCACGCGTCGCGCTCCGTACAAAGCGAAGTTCACAGCAGTCTCGTACTCAAACGGTTGGTACAAAATCAAAGATGGTAGTGCGTACCGTTACCTTTCGAATCAAGTCGCGAAAAAAGTCACGGCAAGTTCGACGAAAACGTATAAAATCATCGTCTACTCGAAGTATGGTGCGAACGTCCGTACATCACCAAGCACCGCGTCCTCTAAAAATATTAAACGGCTCGCTACATACAACTCGAAGTTTAATGCCGTTTCCTATTCGAATGGTTGGTACAAAGTAAAAGGGAAAGTGAACTATTATTACGTCTCGAGTCAGGTCGCGAAAAAAATCTCGACAAGTGCACCTGCGACTTCAAGTAGTTATCCCGTCGCCTCGATGCGTTATTTCAAACTCGGCTCCTCAAGCTATGAACTGTCAAAAGCCAGTACGACGCGCCGTTATCCGGCAAGCACGACAAAACTGTTGACGGCCCTCGTCGCTTATGACGCCGCTGCCAAAAAAGGAACGCTCGATCAAACGTTCACTTTGACCTACTCTATGCTCGCCGTTCCTGCCGGAAGCAGCACGGCTGGATTCCGTTCGGGTGATAAAGTCACACTCCGTCAACTGTTGAATGGGATGTTGATTCGCTCCGGCAACGACGCTGCAAAAGCCATCGCCATCCGTACGGCAGGTTCTGAATCGAAGTTCGTCTCGTTGATGAACAGTCGTGCAAAAACAATCGGTATGGCGTCAAGTCACTTCATGAATCCGCACGGCTTCTATCATGCGAGTCACTATACGACAGCAGCAGACATGCAAAAACTCGCTAACACGTATGCTGAATACAGTTACTTGATGACCGTCAGTGGCCGAAAATCATACAAAACGACCGTCAAAGGACCATACGCCCGGACGTTGACGTGGTACCATACGAACACGTCGCTTCCAAACGAATCGCGTGTCTATGCGAGTAAGACGGGGTATACACCAGAATCTGCCTATACGCGTGTCTTCTTCATTAAAAAAGGTTCGACGCGCTACGGCCTCGTTACGTTGAAAGGAACACTTCCACAAACTGAAACGACATTACGCGCTGTCTTAAACCGTTAATCGCCCGTCCCCTAGGAGACTTTCTTCGGAAACGCTTCTAGGGGATTTTTTTGTTCCGATTCCCTTTAAAATTTCACTTGCATTGGAAGCGAATTCATCATATGGTTAAAGCACAATCAGACGTCTGACGTCTCAATGGAGGTATGACCGTGGGAAATGTAAGTTTATTATTTGGGGGCGTTGCGCTCTTTTTAAATAGTTTGTCCTTGTTTGGAAAAGTTGATTTAAAGAGTGCCGGTGTCTTCAGTTTGTTGACAGGATTACTACAAACGTTCGTTGCGACGTTGCTCGTCATCGGTGCAGCAGGTGATCCGATCTTGACGTTCGGCTATGCGAGCATTTATTTGTTTGCCTTTACGTATCTGTATGTCGGCATCACGTTCATCTTCGGACTCGACGGGAGCGGCGTCGGCTGGTTTTCCCTGTTCGTCGCCATCGCCGCATTTTTCTATGCCGGCGTCAGCTTTAGCGCAGGCGACTGGATGAGCGGAACGACGTGGTTGTTCTGGACACTCTTATGGTCGATGTTCTTCATCGGAATGGGACTGAACCGTAATGTCGATGCATTGACGGCACGCGTCGCACTCGTCCTCAGCTGGTTGACGTTGATCGTACCTGCACTCGTCGGACTTCGTTTCGGTACGGCAGGAAGCAGCTACCAACTGTTATGGAGCGC
Organism: Exiguobacterium sp. s95; assembly: GCF_018618655.1. Classification (NCBI taxonomy): domain Bacteria; kingdom Bacillati; phylum Bacillota; class Bacilli; order Caryophanales; genus Exiguobacterium; species Exiguobacterium sp. s95. Next base: position 101,040 of record NZ_JACSMM010000008.1, on the reverse strand, counting down.
AGCTGCCATCGTGACCGTTCTCTACTTTGTTTACTCGGCCTTGAAATTGTGGCCGCTTCGCCGACCCGTCCAATCATGATGTCCGACACATGCTACTACAAAACGCGCTGTTCCCTTGACGCTTACAGGGAATAGCGCGTTTTTTGGTTCGTAAGATATCCGCGTTTCTCGTCGCGCGTTCTCTTCCCGAATCATCTCCGAGCGGCAAGCTTTCGCGCCGCTTCGTTTCACTGCAGGGTCGCTCCTTCTTGCTCTTTCGCTCGAAAGCGATTCGTGTCAGGAAACGCGACGCATCACAGTCTTTCTAGTGTTTCCTTCTATCAGAAAAGCTAAAAAGATTTGCTTCATCGTGACTCCTACGGGAAAAAGCACAAGGTGACTTGTGCTTTCAGAGGCAGGCGAGACCCTGCCCCTTGACCTGTAAGGGCAAGAGGCAACGGCTTGCGCCTCACCCGAGGAAAGCACGGGAAGCAAAAATCTTTCGCACCATTTACATTGATCAACTACGTTTTTTGGTTCGTAAGGTCTCCTTTTATTCGGAAAGCTAAAAAGATTTGCTTCATCGTGACTCCTACGGGAAAAAGCACAAGATGACTTGTGCTGTCAGAGGCAGGCGAGACCCTGCACCTTGACCTGTAAGGGAAAGGGGCAACGGCTTGCCCGAGGAAAGCACGGGAAGTAAGAATCTTTCGCACCACTTACATTGATCAACTACGTTTTTGATGTATAAGACATCCCATTTCGCATCACTCAATCCTTGGGTTTCCTTCTATCAGAAAAGCTAAAAAGATTCGCTTCATCGTGACTCCTACGGGAAAAAGCACAAGGTGACTTGCGCTGTCAGAGGCAGGCGAGACCCTGCCCCTTGACCTGTAAGCGAAAGGGGCAACGGCTTGCGCCTCGCCCGAGGAAAGCACGGGAAGCAAGAATCTTTCGCACCACTTACATTGATCAACTACGTTTTTGATGCATAAGACATCCCATTTCGCATCACTCAATCCTTGAGTTTCCTTCTATCAGAAAAGCTAAAAAGATTTGCTTCATCGTGACTCCTACGGGAAAAAGCGCAAGGTGACTTGCGCTGTCAGAGGCAGGCGAGACCCTTCCCCTTGACCTGTAAGGGAAAGGGGCAACGGCTTGCGCCTCGCCCGAGGAAAGCACGGGAAGCAAGAATCTTTCGTACCACTTGCATCGATCTACTACGATCTTTCCCGCCACTTAACTCCACTTTCCGATTCGGAAGATGTCTTGATCCCAAGCAAAAACCCAGACACCGTTCACTTTAAAACCCCGCTCTATCTCAACGATTGTTGCAAACTCGTTTGCACCTCTTTCAGTGACTCCGCCGTCGGATGCCAGTAATAAATCTGATCCGACTCGATTCCACCACTTCCCTCGAGCGATAACGTCTCGACGTTCTTCAAAGCATCACGGTAGTCTAACGCAATTTTCCGGACGACCGGAAACGGGACGTTCGTCTTGACGTTTTCACCGAGCACGCTGAGTACGTCGTTAAAGCGACTGAGCGAAAAATCTGCCGTCAATTTGTCTGCGACAGCCTGAACGACTTGACGTTGACGGATTTGACGACCGAAGTCTCCTCGAGGATCGTCGTAGCGCATCCGTGCATAGGCCAACGCTTCTTTTCCGTTCAAGTCGAGCTGCCCTATCGGAAACTGCATCTCGTAATACGAAAAATCGATGTCATTCGTAACACGGACACCGTCAACTGCGTCAACAAGATCCGTAAAACCCTCGAGATTGATTTCAGCAAAGTAATCAATTCGGATATCGAGTAGGTTCTCGACCGTATCGATTGCCATTTCAGGCCCCCCGAAAGCATAGGCATGATTGATTTTATCGTGTGAGCCATTTCCGATGATTTCTGTTTTCAAGTCACGAGGTATGCTGAGCATCTTACTTTCCCCACTCGCAGGATCAATCGTTGCGACGATGATCGTATCGCTCCGTCCCGCCTCATCTCCATGCTGGTCGACCCCGAGCAAGAGAAAGGAAATCGTTCGTTCTTGTTCGACCGCTTCAATCGCTTCGACACTTGCCTCGACCGGCAACTGGACGTCTTCGAGCGTCTGACTCGCTTGATGGTAGACATACCCACCTGATCCGAAGAGAACGAGCAGTCCGATGCCAATGACGGTCAAGACAATCCACTTCCATTTTTTCATATCTCCATCCCCTTCGAATCAAGTCGATTTACGAATCTTGTTGGTTCATAAGCACCATGATTGCATTGCTCCAACTCCCGAACAGGGATGTGATGACACCAATACTCGGTACGTCCTGTCCTTCGCTAAAACGTTGGTAGCTCGCAATCGTCAAATGCTCCGTCTCGTATCTGGCTCGCCCTAACACGAGCAATACTTCCTCTTCCGTCCACCGTTTTCGCGGAAGTTCGATGCCGATGATTTCTAGCGCATTCGTCCATGAACCGTACCGTCGTGCGATTGTCGCTACCGTCGGCCGATTTTTTCCGACCGCCCATTTCGTATAGGCTTGACTCGTTAATGTAGGTAATGCTTCCTGTGCTTCCAGTAATGATTCGATGATCCGACGTTCCATCTCCTGGACCCGTTCCTTCAAAATGTCTGCTTCTGATAATGCCTGCTGCCACGAGTTGAATTGATGGACGATATCGGTCAAGCTCGGCGCCTGATGCCGTTGCGCCCACTCACGATATGTCGCACTCGTGAATGGTTCGAGTTCCGCTTTCGCCGCTCGTAATGCCTCGATGATGTCGGATTTTGTATAAACCACTCGGATTTGCCCGATTTCAGCGCGTTCCAGCGCGATTTGCCAAGATCCAAATAACATCAGGATTTCCGCGACGGTCGGATACTGGGTATTCAGTTGCCAACGAAAATAGGTATTTGCCGTCAGTTCATTCTTCCCGTTCGCAGCGAGACGGAGTGCTTCGATCGCTTCCTCCAGATCGCTCATCACGATGTCTCCCTCCCACACATTCATAGCCGAACGTTGCGTCGAACATCCTCAACAATACCTTGACGAACGGAGCGAATCACGAGTGCTTGTTCCGTAAACGTCATCTGTGAGGCGGACGGCAGACAAAGTCCTTCAGCAAACAAGCGACCGCTGACATCAATCCCGTCACTTGTAATGAACGGGACATCCCGGTAGACCGGTTGCAAGTGCATCGGTTTCCAGACCGGTCGTGACTCGATGTGATTCTGTTGTAAGCGGATGATCAATTGATCCCGTTGTTCCATTCCTCCCGGTAATGTCAAAGCCGTCAACCAGCGATTGGCGCGACTCCCTTCAACCTCTGCTTGGTACTGTGTGGCGTCGAGCATGTCGAAAGCCCGCGTATATCGCTGAAAGATTTTCCGGCGTGCCGCGACGCGATCTTCGATGACTTCGAGTTGTCCGCGTCCGATGCCGGCTGAGACATTACTCATCCGGTAATTAAACCCGACTTCTGTATGTTCATAATGAAGGACCGGTTGCCTAGCTTGCGTCGAGAGATAAAACGCCCGTTCAATCAAATGCGGATCGTTTGCGACAAGCATTCCGCCACTTGATGTCGTGATGATTTTGTTACCGTTGAACGAATAAATTCCGAACGTCCCGAATGTCCCAGTCATTCGACCGTTGATCGTCGAACCGAGTGATTCGGCTGCATCCTCAATCAACGGAACGTCATACTCGGCGCAAATCGCACTCAACTCTTCAATCTTTGCGACGACCCCGTATAAATGGACGACGATGACGGCTTTCGGCAGGCGTCCGCGTGTCGCGGCTTGAATCATGGCTCGCCGGAGTGCCGCGGGTGACATATTCCACGTCTCCTCTTCCGAATCAATCAGGACAGGACGAGCACCGACGTAACGAATCGGATTGACGGAAGCAACGAACGTCAACGACTGACAGAAAACATCGTCGCCCGTCGTCACACCGAGTGTCGCCAAGGCGAGGTGAATCGCTGCCGTTCCACTACTTGTCGCGAGGGCTGCCTCTGTTTTGGTATATGCGCGCATCCCCGCTTCAAAGGCTTCAACGTTCGGTCCGAGTGGTGCAACCCAGTTCGTTTCGAGTGCTTCCGTGACATAGCGTGCTTCTTGACCACTGAGGTGCGGGATCGATAGTGGGATTTGCTTCATGATGTTTCCTCCCCTCTTGATGACAAGTGACGGATCGGTGTGCGATAGACGGGAAACCACTTACAATCGTTCGCTGACGGGTACTGCGTTAAAAACGTCCGATTCAATTGTTCATACACCACTTCGTCAAGAATCGACGTCCCGATCGAAAAGAACGTATGCGCTCCCTCACTAAAGGAACGTTTATATAATAAAAGACTGTCTGATGCATCTTGTGAAGTACCGCCCCCAAGATGCATCGCAACCATACCTTTCTCCTTTGCACGTCGCATCATCTCTGCGAATAACAACTGATTCGGCCGAACCTTTAACTGGCTCGGATCGGACGCCCCGAGGTGATAATGGGCGAAACGACTTCCATATAAGACGATGCACCCGGCGATGATGTGACCATTTAATTCTGCAACCAATACTTCGGCGTCGAGTGTTCCTGATAACAGCTGTTTAAAGTATTCATCCGTAAAGTAATACCGTGGTGCTGCCTCGTGCTTATCCATCGTCAAGCGGTAGAGGTGTTTAAATTTCTCGTACTCTGTCGGTGCGGCGACACGGATCGTGACGCCTTCCCGGACTGCTTTTCGTACATTGCGCCGTGTCATTTTTGAAAAGTCACCGAGAATCGCTTCATATGAATCCGTCAGCTCCACCGTCACGGTCGCTTGGAGTCGCTGCGTCGAACGGCACCAATGCTTTCCCAGTTCGACGTTTTGTAAGAGTGGATGGAACCGAATCGTTTCGGTGATGATCTGTTCCGCACGACAATAGTCGAGAAAACGTTGACGGACTTCGCGGATTTGATCGAGTGACCAAAGCCCAACGAAAATCGGTCCCCCGTATCCGTAGGGTGTCGTGATGTCGTGATATGACGTTCCATCGATTGGTCGTTTCAAATAAGGGTAGATCAATGTCCCGAATTCTGTCGGATAGAAGAACATTTCGGGGATGCCTACTTCTTCAAGTGCGAAGTAGGCATGTTCGTAATAACAATCGAGGCGATACTGACTGACGAGTGCGTCCCATTCGGTCGGATCATGGATGAGTCGTTCATCGCTTAGCGACATCATGGGAAACACCTCCGTCAAGTCCTTTGAACTCGCCCATCCCCGTCTGATGTTCCGTCGAGTTCCCTTCTGAGGAGACGACGATTTTTATTGTCTTCATGAGAATATAGAGATCGAGACGAAACGTCTGATGTGCCGCGTACCATTGATCTTGTTCGAGCCGCTCTTGCCACGTCGTCGCGTTCCGCCCATGAATTTGTGCCCAACCGGTTAGTCCAGGCAACACATCATGCCGCGTCATCTGCTCTTTCGAATAGTGGTTCAAGTAACTGACGAGAAGCGGACGCGGTCCGACGAAACTCATCTGACCGCGGACGATATTGAAAAATTGTGGGATTTCATCCAGGCTGAGCCGCCGAATCCATTCCATCGCGTGCGGGATCCGTTGTTCGTCTGGGAGTAAGAGGCCATCCGCATCCGTCTCGTTCGACATCGTCCGGAATTTATAAATTTTAAATAACTGTCCGTGATAACCAGGACGAACTTGATTGAAGAAGATCGGTCGACCGAGCTTCGTATAAATGAACAAGGCGACGAACAGGTAAACGGGGAGTAAGATGAGAATCGCGACTAGGCTGATTGTGAAATCGAATGTCCGTTTCATGATGACTTCCTCCTTTTACATAGTCGAAAAGAGATCGAGTTGTCGTTTGATGACATCAGCTTCGTTAAAATGTTTCATTGCCCGTTCGAATCCGGCCCGTCCCATCTCTGACGCCTGTTGCGGGTGTTTGACAAGATCACTCATTCTTGCTGCCAACTGCGTTTCGTCATGGACTTCGACTAAATAACCGGTCGTGCCATCGATGACTTCTTCCCGGCAGCCGCGGATGTTCGTTGCGATGACCGGTTTCGCCGTCGCCATCGCCTCGATGATTGAGCGCGGGACCCCTTCTCGGTGCGATGGCAGGACAAAGGCATCGACTTGTTGTAAAAGTCGTGGCACATCTTCAACGAACCCTCGATACTCGATATTCGGAATCTCGCGTAGACGTTCGAGGAAACGATGTTTCGTCGTTTGATCCCGTTCGCTCTCCATCATTTCACCGGCGATGATCAAGCGGACATCCGGGTCTTGCGACACGACGTTTTCAAAAGCATTCAGAAGTTCGAGCACTCCTTTTTCCTCGACGATCCGTCCGATGAACAGGAAGGTGAAAGCTTCGTTTCCTTGTCGCGTCTGTGGATAGAATCGGGTCAAATCGATACCGTTCCCTAAATGCATCAACCGTTTCGTCGCCTTAAAACGTTTCCGGTTTGCCAGTTCATAATCTTCCCCGCTTTGGAGCAGGAGGTAATCCGTCGCGAAACGGGCGAGCCATTTTTCGACGGAATAGGTCAATTGATACGTCACCCGTCCCATCTTTTCATGAAAGTAAAAGCCGTGTGCCGTGTAGACGATATGCTTCGTCCCCGCTCGTTTCGCTGCGACCCGTCCGAGCGCTGCCGCGACCGGTGTGTGGACATGGACGGCGTCATAGCGACCCGTCTTTAAAATGTGAACGATCGAGCGGACAGTCTTCCAATTACTCGTCCAGTCAATTTTCCGTTCAATCGGAATGTCATGCATCGCAAAGCCTTGTGCTGCCAGCTTGTCAGAGGCTCCCGTGTCGGCACAAGCAATCCCGACATCATGCCCTGCGTCGCGCAGCGCAAGCAGTAACGGTTGCAGCATCGTTTCAGCTGTCGTATCAAGCGCGCAAACTTGGAGAATTCTTAAAGACGCCATAAGTGCACCCCTTCCGGTTTTTCAGCTGGTGCGAGCATCCCTTTGATGTCGACGACGACACCACGCCCCACTTTGAGTAAGTGTTTCGCGAGTAGCCAGTTTCCTTCGACGTACTCTTCATGACTGACGGCGAAGATGACGACGTCGGCTGGTTTAAGCTCTGTCATGTCGAGCAGATCAATCCCGTATTCGCGTTTCGCTTCATCCTTCGAGACAAGGCGATCGGTCACTTGGACTTCAATTCCGAATTCTTCGATCTCCTTGATTAAATTCGCGACTTTCGAATTCCGGATGTCACTGACGTTCTCCTTGAATGAAAGACCGAGGACAGTAACGCGTCCGCCGAGGACCGGCATGTTTTGTTTGATTAGATTTTTGACGAGTGATGTCGCAATGAAGCGCCCCATCGTATCGTTGATGCGTCGCCCGGCAAGGATGACTTCCGGATGATAACCGAGCGATTCAGCCTTCATCGTCAAGTAGAAGGGATCGACCCCGATGCAGTGTCCTCCGACGAGGCCTGGTCGAAACGGAAGGAAGTTCCACTTCGTCCCTGCTGCTTCGAGGACCTCGAGCGTATCGATGTCCATCCGGTCGAAGATGATGGCAAGTTCGTTCATCAAGGCGATGTTTAAGTCACGCTGCGTATTTTCGATGATTTTTGCCGCTTCTGCGACTTTGATCGATGATGCCCGGTGGACCCCCGCCTCGACGACGGCTTCGTACACTTCTGCGACAACATCGAGCGTTTTTTTATCCTGTGCTGAAACGATTTTTTTAATGGTCTTGAACGTATGTTCATGATCCCCCGGATTGATCCGTTCCGGTGAGTAACCGACGAAGAAGTCGACGCCTGCTTTAAGACCCGAAGATTCCTCAAGGACCGGGATACAATCTTCTTCCGTCGCCCCCGGATAGACGGTCGACTCGTAGACGACGATGTCGCCTTTATTAAGCTGGCGTCCGACAAGTTGTGACGCCCGTAAGAGCGGCGTCAAGTCCGGTTGATTTTGCGCATTAATCGGTGTCGGTACGGCGACGATGATGAAGTCACTCGCTTGAAGTGCCGCAGCATCCGTTACATAATTGACGTCCGCATTTTTTAAAGTGAACGGTGTCAGTTCGAGCGTCGCATCGACTCCTTCACGAAGTTCCTGGATGCGCTGTTCTTTAATGTCAAAACCGACGACACCTGTCTTTTCACCGAAAGCGATGGCGACCGGGAGACCGACGTAGCCGAGGCCGACGACGGCAATTGAACGGTTGGCGATGGGAAGTGATCGTGTTTCGGCTGCTGTCGTATCTGTGATGTGTTTGACTGCCTTATTCATGATGGACTCCTCCTATTTCATCGACTGTTTGATGATCAATGTTTTTCCATTCGGTTCTTGTTTAACTTGTTCGACGGACTCGAGCGTAATCAACATATCCGGTCCAAGCAATTTGCGCATCTCGTTCAATAAAATCTTTTCATGTTTCGGTTGGAAACGCTGATTGTCTGGAATGTAACGCAGTGTGACACGATTGAATGCGTATTGTTCGACTTGAAGTCGTAAGACCGAGTTTGGTAATTCGCGGGCAATTGTCGTAATATCACCTTCAAAGACTTTGCCCCGCTTCTCACTGACGATGAAACTTGTCCCCCGTCCGTCTATCGAGGCGATGACCGGTCCGTTCAATCCACATCCACATGTCTCATGACTGAGGGTCATGCGGTCACCAATCCGGTAACGGATCAGCGGGGTCCCGCGTGTCGTAAAACACGTCACGACGACTTCACCATCCGGTCCGTATGGTTCGATGATGCCTGTTTCGTGGTGCAGGTGCAGCTTCCGGTGCGTGCATTCAGAAATGATCGGAGCGCCTTCTGACGAACCGTATTGATCGAAGACTGGTGCGACGAATGCCTCCTCAAGAATCGATCGCATTTCTTCTGTCACTGTTTCTGACGTCGGAAAGATGGCAACGATTTTGAAATCGAGTCGAATCTTATTTTTGAGTAAATAACGGGCGATTTCGACCATTGCCGTCGGCGTCCCGTCTAATGCGACTGGTCGGAAACGATTCAATTCCTCGATATAGGCGGGAAAGTTTTCTTCTTTCATATGAAAAATCGAGAGCAGCAATTGATTGAGCGGACGATTCATCCGCCAAAAGATCGGCTTTTTCTGATCGACTGCCGTCAAGGTCCGTCCTGTGAAACTAGCCCGTGGCATCCCGCCGTAAAACCCGTGCTGTTCCTTAAAGTAATCGAGATGTGCCATTCGTTCTTGAATGTCCTCGCGCATGAAAGCAACCTGGAGTGACTTCCCGCTCGTTCCGCCTGTCCGTCCTCGGACAGGCGCGTCGACTTCCGACATGAATTCGTCGTTTTGCTGCCGTAACGTTTCTTTTTCAAGGACCGGAATCAGCGCCAACTGATCGAGTGACGTCAGCGGAAGTTTTATGTCGAGCTGTCGAAACAGCTCCCGGTAGTACGGGGTATGTTGTTGCACGAACAAGAGAAACGCATTCAAACGTTCAAGTTGTTCGACGCGATAGTCAAGCGACCGGTCTTTTTCGCGTAATTGCATCAGTTTTTGTTCATAACGGGCCCCGTACCGTTCATGCATCAGCTTTTTGCCATAAATGGATGTCAAAATATTCTGAATAAATATCGGAGACTTATAATAAAGATCTTCCTTAAGCGCCATCTTGGACCTCCTCCTTCAGCTGGTAATGACGTTCATACCAATCGATGAATGCATTGACGCCAGCTTCGACCGTCGTCCGTGGCCGGTAACCGATCGTCTCGAATAACGACGTGACGTCAGCGAAGCTTTCCGGGACGTCTCCTGCCTGGAGCGGCATACCATGTTTGATCGCCGTCTTCCCGAGCCGCCGTTCGATCAAGGCGACGAATTCGTTCAGGCGGATCGGACTGTGACTGCCGATGTTGAAGACCCGGTATGGAACGAAGCTCCGGTCTGGCTGTGGCGCCGCTTTATCAAAGGACGGATCAGCGACCGGCTCTGTCTGTAACAACCGATAGATGCTCTCGATGATGTCGTCGACATAGGTGAAGTCGCGTCCCATCTCACCGTAGTTGTATAAATCAATCGGTTGACCGTTCGCGATTGCTTCCGTGAATTTGAACAACGCCATATCCGGGCGTCCCCACGGACCATAGACGCTGAAGAATCGAAGCCCCGTCGTTTTGATGCCGTATAGACTGCTGTAGGTGTGGGCCATCAACTCGTTCGCTTTTTTGGAAGCGGCATAGAGACTGAGCGGATGGTCGACCGCGTCCGTCACGGCGAAAGGCATCTTCGTGTTCGAGCCGTAAACGGAACTGGAAGAGGCATAGACGAGTTGTTCGACCGGATGATGACGACAGGCTTCGAGAATCGACAGGAAGCCGACGATGTTCGATGTGATATAGACGTCCGGTCGATCGATGCTGTAGCGGACACCCGCTTGTGCTGCGAGATGAAGCACGAGATCAATCTGTTCCTTCGCGAAGATGGCGTCGACGGCTGCTGTATCCTCGAGCGATACACGATAAAAGGTATAGCGTCTCGGATCGAGTTCGACTAAGCGCGCCTCTTTCAACGCCGGGTCGTAGTAATCGTTGACTTCGTCGAGTCCGATGACACGGTACCCTTCCGCTAAAAATCGACGAGCGGCATGAAACCCGATAAACCCTGCGATACCGGTGATTAAAATCGTTTTATTCTGCACGTTGTTCGACCTCCTCAAAGTGGTGAAGCGCCTGGTAGCGAATATAATGAATCGATGTGTAGACGATCAGGAGCATCGGAAACAATTTGTAGCGGTGACGGATTGCCGTTCCGACGTTTCCTGTCCCAAGACCAAAGATGAGTGCATTGACGATGAAGAGGAACAACATGAACAATAAAACAGCAGCGTAAGGATGGTGTTTCAAATAGCGGAAGTGCCGGATTGTCAGTGCGAACAGCAGGAGATAAACGGCGGCGTCGAAGAAGAAGATGGCGATGTTCGTCACACTGGACCATTGCCACGGGAACGGTGAGAAGAGGAAATAGATCATCCGAAGCGGTGAATAGAGAATCATGTCAAGTGGTCCCGTGACAGTCAACCCGTTCAAGTAAGCCGATCCACCACGGTCATAACTCATCCCGCTAAACAATTGACCGTTTTCCGAGACGTGTGTGAATTTTGCGAACAAGACATCCTGAAAACTGTAGACGATGAAGCCGACGATCAGGACTTGCATGACCAACCGCTGTACTTTGGAAGCTTCGAAATCCATCCGACCGGTCGCATGATTATAAAAGGAGAAATAAACCAATAAGACGACGATTCCAATCGCGAGACCGGAATGGAAAATCGTACTGACGAAGTAAGCGAGGTAGGCCAGTGCCAAGGAAGTACCCGACTTATCCATCGTCCAGCGCACCATGTAATAGAGCGTATAGACAATACCGAGTGCGACGAGTTGATCGCGTAACAGGATCGGCGAAAGCAACAATCCTTGGGCGAAGAAGGCAAATAACAGCGTCGACAGGAACACGACCCGCATCGGCAGACCGAGCAGCCGAAGCGTTTTCGCGAGAATGACGACGGCGACGACGCCGAGGATGACGTTAAAGTATTGTGCCAAGATCCGTTCAGGTCCGAATGCAAGATAGAAGATGCCGAGGAACTTCGAGTAACTTCCGCGAACGACTTCGTTGAACATCGCTGGATCGAGATAGATTTGCAGCCCTTCGAGATGGAACGCCTCCGTATCATCCCCACTGTGTGGCGGGAGCCGAAACAGCTCAAGATCGACGAACATCAATCCGAGACGCACGATGAAGGCGGTGACGAAGACGAGAAATAATGGCGTCGTCTCCGAGTTTTTGAGCAAATACCAGAGCATCAAGATGGAATTGCCGACTAGCATCAACGTGATATAACTTTCCGGTGTCGAAAAGAGCGGCCGCAACAGTTGACTGAGCAATGCTTCGATGATCAGCAGAATGAGGATTGGCCGCATCTTTTTCCCTCCTTTAGCTACTTTGTTCAATCGCGAGCGGCAAGTTCCGCGGATAGAGCGCCCGGTAGAGCGCTGGCACCAACAAGACGATTTGCGTGACGGCGCATAACGCATAAGCCGTCGTCGCACCGTATAACCCATACAGTGGAATCAAGAAACTGCAGGCAATCAGATTGACGGCGACACTTCCGAAAATCGCAAGCGTCTGGATGCGAAATTGCTGGAATCCCGTTAGTAACGCTTGGATGACGGTCGAATTATAGAAAAAGAGCGAAGCGACCATCATCAAGACGAAAATCGTATGGTACTGCACGAATGAAGCATTGTAGAAAATCGTCAACCCCCACTTTCCGAAGAAGATGGCACCGATGATCAACAGGACACCGACCGCGTTTGTCATCAGCAGCATCGAGCGTGTCAGCTTTCGGAGTGCCGGGAGACTTTGTCGTTCGCCCGTCTCTGACGAAAAATTCGGTAAGAGCACGGCGACGAGCGAGTGGATGAACAAGCTACCTAAAACGAGTAAGTAAGCGATACTCGCGTAGTAACCGAGTTCTTCCGTCCCGATGGTTTGACCGACGAAGAGACGCGGGATGTTGGCATTCAAGGCAACGAGTAAGGCAACAAATCCGAGCGGGACGGCCTTGAAAAACAATTGCCGGCCCGTTTGGTAGCGATCGCTCATCGTGATATTTTCAAACCCTTGTCCAATCCGGCGGACGGTCGGTAAATCGTAGATGATCAGCATGATTAAGTTCCCAGCAATCATCGCGAGGACGAATCCGTGAATCGAATGGGTCGTAAAGAGAATCAAGGCTGCACCCGAGACGTTGATCAGACTTCTGAAAATCTTCGATAAGGCGACTTCTTTGAACGCCATGTGTCCTTGGAGGAAGCCGTACGAGAGATCGGCGAACGATTCCATGTATTTATTGAGATAAACGAGTAACGTCAACAGTAAGATATCCGCTTTACCGAAGAAATAATAGACGATCAGTAAGACGAACACACCGAGCGTCAAGAGGAAGAACCGTGTTTTGATGAAAAGCGTGAAGTTCTTCAGCCCGGCCCGTTCCGCCGTCAAAATCGTGCTGGCATTGAGCCAACAGAACATGACGATCGGGGCCGTCAAGGCGAGAGCGTAATTGAAATAACCGATGTTGAGTGGCGTGCTCCATTTGATTAAGAGCGTCAAAATCATCCATTGGTGTAAGGAATAGGCCGTATCGGCAATGAAAATCAAGTTAAAGCGTGATAACTGCCGCGGTGCTTTCATTTATCTCACCTCTCATTCTCGCGCGATCCGGACGACTTCTGGCATCGCGACCGGGCGGCTGTCATTCGTCGCACCGAGCAGGTACGTCCGAAGCGCCTCTTCATCGTCGAGGCAACGATTGATTTCCCGAAGATACGGTTCGACGGAGCCGAAGGGCCGGGTCTTCCCAACTAGAATTTTCTCGAAAACCCGTTCCTCATGGACTTCTTCTTCTGCGAGTAACTCCTCATAAAGCTTCTCGCCTTTTCGAATGCCACTGTAGACGATCGGAATCTGTTCTTCCGTAAAACCGCTCAAGTGAATCAAATTTTTCGCAAGCGTCGTGATGTTGACCGGTTTTCCCATGTCGAGGACGAAGACTTCTCCTCCGCTTGCGAGGACGCTTGCTTGGATGACGAGCCGACTCGCTTCCGGAATCGTCATGAAGTACCGGGTCATCGCCGGGTCCGTCACGGTGATCGGTCCGCCTTTTGCGATTTGTTCCTTGAAGAGCGGGATGACGGAACCACGGCTGCCGAGTACATTTCCGAAACGGACGACGGCGAACGTCGTTTCACTGTTGCGGGCGATTTGCTGGATGACCATCTCGGCAATCCGTTTTGTCGCCCCCATCACGCTCGTCGGATTGACGGCCTTATCGGTCGAGATCATGACGAATCGTTTGACGTGTGCTGCTTCCGCCGCGAGCGCGACGTTGCGTGTCCCGTAAATATTATTTTTGACAGCTTCGCGTGGATTATCTTCCATCAACGGGACGTGCTTATGGGCTGCCGCATGATAGACGAGATCTGGTTCGAACCGTCCCATGACTTCATTCAGTCGTTCTAAATCCTGAACGTCCGCGATGACGGAATGAAGGACCGTACCATCGGTCATACATTCGAGCTCCCGGCGAATCAAGTAGATGCTGTTCTCGCCATGTCCGAGGAGGATGAGCCGGTCGGGCTTAAATTTAATCAACTGGCGACAAATCTCTGAGCCAATCGATCCACCGGCTCCCGTCACGAGGACGGTCGCCCCGCTGACGCTTCGTTCGATTTCCGTGATGTCGAGTTCGACCGGTTCACGACCGAGCAAGTCAGCGATGGAGACTTCGCGGATTTGATTGATTGATACTTTTCCTGATGCCAGTTCGACGAGCATCGGTAACGTGTGGGCTTCGACCTTCGTCTGTTTGATGCGATTGAGTAAAGCGACCCGCTCCGTATAGGATAAGGAAGGAATCGCGAGCACGACCGCTTCGATTTTCTGTTCTTCGATGATGAATTCGAGCTGCTCGATTGTTCCGATGACGGGGACGCCGTGGATGCGCATCCCTTTGAGTTCTGCGAGATCGTCGAGTAAACCAACGACGTTCAAGATGTGCGCTTTTTTCTGCTTTAACTCTTTCGTAATCATCTGTCCGGAAGCTCCGGCACCGATGATTAACGTACGTTTACCGAGCGTCCGGTCCCGTTTCAGTTGAAGCGTCCGTCCGCGAATCGCTAAGCGGACAAATAAGATACCGTTTAGGACAAGTCCCGTTTGCAGGAAGACGGCGCGCTCGACGGCGAAGTCGAACAAGGCATACTCGAGTCCGAGTAAGACAAAGCTGCTGGCGACGACGACAAACAGGAGGACACCTAAATCCCTCAGACTCGCATAACGCCAAACGATTTGATAAAAGCGCATCCAGTGGGCGACGAGTGTTAGGGCGACCCATTGAATCAATGCGATTTCAATCGCATTCCGTAAATCGAACTGGACGGTCAGGTGAAGGGGATTGAAGAAGTAGAAGGTGACGACGGTTGCGGCGGCGATGATCAGTGCGTCGACCCCGCGTAAAAGTCCGATTTTCATATGGCGACGATACTGATGCAATGGTGGTGCTTGCATGACTGCTCCTCCTTCCCCGAATCATGAGTGTGGACGGCTGACGGCTTGTGGATAGGGTGCATCATCTTTCGTTGATTCAGTTGCTGACTTCTTTCCTAGTACACGGGAATAGACGATTAGTAAGCCGAACATCAACCCGAGTACACCGCCGATTGCCGTGTTCATCAAGATGTTCGGAGACATCGGTTTCGTCGGAATCCGTGCCGTCGAGAAAACTTCCGTACTGCTCGTATCAATCAACTGAGGCAGGTAATCTTGGAACACTTCTGTCATCGTGTTCGCTTGGATGGCAGCTTGTTCAGCTGATCCATCTGTAATGGATAAGGCGATGACTTGAGAATCAAGGTTACTCGACACCGTCAAGCGATCGGTTAAATCGAATAGACGCTTATCGGTCACACCCATCTTTTGGGCGACTTGATCGACGACTTCCGGACTCCGAAGAATATCTTGATAGGTACTGACGAGTGACGTCGAGGAAGTCGTGTCACTACTCTTTTGCGGTACGACGAGGATGTAAGCTGTTGCTTCATACGTAGGTTTAATGACGTACGTGCTGATCAGGTAACCGGCACCCGCAAACAAGATGGCACAGACGATGAGGATCCACCAACCCTTTTTCAATGTCATCAAGTGGTCTGCAAATGTTCTTTTTTGATGCATGGTATTCACATGGTTCACCCCTTTCTTACCTTGAACGTCGGAGGGTCATTGGTTATGACTTCACCTTATTTCCAAACGACTACCAAAACAATTAGAGCTTGGTGGAAATGATTAGTTTTTTTTCAGTAGTCGTTGTGCATGCGTATCATTACATCATCGAAAAATATCGTTTCACGAAAAAAAGACGATTCACAGAAAAATAATCGTCGTTCCTTCAAAAATATTCATCTTATCCGCATAAATATCGTTTATTTACGGGTAAATACCAATTTGATGATTAAAAAGTCACATAATCGGTAATAAGTCCTATATGAAGGGTGGATAGACTTTAGAAATGATGTTAAAATCCGTCAATATACCCGAGTCAATTGCCTTATTCATCCTATTGCTATTTGTGACGATTGATTTGTGGACGCGTCCGTTACGCTTTACGGATGAAGTCTTACCGGAGCATTGGAACGTCGTGACCGTCTTTTTATACCCGTTACTCTTTCTCATTTTTTATATCGTGTCCCGTCCGTTATACTTTCCGTTTCGGTCTCGTTCGCATCGACTCATCCTCGTCTTTTTGAGTTATTTGACATTACACACTGTCTTGTTTTTCTCTCGTCCCGCGACGGATGCACCTTTTTCACTCTTCTTTCTTTTGACGACATGGATGTTTCTGATCATCGTCCTATCACTCTCTTCTCCGCTTTTCACTCACTGGCACCGGTTCTTATTTCTCATCCTCTTTTATCAGGCACTATTTTTAGCGAGTTACGCCCTGCTCGTCTCGTTTGGACAATCCTACATCCCAATCGACAACTTGCAGTGGTTACGGATTGGTCCGATCGCGCTTCCACAACTCTATGTCGGGGAGCAAGGTAGCTTTCTACGCTTAGCCAGCTTGACGAACAATCCGAACGCATTTGCTGCTTGGCTTGTTCCTGGTGGATTGATTGCTTGGATTGCGGTCCTCCGTTCCATCACGACGAGTGCCTGGCGCCGTCTCTTCTTCTTTGGCGTTTCGCTGGCATTGATATGCGGAGGGCTGTTGGCAAGTGCTTCGCAAACGGGCATTTATTCTTTTTTTCTACTCACTTTATTGACGACCGTTCTATTGTTACCTTCGCGGCGACTACGTCTTCAGGTCAGCGCCTGTTACATCACCGGAATCGCAATTGTGTTTGGCGCCCTGTCGCTAAAGCCGGGACTCCTCCTCCATTTAGTCAGTTTGAATGGTCGCCTTGATCTTTGGCAGGCGGGACTCGCAGCTTCAGCAGATCGCTTTTGGGTCGGTCATGGTTTCGGCGCCGCAACGACCGGCTTATTTGAGCAATTGGGAGAAGAGACCCTTTACACGTTTCACAGTACGCCGATCGTTTTCCTCTATGAGTTCGGCATCATCGGGTTACTCCTCTACGTGTTATGTTTTAGTTTCATCTTGTTTCGTTTAATTCGGAATTATCGTTTTGACGACGTCGAGTCGCTCACACTTCTACTGCTCATCTTCTGGTTGTTGTTGCTTCAGTTTACAGAAAGCATCCTGATTCGACCGGGCGGCTTTTATTTCATCTGGCTCAGTCTACTCGCATACGCGACATTCCGTCGCGACACACTAACAGACAGTACCCACACCTAGACGAACACCTACACGAAAGGGGTATGACATCATGAAGAAATGGACAGAACAACAAGTGATCGATAGTTTGGTCGAGGCAAGTCTTGCCTCACCTGCGTTAGACGCTAAAACATATGCCCGCTGGTCCAGTACTAAAGAAGTACCTTCGATCACGACGATCATCAACGTCTTCGGTTCATGGCGCGAAGCATTGCATGCAGCAGGACTTTCATCGATTCGTCCCTACTTTTCCGATGAAGAAATCTTGACGTTCATCAAAGAAGCCTCGAACCGCCTTCATCCGTTTCATAGCAACAGTTATCGTGAATGGGCGAAAGCGAAACAGGGTCCTTCCTTAACGTTAATCAACCTTCGTTTCGGGTCATGGTCACGGGCCCTTGAGGAAGCACATATCGAGATGACACGCTCCGTCTGCATGACGGAAGAACGCATCATCAATGCGCTCCTCGAAGCATCGGACGTCCTCCCGCGTCTGACGACCCAAACCTATTCGATTTGGGCGCAAGAAAATGGGCATCCGACGGTCGCGACGATTGCCCGAAAATACGGCTCGTGGGTCGATGCCCTCGCGTGCCTCGATATCGCGCCTCCCCGCCGGAAATGGGTCGAAGAAGATGTGCTCAACGCCTTAAAACAAGCGCAAGCTGAACTTCCTTCCTTCAGCATCATCCATTACCGGAAGTGGGCTGAAGGAAAATCTGTCCCGAGCACTTCGACGATCAATGCCCTCTTCGGAAGCTGGACGTCCGCTGTTCAATGCCTCAAGCGTTCCCGTGTCTCGCTCTCATAATTCCATTTAAAAACGGGGCTGGATCAAAAGAGATCAAAGCTTTCGTATGTATAACGTAGAGACGCATCAAGACATCAGGAACGAGAAAAGACGCATCAAGACATCAGGAACGAGAAAAGACGCATCGAAAACGCCGATGGCTCCGTAGGAAAAACGGAAACATCGGCGTTTTATTTTATATGCGGGACGGAACACGCGTTTAAATATCTGCATGAATTTTCTTCCTTACGGCACAGCTCAAAGATTCGCTTTCAGCATGCTCACGCTTATGACGCGTGAACATGCGATATCGAGATACAATCAGTTCGCGCTTCCATCACTAAGATTTCGGAACGACGTAGGAGCCATCCTCCGTCTTTTTAGTATTTCGTTTGTTCAAACTGTGCAGCCGATACGAGCGTCAGCGTATCGTGCTTCATCATGTAAAGGTTTTCCTGATAGTGACCGATATCCGGTTGATTGACGAGCCCGCATAAATTGCGCCAGACTTGAGTGGGGAAGTTGACACCACATGCATAGGCATGGGGATACCCGCCGCCGAAGCGGGGATTGATTTCCGATAAGTAGAGCGTTCCGTCGACATCGAAAATATCGAAATCGAGCGGACCGACCAGTCCAGAACCGGCGAGGACGTGCTCGACGAGTTCGAATACATCGGTCCGGAGGACGGAGCGACTTTTATCCGTCTCTCCGGCTCGCATCGCCAATTTTTCTTTGATGAAGATGGACGTGACTTCATGAGACAGTAGATCGACGTAGACATCGACGCCGAGTTCAGGCCCATCAAGAAATTCCTGCACGATTAAGCCGGGGCTCTGTTCAAATAATCGTTCGACTTCTTCTAATGTCTCGACGCGTCTTACGGCGATACTCGCACTCCCATTGCGTGGCTTGACGAAGACTGGAAAACCAACTTCCTTGAGTGCGACCGCTTCACGAAACGACGTGAGGGCATGATACGTTTTCGCATGCGGGATACCTTGTAAGGTACAGTGCTCGAACATCGCGTACTTATCAAAACAAAGCAGACACGACGATGGCGGAGAAACGATGACCGTGACACCGATTGCTGCAAACCGTTCCGTCGCTGTCGCGAGCAACTCGAGTTCAGGGTCGATTAACGACAACAATGCCGTCACCTGCTCGCGTTGACACAATTCTAATAAATGATCGATGTAATCCGGCTGATCAATCTTCGGGACGATATGGTAGTTCGGTGCCATATAGAGTGCCGGTGCAAGTGGATTACAGTCTGCCACGCTGACCGCCCCCTCCTGAAACTCCTGAACGAAGTATTCGACCAGCTTCGCACGACGACCTGCACTCGTAATCAACAGATGAGGTCTCTTCATGTTGTCCGCTCCTTTTATAAGTTATTCCTAAAGGATTCGCTTTTGCTAGACAAGATTCCTTCCAAAAAAACGTTGAACTGAGACAAAAGTCTCAAGACAGTCTAATCAGTTGCTCCGCTCGACGTTTTCTCCGAATGAATCGATACAATACAATACCAATTAACGCACCTGTACCATCTAATAAGACATCCTGAATCAACCCGGTTCGTCCGCCTGTTACAATTTGATGGAATTCATCAAAGACAGCAATCGTGATTGCCAACGTATAGGCGAATAAACCGGCTAGTACATAGGGACGCAACAAGCGAACGGTCAAGTCGACCAAGGCAAATCCGAGTACCATGAAAATCGATAAGTGCGCTGCTTTTCGAATAAAGAATTCGACAAAACCGGATGCACCAAGCGCTTCAACACTGACTTCTCCGTGATAATCAAATGAGATGAAGCGAAACGCCTCCACAAAGTCCAAATTAAAATAACGGGACAGCCCGGGCTTTAACGATTGCTCTTCATACGGCATCGAACTCGAAATAAATAAAATAATTAGAATAGCCAAGGTGATGTAACCGGACCAAGGGATTTTACGCATATAACTCGTCCTCCTTATTCAACACGCTTCTAGAATACCATGAGTTCTTCTTGAATTTCTCAGTTAATCAATGGAACCCACACTGTTTAGACATCCTTTTAGTTACATAATTATGTAATTTGAATTACTAAAAAACTTTTTTTTACATTTGATAGGTTTGCGCTATAGTCGAAGTGGTTATTTAGTACTATAGCAGTACCGTTAAAAGTAGGATTTGAGCTTCACAAACCATAAGCTTTATCATTAGCTGCTCTACCGATAAATCGATTACATTCTAAAAAAGGAGGTGAAGGATGTCCCTCTCCTGACTAACGTCTTGAGCGTCTGACAACCTATAACATGAACCGAGCTCTCGGGAAAAAAATCATGCAACTACGAAAACAGCACAAGTATACACAAAAGTATCTCGCTGAGCGATGCGGTGAATCGACGACCTCGATTTCTGCCTATGAACGCGGACAACGGATGCCAAGCACGCAATCACTTGAACGGCTCGCCATCGCCCTCAATACGACTGTCATTGATTTGGTTGATCCAGAGCACGTCCAGCATCCGACCCTTAGTGATTTTATGAGCCAATCGCTCGAACCATCGAAACCAATCGACTTTAAGCTTGTCCTTGAAGATATACTCGTTCACCTTACACTCTCGAATGAAGTTTACTTTAACGGTCGGTTACTATCACATGAAGTCCGTGAAGAGATGGCTGCCTCTGTCAATCAAGCCCTACAGCAAGGTCTCGAATCAATCGAAGTCTAAAAAACACGATGAGAAGTAGACAGGAACTATTCCCGTGCACTTCTCATCGTGTTTTTTTAGTTCAATCCGGTTTGACGATATGATGAATGTATAATGTTTCCTCTTCATATGTGGCTTCTAACAAACGACTAAAAAAAGAAGACTCTTTACTCTTTTCCGCAAGAAAAACCCGCTCGAACTTTTGGTGGGCTTGTTCAACGAAGCTAAATTTTAGTTCCCGCTCCTTCGATTTAAACGTCAAATATGTGCCGATTTGACCGAATGCATCCGGAAAGGTTTGCTCTTCCATGAATTGAAACGTTTCTTCCGGAAATAAGGTAGAGATGAATTCAAAACAGCTGGCTTGTATAGTCCGTGATTGTGCCATTTTTTTATCCATAACGTATTGATCCTCCGAATTTCATGATGGCTGCCCCTAAGTGATGAACTAGTTTAAATAATACCCTGACTTTAGACCCATTCAAACTAATATTTAAAATATTTTTTTAATCATTCTTCATTAAAAAGTCTAATCCGTACTTTAATCCTTAAACAAAAACAAGGGAGCAGATTATTAATCTGCCCCCTGGTGAAATTCATCCTAATTTATCAAATTCTAAGATGTGTACGGTTTTCCCTGCATATAGAGTACGTCCTGCATATTTCGATAGTTTCGCGAATTCAAAGAGAGTGGTTGGTTCATAGAGATGCTCGACAGCATAACTGACTTTCTCATCCTGATCAGATTTCAGATAAAGATTTAGTATCAACCGCTCCCCCTCCACCTTCTGTCCATAGAATAGAGCACAGTCCTTTACACGTTTTGAAGCGATTGGTTGCGTCTGTTGCTTTAAATGCTTGGCATTATGAACATTCACTAACAGTTGACCATCTGTCGTCAGAAGCTGGCGGATGTTTCGGAAAAATAACAGTAATTCGCCGCGTGAATACCGGGCAACCGTCGTCCCAGGCAAAATCAGCTTCTCAAATGCTTCATACCCGACAGCGTCGATTAAATCATAACTAAGACCGTATACTTTATGCATAAACCGTGAAGAAATTCCATTCAATCGGCCGGCTTCCGGTTCGACGAGATACAAATCATATCCTTCCTCAGATAACGTGTTGAACAAGCCCGGATCAAACGTTCCATAAACGAGGACACGGTCATTCCGATTTAAATACCGGCGATAAAATGTCAATTCATCGATTTCTGCCAGTTGCATCGTTTCCTGATGCAGACGCATGAAACGGTTATCTGCGTTGAAATCATCGAGCACGGTCACTCTCGAATAACTTCCTTTTCGTGAAAATGGTCCAAAGAGTGGTACGTCACCCATGATACATCAACTCCTTATAGGCTTGAATGACTGTTTCATAATCAGAACCGAGGCGTTCCGGCAATACATCGAACCGGTCTTTTTGATCGGCTTCCAAAATCCATAAAAAGACTTCATCTGTTTCAAACAGCTGGTTCGTCGTCAGTTCGAACACGAATGCCCCTTCGCGATTTTGAATGCCAATCATCGTCAAGGGACCGAGCTTTCCGGGCGTCCGAGGTAAATCCAACTGGGTATATGGAGTGACAAACTGACTTTCGGTCAAGAAGGCCGAGGCCAGCTGATACAGTAAAGGATACAATGCGAGTTGAAGGTGTGGCGCGATCGGTGCGAATGTCTCCCGTTGACGATGACGCAACTGACAAATATCAATCTCTTCAAGCCCGCTCAAGCAGATTTGTTTTCCGTAATCTGCACAGACGCCGTCTTTAAAAATAAATAGCCGATGAGACACGGTCATCCCGGTGAGTGTCGCATAATCGAGAATCCCCATATAGTGTCCCGGGTTCGGTACGCGGCTCGTCGTCTGCCACGTTTCGAAGGCAGCTTCTATTGCCGTTCGACTGACGACGGCAAGGTGTGCCTTGATGTCGAACGACAGGGTATCCGAGAAGGCGACCAGGACCGGAACGCGGCTCATCAGTTCAATGACCGGTAAATCGTGCCGTGTCGGTTGGTCGATGTACAGTAAGCTGTTGATCGTCATCTGATCGAATAGTGCCGGATTGATGGAATTCAGTAGACTCGTCTCTTCTGCGTAAATATGCCGGAGTGGTTGCGGATGCCGGGACGTCGCGTCCGGATAGACACCTGTGAATAAAGACATCAAGGCATCTTGTAAGGCAATCGGTTGTGAGTCAGCGAGCGGTTCTTCGAACGGTACCGTGATACCGTCTAAAAAATACGGATCCCCAAACAAAACGTCCCCCCGGTCATTAATCAAATGAAACTGGACATGCAGCATCCGTTGTTGAAGATAGGCGACGAGTCGCATCGTCCGTTCGCCGCTCCCCCGAAGAATGAACAAATAGTGTTCAAATTCTTGAAAATCCATATAATCCAGTAAATCAAGAAACGTGTGCACATTGTAATCGTAATGATCGAACGAAAAACGATGCGACTGACAAAAAGCGATGAAGTCCGCTGTCGGTTCAAGCTGGTGGAGCCAGCCTTCACTCTCAGCGAGTACAGTAAGTCCAATCATGTTCATTCTCCTTTCATCTGAGTGTGTAAAAAAATGGCTTCAAACCGTAACGAACGGAATGAAGCCACGCCGTTAATGGACGTTTTTTTAAGATGTTTTAGTGCGACGTTTCGTCACCGGTTTGACGCGTTCCATCTCCCGACTAGCCAAGGGTGCGACCGTAACCGTAGAAGCGTTTAAACACCAGCCACAAGATGAAATCGTACGTCGCGATTCTTTAAAAATGAGATTCATAGGAAATACCCCTTTCTTCCGTTTAGAATGGATAATCAAAATCGTTGACGAATTATCACAGTAAAAAGTTGGTTTTGTCCGGGCATCACTTCTATAATAAGGAGATAGACACGTAGTCGAATCCACTTGATAGAAAGGACCGAACCCATGGATCAATTCACGTCACCCCAGATTGGCCTCGCCCTTCGCCGTCTTCGCAAGAAGCATAACTTGACGCAGAAGGATCTAGCGAACGGGATTTGTAGCCAAGCGGAGATCAGTAAGATTGAGAGCGGCACACATTCACCGACGGTTGATTTGTTGTTTGCGTTATCTCGGAGATTACAAGTTCCGATTACCGTTTTTTTAGATCATACCGAACAATATAATTCTTTAAGAACTCTAGATGACTCATTACTCATGAAGTTTAGAAATCTCGAATACGAAATTATTTTCAATGAATCGAAAGAAAAACTAAACAAGTACTCACTTTCAGAAGAAGTCACGCTACTTTACAAATATTACTTTCACCTATGTGCCTATAGACTAGAAAAAATCGATTATCGAACATGCATCGTTGAACTGCAAAAACTTTCTGAAGTATATTCAACGATGTATTATTCTCCTAAAATGCTCATTCGTTTAAAATCTGCAATCGCAACACTTTATTATGAAAATAAAAACTTCAAACGAGGAATAGCAGTTTATAAAGATTTACTAATGCTAAATTTTGATAACGATGAATTAATGATTGACAGAATAAGGATTCTATACAATTTTTCTAAAATGTTGTTAGACATGAATCAAATCTCAAAAGCTTTAACATATATAGAAGAAGGTATATTCGATAGTTTAAGATTCAAAGATATGTCTTTATTAGGTCAATTATTATTTCAGAAAGCATCTGCACTGGAATTTAGCAATGCAGATCTTACTGAAATAAAAGATGCTTATACAAAAGCATATTTACTTTTTGATTTACTAGGAATGAAAGAGTACAAAGAAATTATTTTATTAAATAAACTAAGCTACATTCAAATTAATAGGTAACTTTTAAACAGTGTATTTATAAGAGAATTCTGTTGGTAGGTTGTTTCCCGCCACATCACGCTTCACTGAGAATTCTGTCGGTAGGTTGTTTCCTGCCACGTCACGCTTCACTGAGAATTCTGTCGGTAGGTTGTTTCCCGCCACGTCACGCTTCACTGAGAATTCGGTCGGTAGATTGTTGATCGCTACGTCACGCTTCACTGAGAATTCTGTCGGTAGGTTGTTTCCCGCCACATCACGCTTCACTGAGAATTCTGTCGGTAGGTTGTTTCCTGCCACGTCACGCTTCACTGAGAATTCTGTCGGTAGGTTGTTTCCCGCCACGTCACGCTTCACTGAGAATTCTGTCGGTAGGTTGTTTCCTGCCACGTCACGCTTCACTGAGAATTCTGTCGGTAGGTTGTTTCCTGCTACGTCTACTTTATTTAAAGAACCAATTGATCCTAATCCGATTGAAGCAGTTAAAGTAAGTGCGCCAACAACAAGACCTAATTTATTTTTCAAGTTCATGATTAATGACCTCCTAATATTTTTATATGGCTTATTGATATCATCATATAACCTTAGACCCCCTCCAAATATTCGAATACGAATATTATGCGTATTTTGCACATTATTTACAATTCTCATTACTTTAGTCGCGGGTCATACGTCCCGAAAGTTGTGCAATTTTTACATTTAATCCACCTTTGTGTCGGAAATATGTATAAAAATAGATTTTTTAGAATATTCCTTCATACCTATTGTGTTCTTGATCCATCAAAAAAAAGCGGTCTCCCTGACTGAAACATCCAGCCAGGGAGATCGCTTGTTCATTTAGAAGATCGACGCAGTGTAATGAAATATCCTACCCCTAACAGCAGAATCACGCCTAATAAAATCGTACTGATCGTCGTCCGTGTCGGTGATTCCGGTATAAAAATGCCGAGCAGTAAATTAATTGCGGCAATGATCAGTACAAGCCAGACAATTGTTTTAGGTCTCACTGGTGTCCCCTCCATTCTAATGGCGTCATCAATGTAAAGTTCCCGCTAAGAAGACGAGGTCGCTTTTCAATTTCCCGCGGCGATATGGTATGTTGAGAAAAGACCAGTCTTGAAGGAGGAACGATTGTCATGAAAAAACTCGCTGTGTTTTGTGGCTCAAAAGATGGAGCATCACCGCTTTTCAAGGAAGCCGCCGCGACGCTCGGCACGGTGCTTGCGAAACAGGATTACGGACTCGTGTATGGTGGTTCGCGTGTCGGAACGATGGGTGCCGTCGCAGATGCCATTTTATCCGCGAACGGACAAGCCATCGGTGTGTTACCACACTTTTTACAGGAAAAAGAAATCGCTCATCCGAACCTGACAGAACTCCACCTCGTCGACTCGATGCATGACCGAAAAGCAAAGATGGCGGAACTTGCGGACGGGTTTATCATCTTACCAGGCGGTCCCGGAACGATGGAAGAATTTTTCGAAGTCTTCACGTGGGCCCAGCTCGGTCTCCATGAAAAACCGTGCGGCATCTTGAACATCGACGGGTACTACGATTCCCTCATCGCGTTGTTCAAGCAGATGGAAACCCAAGGATTCATCATCCCCGAGCATGCAGCGATGCTGCTCGTCGAGTCAACACCTGAAGCCTTACTCGAGCGTTTTCGTCAATACGAAGCCCCTCACGTCAAGTCCTACTTGAATACGGATCAAACGTAAACAATCTTAATCACAGTTTAAAAGAGGGGGTTCCCCCTCTTTTTTTAAGCTTCCCACTCCGCGACGTACTTCTTCAGCAATGCTTTGACATCCTCTTGAATCTCTTCGTCCTTCAGCGCGAAGGCAAGCGTCGTCTCGACGTACCCCATCTTTTCGCCGACATCAAACCGTTCTCCTTTGATGTCATACGCATAGACGTCCTCGATTCCATTCAAGTGTTCAATCGCATCCGTCAATTGAATCTCGCCCCCTGAACCCGCCTGTTGCGTCTCCAAGTACGTAAAGATCGCCGGTGTCAAAATGTATCGCCCGATGATTGCCATGTTCGACGGCGCTGTACCTTGCGGCGGTTTTTCGACGAATTGCCGGACGTGGTACCGATTCCCGATTTGTTCAATCGGATCAATGATCCCGTAGCGATGTGTATGCTCCGCTGCAACTTGTTGAACGCCGATGACGGAAGACGCTGTCGTCTCATACTGATCCATCAACTGTTTGAGACCGGGACGTTCTGCGACGATCAAATCATCACCAAGTAAGACGGCGAATGGTTCATTCCCAATGAAATGACGGGCACTCCAAATCGCATGTCCAAGACCTTTAGGTTCCTTTTGCCGGATATAATGGATTTCTGCCATCGTCGTCGAGGCGTCGACTTCTTTCAATAGCTCGAGCTTCCCTTTTTGCCGTAATATGTTTTCGAGTTCCGGTGCATGATCGAAGTGGTCTTCGATTGCCCGTTTATTTCGTCCCGAGACGATGATGATTTGTTCGATTCCTGAAGCAACGGCCTCCTCGACGATGTACTGAATCGTCGGCTTCGTCAAAATCGGAAGCATTTCTTTTGGCATCGCTTTCGTCGCCGGCAGGAAACGTGTTCCGAGTCCCGCTGCCGGAATGATGGCTTTTCGAATCTTCTGCATCCCGCGCCCTCCCTTATGCTGAATCGTCTAACGCTGTACTGTCCGTTGTACTACTTCTTTTTTTGATTCGCGTTTCCCTGTTTCCTCGACAAAAAAGACCAGTGACACAAAACGTATCACTGGTCGTTGGTGTTTAAAATAAGTTGGCGATTGCGTCAGTCAGTGATGCAAATGATGGCGTTTCATCGATGACCATCACACTGCCGGCTGCGAGTACGAGCAACCCGAGTCCGGACAAGATCCAGCCTGGATGTTTGACCGTATCTTCAGCATCGACGTTCTGCTTACGCGGTGTCGCGTTTTCTGCTTGTTCCTTTAAGCGATCTTTGCGGTACTGGTGTTGCTCGTCTTTCGACAGTTTCTTGTATGACGTCAAAAACTGCTTATACTGCGGCACGACTTCTTTTGTCGTCCCGTCGAGTTTGACTTGACCGTACTCGAGCCAGATGACACGTTCACAGAAGTTGCGAATCTGTGACAATGAGTGGCTGACGAAGATGATTGTCTTGCCTTCGTCCTTGAATTCATTCATCTTATCGATACACCGGTTATAGAACGTTTGGTCCCCGACCGATAACGCTTCATCGACGATCAAGATATCGGCATCGACGTTGACAGCGATCGCGAAGCCGAGACGCGACTTCATCCCGCTCGAATATTTTTTAATCGGTTGGTCGATGAAGTCCCCGATGTCCGCAAAATCGATGATGCCGGGCATCCGGCGGTCGATTTCTGCGTCGTCCATCCCGAGCATCAAACATTTGAGCCGGATGTTCTCGCGCCCCGTTAAGACACTCTTCAGTCCTTGCGAGACGGCGATGATCGCGACTTCACCATTGATTTCGACATCGCCTTCGTTCGCATAGATGATACCGGAGATCAAGTTCGATAGCGTCGACTTACCGGAACCATTGATGCCGACGAGACCGACGACTTCTCCTGATCCGATGTCGAGCGTGACGTCACGGAGTGCCGTGAACGTTTTCACGCTCTTGCTTTTATTTTTGAATAACAACTTAAATTTTTCTTTCGTCGTCGTAACCATGTCAAACCGTTTCGTGACATGTTCGAGTTTTATCATAGACATAGCGATTTCCTTCCCTTAAACAAGCTCGGTGAATGATTTACGGAACTTAATGTGTAAGTAAGTTCCGGCTGTGAACAATAGAAGCGTCACGCTCCAGAAGTAAAGTCCCGTCGGCCATTCCTGCCAGACCCAGGCGCCGCCCAGTAAACTCGACCGGTAGCCTTCGACTAGGTAGAAGACCGGGTTGAGACGAAGCAGACCATGTAAGACGTCCGGGAATCGTTCAATGTTCCACAGAATCGGTGTTAAATAAAAGAGCATCCGCATCATCGATTGTAAAAAGAGTTGAATGTCTTTGACGAGCGTAATCAATGTCGAGAAACAAAGTGAGAACGCGTAGACGAAGATGTACGTCGCCGCCATGTAGTACGGCAACTGGAGCAGCTTCCACGTCATCGGGATTCCGTTCAGCAAGATGACGACGAAGACGATCAATAACATCGCGAAATGCTGGTACATCCGCGACAAGATGACATACGACGGAATCGCACTCATCGGGAAACGCATCTTCGTCACCATCGCGAGCCGGTTGTTGATCGAGTTCGAACCCCGGAGTAACGCGTCATTGATGAAGAACCAGACGACGATCCCGCAAAGAAGCCAGACAATGAACGGCGTGTCGCCATCCACGTTCTTGTTGCCTTTCAGACCGACACCAAACACGAACCAGTAAATAAAGATTTGTAATCCGGGATTGAGCAGCTCCCACAACAGACCGAGCCGTTGCTCCGCATGCGCCGATTTGATTTCGTACCGTGCCAGGCGCCGAATCAGTGGAAAATTCTCCACTTGTTCGCGGATGATGTTTTTCATTTCTTTCAACATAAGTTAAGTTCCTTCCGATCCGTAGAGGTACATGTATTTTAGTTCAGTTACTTCCAGTCAAAAATGACGGATTCGATTCGCGATCGTTTCAAACGAATGCGATCCGTTAGCAGTGCCTCTCGCCTGCCCGATTCGATTATCCCCCCCTCTCTGCTTGCACAAATCTTTCATATTAAAAGTCGTCGATAACGACCATACACTTAGTCAATTCTAGCCATCGTTAAAAATCGTGTCAATGTATTGAGGAAACCGACACTAAACTGTAGCTTTCTAAACGACAAAAAAACTGCCCTCATCGATGTCCTGGGACACGTCACGGAGACAGCTCAAAATCAATTACATGCATACTACCAATCGTCGTCGGAGGTGAAGATAATCCCCATCCGAGTAAGGCAATCATCAAACAGAGGATCAAAACGACTAAACTTCCTCGAATCGCTTCATTCATTTTCAGTTGATCATCCTTTCACACGTTAGTCCATTACTTTATATGATACAAGAGAGAGGCACTAAAAACTACAAGCAAATTATCAAAAAATGGGAATGACACATAAATTTCTTGCAGTTTTTTATTTCCTTTTGAATCAATCCGACATATAATGAAAGCGTTATCATTTGTTTTTCACTCACTTTTTCAGTGTCTGCAGTCTAACAAGCAAACCTCTCCAATCGGTTGTCCCGTCGTCCGACCTAAGAATTTACGTTTTTTACAAAACATTATCCGCACAGTGCTTTCTAAAACACTTATAGTAGAAGAAGAGGTCAACGATCGCATTTTGACCTTGCATTCATATACCCACTTTGAAGGAGGATTTTTACGTATGTACAAATCAAAACCGCTTTACGCGGCAGCTGTCGCTGTCGCCTTGACGACATCGGCAATCGTGCCGGTTGCGCAAACTACTGTTTCTGCTGCAACCCATGTCAAAGTCAAAACGGTCAAACTCAAGTCACTCGTCTTCAAGAAAGGTGCCCCGGTTAAATTACCTGCTACATACAAGGGCGAAAAAATCACGTGGAAGAAGTATGACCGTCACATCTTTAACCGTTTCCAAACGGTAAAAGGGACATACGGGAAGAAAAAATCACCAATCGAAGTGAAGATTTATGTCCAAAACTATGCCGTCAAGTTCGTCGAGAGCGTGAAAGAACAGACGATCTACGTCGGTGAAAAACCGGTCTTACCGAAAACACTAGCTGTTCTTTACGCTACAGGCCGTGTCTATGACAAACCGGTCCATTGGACAAAAGTCGATACAGATGAAGCAGGCGTCAAATACGCGGTCGCAAAATACACACGTCTCGGTAAAACAATCACACTCAAAGCAAAAATCAATGTCCTCGACGTCAACAAGGATGATTTTTCAATCGGTTTACTCCACACAAATGACACACACGCGAACCTCGACAAAGCAGCGAAACGTGCAACTGTCATCAAGGAGCTCCGTGCGAGCTACAAAGCAGCCGGCAAACCGTCACTCTTACTTGACGCAGGAGATGTTTTCTCAGGCTCACTCTACTTCAATAAATTCCGTGGTCAAGCCGACCTCGAGTTGATGAACTACATGAAATACGATTTGATGACGTTCGGTAACCATGAGTTCGATCTCGGGGATCAGGACAACCATCAAGCCCTTCAGGATTTCGTTACGAACGCGAAGTTCCCGTTCATCTCGGCGAACGTCGATTTCAGCAAAAACGAACTGCTTGCGGGACTCCAATCGAAAACAATCACAGCTGGTCCTGACAAAGGACGGATTTACCAAGGTGTGATTAAAGAATACAAAGGACAAAAAATCGGCTTCTTCGGGTTAACGACAGAAGAGACTGCGGAAATCTCAAGTCCGGGTACGGTCGCTTTCGCGAACTACATCGAGAGCGCAAAAACAGCCGTCAAAAAACTTGAAGACCGTGGCGTCAATAAAATCGTCGCGTTGACACACATCGGTTTCGATGACAATGCTGCAGTCGACAATGATCAACTGCTCGCACGTAACGTTGACGGCATCGACGTCATCGTCGGAGGACACTCGCACTCGAAACTTGAAGCGCCAGTCGTCGTCGACGGAGAAGACGTTCCAGGTAAAACAGAACCGACAATCATCGCGCAAGCGTATCAATACGGTGATTTCCTCGGAAATCTCGATTTGACGTTCGACTACAAAGGGAAATTAACAGAGTACAACGGTTCGCTGATCGACGTCTCAAAAGCAGCAGAAGACGCGAAAGCTGCGGAGATCCTCAAACCATATGCGGATCAAATCGCTGAACTGAAAAACGAAGAAGTCGGGGCGAACATCGTCAATGAACTCACAAACCCGCGTGGCGAAGTCAGTGTGCGTAACAGCGAGACGGCACTCGGTAACTTGATCACAGACGGCATGCTCAAAAAAGCTAAAGAATACAACAAAGATGCTGTCATCGCGATGCAAAACGGTGGCGGTATCCGGGCAGCAATCAATGCCGGACCACTCACAGTCGGTGAAGTCTTAACGACACTCCCGTTCGGTAACACACTCGCGACTGCGAAAATGACAGGTGCAGAAATCAAGGACCTCCTTGAAATTAGCATCGGTGTCGCTCCAGTCGAAAACGGTGGGTTCCTCCATGTATCGGGCATGAAATTCGAGTACAACAGCAAAAATGTTAAGGGCGAACGTGTCACGAAGATGGAAGTCGACAACAACGGAACACTTGAAGCAATCGATCCTGCGAAGACGTACGTCATCGCGACGAATGCTTTCACTGCGAAGGGCGGCGACGGTCTCACACCATTCGCAACTGCTTATGCAGATGGACGCGTCACGGATCTCGGTCTCTCGGACTGGGAGAACCTCCGCGACTTCACAGCATCACTTAAAGAAGTCGATTACAAAATTGAAGGACGCATCGTCGATACAGCAACGATGCTCAAATAAGAGACAAGACACAACGAAAAGACGCTTTCCCTTCAACGGGAGAGCGTCTTTTTTCATAACGTTTGCGGTACATTTTGTTTCAGTAAAAGAATGATGTCGTCGAGTTCATATTCTTCCGCAAGCATTAACGGT
The DNA here is from genome assembly GCF_018618655.1 of Exiguobacterium sp. s95. Classification (NCBI taxonomy): domain Bacteria; kingdom Bacillati; phylum Bacillota; class Bacilli; order Caryophanales; genus Exiguobacterium; species Exiguobacterium sp. s95. The sequence continues at coordinate 68,816 of NZ_JACSMM010000008.1, read as the reverse complement.
GTATAGCCTTCCTCGTTCTTAATCGTCGGGTCGGCCCCTTTCTCAAGCAACAGCTTGACGGTCTGCTTGCCTTCACCTTCAACGGCATGGTGGAGCGGCGTATAGCCGTCCTCATCTTGCTGGTCAATTTTCTCACCTTGTTTCAAGTACAAGGCGACGAGTTCCTGATTGTTACTGTAGACGGCCGTGATAAACGGTCGCTCCCCGAAGTCGTTAATCGCATCGACGTCGCTGCCGGCTTTAATCAAAGCGTCAAACACACCTTCAAGCCCCTTACTCGACTTTCGGTATCCGAGGTAATGCAGGGCCGTATCACCGTCAGCATCGACGGCCTGCATATCACTCGTCGGTAACAGCTGTTCGATTTCCTCGAGCGTCCCCTTTTGAATCGCCGCCATCAGTTCCGTTTCACCTAAGTCCTGCTCGATTCCGGCTTCTTGTTCGACGAATGTCGTCAAGTCAGCAAACAGTTGCGGGACTTGTCGACCGACGACAGCAAGCCCGAAGAGCGCGACCAGCGTTCCGCTCATGACGAGCCCTCGGACGATCCAACGCATCGTCTGCCGATGTGCAGCATCGATTCCGGTCGCTTGTAGACGCCGTAAGACGTCCGGTTGCTTCCGAAACAGTTGTGCGATTTCTGTCGCGAGTGATGCCCTTGCTTGTTTTTCTGTTATGTAGACGTTCATATCAAGATTTTCCACTATCGTCCGACCGACCGTCGAACTGATGATGCCACGTACGGCAACGTCACGCGGGACCCGTCGAAGCGCCATCCGGTCGACCGTTTCCTCACAGGCACGTACATAGGCCGCGCGTAAAAAGGGCACCCAGCTTCCGAGCAGGAGGACAAGACGTTTTTCAAGATGATTCCGTTTGATGTGCGCGAGTTCTCGGATGATCAAAAATTCACCGGTATCGTCAAGCGACTGGTACGATGCCGGAAGCAACAGCGTATACTTTTGCAAAAAATAGACGATTCGTGGTGTCGTCAGCTGTGGATGGTCGATCAAATAGGTCTCCGGCATCCGCCAAAGTCCGAGTTTTTTCGCCTGATGCGCGACTCGGGATTGAAGATCGTAAAACAAGACCTCACTCACACGAACTTGTTCACTCCGTAACGCCGTCAGCTGGATCCACTTTCTCATCACAACCAGTCCGAGTACTACAACCACTCCACTTACTATCATCAGTCCAACCATCGGAAATTCGATGACGAGAACGAGTATGCCGCATGCCGTCACGATTGACGTCAGGAGCAACAACCAAAAATACACATGCTCGCGTCTTACAACCGGTTCCTTTTGACGGATTGATTGATTCGTTTCATTGATGTCGTGCATGGTCAGTCTTCGACCCCTTTCTTCACGAATGGCCTCTTCACCACTCTTCCCTATCATACCGATAATCCCAAACAGATTCCAAGTTAATTATTGTTAATTCTCAAACAAACTATCTAAATATATCTTCCACTTAGATTACGAGACTTTCTGAATGGGTCAAATGATTCATGATTTCATTTCAAAAAAGATTCAAAAAATAATAATTTTTAGAAAAATCCCGCATTTAACAACACTTTTTATCGTCATTCTAATCGAAAAAATTAATAAACCATTCGACCCATATACTATTTATTATAGGGTGAGACGAAAGTCTCTCTTTTAGATTGCCATCCATTTGTAAATACCATATAATAACTACTAGAATGAAGAATATGGGAGTGAATATCATGGGATTACTGAATCGGTTCAACAAAGAATATACCATCCAATACCATGTCATCGAACGCGAAAAAATCATCGAAACCGATCGCCTGATCATCCGGGCGAGTGATCACACGACTGCCCGCAAAAAAGCAGACAACATGCTTCGAAAAGAGTACGGTCGGACACAATACAAAATCGAGTGGGTCCAACGCTTTTAACTGAATCAAAACATCCCCCGTCTTCTCAACTGTTGTTGAGGGAACGGGGGATGTTTTGGTTAGCTCGTTCGTTGATAGTCCGTTTTGACGATCCGGTCCGCCTTCAAGAAAAGCCGGAGTCCCGTGTAAAGCAGGATCCCGACGAACGCCCCGCTCCCGTCAATCAAGACGTCACCGACGAGCGGCGTCCGTCCACCGGTCAAGAGTTGATGGAACTCATCGAGCACGCCGACGGTCATTGCTGTCGTAAAAGCAAAAAAGGCAGCAGGGACCGGGCGATAACGTCGCATCCGCAACAAATGGACCAGACTGACACCGAGGACAAAAAACAGACCCGCATGCATCCCTTTACGGATGAAGAACTCGACGAATGCGGCCGGTCCGAGGGCTGCGACACTGATCGGGACTTCATAATGAAACGAGACGAACGAAAACGCATCGACCCAGCCGAGCGGGACATGGTTCGTCAAAAATGGAATCAAGGATTGTTGTTCATACGTCATCGAGCTAAACCCAAACAATGCTAACAGAATGGCGCCTCCTGTGACATAGGCAATCGGTATCCGGCGCATGTAGCATCCCTCCTTCTACTATCGGAATAGCTTACCATGAAAAACGACTTGGAACCTACGCCTAAAGACGGAGACAAAAAAGCGCTCACCCGTTTAACAGGTGAGCACTTTGCTTAGGATATAGATGTTTTTGGTTCACGCAACAGATGTTTGACTTCGCGGAACGTCACGAACGTTTTATTTTTAGCATCATATAGTTTATAACGAAGCGACTTCAGACTCGAGAACAAGCCGATCGTCGTTGCTTTTTGAAGGGGTGGTGTCGCCGTGTGGGCTTTTTCTAGATGATAGTTTGGGACACGCGGACTTAAGTGATGGACGTGGTGGAAGCCGATATTTCCTGTCACCCACTGTAAAACTTTCGGCAACTCGTAGTACGAGCTTCCTTCGATCGCGGCTTTGACGTAGTCCCATTCGCTTTCATCCTCGAAATACGAGTCTTCAAACGTATGCTGAACGTAGAATAACCAGATCCCGAGCACGCCCGCTGTGAACATCGTTGTTCCTTGGATGATCAAGAAGGCCTGCCAACCGACGACATAAATCATGACCGCATACAAGACGACGAGTGACGCATTGATGACGTGTGTGTTGATGCGTTCTTTTTTCCGTGCGTCCTTGCGATTGAAGCGGCTGACGACGAGAATCAACAACAATGGTCCGAGACCGAACATGACGAGCGGGTTCCGGTAGAGACGATACTTCAACCGTGTCCATTTCGATGCTTCGACATACTCTTCGATCGTCATGACCCAAATGTCACCGACGCCACGTTTGTCGAGGTTACCACTCGACGCATGGTGGATTGAATGCTCGCGTTTCCATTTTTCATATGGGAATAACGTCAAGATTCCTGTGATTGTCCCGACGATCGCATTTGCTTTCTTGTTTTTGAAGAATGACCCGTGCGTACAGTCATGGAAGATAATGAATGTCCGGACGACGAACCCGGCTGCGACGATCGCAAGCGGAACCGCAAGCCATACTGAGATTTTGAGTGCTTGGTAGGCGAGAAACCAAGCGACGAGAAACGGTAGGATCGTGTTGATCATCTGCCTGACACTCGCTTTGATGTCTGCCTTTTCAAACGGCGAGACATGTTTACGAAGCTGGGCGATTTTTTCTTTACTCATGTGTTGCTTCCTCCTCGAATTCGGTTACAGCGTTCACGACGCTAATGAGATGATGTGCTTGAATGAAACCAGGAAACGGCGTTCGTGACGGTGAATTCGTAACATCCACATGATACTCGACCCGACCGATATAGTTATACGCTTAAATATTTTTTATACCAGGTAATTATAGCACATGTTATAAAAAATAAAGCAGGAATTCTCAAATTGATGAAGATACGAGCAAAAAGCCCACGACGCATCGTGAGCCTTTTGGCTGTCGTTACATTCTTTTCAGCGGCTTAACGGCTGGCCCTTCGAGCACATTTCCTTCGTAATCGAACCGGGAGCCATGACACGGACAATCCCATGACCGTTCCCCGTCGTTCCATTTGACGTCGCAACCGAGATGCGTACAGGTCGTCTTGACGAGATGCAGTTCACCCGTCTCGTCCCGGTACCCACCGACCGTCTTCCCGTCGTGGCGGACGAGCCCACCTTCGTCGCGTGCTAACGCCTCCGCCTCTTTCTCGCCACGTGCGACTTTCCCTTTGACGAGTTCGAGCGCGACATCGGCATTGTTTTTGACGAACTGTTTCGCATCCTGCTTGCTCAACTTCGACCGGTTCGGATCGAACAAGGACCGGTAGCGGTTTGATTTCCCGGTCAATAGATCGGCTAAGAGACGACCTGCCGCGATCCCGTTCGTCATCCCCCACTTGGCGAATCCTGTCGCGACGAACAGGTTCGAATCGTCACTCGTCATTTGACCGACATACGGGACTTTATCGAGCGAAATCAAATCTTGTGCCGACCAAAACTGTTCGATTGCTTCGACCCCGAACTCGTTTTCCGCGAACTGCGCCAACGTTTGATAATTGGCTTTCGTATGTGTCTCGTGTCCCGACAAATGGTTTTCCCCACCGAAGAAACCGAGTGTTCGTCCATCTGCCGTCTTTGCATGCCGGAGTGAGCGACTCGGTTGATCGGCACTCATGAACATACCGTCCGGAAACGTTGCATCAACGAAGCCAGAGACGATATACGATCGGTGGACTTCGAGTTTTGAAAAATAGAGCCCTTTTAAATCATTGAACGGGAAATGCGAGGCGACGATAATCTTTTTCGCTTCGATGTTACGTCCGTTCTCAACGACGACGGTCGGCGTCCGTTTTGTCTCGACCGATACGGCTCGTGTCTGTTCGTATAACTTACCGCCCTTTGCGGTGAAGTAGCGGGCGAGTCCTTGTAAGTACTTGACGGGATGGAACTGGGCTTGATGACGTAAGACGACTGCTTTTTCAACCGGATAGGGCAACTTCGCTTGCACTTCCGCCGTCGCCTCTCCCCCGTCCATTCCGAGTCGGGCATAGGCTTCGATTTCTTTTTCGAGTTGACTGGCCTTTTCTTTTGAGGACGCGACGTACAGGTACGCATCCTGCGTCTCAAGCTCGCAGTCGATGCCGAGTCGTTCGACCTGCTCACGTAAAAACCCAATCGCTTCTTCATTCGCTTGAAAATAGAGACGTGCTTTCTCTTGGCCGATCGTCTGCATCAATTGATCATAAATCAATCCGTGTTGCGATGAGACTTTTGCCGTCGTATACCCGGTCGTCCCGCTCGCGACTTGATCCGCTTCAAGCAGCGTCACGGCGTATCCGGAATCAATCAACTGGACCGCTGCGACGAGTCCTGCGATGCCGGCACCGACGATGACGATGTCCGTCGTACTGTCTGTTTCTAATTTCGGATAAGTCGTATGTTCAATCGAAGTGCGCCAGTATGATGTTGGAAATCCGTCAAGTCGCTTCATTTTTCCCGCCTCCGTAAGTGTTGGTTTTTTTCATATAACTAACATTTACTTTTACCCTCACATCACAAAATCATTCATATTCTATATTTTTAAAGAAAATAAACTATCTAGTACAGCGCTATCTTCTTTCGCGTTATATACGATTATTCGTTTTCTCTCGCCGATTTCATACAAAAAAACTGCTCCCCTCATCAGGAAACAGTTCACTAATCAATCAAGTGGAAATACGGTCTTCGCGTGTTCCACAAGACGCGTGATTTCTGGTTTATTTCGATCCAAGATGGCTTGTAGTTCCGCGTCCGGTTCGAGCAGTTTCAATTGATCGTTAACCATCAGTTCATAACCGGTTTGCTTGTCTTGAATTCGTACACCGTATTCGTCATCTCCGAACAAGGTCGGCCAAATGATAAGCCAAATACCTGCTTTATCGTCCGAAACCGCTAAGTTTCCGACATACGATAAATAATCAGGTGTTTTGACATTATACGATAGACCATTCTTCGTCATAGCATGAACACCTGTAACGTGCTCCGGAACTGCTGCTAAAAACGGTTTGTACTGAATCGTCGTCACCCCGTACCAGACAAGATTCAGCAATAGGAATCCGGCCACTAAACCAAACGCAATGCGCAAACCTTTTTTCTTTGGATTCATCCGAGTTCCACCAACCTGTTCCCCTGTTTTTTGATTGCTTCATCGTGCGTGACGAGAATGACGGTCTTGCCGCTTGCATTCAACTCCTGCAAAATCGTCATGACCCGTTCTGCATTCGCTTGATCGAGTGAGCCGGTTGGTTCATCAGCAAGAATGATGTCACATTTCTTTAGCATCAGTCGAGCCAGTGCGACCCGTTGTTGCTCGCCTCCAGACAGCATATAGACTTTTTTATCGATCTTTTCCTCAAGACCGACGGCTGACAAGACCTCTTCAATCGTTCGCCCAGAGCGGTAACTCTTTTGGACGATGTCCAGATTTTGTCGAACTGTCTTCTGGTCGACCAAAGCAAAGTTTTGAAACAAGAATCCAATCTTCGTTCGGAAGTAGTCCAGTTGATTCCGTTTTTTTGTGATGTCCTGTCCATCAACAAGAATTTTCCCCGCATCAAGCGGTTCCAAAGCGCCCACCATGTTTAACAACGTCGTTTTCCCGCATCCGCTCGGTCCGGAAAATATGACGAAATCCCCTGCCTCAATCTGTAACGACAGATTTTCAAACAAGCTTTTACCTTCAAACGTTTTTGATACGCCTTGAATCTGAATCATACATTTCCCCCCTTTAGGATCCGCTGGATGTTAGCTCGTTCAATCTTACGGATCAGCCCGACCAAAACTATTCCTTCAAGTAAGGCCAACAGACCGCCTCCGCTCAGCAACCACAAGGGATGGCCGATTGCAAAGAAGTAGACCGCAAGCGTCACGATTAAAGTGCTGAACGACGTAATACCAAGTGTATAGAGGACCAACCGTCGATTTTTTTGCCAGATGCTGTAACCGATGACTTTTTTGACGGATAACTCGAGCGCGTTGACTTGGTACTCGAGTTTCAAGACAGTTACGATAATCAACAGTTCCAGACTGATGATCAGTGCAGCAAAAATCAGATTCATGTTCATTAACCGTTTGGCCGTTTCCCAGGCACCGATGTACTTATCCCAGACATTCGTCCGGATGAACAATTCATCCGTCATCGCCTGTTCCTCAACGAAACGATCAAACGTCGGTGGATTGACGTCGTACATGATGTCACTCAACAAAACAGAGGACAACTGCTTCAGTTTCATCCGTGTCTTCGCATCATCATTCAAGACAATCAGCGTCGGTTCGTCGACGAGTAGGCTGCCACTCACGAGGTTTTGATCAATCGCCGTCAGTTCGAGCGGTGTCGTATAGCGGATTGTCTCATACTGTTGTTCGATGAACGGGCCTAATCCAAGTGATTGCAGGGTATTATCGAGCTCTTCTTTACTTGGTGGTGTCGCTTGCTCCGGTGCAATAATCGTCAACTTATTCGTGAAGACATCGGTTACTTCCGGAAGTCGCTCTTTAATCTCTTCGAATGCTTGCCGGTTCAAGATCAAGGCCGTCTGATCACGTGTCGAAAAGTTCGCAAGTGGTGTCACGAGTGTTCCCGAGAAATCGGTTTGATAGCGTCGATACAGCTCAGTCTGAATCTGTTCCGACAGTGCAGGACTCGTTTCGTCCGAATAATTCGGAGAAGTGATCTTGTGACCGATATAGGTATAGTCATAGGTCTGTTTCGTTTCAAAAAAGTCCCGTTGCTGATAAAGCGCCACAGCTTCCGTAATAACTGTGATAGTACTCGATAACATTAAGATTGTCAGCAACGCCGTGATGAACTTTAACCCATAGGTCATCGACAGGAGCGTCCGTGAACGATAACTGTTGGCAAACGCTTCTTTGATCTGCAAGCGACCGATCAACAGATAAACGAGTCCATTGCAGACGAGCAAGATAAACACTAACAGCAACAGGAACTGCCAATAAGGGTCAAGTGGCGTGACTTGACGCAACAGACCGAAGCTGAAAGCGAAAATACCAAGCACAATCACGGAATCAAAGGCGATGGACTTGCCAATCATCAGCGACAGCCGTTCTCCCATCGATAAGCGAACCAACAGTTCTTTACGATTCATAGATAGTTCATAAAATGTCATTAGGACGGTGATAATGATGACGAGCGACCAGATGCCAAGGACGCGATTTCGCTCAGTATGTTCGTTGTAACCAAGTTGCGGGTGATTTCCCGCATATGTATCAATCAAGTCCATCTTAAATGCTTTTACGGCATCGGAAGATCCGATCCCGTAAAAGTTAGGTGTATAGGCAAGACGAGGATGCTCGTATAAAGGTTTGAACGTGAAGGTGATGTCACCAAGGAAAACACTGTCGTATGTTTCGCTTCGAATCTGTTGGTTCGCAAGGTGTTTCTCCACACCTTCCGTTCCATAAATTGTCTTTGTACTTGAGAAACTGCCATTCGGCGTCTCTTCATACGTAAAGACATCCATCTGATTTCGCTCGGCAGCGGCATAGATATCAGCAATCATCTGTTTCTCCGATTTTTTCGAATTCGGGTATAGTGTCGTCGTATCGAACGGATCAGAAAATCCTTCCAGTTTCAGCATTCGACTTTCACCAATGATGAACAGACTCAACGCGAGAATCAACGTCACCATCAACACTTTTAATTGCTTCACGTTCATTCCCCCACTTTTTCACTCACTTGATGTAATAGTAAATCGTACTTCCCTTATGTGTTACTTCAATGCCAGCCCAGTTTCCAGCCTTATCACTATCTGCATGTGAACCATTACCATTCACAACTTGTGCTATGTGTGAACGTGTCATGTGTTTTGTATGTGTGTAATCTTCATTGATGAATAAGTCATTGAAACCGTAATTAATGACCCAGTTTGTACCTGTTGAACTTTTTTCCCATGACTTTGTAAACGTTTGACCAGAACTTGAATAAGCGAATGCTGTTGAGTTAGAGGCAAGAAGACCTAGCGCAAGGACTCCTGCTGCGATTGTTTTAAACTTGAACATGTTGAATGACCACCTTTTAATTAGAGTAGGTCATCGGCCGATCACCGGTGTGTTGTTAACAACCTTATAATAACGTAATATTTTACCAATTTTATTTATCTGAATATTCGCTTAATTACTAAGTCGGTTTTTATTGAAAAAGATTAATTAACTTTTAAAAAATCATGCAGTTTGATTACTTTCTTTATTATAGAATTTATTTTCGATTTCAAATCAGGTAGAAAGAGATAAATATTTATAACAATTTCCCCTACGAATGACCTATTCCTAAAACAAAAAAGTAATTTTCTTTCGAACACCCCCGAGGATAAGTAGAGTTATCCTGAAGCGACGCGCGACAAGGCAAGGGTTTGCCTCGGTCAATCGTCGATATTTAGTTGGAAAACGAGACGAACGGCTTTTGAAAGCTCAGAAAACCGTTGGCATGATTCAAAAAAGATGGTTTGAAAAGAGAGGATAACTCTACTTATACTAAAACTACCGCGGAATACCCTTCGATATGCATATCCGAAAGATTGGATCCTTCCCATGAATGAAGCCTTACACCACTGGCTCCCTCTGATCAATTCACTCCTGCACCGCCTCTCGATCCACCCGAACGAACACGATGAATGCCGACAAGCAGCATTGCTCCGCCTCTGGACATCCATCGAATCCGGCAAAGAATTATCAATCACGTTCGTCCGCATTCGGGCGCGCGGCGCGATGCTCGACTATCTCGCCAAACGGACTCGCACACTGACGACCGAAGTCGCCGTCGAAACCCTGCCGGAACTGCCTCGTCAACAAACTGTTTCCTTCCCTTACTTGCTGAACGAACTCGAACACGCCCTCTCCCCGAAAGAATTCACCTTCCTTCAGGCAATGATCGCTGGAACGGAAGGAACACTCGGCTACTCCGACGCCCGTCTGCGCTCCCTCAAGTCAGACTTGAAGCGGAAAGTCGAAGGCATCCTCCTATGATGACGTTCTACCTCGACCGCTTACTCGCCTTGATTGAGGCTTCCCCCACCTACAGTCGCCTGACCAAAAAAGCCTATCGTTCGGACGTCCGCCACCTCTGTCGTCATGCGACGGCCCTCGATATTCCGTCACTCCGAAGATACATCACACTGCTTCACACGACCTATGCCCCGACGACCGTCGCCCGGCGGATTCATGCCTTAGCGACCTTGTTCGATGCCCTCGTCGCGGAGCGGTCACTTGCGAAAAATCCTCTCAAGCAGATTAAGAAACCGGCTCGTCCGAGTCCGAAACTGCGAACAGCCTTCAGCTATCCGGATGCCCGTCGTGTCATCGACACGCTGACCGATGAAGCGACGTATGCGTTTTACTTTTTACTGCTCCATACCGGACTCCGGTTCAGTGAAGCCCACCAATTGACGTGTGCCGATCTTGATTTTACGGAGCGCCACCTGTTCGTCCGCCACGGTAAAGGCGACAAATCCCGTTTCGTCCCGTTGAACGACGAATTGACAGACGTCCTGTTGCGGTACATTGAGACGGAACGACCGGACGGCGAGTACGTGTTCCTGACCGATCATGGGCGACGGTTACGTCCTGACACGACACGGAAACAATTGCGCCAAGCAAGTGAGTTGTTGCTCGGCCGGACGTTACGTCCGCACGACCTCCGGGTGACGTTCGCGACGACCCTTTATCGGGAACACCAGACCGACTTGCTGACGGTCATGCGATTGCTTGGTCACAGTGACGCGAAGACGACGCAACAGTACATCTTGCCGTCGGCTGAAGTCGCCCGTTCGTCGATCAACCGTCTGACGCCGACAAGGCATCGACGACTTGTCTGAGTTTCGTCTCCCGGCTCAAGATATAGCCTTCCGTCGTCTCCGACCGGGCATGTCCGAGCAGGCGTTGAATCTCGAGTAACTTACAGCCCGCCGTCTGGTACAGGTAGGTCGCGTAGCCGACACGTAAATCATGCGGACGGAGTACATGACCCGACCGGGTGAGCGATTGGTTCCGTAACGCATCCCGTGCCCCTTGTTCATGGATCGCCTTGCCGCGGACGGAACGAAAGACATACCCCGTCATCCGGTCTCCAATAAACACCTTTAACTTTTCGGCTAAGCGGCTCCCGAGCGGCACGGTCCGCAAACGGCGTCCTTTGCCGTGCCGGACGAGTAACGTCGCCGTCGTAAACTGAATGTCCTCGATCGACAACAAACGGGCCTCCATGAAGCGGAGGCCCGTTTGGCTGATGAGTTCGAAAAAGAGGCGGTACGTCGGATGCTTGATTTGCCGGATGACATCGATTGCCGCAAGCAACGGATAACCGTCGCGTTGCCGGACGTGTTGATGGACGATCGGTCGAACTTGTTTCATTGGATTGACCTTAAGTCGTTTCACTCGAACGAGTTCATTCCCGAGTGCCATCAACGCATGATACCGCCGCAGTGCCGTCGCCGGTTTATACTGTCCGATGACGTGATTAAAATACGTTTGGAGGGACTTGACCGACCACTCGCCACACGCCTTCTTCAGCTGCCGTAAATCACTGCGGTAGGCTTTGATCGTCAGCGCCGAATACGTCGCGTGCGTGCTAAGGTACTGCTCGAGATAGTCGAAATGGGTCATGGTTGGTCCTCCTCTATTTGTGGTAATAAAGGGATTCCCTGTTTATATACTTTAAATCATTTCAACTTTGAGAGAAGTTTATTCAACTCTCCAATTTGAAGATTAGAACGGACTTGAAGATCAAATGATGATGAATAACGTTCTGTTACTTTTTGTCGTTCTTCAGTAATCTTCGTCAATAAGAAATTATACATTTCGTTGTTATACTGGTTAAATTGTTTTTGAATTCATTTCCTTTTTTTACCGAGCGCAACAAACATATTTGAACATTCATCTTTTACATTTAGTATTTTTTTAATTCAGTTTCTTCTTTCACATGGTTCGCAACCTCGGACAATACTCCGGCAAGTGCGAGTACGGAGTCAGCTATTTTTGCTACATTTGTCATAGTCTTCGCAGCGTTAACAGCTTGGTGCGCTTTAAATTTGTATCATCACTCTTCCATTTACCTTTGTTAGAGCGATAGACCATACCTAACTAGATTGCTGCCCATAGATTGGAGGGGTTTTCCTAGTTTAAGATTAGATAAGATTACCCTATCTAAATGGCATCTTCAAAACTTTTTAAAATTCGCTTAAAGTATGCTCGCCAAAAAACACGTCACATCTTTATTCATTTATGTATCTTATCTTTTTATCTATCAATGGGTTAAAATATGCTTTTTTTAGGACATATTATTCTAATTAATTAGTAAGCTCGTACATAATTCAGCTCAGATACCACTTCCATCTAGTCCAAATAATTTCAGATTGGGCGATTCCAATATTTTTAGCATATTCTTGTTTCGCATTAACCAAATAATTACAATCATTTTCAAAGTTATCTGTCATACAACCTACTGAAAATTGGTGGCAATTATCTTTTAGTACATTATAATCCCTCTTTCTCCAAGTGTTTAATTTTGCCCTAGTTGCAGTCGAGATGTTACCCATAGGTTTACGCGTCTGACGATTGACCGGGATAAAAATATCTTTATCGGTACTGAACAGATTATTAGTAAACCCTTTTGGTGTTACTAAGTTTACATACCCCTTACCTGTTAATTCGATGATTTTACCTTCACCGATATAAATACCAGAATGCTCAGCAGTAGATAGCTGACAATATACAAGTGATCCTATAGCTGGCTCTATTGTAAAGTTATTAGAACCATTTAAGGGTGATAAGGGGCGATGACGTGAGACTTTTTCGCTTGTCGCTAGTACGGTTGTAACTACACTTCTCAAAATTTTATTACTCAAACTCTTCATATTTCCTCCTAATTTATCGATTAGATTATAAAAATAAGAGAACGAAATCGAATTAATAGTTAATTATTATTGAAATAATCAATCCTATATTGCAACTTTTTTATAAGCCGAAATTCGATTTCTCCTAACATGCTCATTCCAAATCTCATCGCTTAGACGCCTAACTTATTTTACAATAAATTGAAAATTAAAATCTGTTATTTAATCATTTAGGTCAATTTTTCAAACATACCCCTTCAGTGTCTTCGGATACTTCTCGGCATTCCAGCTATGGTCTTTCCGTAACGTGTCGTCCGAGACGAGCAGGTAACCTTCCTGGATTTCATCCGGACGGTTCGGGATGGGATCGTTCCATGTCGTATCGAGGTGGTACCAGTTCCCTTTCAGCTTGACGAGGTTCCACGCATGTAACCCACCGCCTGCTTTACCTGAGATATACCGGACACCGACATCAGCTGCCTGCAGCAGCAGATACACAGTCAGTGAATAGCCTTCACAGACGCCCTCGCGGTTGAACAGGATTGAATACGGCGTATAGGCACTTTCCTTACTCTTGAGCTTATAGGCCGTATGTCGGACGATGTAGTTATTGATGTAACGGACCTTTTTGTAGTCGGACCAGTTCTTCGGAATTTTCCGGACGATTTGCTTGACCTTCTTTTCGACGCGGTCGGTCTGATTTTTCGACAAGGTATAGTCAAGCATCATCGTATACATGACGTAAGAACCGTAATCGAGCGTCCGCCCGTCGCTGTCCTTGTAAAGGCGCATCAAGTACGATTCGTTTCGTTTAAGCCCGATAGCGGACTTGGGAATTTAAATACGTGACCAGGGTTGTCACTTTTTTCTATGTTTGATTTAAAATCTAACGAACTCTATACATCAACCACATCCCGCAGTATTAAATCTAATAAATTGAAATAATACCTTTAATTGTATATTATGTAAACAAGAAAAAAAATGACGGTGCCTCATAGCATTCATCATATCACTATGGAATTGTACTTAAACAAGGAGGCATCATATGAAAAAATTGAAAAATGTTCCAACATTCAAAGAGATTTTAATGGAGAAGCGCAGAGAATTGATAGGTACTTCTCTTGTCGTCATCATCATTCTCATTCAAATAACTACGCAGCTCGTGAATTTTTTAAAGAAGGATGAGGTGCACGGTCTATATACATACACTTATACAATGAACGTCCAAGGAATCATTTTGTTAATCGCCCCTGCGACCGTCATCAGTCTATTGATAATCAAAGGTCTGTATATGGTTACGTCCAAATTCCCTCAACTGATGTCTATTAGACAACCACAGACTGCTTCTCCTCCCCTTATCGATAGTAATACTTCACTGCAAACCTTCACAGGCAATAGCGTGTTAGATGAAATGAAGCATATTAAATCCGTTATGGAGACGTTTAATGAATGCAACAATTATGTTCTGAATCTAATCAACTATAAAGTGTTTAAATCAAAAGTGTTTAATATCATTCTCGGTACACTGTTCTACGTTATCTGCTCCATATTGCTTCGTGTCCCGCCATTTTCTTACCTATTTGCGATGTTCGATCCCTCACTCATCCAGTGGGTAATTATTATTGCGACCGTTTTCGTGACGCTAAAGGGAAAAGACTTTTTGAATCAATTCTTAATCAAGAAACGTATAGCGAGAAATGAAGCAACCTTCAAGCAACGCAGCCATCTCCGAAACGAAGCAGCTAAATACTTGAGAGAACAACAGCTCGTTCCCGAACATTATCTCCATCTCGATGCTATCAACCAAATGATTGGCTATATGAGTAACAAGCGTGCTCTTACCGTACGAAAAGCTATCAATTTGTATGAGAACGATGAACACGTTAAACAATAAAAAAGCATTCTTCGTGAAATGCAGATCGTCGAACGAATGTCTCGCGTTCGTACGATTATCGTAAAGAAAGAATGATTCGCTCCCATTGCATATAAATCTTCACGCCTAATAAAACGAAGTTATTCAAAAAATATTTGAAAGAGAGTGATTTTATGTTGAGAGAAAGTAGAATCTTCGAACCGGAACGACTTGAGTATCAAAAACTGTTTAACTACGCAGGTTACTATCCAATGGGGACGTTCTTACCAGCCGACAATCAAAGATTGCATCAGACATTAGTTCAAATGATTCCTACTCCAACGACACATTTAATGTATGATACGTTACGCGAGAATTTTGGCTATGTTCCTTTTGAAGAAACTTATCGGAAAGACCAAACCGTCTACACCCTATCTGGAGTAGGTGCTCGAGAAGTCATCCAACGCTTTTATGGATCGACTACGCAAATTACGAATATGGCTGCAGAATTCCTAGATACTACTGGAATCCTTCTCCCGCATCATACGATTCAACTAGTCGAGTTATCGGATGATGATCAATTCTTCTACTACGTCTTAACAGGAGGAAAGGGACCGATTGAAGCCAAAACAGACGAATTGTTCAATGCTAAGAAATTATTACGCCAAGCGGACGACATCTTACCATTTCGCATCGAAAATCACGGTTTGACCGTCGATACGATGTCCGTCGTAGAATTAGCACTCGCTATGGCGAATGATGTATTCAATCGAAAATGGACAGAAGCAGATCCCCTCCATGCTCACGAACTTTTTGCAATTGACTCCGATCAGATGATCGATTTAAAGGAAAGTAAAAAATGGCAATCACTACATGAATTTGAAGACTGGACAAAAGCAAAACGTATTGGCGTCGTATTACGTATTCAAGCTTGATTACTGACATTGTTAGCATTCCTTTCATCTTCTTAACATTCTTATTTCGCAACTTAAACGTTAGGATGAATTTGTGGGTACTAGCAAGCCGTTTTCTTTTTTCGCAAAAGGAATACAGAACTGTGTATGTTTCCGTCGCATAAGTCTGTATTACTATTCAATACATATATTTACCTCTACAATAAATCCATTTGTCATGCTATGCTTATCCAATAATTGTAACAAAAAGGAGAATCTTTATGGAAATCTTAGTAACAGGAGGCGCCGGTTATATCGGTAGCCACACGTGTCTTGAACTGCTCCAAGCAGGATATGAAGTCGTCGTCATCGACAACTTGAGCAACAGTCAGAAAATCGCCCTCGACCGGATCGAGCAGCTCGCGGGAAGATCGGTCACGTTTTATGAAAACGACGTGATGGACATGAACGCGCTCGAACAAATCTTTACGCAGCATGACATCGAAGCCGTCATCCACTTCGCCGGTTTGAAAGCGGTCGGTGAGTCTGTCGCCTTACCGCTGTCGTACTATAAGAATAATCTCGTCAGTTCACTCGTCTTGTTTGAGGTCATGGCGCGACACAACGTCAAAAAACTCGTCTTCAGTTCATCCGCGACCGTCTACGGTGTGCCGGAAACGACACCGATTGACGAGTCGGCGCCACGCTCGACGACGAATCCGTACGGCGCGACGAAATTGATGATTGAACAGATGCTCGAAGACGTCGCGGCGTCCGACACGGACTGGGAGATTTCCCTGTTACGGTACTTCAATCCGATTGGTGCCGATATCAGTGGATTGATCGGGGAAGACCCGAACGGCATCCCGAACAACTTGATGCCGTACGTCACGCAAGTCGCAGCCGGACGTTTGGATGAACTCAGTGTCTACGGACAGGATTACGAGACGCCGGACGGGACCGGGATTCGCGATTACATCCACGTCGTCGATCTCGCAAAAGGACACCTCAAAGCACTTGAGTATAAGCACCAAGGTATCGAAGCGTTCAACTTAGGAACAGGGACCGGCTCAAGCGTCCTCGACTTAGTGACGACGTTCGAGTCAGCGACCGGCATCGACGTCAAACGCAAGTTCGTCGACCGTCGTCCGGGTGACGTCGCCGCCTGTTATGCGGATGCGTCAAAAGCCGAACGCCTCCTCGGCTGGAAAGCTGAAAAAACGTTATATGACATGTGCCAGGATGCTTGGCGCTGGCAGTCACAAAACCCGGAAGGCTATCCGCGTGAAATGAACCGCCGCTGATGACCGTCCACAAAAAAGCCTGAATCCGAGTAGCGAGATGCTACTTCGATTCAGGCTTTTTTTGTTAGGCCGAGCGCCGGTTCAACCGTTCCCCGACGCGGGTGAAGCGGGTTGACCGCTGGCGCGGCTCATAGCGGCAAAACGTATGGTAATCGATCTCATTGACGTACTGAATCAAGCGGATCAAGGCGTAGGCGAATGTCACCGTCGACCCTAATGCGAAGCTCAGACCGAATCCGTCATATCCGAACGGTGCTAACGCAACCGCGAAGACGCCGTTGACGGCGAAGAACAGCAGTGACGTGATACAGGCACCGCGCTGATCTTCGAAATAGAGCAACAGCAGCGTCAGGACGAGGACCATCGCGTTCGAGAAAGCACCGATCGTCGTCATCTGGAAGATGCTGATCGTCTCCTTCGACAAGGCGAGACTACTGAGCAAGGTCGAGGCAAAAATCAGGACGAACAACGTGAACAGTCCCTGGTTGCGGACGAGCCGCTGGAGCTCTTGCCGTAAGATCAGCAACATCGCCCCCTTAGCCTTGTTGATTTGCTGGAGCGTCCCGCCCTCATTGACGTAACCGTAAAAGACACGGTAGCGCTCATAGAAACGGGTCTCGACGGAGATGACGAAGATCGTCATCGTCGGGATGACCGTCAAGTACGAGAGGAAGATCGCCGTATCGTAGACGGGGTGATACCGGAACGTCCCGAGATGGACGGCTCCGCCTTCCGAGAACCAAATCACCCAGTTGCTGACCCAGACGCCGATGTTGTAGAGGAAGCTCGTCCAAAACAATGCCGGATGCCGGTCGAAGTAACTGAGGTAACTAAACGGATCTTTCGTCTCCCGGTTCGGGAACGTCAACAACATCGCCGTGAACAGACCGAACAACGTCACGAGCATCCCGAGCGTAAAGCCTGCCGTCAACGCCATGCTCGTCGCGAACGGTGCCGTCAAGTACGGCATTAAGAAGCGGTCGATCAAGAGGACAGAGATGATCGACACTGCCGCCCCCCCTAAAAAGCTGTAGGCGACGGCTTGATAAAACTTCGCCGCACTCAGGAATAAGAACTGCACCCAAATCAGGTTGATCGTCAAAAAGAGAATCAAAATCAACAAGTTCGACAGGAACGGCAACTCGGAGAACGTCAGGAAAACCACGTAGAAGACGGCGGCAATCGCGATCGTCATCTTCGTCATCCCGATGAACGTCGGGAAGATTTCCTTGTAGCGCTTCTCATAAAAACAATCGGCGAGGTAGCGCGTGACGACGAGCTGCTGAATCCCGAGGATGACTTGCGAAAAGATGAAGCAGTAAGAAATCGTTAAGTTGAACGTCGTCCGTTCCTCGAACGAAGCGATCGATAAGTATGTCGTCAACCACTGCGTCAAGGCAATCGTGACGATGACGATCAACCAGGGACCGGATGTGACGAGCCCTGCGAAGGCGTACGCCTTCAGACGTGCTGAAAAATAATCTTCCTGGAACAGCTTTTGGAGCTTAAACCCGATGCCCGCCATATGCCAGCCCCCTCTCTTCATAAAGTGCCACATACTCGGCGATGAACTGGTGTGTCTGATAGTATTTCAAGGCCCGTTTCTTGCCGTTCTCCCCGAGTTTTTTCGCATCCGCACGATGCGTAGCGAACCAGGCACAGCGCTCGGCAATCCGTCCGGGATTGACCGGCGGGACGACGAACCCGGCTGGTCCGTAAGGGTCGTCTTCGCGTCCGTTAATCAATTCCGAGCAAGCCCCGACATCGGTCACGATCCACGGGACACCGGCTGCCATGCCTTCGAGGACGGCGAGCGGTTGCCCTTCCGAGATGCTCGTCAACAAGCAGACGTCAAACGTCGGCAAGTAGGCGGCGATGTCGACCTTGCCGGCGAGCGTCACATACGGATCAAGTTCGAACTGTTCGATCAACTGTTGGCACTCGGTCGCATATTCCTCGTCCTCGTCGAGCGGTCCCATGATCGTTAGCTCGAACGCGACGTCCATCTCTTGCAGGACCTTCGCCGCATGAATCATCGTCTTGATGTCCTTGATTGGGACGACGCGGACGATGGCACCAATCTTCAGGATTGGTCCCTTCTCGACGACCGGTAAACTCGACAGACGGACGGCATCGATACCGTTCGGGATGATCCGCAGCTTCGCCGCTGGTGCCCCGAGTTCCTGTTGCAGTTCACCGTTGCGGTCGAACAGCGTGATGACGTCATCCGCTTCCTGATAAGCTTCCGCCGACAAATGGTGGAAGAAGCGAATCCAGTGCGCCCGGTATTCGACCGGGATCCACGTCGCTTGTAACAGTTCCTCTTCCCGCTCCCGCGAGTAGATGCCGTGCTCCGTCAAGATGTACGGCACGCCTTGGCGTTGTTTGATCGCACTCGCGACGAGTCCGGCATATCCGGTCGACGCCGAGTGAATCAAGTCGACTTGCGGTAACTCCGCCTGCAGTAACTCGAGGACCGGCGTATACATACTCCGCCACATCCAGAGGTAATCGATAAATGAGCCGGATTGTTTTTCCGTCTCATAACTCGTCTTGACGAGTTCGAAGAAGAGCCGGCTCGCGAAGAAGTGCTCCGACGTCCCGACCGCTTGTTCGAAGATCGGGAAGACCGGGGCTTCGACGTGTTGGAACGTCATCCATTGTTGAATCAACCGCCCTTGTTCTGCCGACAGGACGTGCTTCGGTTTCGGACGGTCGTATTTGAGATCGAGTGATAAGTTCGTCACACCCATCACATTGTCCGGTAAGTTGTATTTATAATCCGCTTCCGTCAGTTGCGTCGGTGTGATGGCGATGATTTCAAACTGATGCATCGGCATCTGCTGGATCACCATGTGGACCCAGCTCGCGACACCACCGCTGACGTAGGGATAGCTGCCTTCGACGACTAAACCAATCTTCATTCTGTTCCCTCCTCGATCGGTAGCGTGACCGTTGCTTTCGTCAACGTGACTTGATACAACGTCTCGCCTGCAAGCGCGCGGACCGTCCCGAAATCGAACGTCCCTGTCTTGAGGTGTTGACCCGGAGCGACACGGACGAGCATGACCGATGGCTTCAACATGTTCGTCCCGTTGATTTCAATCGTCTTGTCCGTATAGGTGACGTTGATGTCCGACTGTTGGTACTGGACGTATTTTTCATACGCTTCGTACTGGGTCAAGCTCTCGAGGTACGGATACATCGTCTTGACGTCGCGGAACATCTCTTCCATCGTCTTCTCCATCTCTGCCCAGCCCTTCCCTTTCGACCGGTCTTCGTCTAGCACGTCATCCGGGTGGATGAAGTGGGTAAACATTCCGAAGTTCGCGATGGCGTCCGCCATGACGAACGTATCGTTTGCCGTTTCGTTGTAGCCGCTCGAAATACGCGGGAAGTTATACAGATTTTGATGGACAGGATCCGGTCCGAACTCCTGGATATAGCTACCCATCGAGGGATCACCCGAGTAGAGTGAGGCGACGATCAACTTGTCTTTAAAGACATTGTTGAGTGCTGTCAAACCGGTCTCATTGATGATGTTCGACGGCGGGACATAACTTTGAATCGACTCGTTCGGGAAGTAATAGTCGTGCGTCCCGATGACTTTCTTTAATGCTTCCTCCATTTGATCACGGTTGTTCCACGGGATATAACCGAGGTTCGGGTCAAGCGTCTCACCGGCGACGACGAGTGGCTGGTGATTAAAGCCGTGCAGTCCGATTTCGCCACCCATCTTCAGCAGACCCCGCCCATAGTTGAGCATCGGGGTGCGGATTTTCTCCGACAAGTCTTCCGTCGTCTCTTCCGTCGTATTCTTATAGCTGCCGATGATGAACCCGGTATAGGTAACATCTTGTTCGTCGGCGATTCGTTTCATGTCACGCCACCAGATTTCTTTAAAGAACTCCTTGATCGTCCGGTTATAAGTCTTCTCGATTGCGGCGTTCGTATTCCCGGGGACCGGTGACGGGAAGTCATCAAGATGCGTCACTTTGATCGCCGCCTGTTGACTGACGAATGACGGGAACAATAACGATAACGTCTGGAGCATTAAACCGCGTGAGTTTTTCTCAGCGAGCGATGTCGTGTTCCAGAACAGGACTGTTCCCTTGCCGTACGGTGATGTCCAAAGAATCGGTTCACCGGACGCCGTGATTTTGACGTCCGCTTGCGGTAGCAGCTCGACGTCGGCAATACTGTGGGCGAACAAGTTTGACGAGTCAGGCAAATCGACGAAACCAGGGAAGATTTCTTCCTTGAAGGTCAACCCGTTGATGCCGTCTTTGAAATCACCGAACTGTTTCACCCCGACGAGCTCCGCCCAGTCTTGATTGATGAAACGTCCCGCGATATAGAGTCGTCCGCCGTCTTCAACGAATTGACGAATCGTCTCATACGGCCAGTCGCGCGAATGCTCGCCGGACAGGACAAGCACTGTCCGCTCGGACGGCTCCAATTGCTCGATTTCTTTGATTGAGATATTCGTATACGGGACTTTCGCGTACTTCAGTGCATATTTAAAGTTCGTCAAGACACTTTTTGAGAGCTCGCCTTTATCCTGATGGATATAGACTTGTAACGGTTCTCCGTCCATCTGTCCCTCCTTGCCCGACATCGTCTGAAACGTCTTTTGTTGCGTCTCCTCGGTCGGAATCAGGCGATGTCCATAATCAAGACGTAACAACTGGACGACGCCGATCGTGACGAGCAGAATCGCGAAGACGGCGACGACGTAGGTCGTGATCGATTTTTTCATAGTTCCACTCCTTCCAGCCGGTCCAAAATGTAGCGTTTGTCGTCCGGAATGTCGTCCGGTGCGACGTGTGTTTTTAGTTGTGTCACGAGCGGGGCCAACTTCGTCCAGTCCCCTCTCGTGAAGTGATATTCGATTGCCAGCAGGTAGCCGTCCGCTTGCTCCGGGTAGTGCATGATCAAGCGTTCATAGTAGCCGAGTCCGTCCGCGACGTCGCCTTTTGCGAGTGCGAGCTTGCCGCACGCCTTCAAGCACGTCGCGTCCGTCGGATACTGAATCCGCATGTCTTGTAAATACGATCCGAACCGATCAAAGATCCGTTTTTGCATGCTGTCGTCGAGCAGTCCACTTTCGATGAAGGCTTCGAAGGCGTCAATCAAGTGGTAATACGTCGTGACATGCCCCGGATTAAGTTGTTCCTCGCGACTTTTAATCGTCGCTTCGTACCGGTCATATAACGTATTGCGGACCGTCGCGGCGTAGTGGACCGTCTCCGAGTCGGCATGGTCGAGCCCGAACTGGAGATACTTCCCGGAGTCGGCAATCGATGTCGTCGTCAAGCGGACGATCGATTGTTTCCGTTCCTTCGCGTCCATCGCCATCGCTTCGCCCATCGGCACCAAGTCGATGTTGTCGGCCGCCTGTTGTTGCAGTCCTTCCAGGTTGACGACGTCGAACTCGATGTAGTCATCGTAGTCGAGCAACGTCTTGTCTGACGCGTATCGTCTTGCGATCAGCCAACTGACGAGACCGAACAGTTCACCGAGCAACGGGACGAAATAACAGATCAGGGCGATCCACTTGACGAGACCGCGCTGTGCCAGGTCCATCCGTGCCGTGATCAGTTTCGTGACGAGAAAGACGATGACGGCATGAATCAGAAAAAATAACAGGACGAAGAAAATCATCCAAGATTCCCTCCTTTTCGTGCGAACAACTCTTTAATCCGTTGCTTGAATCCTTCAGCGTTCTCTTGCGGTGTTCCCGGTAAGAGGAAGTGGAGCATTTGATTCGTCTCGTCATAGCCGATGATGTCGATTTCCCGCATCGACTGGCGTAGGATTAATTCCATTTCAATCAACGACAGCCGGACCTGTTCGACCGGCAAGACGACCGTACTGTACGGCTGATCGTACTGTTCAGCTCGGTGTTGTTGGAGTGCGACTTTTTTATTGAATGGCTCGATTTGATAAATCCGTGTCCCTTCAATCAAATCACCACGCGACGCATTCCATTCCATCGTTAACGCTTTTTCGATTCGTGTCCCGGTCCAGTCGAGAATCAACTGCATGATGTTCATCTCGTAACTCGTCAGGCGGTTGAAGTCGATCGCCTGAATGACGACAACTTCCTGAATCTTCCCGTCGTAGCGGATTGGTGCGATCAGTAACGGGACGTCCGTCTCGTCCATCGTCCGGATTGAAATCGCATTCGTCTTGAACATCCGTTGATAGATGCCGGTCGACGGATCGATGAATAGTGTTTGCGGCAAGACCTCTTTCTCACCGAACCGGACGTGGAGTCGTAACGTCCGTTTGGACGCATCGACGTGATAGATGGCAAGATTCTCTGCCTTGAACGAACGTTTCAAGACATCGACGAGGCGATCGCGGACGATGTCGGCCGCCGTTTGGTCGAGCTCGAGTCCGACTTGGTAGATTTTCGTTAATGTATGATCCGAGTCGAGGACCTTCTTTTGCATTGTCGACTGCGACAGTCGGAGCTTTTCGACCGTCTCGAGCAAGTGGTTGTTTTCTTCGACGACTTCTTCGTGGCGGAGCCGTAACGATAAATAACGTTCCTGGAACGAGGTGCTGAAAATCCCGCAGACCATCGCGACGAGGAAGTGGAAGATGATCCAGCTCAGTTCCGTCCGGTCGTATAAAAATAAGAGAATGTCTGATCCTTCGACCGACAGGAAAAACAGGTGGTACAGCATCGTCATCGTGAAACTGACGAACGCTCCGAGCAGACCATAGCGGAGGGCAAACAATAAAATATAAAAGATTAACGGATCAATCGCCCAATTCGAGACCGAAAGGCTAAACATATAGTCAAAGAAACCGATAAGTAAAATACTAGCTAGCATTTCTATCCATTTGACTGTATTTCTATGCTGTGTGTAAATCATGGCACACTCTCCTTAAAATAGTTATTTACATTTTTGTTAGCAGTGGTAAGATTTAGTCAAACAGGCAATTACAACTAAATATCGAGAAGGGCAAACTTACTGAAAAGTAAGGGCGCAAAGACATGGGTCGTCGATCTTCGGATACCGATCGCCAGTCTGCAATGCCGCAGCCGCTCTCTGATAAAAAATCAGGAGGCTACTAACCATGGGTATTATCTCACTCAAACGCGTGACGTCTTTTTTGTGCATTCTTTTTTTAGGAGTGTTACTAATGACACCAATCACGGGCAAAGCTCAATCAACGAATCCACTCGATTCCGTCAGCTCGTATAAGGTCTACTACGATGCACCGACGAAATCAAAAATCAAGAAGATGCAAAAGTACGATGTCATGATCATCGAACCGGTCTTCTACTCGGCGAAACAAATCGCAGAAATTCAAAAGTACGGCACGAAAGTCTACGGCTACATCAACACGATGGAAGCCGACAACTGGAACACAGACTTGATGGCGCAATTAAAGGAATCAGATTTCTTCCACCGTGATGGACAACGTGTCCACTACGCGGAGTGGGATTCATACTTAATGGACATCAACTCGAAGCATTACCAAGCGGTCCTCATGCAAGAAGTCGAAAAGCAGGTCGTCAATAAAGGACTCGACGGTGTCTTCTTGGATACAGTCGGCGACATCGACAACGAACATGCCGACCAACCAAAGATTCTTGAGCAGCAGCAAGTCGCGATGACGAACTTCTTAAAGAGCGTCAAGACGAAACATGCGGACCTCTCATTGATTCAAAACTGGGGCTTCGGGACATTAAAATACCATACGTACCCGTACATCGATGGCATCATGTGGGAAAGCTTCAACTACTCGACGGTCGCAAAAGACCAATGGTCAAAAGACCGGATGGCAGATCTTCAGGAGTTGAACGAAGAAGAAGACATCAAGACATTGACGATTTCTTCTAAGCAAGGTGCGAAAAGTGCGAAGTACGCGAAAAAGAATGGGTTCATTCACTTAAAATCAAACAAGACGCTGAATTACAATAAATTCTAAACCACTTGAATATAATCTCATAACCGATTACTCAATTCCAATTCTGAGTGCTTCTGCATGACACAATTATACAGGATGCACAAAACAAAACCGGTCACTTTTCAGAGGCAGGTCAACGAATTGAAACATCGAACGCAAAAAGAGGTCCAGGCGATGGTTATCGCTTGGACCTCTTCTTGTGTAAAAAACAAACAATAGTTTAGATGAACTAACTCGATCTATTATTTTTGAGCAAATGAAAATAGTATTAGTACACCCTTAAACAAACATTTTTTTGAACCTCGCCCGTTCCTTCTTAATGCGCTTTACACGACCGAGTTCATTCCTGAGTATTTTCCAGAACTTAAAATCGCTACACCGTGTGTTGAGATATGTCTATTGATTAAATATATCTTGAGAACATCAATTGACGACTTAATAAAGAATCTAAATTATTTTTTACTGGTCAATACTTTTTCTGTCAGCGTCTTCTTATCATCAACATCATTTTTTAAGATGACTTTAATTGTCTTCGTTCCTTTTTTAATAGGTGATTTTAACTTAACTTTAAACGTCCCACTTGATGAGGGTTTGACAACGTATTTTTTATCATTGGCAAGCAACTCAAATGATTTTTTGACGGAAATTTTCCCGTGGATTTCTTTATCTCCGATATACACTTTTTTCAATTGAACCTTTGGAAAAGCTGTACTCGTCACCTTAAAGGTCGACCACAACGAAGTCTGTTGACTGACGTTTGTGGCACGAACCATAATTTTGTTGATCGCGTTCTCTTTGTAAGTAGTTTGTTTTTTAGGAGTGTAAATAAAGCTTAGATATTTTACAGGTGAAACTACCTTTTCTGTAATCAACTTATTGTTCGAAAAATATTTAATTTCGATTTTCTTCAATCGATCATCTGAGAGTAAATTGAATGCGGGATCTGAGTCTGCGATATATTTCGATGCTAGTTGAATGCGAGGTGATGTACTATCTCCAATGGTTTGATAATAGTAGTCCTTTTTTAAGCCGTCCTCACTCGTTATCGTTGAATCGATACTTGCACTGTAATCAATTCTAAAAGCTTGTTTTTGATTTAGACTGATTTGAAAGTTTCCTTTTCCATCTGCTTTTGCTTCGTAGTTTCTAGGCATAATATAAGAGGATTCATAGTTTCTGAAGACTGAGAAGTTAATCTTAACTTTAGCAAACGGATCTGTTCGTC
Source organism: Exiguobacterium sp. s95 (assembly GCF_018618655.1). Lineage (NCBI taxonomy): Bacteria > Bacillati > Bacillota > Bacilli > Caryophanales > Exiguobacterium > Exiguobacterium sp. s95. The sequence goes on along the minus strand of NZ_JACSMM010000008.1, from coordinate 42,799 downwards.
CAACCAAAGTTAATGCATTACTTTGTTTCAAATCATACTTCGGTTTCACGATACGTTTGAATATCCCTTTTATAGCACGTGAATTCGGATCGTTTTGTTTTTTAAATAACGTTAACGTATAGTGATCACCGTCTTGGATTTCTGTGACATTAATGCTTTTCAGTTCCTGCATCCACCGATCAAACGTCAATTGTTTTAAATCCCATTCTCCGTTAGGTTTTTCAATCAACAACTCCGCTTGTAAATGCGCATCTTTTTCATACATGGGATTAAAAATAACCAATTCACCGTTTTGAACTTTTAACACTGGCTCAGGAATTTTTCGCTCATCGTCTACATTAATGGATTTGATTAGGTGATAGTTGCCATTCTTCCTTTTTAGGAATACTTGATAGCTCAGATTATATGCATTTGGGAGCTTTAGCTTAATTTCACCTGTCGCATCCGAATTAAAGTTTATCGACAGGCCGTTACTTGCTTCGATTTTGAATTCTTTGTTCGAAAGAGTCGTACCATTTAATTCTGCATTGTTAGAAGACAAGGATTGCGATAATGAAAATGGAAAGGCATCTGTATTGAAATCGGTATCGAAAAATACGGATACAGCTGGTTTTCCTTTTGGGATGACTGTTAATTGATGTGTCGGGTCTTCTGAAATAGCAAGAGAACATGTAAACATGCCCGATGTATCGGGTGATGAACAGGTTTGTTTGTCCAATTGAACTTGCGCATCACTATAGGTTTTCCCAATGACTGTATTACTTCTGACGTCATGTGAGAAATAGACTGCCTTCTCTTTACTAGGTATGAATGAGGAGATTTGAATCGTTTGGTTGAACAAGGGAACGGGTGATTGCGCATCTTGTATAGTAAAAGAGGTTCCCTCCTCTAACTCATAAGAGGACAATGGAATATGAATATCAATGTTTCCGTCTGCTTCTAGTTCAATATCTTGTTTGGTATTCCCCTCTTTATCTACTATTTTTAAATGTCCATAGGGCCAAGCCGTTCCTTTTAATCGTGACCCTTCAACATCAAACGAGTTGATCTTTAATGATTCAGTTTCGTTCACTTGCTTCACAACAAGTTTACTTTTTTCACCAAATTCATGTGAATCATCTTGTCCAAAAAATTTCAATTCGTTTGACTTATTTTTTGGAACCAATAACGAACCTAATCCAGAATAAGTTTTACCCTCGTAAATCACGTATATCCTGTACGAAGAATGGCTTACGAAAATAAATTGGTTGTCTTGAATTCCTAGGTACGAAGGTGGAACGATGCTATTCGTATTTAAATCGTCTGTATTGAAATCCGTAGCGAGCTGTACAGTCGTCTTTTGTTCAAATCCATCTTTGTCTTTCTGAAATAAAACGACGGATTCGTTTCCTACTGGTTGTTTAAGTTTAAGAGAGAACTCCCCCTTCGTATTACTTTTCACTGTAAAAAGTTGATGATTGAACTGAAGATGTGCTTCATCATTCGGTTGAATTTTTCCATAAATCACCTGATCTTTTTGTTCAAATGGAAGAAGAGAGAATTGAGACTCCGCTGCATTCACTTTGGTTTGCAGACAAAATAGGACAATACAGATTCCTAACAGGAGAGTTACATTCTTTATTGCTTTATTAAAATTACACATACTATGATTCCCCCAGAATTAAATTAAAAATACTCTGTTAATATGCTAAAATTTTTTTCGATTTCTATGGTCTTAAAGCCAACCAATTTTTAATTATATTTTTCTATAATTTCATTCGACAGACACCATCTAAATTTCAAGAAATGAAAAGATAGTGCTCCTTTTTAGAAGGAGTCACTATCTTTTTGAACATCACATTTACTTCACTGTGATTTTAATTTTCACACTAGTATTGTTTCCTGCTTTATCCTTTACTGTATACGTTAAGGCATATATGCCCTTACGTTTTGTGTTGACACTTCCTTTTACTTTGATGGATTTCGTCAACGAACCGTCGACATTATCTTTTGCTGTGACGCCTGTCTTCGGATTGAAGGTCGATTTGTACTTAATCGTTTTTGATTTCGCTCCTGTAATGACTGGTTTCACGTTATCTTTGACCGTGATTTTACGAACCAGAGTCGCCGTGTTTCCTGAACGGTCCACGACTTTATAAGTCAAAGTATACGCGCCGACCTTCTTCAGATTGACACTGCCTGACACTTGAATCCTCTTCGTCAAGTCTCCGTCGATGTTATCTTTCGCAGTGATGCCTTTTTTCGAATCAAACGTACTATTCAGATTGATCGACTGATTCGTCACACCTGACAGAACCGGTTTAACCGTATCTTTGACCGTAATGCGCCGAATCATCTTCGCTTCATTCCCTGCCCGGTCTTTTACGCTGTACGTCAGACTGTAAAGTCCAGGTTTCTTACTGTCGAATGTCCCGGCAATTAAGATGGACTTGGTGAGGTCTCCGTCCGTTTCATCCGTTGCCGTGATATTGCGTTTTGTATCAAAGACTATCCCTGCTTCAAGCGTCACATCCGTCGCGCCTTTAAGAACAGGCAGCGTCGCATCGGTCACTTTCATTTTTAGGATATCACTTTTATTTCCCAGGCTATCTGATGCCGTAAAGCTGAACTCTTCGTTTGTTTTCACTGCTTTAATCGTAAAGCTGAACTTACCGGTTGCATCAGCTGTCGTTTCCATCGTTTTGGCAGCATAAGTCAGTTGGATTTTGGCTTTCGCTTCAGTCGTTCCTGTGATGAGAATAGAACGATTAGTGATCTGATTGACCTGGAGCGTTGGTGCCGTTTTATCAGCTACAAGCGTTGTGACAGTCGGACTGACGTTTCCTGCTCCATCTGTTGCAGTCATCGTCAAGGTCGTCCCTGCTGCCTGCTTTGGAATCGTTACTTTAAACGCTCCGTCTTTCCCGGCGACCGTTTTGCCTACTTCCTTCAACCCTACCGTAACAGAAATCACGGCGTCTGCTTCGGCCTTCCCTAAAATTACAGTTGTTTGATCCGTCACTTCAGAAAGTGTCGGTGCAAGCGGTGACGTCCGGTCGAGTACTTTAACTTCAATCGTTTTACTGATGTTACCTGCCGCATCCGTACTGGTGATGAACAGCAGTGTTCCCGCTTTTTGTTTTGGAATGACGACCGTAAATGCGCCGTTTTTATCCGCTGTTCCTTTTACCAGTTCCGTCGTCCCGGCTTTCACCGCTACCGCAGAGCCAGCTTCAGCTTTTCCTTTAACAGAAGTCGACTGATCCGTTACTTCTGTCACGACTGGAACAGCAGGTGCCGTCTGGTCGAGTACTTTCGTCTCGACCGCCTGACTGACATTCCCTGATTTATCCGTGCTTGTTACAGACAATATAGTATCTGCTTTTTGTTTGCCAACGATGATGGCATACGTACCGTCTTCTTTTGTCGTCACTTGTCCCAGCAGTACCGATCCGTTTTTAACCGTGACCGTGCTACCGACTTCGGCTTTTCCTTTGACGGTATCAAGGAGATCCGTCATCGGCTCGATAGTCGGTTGTGCCGGTGCCGTTTTATCGATGACGAGGATGCTGAGTGGTGTACTTGCATTGCCCGCCTCATCCTGAGCAATGATTACAAATTCTGTTCCGGCCGTTTGCTTCGGTACCGTCACCGTGAATTGTCCCGTAGCATCCGCTGTCGCCCGTGCCAGTTCTTCTTTGTTTTTTTGCAGGATGACTTTAGCCTTTTTCTCAGTCGTTCCCGTGACTGTCGTCGAACGGTCCGATATTTCATTGACGTTCGGTTGAGCTGGTGCCGTCCGGTCTTTGACCGTGACTTTCGTAACTACACTGATGTTTTTCGCTTCATCGACAGCCGTCACTTCCAAGATTGCATTCGCAGTTAATTTCTCAACCGATATGCTGAACATTCCATTCGCAAGAGTAGTGGTCCGCCACTTCTCTGTTTGATCAACAGACACGATGACAGTACTCTGCGCTTCCGCTTTCCCAGTGATTACAGTCGAGCGATCCGACACTTCACTGACTTGTGGTGCTGTTGGTGCTGTTTTGTCAATAACGGTAATTGTTTTCTCATTACTGATGTTATTTGCTGTATCTGTTGCCGTTAGGACTAGCTTGACTTTGGCAAGCTGTTTTGGAATCGTCAAATTAAATATACCTTTCGTATCTGACGTTCCACGAACCACTTCTTTGTTCTCTTTTTTAAGAATGATTGTTGCATTTGCTTCAGTGATTCCTTTAACCACTGTAGATTGATCAGACACTTCTTCTACTTTCGTGATGACAGGTGCCTTTTTATCGAGTACGGTCAGTTTCTTCTTATTACCGATATTACCGGCTTCATCTGTCGCGAGTAAATACAAGATAGTCCCTGCTTTTTGTTTTTCAATGATTAAGGAGAAGTTTCCTTTCTCATCCGTATAACCTTGAGCGATTGTCTTTTTCGCTTCATTCGTCAGCTCGACGAAGCTTCCAACTTCTGTCTGGCCTGTAATCGTGTTCATACGGTCTGAGACTTCAGATAGTCCACTGATAATCGGCAATGTATTATCGATAACGGAAATCGTGAAGCGTTTACTTGTATTGCCTGCTGCATCAATAGCCGTCACATACAATGTAGTTCCTTTTGTCTGTTTTGGTATTGTAACGGCGAAATTGCCGTTCGCATCCGATGTTGAGTGACCAAGCAATTGTTTGCTCGTGTTTTTTACTTCAACGGTCACGTTCGCTTCACCGACACCTTTGACCTCAGTAGTTGAATCACCAACTTGTTCCACACTACCGATATTAGGTGGAGTGCGATCCACGACGAGCACATTGAATCTCGTACTTGTATTTCCAGAATGATCTGTCGCAAGGACATATAATCCTTGTCCGTTCGCTTGACGCTTGATTGGTACATTAAATGAACCCGATTCATCTGCATACACAGTACCGAGTAATTCATTGTTGTCATTAAAGACAGAAACACTAGCATATGCCTCCGTCATACCAGACACACTTGTCGACTGATCCGTCACTTCATTTACATTTGAAATGATTGGTGCGGTCTGATCTGAAACTGTAATCGTACTTGTTTCGCTTCGATTACCTGATGCGTCCATCGCAAACACAGAGAGATTTGACCCTGCCGGTTGTTTTCCAACATAGAAATTAAATTGACCGTAGTAGTCGGAATAGCCACTAGTCACAAAGCCTTGATAAGACGATTCGACTTGAACGTATGTATTCGGTTCTGTATATCCGTATGCGTATTCGGTTTGATCCGACATTGCTCCTAGTGATGGTGCGTTAGGTGCCGTTCGATCTACCACAGTGGTGTACGTGGTCGGACTGGAATTTCCGTAGTAGTCCGCAAAAACAACACGTAATTCTGTGCCGGCAGGCATGCGTGAGACCGGTAACGAGAACAAGTCTCCTCCTGATATGCCTGAACCGTATGCGATCAATCCATTATATACTCCATTGTAATTGCTAAAGACATAAATACTACCATATCCATTGTTCGATGGGAGGTATCCCGTAATATAATCAGACGAATCCGACACCTCATTTACCGAGACATAGGACAAGTCTTGAATATGAAGAGCTGACTTCGCATTGACACGTCCATAGCCAAAGTAATCGTCACGACCGGCGTCACCTAAATCGTCGGCTGTACTTATCAATCGATCTGTAATAGAGTCGACTGACATACTATAATCGGCTGATTTCACAAGAGCCGCAACACCCGCGACAACTGGCGAAGCCATCGATGTCCCGCTGTAATAGCTGTATGAATTGTAAGGAGTCGTAGAATAAATACTGCTTCCCGGTGCTGTAATGTCAATATTCGACCCAAAGTTCGAGAAATAAGACCGTTCATCCGTTGATGTAGTCGAACCAACAGAGATGACATGGTCATAGGAGGACGGATAATGTGCCGAACTCGTTGCATCGTTTCCGGCTGCTGCGATAACTAATACGTCGCGATTATAGGCGTAGGTAATCGCGTCTTGGAAAAATGAACTGTAATAATAGTTTCCAAGACTCATATTGATGATATTCGCCCCATGATCAACCGCGCGATACACTCCCTCAATAACATCAGAGGTGTAAGCAGATGTTCCAGCAAAGACATCAATCGGCATGATGGTTGCATATGGCGCAACACCCGCCCCTCCGTAATAGTTATCGATAGAACTGCCGACGATACCTGCAACGTGTGTTCCGTGATCGCCACTCGTCAGTGTATAAGGAGAATCATAGACCACGTCATAAGGATCCGTAATCTTGTTCGAAAGATCTTCATGATTCATATCAATTCCATTATCCAAAACCGCAACTGTCACATTAGCTCCCATTGACCGATTCCAGGCTTCTTCCGAATGTATATTTTGATGATGAGACTGTGAATAAAAGTAATAGTCATTTGGTAAATACGTCAAATCTAGCAATCGATCTTCTTCAACACGCAATACGTTGTCTTCTTGTTTAAGTTCTTTAATGAAAGAAGATGTCGAAGTTCCTTCCGGTACCTCGACCTGAAGAATCGTCTGCTTTCGATTTTTTTTAGAAGAGACAATATCTCCTTCTATTTCTCCCATATCTGTTCCTTTAACTTGAACAATCACCCGTTTAATCTGCTCTTGTTCTACTGCAGATACAGTATGTGTCCACCCAAGTAATGTAAAACCAACGGCTAAAACCAATCCTGAATAATAAGCTTTCAACTAGACTCCTCCATCTTTATATAAATAATCCCAAAGATTAATTTACCACAGAAAATTATGGTTTCCTTTTATTTCAAATCAAATGAATAATCGATTCTACTATTTGTTTATTTTGATAGGATTCTATATAAAAAATCACTTATTCACCTTAAATAAAAATTCTTGTAATCCGTGTATCATCAGCTAAATATGCAAGTTTCTTCGAACTACGAAAATCGTAAAAAGCTGAAATTATACAAAATCAATTAAGAATAAAATTGATTTGATTAACCTTTTTATTTTCATTCCTAAAAAGGTTAATTTAATATTTAATATTTAATATTACATTTTTAGTATTTTTACCATAAGATATGATTGCTATTTAACGACTACGTTCGAGATACGATTTCAAAAAGAATTGCTCCAGGTTTCGGTAGCCATAACCATGACGTTTGATGAGTTTAATCTTATTCTCTGTTCCTTCCATTTCCTCGTTCGATAGACTATTGACGCATCACTTCTTAACGGCTACGACTCCAACTGATAACAATCCAACCAGTCTGTCAGTCTTCGGTAGCCCTGTCTGTTACACGTTATACCGAATATGTTGGAGCCCTTTATAGAGATACTGAGTAAAGGCTTCTTCCAAAGTACAAGCACAGGAGACCTCTCGGTCTTACGGAGACAACACATTTTTGGGCTACAAGCCAGTGAGTGGTCAATGATGCCAATATAATGATGGCGTTTTGTCTCGTTCAAAAAACGACGTCGACAGAACGGACATTCCCTGATTTTCCTTAAATTGCAGCCGTAATCGTCGATACCTCCCGATCCGAGATGATATCCATTCGTGGTATCGAGAACGACGACGTTTTTTCGAATGCAGAATGGTATGTTTTTCTGTATAGCGAACAAGGATTTCAGGTGTCTCCGGAGTGACTGGTAAAATATGATGGATTTTATGTGTCAACAATACCTCATTGTAATGATTCTATATATTTTTATTTATAGAACTTTTTTACATTAATGGTATAATATAATCGTTTCATAAAAATATTTTTATTTAGGAGAGATTTGATTGAAAGTAAATATTAAAAACTACTTTATCGCGACCTGTCTATTAGCAATTTGTTCGTCTGTTCCAAGTACGGCGTTCGCAGCTTCAGACACTGTTAAACCGTCTATTTCCGGTGCAGCAAATAAAACAGTTTATCTTGGGACTTCTTTCAATGCTCTATCTGGTGTCACAGCAAAGGACGACGTCGATGGAAACGTTACGAAAAACATTAAAGTTTCTGGCGCGGTCAATACGAAAAAAATCGGTACATATAAACTGACATATGCTGTTTCAGATAACGCGAAGAATAAGAGAACTATTACTCGTGCAATCACAGTGAAAAAAGATACAGCAAGACCCTCTATTTCTGGTGCTACTAACAAGACCGTCTACATCGGTTCTTCTTTTAATGCTTTGACTGGTGTTACCTCCAAAGATAATGCCGATGGAATCATCACACAAAAAATCAAAGTTTCTGGTACTGTCAATATCAAAAAAATAGGAACTTATAAATTGATTTATACCGTTTTAGACAAAGCGAAAAATAAGACGACTGTTACTCGTACGATTACTGTAAAGAAAGATACTGCTAAACCATCCATTTCTGGTGCTGCTAATAAAAAAATCTATATCAATTCTACATTTAATGCTTTGACTGGTGTTACTGCCAAAGATAATGTCGATGGAAACATCACGAAAAATATCAAGATTTCCGGTAAGGTGAACACTAAAAAAGCTGGAATTTACAAATTGACTTATACGGTGTCAGACAAAGCAAAAAACAAAACGGTGGTCACACGTACGATTACAATCATTGATAACATTAAGCCGGTAATTGCTGGCGCTAAAAATGTCCAAATTAATCTAGGAGATAAATTTAATGCTTTAACTGGTGTTTCTGTGTCTGACAACAATGATGGTAATATTACCTCAGCCATTCGAGTTACTGGTTCCGTTAATGTCAATAAAGCCGGAACCTATTTTGTAACGTACACGGTCACTGATCGGTCTGGAAATGTTTCTTCCATTAAACGTAAAGTAACAGTAATCGATAAAGTCAGTCCTGTTTTTTCAGGAGTAAAAGATATTCAAATCAATTTTGGCCAGGACTTTAATCCGTTAACAGGTATTTCCGCCTCTGATAATAGTGATGGTGATATCACATCTTTCATTCAGGTTAGTGGTTCGGTCGATGTTAATAAAGCCGGGACCTACTCTTTAACGTATTCCGTCACCGATCAATCTGGAAATACTGTTTCTACATCACGTACAGTTGTTGTCATCGATAATGTTAAGCCTGTAATTTCCGGAGCAATGGATGTAGTAGCAGGACTCAATACAACTTTTAATCCACTGGAAGGTGTCTCCGTTTCTGATAATAACGATGGCGATCTTACAGCCGAGATGAAAACGACCGGTTCAGTGGACACTTCAGTAGAAGGAGATTACTTTGTTACTTATAGCGTCTCAGATAAAGCCGGAAATACTGTAGAAATTAAACGTAAAGTCACAGTTCAAAAGATTTCGGTTTCTGCTATCGAGATTATAAATCTTAGCACTATGAAAACAGGAAAAACTCAACAGTTGACTGCTACAATCTACCCAAGCGATGCGACAAATCAGAAAGTGACTTGGAACAGTTCAAACGAGTCCATTGCTACAGTTGACGAAAATGGTTTGTTAAAAACGTTATCCGAAGGGACCGTAACGATTACAGGAACAGCTGATGGAGTCACTACATCAAAAACCCTCACCGTTTCTGATCAACCCAATGTATCCATGAATGCTTACGGATCTGTCATTATCAACGGCCTCATCAAAGGTTTGTCTATCAACTTATATAACTATGAACCGAGTGAAAAAGTCTTCATCGAAAAAATTGAAATTTACGAGAATGGTACTTTATTTACGTCCTACACTCCGGAAGCCCTTCAAAATTCAGAAATCGATACAGTAATCAATCCTTACTCTAACTGGGGGATCAGTATCAATTTCAGATTCGGTCTTTGGCAAAACCAAAGCAAAGTTGTAGTAACAGTAAGAACTGAAAATGATAAATTGTATAAATACGCTAAGGATTTTTAAATAAATTGATCATCCATATGACCCAAACAAAAAAGAGCCGCCATTCTTCGAACTAACTTCGAAAAATAGCGGCTCTTTTTAACCTTGATTAATCCCGACTGTATAAATCGCGCGTGTAGACTTTCTCTTCGACGTCACCCAATTCAGGGTGCATGCGGTTCGAAAGAATCACGTCTGATTCCTGTTTAAACGCTTCAAGATCACGAATGACGCGTGAGTTATAGAACGTATCTTCTGTTAAAACGGGTTCGAAGACCGTTACTTCAATCCCCTTCGCCTTGATTCGTTTCATAATCCCTTGAATCGATGAGGCGCGGAAGTTATCTGAATCTGTCTTCATCGTCAGGCGATAGACGCCGACGACTTTCGGATTTTGTTTGATGATCGTATCAGCAATGTAGTCTTTCCGTGTCCGGTTTGCTTCAACAATCGCCCCGATGATGTTATTCGGTACTTCATCATAGTTCGCGAGTAACTGCTTCGTATCTTTCGGTAAGCAGTAACCACCATAACCGAATGATGGGTTGTTATAGTGATTGCCGATCCGGCTATCAAGCCCGACGCCTTCGATGATTTGTTTCGTATCTAGGCTACGTACTTCAGCATATGTATCAAGTTCATTGAAGAAGGCAACCCGCATTGCGAGATACGTATTCGAGAATAGCTTTATCGCTTCCGCTTCTGTTGAATCTGTCAAAAGAATCGGTACATCCTTTTTAATCGCTCCTTCAAGTAAAAGATCCGCGAATTGTTGCGCTCGTTCCGATTGTTCCCCGACGACGATACGTGACGGATAAAGATTGTCATGCAGTGCCTGCCCTTCACGCAAGAACTCTGGTGAGAAGATAATGTTTGGCGTATCGAACTTCTCTTTTAGCTCTTGTGTGTAGCCAACCGGTACCGTCGATTTAATCACCATCGTCGCGTCCGGATTAATGGCAAGGACCGTCGCAATGACACTTTCGACCGTCCGTGTATTGAAGTAGTTCCGTGTTGGATCATAATCCGTCGGTGTTGCAATGATGACGAACTCGGCATCTTTATAGGCTTCAAAATTATCTGTCGTCGCATGAAGATTCAATTCTTTATTTTGCAAGAAGTTCTCGATTTCCGCATCAACGATTGGTGATTTGCGATCATTGACGAGCTTGACACGTTCTTTAATGATGTCAATCGATGTGACTTCATTATGTTGTGCGAGTAAAACGGCCATCGAAAGACCGACATATCCTGTTCCAGCAACTGTAATTTTCATTTGTCTCATCCTTTTCATAACTTTACGTTGTAGTATTCTTTGTACCAGTCGACAAACTTTCCAAGTCCATCTTCAATGCTAGTGCTCGGTTTAAAGTCGATATCGCGTTCCAGTTCAGATACATCGGCATAAGTCCGCATGACATCACCCGGTTGCATCTCCATGTATTGTTTATTAGCTTCTTTACCGATTTTTTCTTCTAACACATTTATAAACTTCATAAGTTGAACCGGTTGGTTGTTTCCTATGTTATAAACACGGTACGGCGCAAAACTTGCACCAAGTTCATCCTTACTTTCATCCCAATCCGGATTTTTTTCCGGGGCACGTGGAATCAATTTGACAATTCCTTCGACGATATCATCGATATACGTAAAGTCACGTTCCATTTTCCCATGATTAAATACTTTAATCGGATTTCCTTCAATGATATCCTTCGTGAACGAGAAGTAGGCCATATCAGGACGTCCCCATGGACCGTAAACAGTGAAGAAACGTAGTCCTGTTGTAGGAATATCATATAAGTGACTATAGGTATGAGCCATCAATTCATTCGATTTTTTTGTTGCTGCATACAGACTGACTGGGTGATCGACATTATGGTTCGTCGAGAATGGAGCTACTTTATTTCCGCCATACACAGAACTGGATGAAGCATAAAGGAGATGTTTTACAGGATAAGCACGACATGCTTCTAATATGTTCAAAAAACCAGTTAGATTTGAATCTAAATATGCATAAGGATTTTCAATAGAGTATCGGACCCCAGCCTGTGCTGCTAAGTTAACCACAACATCAAAATCATACTTCTCAAATAAATTTTTAACATCACTCATATTTTTTAAATCTATATTTTCAAAAATAAAATTATTAGACTTAATTAAATTATTTAATCTATTCTTTTTCAAATTTAATTCATAATAGTTATTCATATTATCTAATCCAATTACTTTGTAGTTTAATTTGATTAATTTATTACTAAGATGATAACCTATAAATCCAGAAGAACCTGTGATTAAAACTGTACTACTTCCTTTCAACTTCTCCACCTCACCTTTGATTTAATTATAAAGAATGCTAATAATAGTATATAAACAAAATATCGTTGTAAAGTTTGTCTAATCTCCCCTGCTACGAAAAGGTCTAACCATACAAACATACTGGAAACATACAGAGGTTTCGAAATAACATTATTAATACTCATAAAATAATCGTTTAATTTTTTTCCAAGTAGACCAAACCCGACAGAAAAGATTACTACACCTATTGAACTTAAAGAATAATACCCAAGTGCAATAGCCCCTGGTGGAATAGACGATTCATATATTCCAGTTATATAATAAGTGTTATGAAAAATAATAGAATCTGGCTTTTCAAAAAACAAAAATTTAGAAGGTATTAAACTTAAGATAGCAATTCCAAACTCACTGAAGAAGTTTACTATATGTCTTCCAGAGTCGACAGATTTAATGGCTACTTCAAGTGATACATATTTATGCTCCAAATAGTATGAGAATGTGTAAATCACATCCTTAAACCCTTCAATCGAATATCTTCCACTAGTAGAGGTAATAATAAATTGCTTTTTAAAAACATCTACTCCATCTTTTAAATACATTAAGCTGTTAAAGAATGGTCTTAAATAGTTTATTCCAACAAAGAAAATAAATCCTATAAAACTTGTTTTAAGAATATTAATTTTTTTATTTTTGACTAGTGCATATATTAAAAATAAAATTAATATATATTGTAAGATAGCTCCCCTTCCAGCATTTATAAAAAACCAAAGAAACGAAATCACAATGCTAAAAATCAGCAATAGAAGTAGTTTTTGATTTTTTAAAAAATATGCAAATAAAAAATAAGATGGGTATATTAAAGCAACTATAAATCTTCTGATAAATTCTAATGATCCATCTCCAGAACTGACATAGTTTCCGTCTCGGATATGGCCTGAATTTAAAATTAAATTTACTATGCCTCCGAATGAACGACTGTAAACAAATAAAGATAATAATCCAATTATCCATAAAACAATAGATGTTATTATGATAACTTTCCCAGAAAAATCATAATGCTTTTTTTCTGTATTATTATTATTATTTATTCGCTTCAGTTTAATTTTTTTAGCGAGATATTGATATCCTAATAAAACAAATACGTATGACATGAAGATTAATATAAAGGCCTTGAAAGATCCGCTTAATTCTCCAAGATATTTTTCATATCTTCCATGATACTCAATAAAAGAAGCATTATAAATAAACGCTGGAAACAAATAATATCCAATAAAATATAAATTAAAGAAACTTAAGAAATCAAAAAAAAACTCTTTTTTTCTATATACTTCAATAACTATAATTATTATTGCTAATAGTAAATATAATAACCACAAATTTTACACCTCATTTAAATTTCTTTGAAAACTTTTTTCCATTGCAAATATATTGCATCATCATTGTAATTTTTAATATATTCAGTTGCATTTTTTTCAATATTAGAAACTAACTCATTATCACTTAAAAGTAATTCAATAGATTTTTGAATATAAAATGCTTCCTCTTGATCTTTTTTAGAGGTTCTTGGAAATAAAACACCTCTATCGGTAAGGATTATGTCATTTATTTCTTTCTCATAATCATCTAATCCAGCTAAAATTTCACGAGGCCCTGATAAACAATCAACAGAAATTACAGCTGTTTTACAAACCATGGATTCAATAATTACATTTGCAAATCCTTCTCTTTCTGAATTCAAAATAAACATCTTTGCCTTAGATATGTATTTAAAAGGGTTATTATCGAAAGGTAGAATCTTTATTACATTATCTAAATCTAAGTCATTAATTTTTTTTTGTAACTCCAAGCGTAAAGGTCCGTCACCTAAGATTAAAAGTTTTGTATTTGGATTATTTAAGTGAACTTGGCTGAATCCTTCGATTATGCTAGCCTGTTTTTTAGCAGTAATTAATCTTCCTACATTAATAATTACATCACTTTTATGGAAGAAACTTTCCATTTCATCATTTAATTTATCTTCTTTTAATTTTTTAATTTGATCGAAGTCATAAAAATTATATATGGTTTGAATTAAATTTCTATTTATATGAAAGTGATTTACCAAATCTGTTTTAACTCCTTCAGAAATAGAAATAATTTTATCGGCATTTTTATAAAGAAATTTGATGAAAGTGTTTTCGATTCTACTAATTATTTTTTCAGTTTGTAAGGATCTAGTACTACGAACTGAAACAATTTTTTTGTCACCGGTCTTAGTAAGTAAATTTATTATATTAGGTGTTTCAAGAAAGCTTATTGTCAAATCAATTTCTAATTCTTTTTTTATTTTCTCTAATTTTTTTATTTTTTTGTATTTTTTCGAAAAAAATAAAAGTTTATTTTTAAAATTACTTTTTTTAAAGTTCTCCTCTGATTCTAAATAAACAATTTCTCCGGAATAATCATAAACAATTTCTTTACTGTCTAATAATATTAAAAATACGTTGAAATCTTTAGTAAGATACTTCGACAATAAACCAGCTGCTCTTTCTGCTCCACCTTTAGCTAAACATGGAATAAGAATTGCTATATTTTTAATATTATCCACTTAATAACACCTCATCGTTTACTATAATTCTTTTTATTACTTTTTTCTTCATATTCACAATAAATATAACTTCCAAAAGATATGCAATAACAATTCCATAAATTCCAATAGTTTGACTTAAAACTAATGTAGCAAGTACATAAAAAATGTTTGCACATAATACAATTTGGAAATTTTTCTTTACTTGACCTATTGATACAAAATAAGGATGTAATGCTGCATATGATAATGAGTATATTCTACTAAATATTAACAGGATCATAACCATAGAATTTTGGAAATATATATTCCCGAAATAAAATTTCAAAATAAACGGCGCTACCAAAGAAAAGATAATCCCGAGAGGGATCATAAAAAGTAAAGTTACTTTTTTTAATTTAAGTACTACTTCATATCCTCTATTGTTTTCTTTTTTAGCTGCTAACATAGAAAATTGCGGCATAATAACCTGAGACAGTGGTGCAGTAAGTTTTCCAAGTATTTCAGCAATTTGCTTATAGAGTTTGTATACCGTTACTAGCTCAATTGAAAATGTTGAAATTATGAAAACATCTAATTGTTTAGCTGGTATATCAACGGTAGAACTTATATTAGTCCACCCCATAAATTTATAATATTCAATACCAGAAGAATTTAATTTTGCGTTTAATAATTGTTTTATATTGACTATCTTTTTCAATTCTTTAAATGCAAATATAATTAAGACAATATTCCCAACAACATTTGCGGATACATAAAATATTGTAAAAGCAGCCAAAGAATTAAAATCAAATAACCAATAAATCACAACTGAGAATAGTCTCAACAAAGATGTTATTATTTTTTGATAAGCTACCATTTCAAATTTATTAGCTAATCTTAATATTCCAATCGGTGTATTAGTAAATCTAAACAATACTTCTAAACAGCTAATGAATATAATGACTTTAATTTCATTCGGCCATTCAGTAAACTTAATAATTATAGAAGTTAATGATACTGCTAATATAAAACCAAAAATAGAACTTAAAAAATCGACTATACTACTTCCCTTGATGTTCGAACAAAATACCTTTAAGTTTTTTTCATATAAAGATTTACTACCAAATTTTATTATTGCTTGCCACGATTGAAAATTAAAAATCGAATCGAAAATCAACATGTACGATTGTGCAAGAATAAAAATCCCATAGTCTTTATTTCCAATTATTTTTATGGATATAAATAAAACTAAAATATTAATTATTGAAGAAATAGAATCTCCAGATAAAGCAACAATCATATTTCTTAATAATTTATCCCAAAAAGGATTTGATCGTACTTTTTTAATTAATATTTTCATTTTCAACAATCCTCGCGATTTTATCACTCCAGTTAAACATTAACTCTTCTTTTCTATTCAATTGCTTTTGAAGCAATAAATAGTAATTTTCTTCTTTAGAAATCGTTTCAATATTGCTAACTAAGTCTTCTACTGATAGTTCAAAAAGTGCTTCTTCATAATTTAAAATTTCCGGTATTCCACCTGCTTTTGAACCGATAACCGCAACATCATTATAAATTGCTTCAAGAATAGTATTTGGACAAGAATCTGCAAACGATGGAACTACTAATAAATCAAAATTAGCAAGATATTCTTTAACATTTTCTACTCTTCCAATAAAAGATACGTTTTGATTTTCATATTTTGTTTTATAAAAATCAAAAGAATCTCCATCACCTATAACAATAGCATTACAATTTAATTCATTTGAATCATCTGAATTTATTCTTTCTATCGCCTTTAAAAACAATTCGTGACCTTTTCTTTGATTTGAAAAATCACCAATAAAACCAATGTTTTCAAAAGAAAATGACTTTTGTTCTATATTTTTGTTATTTTTTTGTTCAATCCAAGTTGGGTTGATATTATTAATTTGTACAAAGCTTTTTTTTGCAATAATTCGTTTTAAGAGCTTATGTCTTTCTAGTAATTTATTTAAGTCATATTCACATTGAACTATAACTTTCTTAGACTGAATTAAACAAATGGCTTCTGCTACTTTTAACATATTTAAATATACTTTTTTTAATAACGTGTTATTTGTTTTTTCTTTCAAAGATATTGATTTATATCCAATCAAGTCTTGCCTTATAAACAAATTTATATCTTTACAGTTCAAAAGCGATAATGATAGTGCAGTAGGTACATCAAAAACTATCAAATCATCATATTTTTTCTTTTTCAAATTATTAATATGCTTAAAATTTTGGAAGAAAATAAGCAACTCATTAGGTACATAAAATTTATTATTTGTTTTCCTTTTTAAAGACGTATAATTAAGAATTTTATTTTTTCTTAAAACTAAATCATCATCGCCAGAATAAAATTCAACATTATAATTCTTTGATTTCTCATAATATTTATATAGTTCTAAAAATCTTTTAAGCCCTCCTGTTTTTCTTACACCAAAAATTTCGCTAGTAGAAAACATAATAATATTTTTCATTTATTAAATTCCTTCTTTATATTTTTCATGAAATCAACCATTAAATTTGAGTTATTTTCCCAGTCGTATTCATCCAAAACACGTTTTCTAGATAATTCCCCCATTTTTCTTCTTTTTTCAGGATTTTCAATTAGATCTATAATTTTATCAGCTAATTCTTTCACATTTTTTCTTTCAAAAACTACACCATACTGACCATTTCCAACTACTTCTTTAAAGCCACCAACGTTTGATACAATGACAGGTACCTCACAAGCCATTGCTTCAACAATTGCAACTCCAAAACTTTCACTTTCTAAAATACTAGACCCTATAAAAATATCAAAATTATTAAGCTCATTTGGTACTTGAGTATTTGGAACTCGTCCTTTTAATTTAATATATTTTTCTAAATTATTTAATTTAATGAACTTTTCAAACTCCTCTTTTTGATTTCCTTCTCCATAAATTCGATATTCAAAGTTTAGTTTTTCCAAATCAATCATTTTGTTATCAATCATATATTTAATTGCTTTAATACTATACTCTAACCCATATTTAGGTGATAGTTTTTTAATACTTCCTATAATAATTTTTTCATTAGAAGTATTTCTATCATTTCTTTTAAATTTATTTGTATCAACACCAAATGGTGTGATTTTTATATCTTTTAGCTCATGTTTAATTCCTAAATCAATAGTTTGATTTGCCATAACATGACTAGTAGAAGCAATCCCATCAGCATAATTTAAATTTTTCTTTATAATATTCATATTTATTTTTGATTTATAAGGAAAATCATATACATCACTTCCATATACAGAAATAATACATGGATGAAAATTAGTAAGACGCGCAAGTGTTCCATAGCCACTTGCATAATGTGCATTTAATATATCTGGATTAATTTTGTTTAATATTTTTTTTAATTCGATCGCATTCAGATAATACCCAATTGTTTTCTTGAAATTTAACTTGTAAATTTTTATTTGATTGGAAACCTGATCTTGCTTTAAATCATGATTTTTTTGAAAAATTAAATGTACCTCATGTCCTAATTCATTTAACTTATTTGCCCACCTAACTGCATGAACATCAGAACCAGCTGCTAATAAAGCAATTCTCATTTTTTTCTCCTTACTCATCTTTTTATAAGCTCCAGTATTTAAAACCAACATCTTTTAAATCTTTTTCATTTACAGTACTTTTTACATCTATAAAAACTTTATCTGTAACATTTCCACATAAATTATTCCACTCTTCAACGTTCATTTCTTTATATTTCTCATGACCAACTGCTAAAACAATACAATCTAAGTTGTTAATTTCATCAATTACAGAGATTTTTTTACCATATTCATTGAAAAAGTCTTTTTCGTTTACGTTATAATCAATAATTTGAGGTTCAATTCCATAACTATTCAATCCCATAACTATATCTAGTACTTTTGAGTTACGAATATCCGGGCAGTCTTCTTTGAATGTCGCACCGAAAATACCGATTTTTGCCTCTTTGACTTTTTTATTTGCTACGACTAATTGTTTAATAATATTTTCTGAAATAAAGTTACCAATACTATCATTTATTTTTCTTCCTGATAAAATAATCTGACTATGATAACCCAATTTTTCAGCTTCATAGATAAAGTAGTAAGGATCAACACCTATACAATGACCTCCAACTAATCCAGGATAAAAACCTAGTGAATTCCATTTAGTGTTCATTGCTTCAATTACTTCATTCGTATTGATATTCATCTTATTAAAAACAATTGCTAATTCGTTCATAAAAGCAATATTGATGTCCCTTTGGCTATTTTCAACAACTTTCGCAGCTTCTGCAACTTTTATTGATGAAGCTTTGTGAACTCCAGCTTTAATTACTATTTCGTAAATGCCACTTATTATTTCTAAGGATTCTTCATCTATTCCCGAAACTATTTTAACAATATTTTCTAAAGTATGCACTTTGTCACCCGGATTAATTCTTTCTGGTGAATATCCAACTTTGAAGTCAATTCCGCATTTAAGACCAGAATTTTTTTCAAGAATAGGGATGCATATATCTTCAGTTACACCTGGATAAACAGTCGATTCGTAAACTACAATTGACCCTTTACTTAGGTTTTTTCCGATAAGTTCGCTTGCACCTATCACTGGATCTAAATTAGGTGTTTTATCTAGATTTATTGGTGTTGGAACCGCAACAATATGAAATTTTGCATTTTTTAAATCTTCAGGATTGCTTGTAAACGCTACCTTTGATTTTTTAATCTCTTCATCTCCAATTTCTTTCGTAGGATCAATCCCTGATTTATAAAGATTTACTTTTTCTTCACTAATATCAAAACCTATAACTTTAACTTTTTTAGCAAATTCTACTGCGATTGGCATTCCTACATATCCAAGACCTACTACTGCTATTTTCTCTTTTTTCAAAAGGATTTCATTTACTAAGTTTTTCATTATCGTTTACCTCTTTTAAGTATAGTTTTTTTTATCCAAAACAAAGTTAAGTACAAAGAATAGAAAATATTTATTTTTTCATATTCGCGATATACTTTCCAATGATATTTAACTAGATCCAGCTTATTACTCGAAATTGATCCTTGCCGTAATCTATGACTAGATAGTACTTCGTCTAGACAATAGAGCTTGCTACTTTTTTTTATTACTTTTAACCACATTAAATAATCATTTCTTTTTTTTATATTCTCTATATAAAATTTACCTAATTTTTTTGCATTGTATATAACTGTTGAATTACCACAATTATTTTTTAATAAATCATTATAATTTGTTTCAAAAGGAAACGTTATTATAGTATCCAAATCATTATCATTTGTGTCTATTTTGTTGTAAAAAGTACAGGTGAACAGATAGTTATTTTCCATCATAAATGCAATTTGCTTTTCAAGCTTATTTTCAAACCAAACATCATCACTATCAATAAAAGCTATGAGCTCTCCTTGTGCAACTTCTACACCTAAATTTCTCGAAACAGCTGCTCCAGAATTTTTATCATTACTTAGATATTTTATTCTTCCATCTTGATTTTTTCTTTTCTCTATATAAGATTTAGTTTCATCTGTTGAACAATCATCGACAACTAATAATTCAAAATTTCTAAAGGTTTGATTTAATACAGAATCGATAGATTTCCCGATAAATTCCATATCATTATATGTAGGCATTATTATTGAAACAAATATTTTATTATTTAAATCCATTCTCATTTTTTATATTCTCGCTCTCTATAATTACGATTGATTTTTCAAAATTAATTGGTGATTCATAAAAATCGTATTTAAAGTCTTCTTGATCATAATATAAATCCCCAAAAATTTTTTCGAAATAACTGTTTTTTTTAATTAAAAATCTTACCAATGGATTAAAAAAACTTAAAAGAATGGTTTTTTTGTTCATTTCTTTCCTTAAATTTAGTACTAATTCAGTAGTACATATGTAATCACTATTTTGAGGATGAAACACTCCTGATTTTTTAGCTTTATATAACTCGTATATGAAATGAGTTAAATTATCTATAAATATCATACTTCTCTTATTTTTTATCGAAGGGAAAACATATAAAATCTTAGAAATTTTAACTAAATTTTTGTAATTTCCCGGAGCTTCAGCTCCGTATACCATTGGTGGTCGTACGATTGCAATTTTAAAGTTGTCATCTTCTAAACTAAGTATTTTCTTCTCAGCATTTAGTTTAGACTCTCCATATAAAGTTATTGGTTTTTCTTCTGTACTACTATTAATCACTCCATTAGTTTGTCCAAATACATTCATAGTACTTATAAAAATGAACAGTTTACAACCTTTGGATTTACAATCTTTCGCTATTTTATATGTTAAATCGCTATTAATTTCTGCAAATTTATTTTTTGAATCATTTTTATGAACGATAGCAGCCGTATGAATAACAGTTGAATATTCCTCAAAATTAATCTCGTTATAATATTGGTTTCGTACTGACTTTGCTTCGCACATAATAAGCTCTTTATTAAATTTTTCTACAATTTTTTTTGAAATATATCCATTTTTACCTGTCACTAATACTTTTTTCATTTTTTTACTCCTTTGTGCTTGCTACTTCTTTATTAGTGATCTTTCCAGTTCCACCTTCGACTACACCATCGCTTTTCAATACACTAAACACAGTAGCAACAAAACATCTAGCATCCATCAAGAGCCCCATACGCCGTACATAGTCTCCATCGAGTTTTGCTTTCACTTCAATTGGTAATTCATCACGACCATTGATTTGGGCCCATCCTGTCAGCCCTGGCAATGTATCATTAGCATTGTATTTGTCTCGCTCATCAATTAAATCGTATTGATTCCAAAGTGCTGGACGTGGTCCTACAAATGCCATTTCTCCTTTTAAGATATTAAACAATTGAGGCAATTCATCCAGGCTTGTTTTCCGTAATATCTTTCCAACCCGCGTAATATAAACGTCCGGATCTGCTAACAAGTGTGTTGGTGTATCATTCGGTGTTTCGATATACATCGTTCTAAATTTTAAAATGTTAAAATGATTTTTATTTAATCCGACTCGTTTTTGTTTAAAAAATACAGGGCCACGAGATTCGAACTTAATTGCAGCCATAATCAATACGAAAATCGGAATAAGTACGATACAGGCCACTAAAGCGATTGAGAAGCCGAGTGGACGTTTAATCGCCAAATAATTCATTGTTGTTCCTCCTTTGTTACTCTTTTAAATAAGATTCTTTTCAAGCGTACTGACATCGTTTGCGATATCGAGTAAAGTATTACGTAATTGTAATGGTGATTCCCTATGCTGATTTACGAGTGCTAAGATATGCTCGAGTGACTCTTTCTGACGTGTTCTGCCAACGAAGATTTTCGGATAAATAGCTTCCGGATCGACTTCACCGTCTTTCAACAGTTCTTCATACATCTTCTCTCCCGGTCGAATCCCTGAGAACACGATTGGCATCTCATCTTCTGTAAATCCACTCAGTTCAATCATATTTTTTGCAAGATCAACAATCTTAACCGGCTCACCCATATCGAGCACGAATACTTCGCCACCATCAGCTAAGATTCCGGCTTGAATGACGAGACGACTCGCTTCCGGAATCGTCATAAAGAAGCGTGTCATTTCTGGGTGTGTGACCGTCACCGGTCCACCTGCTAAAATTTGCGATTTAAAGAGTGGAATGACGGACCCTCGACTTCCCAAGACGTTCCCAAAACGGACGACTGCGAATTTTGTTTGGCTACGACTTCCTAAATCCTGCACGACCATCTCAGCAATTCGTTTCGTTGATCCCATGACGTTCGTTGGATTCACTGCCTTATCTGTTGAAATCATCACAAAACGCTCGACGTTAAATAAATCAGCTATTTCTGCAACATTTTGTGTTCCATATACGTTGTTTTTTACTGATTCATAAGGATTTGCTTCCATCAAAGGTACATGCTTATGCGCAGCCGCATGGAAAACAACTTGCGGTTTATGAGTTTCAAATACTTGTTCAAGTCGCGTACGATCCTGTACGTCAGCAATGATTGGAATTAAGTTAATCGGCAACTGTAAACCGCGTAACTCCCGTTCAATCAAGTAAATACTATTTTCCCCGTGACCAAGTAACAAAATCGTCGTTGGATTGAACTGCACGATTTGCCGGCAAATTTCTGAGCCAATCGATCCGCCTGCTCCTGTCACGAGGACGGTCCGCCCTTCAATCTCTGAGCGAATCCCGGAAATATCGAGTTCAACGGCTTCCCGTCCGAGTAAATCTTCAATTGACACATCACGAATCGCATTGACCGAGACTTTTCCGGTGACAAGTTCCTCGATCATTGGTAAAATCTGAACATTTTTACATAAAGCTTTTGCTTGCGTAATTAGTTCAATCCGGCGTTGTTGCGACAACGATGGAATTGCGAGAACAATTGCTTCGATTCGATGTTTTTCGATTACTGTTTCCAAATCGTAGGTTGTCCCAACGACTTCGATCCCCTGAATCATGAAGTGCATATTCTTTGGATCATCGTCAACAAAGGCAACTGGTTTCAACTCATGGAATGGTGAAGCATATAACTGGCGAACGAGTGAACGTCCGGCGCGTCCGGCGCCGATTACGAGCGTCCGTTTCCGTGACTTGACCATCCGTCGTGGTAACGCATATTTCCGCCAATGTTGTCCGATTCCGAGTAGGCGGAGCGCAATACGAATTGCACCGAGTAACAACAGCGAAATACAAAAACTAAGAATTGTAATTCGCTCTAAAATTTGTCCAAACACAATTACTTGGTAAGCCATCAAACCGACTGAACTTAACGCAAGTGATAATGACAATGTTAATGCTTCTTGAATACTTGCATACTTCCAGTTCACACGGTAAAGCTTCATTAAAAAAGCAACACTGACAAATAATAAGGCGAATAACACTGCGGACTGTAATAAGAGTTGCGTATCAACTAGCGAGAACAGTTCCTTCGGATATAAGAAAAAATAGGTAAAGCTCATCGCAACGATCAGGGCAACTGCATCGATACAGGCTAACGTCAGCGTTCGATAATAATAATAAAATTTCATCTATGAAGTTCCTTTCTCTTCATATTTCAAATGCGGAGTTAGACAAGTGATTGATTAGCTGCCCGTTCTGCAAGTAAGTCTTCCATCATCTTCGCGACATCATCTCCAAGATCGTCACGCTTTAGGGCAAATTCGAGTGTCGTTTGAATGAAACCGAGCTTTTCACCAACGTCATAGCGTTTGCCATCAAATTCGTAAGCAAACACGCGTTGCATTTCGTTGAGGCGCGTAATCGCGTCCGTTAATTGAATTTCCCCACCCGAACCAATTTCTTGTGTTTCAAGGTACTTAAAAATTTCTGGTGTTAATAAGTAACGACCTAGAATAGCCAAATTTGATGGTGCCGTACCAGGGGCCGGTTTTTCGACAAATGATTTTACCTTATGTAGTTGCTCTGAGATGCTAGTGCTTGGATCAACGATGCCATAGCGATGTGTATCTTTATCGGCAACTGGCTGTACGCCGATAATCGAACTGTTCGTGATTTCGTATTGTTCAATCAACTGGCGCGTACATGGAACATCAGCTTGAACGATATCATCCCCGAGCATCACGACAAAAGGCTCATTGCCAATGAAGGCTTTTGCTTGAAGAATAGCGTCACCTAGTCCTTTCGGTTTAGATTGGCGGATGAAATGGATGTTGATATTTGTCGTTGCTTCGACAAGATACAACAACTCTGATTTGTTCTTTGAAATCAAGTTTGCTTCCAGTTCCGGAACTGAATCGAAGTGATCTTCAATCGCCCGTTTTCCTTTACCGGTGATAATTAAAATATCTTCAATCCCTGATTCGATTGCTTCTTCGATAATATATTGAATCGTCGGCTTATCGACGATTGGCAACATTTCTTTCGGCATCGCTTTTGTAGCGGGTAAAAATCGTGTCCCGAGACCTGCTGCTGGAATTACTGCTTTTTTTACTCTTTTCATGAAATTCACTCCTAAGTATAATTTCAGATTCCCATAATATAATCAACTTGGTAGTCTTTATGTAAATTAAGATAACACAGAAAGATACTTTTTTTCCATAAAGATTTCCATTTTTTCATAATGTAAGCGTTAACATAGAAAAAAGAGAGTGCAATTTCACTCTCTTTACTAGCTCTTACAAATATCACCTTAGACCCACTGTCCCTTCCAGTTTTTTTCGACCGGACTTGGTGGATTAATCGTTACAAGTTGATTTAATAAGACGGCTTCATTGTTTTCGTACAATTCGTCATACAACCAGTCTTCCAGTTCTTGTGCCAAATATTTTCGGCACTGCTCCCAATAGAACGGACGTTTCTCGATATGGTGGGCATCTGACGCTACAAGATGGGCCAAGCCGTTTTCAAGTAAGGCAACCGCAAACCGTTGGACGTCTTTTCCGTACTTGCCAATCAAACTGGCACATGTGACTTGACTGATTGCTCCGTTCGAAATCAATTCGAACAGGAGATTCGGATTTTGGATGATCGCTTTATTTTTTTCCGGATGGGCGACGATCGGAATGTAGCCGTCGGAAATCAATTCGGCGAAGACTTGCCGCGCATAAGACGGAATGCCGCTTGACGGAAACTCAATCAGTAAATAACGTGAATCTGCGAGTGGTAACGCTTTTCCATCCTTGATTTCTTCAATCAACTCTCCCGTCAAACGAATCTCGTGTCCCGGATAGACGGTCAATGGAATATCGCGTTGTTTGAGTAAGACGTTTAACTCGGCAACCGTTAGGCGAACATCGACGTCTTCCGTTTCAAACTGCGGGTGATAGAGATGTGGTGTCGCGATGATTTGCGACACCCCTTCCGCAACGGCTTGTTCTGCGAGTTGTAATGTATGTTCGACACTCGCCGGACCATCGTCAACGAGTGGTAAGAGATGACAATGCAAATCAACCATGATTGAACCCCTCACTCATAAGAATAGTAGTATTGGTATGCTGAATCGTCCGTCAGCTCGCGACGGTTTAAGACGACACCAAGAATTTTCGCTTCTGCCAGTTCGAGTTGTTCTTTTGCCTTTAAGACACGTTGGCGATCGGAAGTCGTACAACCGACAACTAACACAACACCATCTGTTAATTTTGATGTAATCCGGCTATCCGCGACTTGAAGTAATGGCGGTGCATCCAGAATGATGACGTCATACGCTTCACGGAGTTGTAAAATCAAGTTTTCCATCGACCGCGATGATAAGAGTTCTGCCGGGTTTGGCGGAATCGGACCTGCTGTCAAAATTGACAAGTTATCGACTTTTGTTGGTAACACAGCTTTTTCAAGTTCCGCTTGGCGTGTCAAGAGACTCGATAAACCGAGACCGTTCGCGACTTTAAACGTATAGTGGACGGTCGGGCGACGCATGTCGGTATCAATGATTAAGACCTTTTTCCCTTGTTGCGCGTAGGCGACTGCGAGGTTTGACGACGTCGTCGATTTCCCTTCACTTTGCGTTGCTGATGTAATCAAAATAACTTTAATTTCTTTATCGACGGCCATGAACTCGATGTTCGTCCGGATTGTTCGGTATTGCTCGGCAATCGGTGACTTCGGTTGTGTGACCGTAATCAAGTTCCGGGCGTCTTTATTCATTTTACTTTTCTTAGCCATATTGTTTTGCCGCCTCTCGTTTTGCTGCCTTTGCTGACGATTTAAAGACCTTACTATCGATATCCGGGATACTCCCTAAGACCGGCAGATCAAGAATTTGTTGAACTTGATCCTCTGTCCGAATACGGCGGTCAAGGACTTCACGTAAGAATGCAAGACCGACTCCGAGTAAGAATCCGACAACAGCTGCAATCGCCGTATTCAAGATAATGTTCGGACTGACCGGTGACGTTGGAATCCCTGAAACCGACAAAACTTTGACGTTATCGACGTTCATCAGTTCAGTGATGTCGTCACTGAAAACGTTCGCGACTGAATTGGCAACGTTTGACGCCAGGGCTGCATCTGTACTTTGGACCGAGACGTTGATGACCTGTGAGTTTTGTTCACTTTCGACGGTGATCATTTCATTTAAAGTCGCAATGCTCGTTGGAGCATTCTCGACTTCTGCTTGAACCTTTTCTAAGATGGCTGGACTCTTAATGATGACACGATATGTATTGACGAGCGTGACGGATGATTGCACTTGTGACGCATCGATGACGTTGTCCTCTTGTTTTTTCGGTGTGACAAGAATTTGTGTCCCTGCCTGATAGGTCGGTTTAATCAAGAAGCTACTGACAGCAAATGCAATGACCGCTGCGACGATTGTCAGGGCAAGAATCTGCCAAAGCGACTTCCGTAAAACTGAAAATAACTCTTGTAAGCTAATCGTTTCATTCATGGGTTAATTATTCTCCTTTATTTGTCTAATGCAGTGACTTTTTTATCAACTAGGAATCAGTATAACAAAAAATTGGGAAATGGTTACTATTATTTTAGGAAATAACATACGTTTATTGAAAAAGTTTGCGTATAATAGAGTATGACATGTTTCTTTTTACATGAATTACTGGCAATCTACATAGGAGGAATTTCTTTATGCACCGCTCTTTGCAAGCACTCCAATACTATACATCGCACTCCGAGGACGACATCATTCGTCTCCATGAACGAATCCGTTCGAGTCTCGCTTCGACCGAGTCATTGACAGACACGATGATTCGTCTGACAGGAGACGCACCACTTATTCCTTTTAAGCAGGACACAGTCACAGTCGACGAATGGCAAAACTTTTTAGCCGGGAAACACCATGAAAGCCTGGCAGATTTTTATGGCATGCTCGTCGCCCGTCCGATTCTTAATGAAGATGGTCCGCTCGAAGATGACGAGCCGGAAGCACCCGCGACGTTATCACGGTCGCAACGTGACGATACACCACGCCGCCAAAAAACGAAGCCGATTGCTCCACCACGTCCAAAACGGAAACTGCCGTGGGGCTGGATTGCTTTATTGATTCTTTGTTTCTTGCTTGGTGCTGCTGGAACGTATATCTACTCGAACTATCTTGCAAGTCCGAAATCGTCTGCACCGGATGCGACCGTCGAACAACCGGTCGCCGTCGAAGAATCAACGACAGACGAAAAAACAGACGACAAGCCGGAAGCTAAACCGGAAGCTAATGTCCTTTATGTCAACACACGTAACAGTAACATCTACCGCGATGAAGCCTTGACGGACGTTTTATACGAAGCTGACTTTGGGGATGGCTACCGGATCCTTGAAGCGTCCGACTCGATTAGTAAAGTTGAACTGACTGACGAATGGACGGGCTACATCAAAAATACCGATACGACGAAAGAGCTGTCAGGTGATGCCATTGCCGACGAAACATTACTGACATGGGTCAACGATAACCTCGATACGAGCTTCGTTACTGAGACGCTCATTGACCTTATCGGCAAATCAAGCGCAGAGTTGAATAGTCTTTACGCAGCGCCTGACCGAACATTCAGTGACGACGTCAACGATTATCTGTTCTATGGAAATCATTTCTTTACGTTACAAGATGATCGTGTCATCGCCATCGACTGGTCTGAAGCCGATGTGACAAATGACAAGTTAGCGACACTCGCTCCACTGCAACTCGAATCGGAGACGACGGGACTCGTCATGAGTAACTCTTACCGCTTGCAACGCTTTGCAAAAGATGGGACCGACTTGAGTCGTGTCCGCCTCGCTGAACAAAACCTTTAAACAAAAAGAGTGAGCCACGTCGGCTCACTCTTTTTGTTTATCATTCGATTCCTAACGAGTACTGTAACGCTGTTTTTGTTTGTTCGAGTGAAGCGTCCGTCGGATGCCAATAATAAATACCATCCGCTTCTTTTCCACCCGTTCCTTCAAGCTTCAAGTTTTCCTGATTTTTAAAAGCATCCATGTAGTCAAAGGCAAGTGTACGCATCGGTTTGAATGAGACATTGGTCTGCGCATTTTCCCCGACGACATCCATGATTGCATTGAATTTACTGATTGAGACATCTGACGACAGTTTTGAGACGACTTGCCCGATAACATCGCGTTGACGCATCTGACGACCGAAGTCCCCCCGTGGATCTTCATAGCGCATCCGTGTATACTTCAGTGCTTCGTCTCCATTCAGGTTGATTTTTCCGACCTCAAACTGTTTGTCCCCGACTTTAAAATCTAAGTCGTTATTGACCGTCACCCCGCCAACGGCATCGACAAGTGACGTAAAACCTTGCATGTTGATTTCCGCATAATAGTTGATTGGAATGTCGAGAAAGTTCTCGACCGTCTTGATTGCCATCTCCGGTCCACCGAACGAATAGGCATGGTTGATTTTATCGTTCGTCCCTTTACCGATGATGTCGACCTTCGTATCCCGGGGAATACTGACAAGACGACTTTCATTCCGTGTCGGGTTAAGGGTCATGACCATGATTGAGTCACTCCGGCCCCGTTCACCCGGACGTTGATCGACCCCAAGCAATAGGACCGAAAGCGGTTTTTGTTTTTCGACGACGGCGTCGCCAGTGTTTTTGACCGGTGATTGAATTTTCTTGACCGTCTGATCGACTTGGTAATATGTATAGCCGATGAATCCGCCGATTCCGACGACGAGGACCAAGGCAATCAACAACATGACCTTCAGCGGCGTCCACCGCTTTTTGACTTTTCGTTTCTTTTTGACGCGTTCCACTCTATCATTTCTCCTTTTATCTTGCGTATTATGTCGTACTTATGAGTTCTCATTTATATCGGTTCAGCATGAGCGCTCTTACAGTCGAGTATACAAAAAATAACTGCCTTTTTGTCAAAAACGGGAAAAAATGAAAAAAAGAGCCTGGTTTACAGACTCTTTAAAGCGATTGACGGACCTTGTGAACGCTTATTTATACCTTGCTTGTCGTTGGTATTATTAACGGGCGTTCCGAATCAAAATGACTGTCCAAAAAAACGCATTACTTCTCGTGACTCCTACGGGAAAAGCGCGTTTCGCGCTGTCAGAGGCAGGCGAGACCCTGCTCCTTGTTCGTCAGAATCAAGGAGCAACGGCTTGCGCCTCGCCCGAGGAAAGCACGAGAAGAAATATGCGTTTACATTAGCTATAAACTACATAAACTACAACTGTCTATACGCTAAAAAAGCTGTTTACAGACCCTCACGTATCCTTATAACGATGCTTGTCCAGAGACGACATACGTTTTCTTTTTCGCATTGTAATCAAGTATCACGAGTTTTTTTGTTTTCGTTGCCGTCTGGAAGACGTACGATTTCGACTTGCCTTTAATCGCAAGACCTAACTCGAGTTCTTGCTTCGTTTGAACAGATGTTAAATCAATCGTATCAAGACCTGTCCATTCCCCGAGACCTTTCCCCGATAAAAGCGCATCAAGTTGTTTTTCTGTCATCCCTGTTTTGATTTTCGCACCCTTCGCGAGCTTCATCTTGCTTTCCCGTGCACCTGACGTTGTCGTCCCGCGATACAAATCGAGCGATTTTGAAGTCAGCCGGTAGACGGAATCATTTTTCTTCGTCATGAACATCAACGTCGTTATCGCGGATGGGAAGTCTGCTTTTCTATCGTAGATGCTGTAGAGTGTCGTCTTTTGTCCTTGTGACGTGCTCGTCGCCTCTGCCTTTTGTTTCAAGACCGTCGAACTGCCCTTTTTCGTCAATTGCTTTTTGTAGTCTTTCCCGTAGATGACTTTTGCCGCCTGGGCAATCGTCATCCCCGGTGTCAATCCATTGTACTGTGTCGTCGCCTTCGTTTCCGTTGTCGTTGCCGCTTCAGCTGTTCCGGCAATCAATGTCGAACCGGCGATCAGTGTGGCGAGTGTCAGTTTAGCAAATGTTGTTTTCATGAATCTGTCCCACTTTCTATTTAAGTTGTTTTTATTTGATATAGCGTACGGCTTTATCGGCGTCAAGTCGTCCGTATCCGTACGCCTTGTCATAACCGGTCTTCCCGAGGTCCTGGGCTGATTTTTTTAGAATCGACTCGACTTCTGTTGCTTTGAGCGTCGGTTTCAGGCTGTAGAGGAGACTTGCGACACCTGCGACATGCGGTGCTGCCATCGATGTCCCGCTCCAAAAGGCCGATTCGCCGTCACTGAGGTAACTCGGAATGTCTTGTCCCGGTGCGACGAGGTCAAGTCCGTCGCCATAATTCGAGAATGTCGACCGGCGATCAAACCGATTCGTCGAACCAACCGACAAGGCATACTTCGACCGTGCCGGATACGACAAACGGCTCGTCCCGTCATTTCCCGTCGCGACGACGACGAGGACACCTTGTTTCTTCGCGTAGGCGAGAGCATCTTCAATCGCGAGTGACGAGAAACCGCCACCGAGACTCATATTGATGACTTTGGCTTTTTTCTTGACGGCATAAATGATGCCTTTCGCGATGTTCGAGTTCGAGCCTGTATTGTTCGACGCGATGACTTTGATCGGAATGATTGATGCCTTGGCGTTGATGCCCGACATCCCATACGTATTGTTGCTGTTCGCTGCAATGATCGCCGCGACATGTGTACCGTGACCATGATCGTCGATGGCAAGCTTCCGTTTATGGACAAAGTCATAACCGAGATCCATCCGGACCCGCCCTGCGAAATCGGCATAGGTCGGATTGATACCCGTATCGATGACGGCGACGCGCGTCGTCGTTAAGTTTTTTCCGGCAATCCGTCGTTTCATCGCCTCAAAGTTGATGTCGGCTCCCTTGACGCCGCCGCGTTGCCCAGTATTGTTCAGCGACCACTGGTATTTCTTGAACGGGTCCACTCCGAGTCCCTGCATCTGTCCGTCAAGTTCGACGTAGGTGACGTCCGCTGACTTCGCAAGTTTCGCCTTCGCCGCAAGCGCTTGATAGACGGACGAATAGGTGAACTTCTCCATCTTTAGTCCTGCATCAATCGTCTCACTGGCGATCGCCTTCGTATTACGCGACAACTGCGCATGGTCACTATCCGCCGTGCGCATCTTGACGATCAAGCTCGTCGATTGTCCCGTCGCTTTTTTCTTCGCGACGACATCACGCATCGGTTGTAAGCGTTCGAGTTTGAACGGGACCGTGAACGACGTGTTTTTACGTCCATTGATTTCGACATATTGCCGCCCTTTCCAACTTAGCGGGAAGAATAACGATTCACCGCTCACTGCGTCATAGCGTTCGTAGACCAGTTGTTTCAAGTAATCACTTTGCGTTTCGTAGACCGTGACGTCTTCTGTCTCGTCCGCTGCGAATTTGATATGTGTTCCTTCATTAACATAGTTCGCTGAGTCGAAATAAAACAACGCTTTTCCGTTTTGGTCGAACGTTCCTTTCAAGTACCCTTTATGCGTTTTCGCACCCGGCGTCGGCATTTTTTTCGCGCCCGTGCCCGCCGCTTCTGTATGTACCGGTAGTCCACTTGCAAGCAGTCCGACAATCGTCAGACTGAGTAACCATTTTTGCATCTCTTCACTCCTTCATTTAGGATCTCCCTCACCTATAATTATAATGGAAAATTTTATAAAATCTATTTATTTTTCTAGCTTATTCTCGCTTTTATTTACATCTATTTGAATATTATTTTGTGTTTTACTAAAAGATTATTGTCTAACTTGATTCAACAAATAAAAGAACCCTCAATCCATTTCTGAATTGAGGGTCCGTGTCGTGATTAGTTTAATCCGAGAAGAACTGCTTTCTCGTAACCACCAGTCAAGACAGAGTTGTCATACGACTGAAGATCTTTGTTGACTGTGATGACGTTCGACAATGTTTTGATCGTCCCTGCTGGAACTTTGATTTTCACGATGTCGAGTCCGTTTGATACGTTGTTATCCGAGTCAGCAAGCGAGATGCTCGTGCCGACCGGAAGGGCTTTTCCATTGAAGATGTATTGCGCCGTGCTCGTCGCATCATACATACCTGCGTACTGGACGCCTTCAGAGAACTTGATGCGGATGACGTCTTTTTCATCCTTCGCGTTCGCTGTCACTTTTTCGATTTCGAATGGTGAAGCGACCGGTGTGACAGGTGTTTTCATGAGTTTGAAGTCATGTGTCGCTGTCGCAACTGTGTTACCGACATCATCTGAAAGTGATTTGACGACGACTTTCCAGCCTTCGCCGTACCCTTTCATGTCGACGAGATACTGGAGACTCTCGTTCGCTTTAACACGGAAGTTCTTATCTGTTGTATCTGTATATCCGACAACCGAACCGTCGACTGTGACGATTTTGCCGTCTTTGTTTTTCCCGATGAATTCAACCGTCGTCTTCGGCGGGTTGACTAAGCCGTCAGCATTTTTGAGTGGTGTATCTGCTTGATCTTTCCCAAGCAATTTCACCGGCTCACTCATCATGACGTGGAAGTCTGTTGACATCATCACACGATCGATTGCTGTGATTTCAGCACTCTTCACATCCGGTGTGTTGAGTGGCGATCCGTCATAGTTCAAGTCGAGTGCAAGCGCATCGTTTTTCTCACCGTTCGCTTCTGCCTGGATCGCACCTTTTTCGAGCGTGATTTTGAACTTATCGTTGTAGTAGTTCTCTTTCGTATTGACGGTATCGTAGATGACTGTCCAGTCTTGTTTCATCTCGACAACCGCTTCGCCAGTCATTGCATCATACGATGTCACTTCAGCATATTCGCTGATGTCTTCGTATTTTTTAGATGTTGAGTTGTAGCGTTCGAGCTTCATTTTCGAACCATACAGAGCCTTGATGTCTGCTTTTTTCAGGTTTTTGCTGAACATGATGCGGAACTGCTCAGGCGACTCGACGACGACGCCAGCTGTCGGTTTGACTGTATCTGCTGCGACTGTGAAGTCGAGGTTTTGTGTCGTACCGATGTTCATTTCATCCGAACGTGCTGCGAAGTCCATCGTATCCCATACTTGAAGTGAATGTTTGCCAGCTGCGAAGTAGCCTTCTTTCACTCCTGGGTAGTTGTCGTTCAACATGATTTTGACTGTATCGCGACGATCGACACCCATTTTGTTATCGAAGCCGTAAGGAATGACAGTGAAGTACTTACCACCATACTGGCCATCGATTTTAAAGTTCGCTGTATCGATTGCTTCAGAGAACTTCACTTCGAGTTGGTTCAAGCCAATCGCTTTGACAGACGTTACTTCAGCAGGACGTGCATCCGTCAACTTGAAGCTTGCTTTTGATTTCACTTCTGTATCCGTGTTACTCGTGATTTTCGCTACCACTTTAACAACTGCGTTGTCTTGAAGTGGTGTTTCTTTATCAAGAATCAATTCGAACGCTTTTGGATTCGAAGGAATCGCTTTGACGCCGATGACATTTTTCATACCATCGAATTGTTCGATTTGAATGTTGTCGTTCGCCATATACTCTTCTTCATGAAGCGAAGGACGGACTTTATCGAGTCCGAACGATTTGAGGAGTAACTCACGCGAGACGGCTTTATCAAGGAAGATCGTGATGCGATCTGCTTGATTCGATTCCGCTGCGAGCATGTTGATCATTTCAATCGGAGCCGGCGTGACGGCGATCGTGCTGAACTTGACTTTCGCTTCACCAGAAATCTTACCGATGAGGTTTTTGTAGTCGCCGTTCGCTGTTTCGATGATTTCCGCGCTGATCATCGCATCGAGGTCCGTGTTGCTGAACTCAGATGTGAGGATGACCGTTGCTTTCCCGTCCTGGATCGTTACACGTTCTTTTGAAAGTGCACCGAATGACGTTGATAATTTAAGAACGATGTCGTCTGCGTTCATGTCGACTTCACCTGTCGCTTTGTTCTTGAGTAAGAACGTCACTTCCGTGTTGTCGCCACCGTTCGCAACGATTGTCGATGCTTTTGGTGAGACTTCAAGCATCCAGATGTTTTCAACACCTTGTGTCATGAAGCTCATTGAACCGAGGTCACGCGCGACGCCACCGATCATGATGTTTTTCGCATCGACCGTGTAGTCTTTATCATACTCAAGACCTGATACTTCAAGAACCGCTGATTTCTTGTCAGCACTGAGTGCCGCTGAAGTAACCGTTCCACCTGCGATTTTGAAGTTGTCGGCTGAGACACCATCAACGGCACGTGAGAAGGAGACTTCGACTTTTTCTTTGCCCATTGCTTTAGCAGATGTCAACATCGTCTTCGCGACTGTGAATTCCATTGCCGGAGACTTCATATCACCGACTTTAACGACGTAACTGTGTGTCCCTTCAGGAATACCAGATTGGGAAGCCATGAATTTACCGTCTTTGAGCATCCCTTTCGCGACGATCGGTGTCGCTGACATGTCTTTACCAGGGTAAATCATGAGTTCTGCTATCGCGTCAGCTGAAGCATACATGACGTCCGCTTTAACAGAAAGTGTCTGATCATCGACGCTTCCCATGACGTTCGAGATGTCGGCCGCTTTGACTTCATACTTGATTGAACCGGTTACGACTGAGTTTGCCCCTTTGTACGTATAGGCGATTTTATAGTTACCCGGTTTAGAAGTATCCGGTGTTTTGATGTTGAATTTACTGATTGGACGCTTGACGATGATTCCTGATTTGTAGCGGATGCTGATCGTGCTCGGAAGCACGACTTTTTCGCCGACAGCGACTGGTGCGAGTTCTGGTTCGAGGACGTCGACTGGATAGTTTTGAAGTTCGACTTTGAGGATGGCTTTTTTCGTCGTTCCGGCGACTTTACCGTAGAGGACTTGATATTTGTTGATGTATTTTTTCTCGAACTTGATCGAACCGCTCCATTTGACAGAGCGCATTTCGTATTTACCGTTTGAAAGTTTGACTTTGACTTTCGTCGGTAAGACTAATTTCTTAGTCGCATACTTCGAACCACCTGCATGCTTCATCAAGATGGGAGAGATGTATTTAACAGAGACCTTCGAAGCTGCGTCAGCAGCAACCGGTGCGACGACAGATGCCGTGACTGCGAGGGCAGCGGCAGCAGCGTACAATTTGTTCGATTTTTTCGTGTGAGCCATTTTTACGATTCCTCCTCTTATCTTTCAATACCAAATGTGACAACCCCAACTAGATAACCTACATTTTAAGTAAAATATTTCAATATATTTACTTAAAAACACGCAGTAATTCTCTATTCTTCTTTGGAGGAGTACGTTCTGTTTCACACGTCGACCTTCGCCTAACGTCGAGGCGATCGTCAGTGATTCATATGTATCCAGTTCGGGATGAACAAGAGAAAACTGTTGGAATTGCTTTATTCAAGCAATTCCCCGTGCTGTAGGTCCGTGCTCCTTCTCACTGCCTAATATACGTGAGTAAGTAAGCTACAGGTCAAATATACAAAACTCAGAATCAGAGGACAATAGGTTTTATGTAAAAAAAAGGGGAATAGTAGTAACCTAATAAATATATTAATAGGTTGTATATGGAAATTAAAAATCTGAACTCCCCTGAATTTGAAAACGCTTACAAAATTAAAAAACACCACTCTCCCTGGTCAAATAATTAGCGAGGGTCACAGACGAAGATGAATCTTCAAACGTAGCCACGCTCCCGCTGGTTTTCAGAACACGAGCGTGACCGGCTTTTGTCTCAATCTCGTCCGTACTACATCCGCTTCCGGTTTCTGACGTCCATCGCCTCCAAAAAATCCGTCCGATTGAACTGATGTCGCGAATCCGCCATGACTTCAATCCGTTCACCGACTCGTCGGAGCTGAATCGGTAAGCCACGCCCGATCCAGTCCAGTTGCCGCTGCAACAAATGACGCGCCCGCTTCGTCTTTCGTTCCGCTTCGACGAACTGACGGATGTATTGCAAGACGTATCCGAATCCAAACTCGATCGGAATCCGGAGCTCGACGCCGTCGTCCGTCACCCGAATCAACCCTGCGCCGTAATGAATCGCCCGCGACCACTCCTCGTCGACATGCTGCTCCCACCCGTTCATCAACGGTACGGTCTCAAGCTTTCCTTTAGGTCCACTCGGTTGCACCGTGAAATACTCAATTTTCATCATCCGTCTCCTCCACAAAAAAATAGGATGAACCCACTGATGGATTCACCCTATATAACAGGTCAGTTAGATGGATTGTTCGAAAATGTGTGGTGCGGTCGCCCGATGCCCTCGTACTGGACGTCACCCGGTGCCTCGAGATGTTGCCAGCAGTTCCGTCCGTCAATCAAACGCGGCGTCTGCATGTGTTCCTGCAAGAGTTGCGGTGAGACGTACTTGATGTCATCCCATTCCGTCATGATGACGGCGACGTCCGCTCCC
The DNA here is from genome assembly GCF_018618655.1 of Exiguobacterium sp. s95. Lineage (NCBI taxonomy): Bacteria > Bacillati > Bacillota > Bacilli > Caryophanales > Exiguobacterium > Exiguobacterium sp. s95. The sequence continues at coordinate 5,925 of NZ_JACSMM010000008.1, read as the reverse complement.
GCCACTGCTTCAGCCATCGTCGTTTTTTGGTCGAGCAGGGTCTTCGCTGCCGGGTCATAGCCTGTCACCTTCACCCCAAGCTGTTGCAGGCGTTCGGCCAATCGTAACGCCGGTGCGTCCCGTAAATCATCCGTGCCCGGTTTAAAGGCAAGTCCGAGCAGGGCGACATGCATGCCACGCTCGGGACGAATCTTTTCGAGCACGTATGCGAGCTGGGCTTCATTCGTCCGGTCCGCTGCTTCGATGACGTGAAGGTGCGTATCATGTGTGCGTGCAAGTGTCGTCAAGGCTTTGATGTCTTTCGGGAAACAGGATCCGCCGTAGCCAGCCCCTGCCCGGAGAAAGGCGGGACCAATCCGTGGATCAAGACCAATCCCGTGGGCGATGTCGTCGACGTTCGCCCCGACCCGGTCGGCAAGACGGGCGATTTCATTGATGAAGCTGATTTTGACGGCCAGGAAACTATTTGCCGCGTACTTCGTCAATTCGGCCGTCGTCGGATCAACATGGACGACGAGTGCGTCCGTCATCTTGAGTAATTCCTCGAGCCGGGGCGCAAGTAGCGCGTCACGCGTCCCGATGACAATCCGGCTCGGTTGACGCATATCGGCGAGTGCCGTTCCTTCCCGCAAAAATTCCGGGACCATCGCGAAGCGGAGGGACGGATGCTCCGCACTTAACCGCTCCGTCGTCCCCGGAGGAACGGTCGATTTCAAGACGACCGATGCGCCGGGACTAATCGATTCAATCAACCGGACGACGGCTTCGACGGCTGAAAGATCGCAACTGCCATCTGCCCGTTCCGGAGTACCGACGGCGACGAGGTAGAGGTCCGAGACGGGGTACTCCATCGTGAAGGTCAATCGACTTTGATTTTTTTCGAGTGCCTCGTCTATCCCTTGCTCCGTAATCGGCACGATACCTCGTTTAAGCTGTTCCATCCGTTCTTTATTTAAATCGACACATGTCACTTCATGTCCCGCGTCCGCTAGTCCAATCGCTGTCACAAGACCGACATAACCGGTCCCAATCACCGTCAAATGCATACAATCACTTCCTTCGTTAGTTTCTCTGTCTTCACTATACGGGAGGACGAAAGATTTGTGCATCGAAAAAGCTTTTCGAATACGCTATACTAGTCATGGGAATGGGAGGAATGTCCGTGGCGATTATCATCTTTTGCCTCGTCTGTCTCTTCGCATATCGTATCCGGAAGCTTCCTGAAGCGATCCGGACGATCTTACTCATCCTCGGGTTATTCAGTGGATGGTTCGCGCTGTTTGAGATCATCAGTTATCTAGAAGCCAATCCGTATCTAGCCGCAATTCCGATCACACTCGGACTCGGGTATTGGTACTGGCGCCGTAAGAAAAAACAAAACACAACGACACCGCCATCTTCCTCATGATGGACTAGCCTGCCGACAAAGCTCACGAGCTCGTGAACTTTGTCTTTTTTTCGTCAAAAAAAGACTACCTCATGCGTAGAAGGTAGTCTTTCCTGGTTATAAACCGTTCGCTTTATGCTCGAGTGCGGCGATTTTTTCGTCAACATCCAGCAATTTCAGTTCATGTTCAAGCTCAAGACGACGTTTTTTACGTTTGAGCTGACTGATTTGTTCAGCAATTGATTCAGCCGTCGCTTCCTGTTTGGGTGGCACCGACTCGCTTTGCGTCTGATCCATCGATTGACGGAGTGGGTCGAACAAGTTCGATTTCGCAAACTTCGCTGCTTCCGGACCAAACATGTCATTGATGATCGGGAGGATTTTATTCATCGCCGTCCCTGGGATTTGTGACTTTTCATCGACCAGTCGTTTCAGCGCCAGTTCATCGACCAAGTAACCTTTTCCATCCTGTTCCGCATGCAATTCGCCTGTCCGGATCCAGCGACGGACCGTTTCTTCCGATACACGTAATAATTCACTGATTTGTTTCGTCGTTAACATCGTCATCCCTCTTTCTGTTCATTTGATACTACAACTATACACACGTGTGTGCGTGTGTGTCAACCGATGCACACATGAAAAAGCCTTCCGAACATAATCATTCAGAAGGCTTTCATTTTTAACCGTTTCGGCGTAAGAGGAACCACAGTCCGACAACTGCAAGTCCGGCACCTGTCGCAGCAAACGGGAATGGTGTTTCTTCCCCTGCTTGCGGCAACGTTCCAGACATTTTGGTCGAACGGGTCACGTCCGGCGTCTGCTCCGTTTTCGCTTTGACCGGCGTCGGTTTCGCTTGTTCGACCGGTTCAGCACGGACGACTTCAGCCGCCAAGAAAAATCCGAGCGTGTCTTCCGTCATCGTAAAGGTGGCTTCGACCGGCTTTCGTTTGAACAACTTCATGAATTCCTCGAGCTCCGGGAATTCTTCGTCGAGTTCTTCACCCTGATCTTCAGCCATCGCTTTCATGTCCGCTTTCGTGATGGCACCTGAAAAATCTTCGAAGTCAAGCAACGCATCCAAATCCAAATAATGCATCGCTTTTACAAGATACCCTGATTTCACTTCTGTTTTAACCGAGTACGTCCCTGGTTCGAGTTCAATCATCATTGCTTCATTCGCACCGACTGTTTCTTTGTAGACATCTTCTCCGGTAATCGTGTCCGTCACCGTATACGTCGCAGGCACGCCCGTTTCTGTATAGCCCGGTCGTTGATTCGCATCCGCGTCAAAGAAGTTTGTGACGAGCAAGAGGTTTGAGAAGTCTTCTTCTTCCTCACCGCCATACAGCCCTGCATCAATCTCTGCCGTTTGACCGGCTTTCAGCCTTAAATAAAGGTAACCGTCCTCTTCATCTAAATCCGAATCGATCAGTCGGTCGTCACCGACGTTTTGAGGCGAGTTGTAGTAATACCCCATGTCAAATCCGTCCATCTCGACGTCGTACTCACCCGGCTTCAGGTTCGAGAACGTGTAGCGGCCTTCCTTCGTATACACTTCGTCGACGACATCTTCATCATGATTCAACAGCAATACAGGAATATCATCGAGTAACAACTCGCCACTTTGACGAATCCCGTCCATGTTCTCGTCATACCAGACGGTTCCACTGATTGTTCCCGTTGTTGCTTTGACAGGCTTTTCTTTTGTTGGTTCTTCTTTAGTCGGCTCTTCTTTTGTTGGCTCTTCTGTTACTGGTTCCTCAGTCGCCGGCTCTTTCGTCGCAGGATCGACTTGTGGTTCTTCTGTTGTCGGTTCTTCCGCTGCCGGTTCTTCTGTCACGACACGTCCGAACTCGACGAGAATGTTCTTCGATTGATCGACCGCAATGATATTGATCGTCGGTGCCGTTTCAGCCGTGAACGTCACGACCGGCGTTTTCGCGATATCGATGTTTTTCCCCGTCACTTCGCCTTCGAAGACGAGTGTCGTTTCTGATTCGAGATCGACGAGTCCTTCCCCTGTAAAGGTAAGGGTGTACGGATTCGTCCCCGTTCCCGTGACATCCCAACTCACCGGTGCTGCTTGTACCGGAAGGATGACACTAAAGCTCAGTACCAGTGCAATAAGATACATGCTAAGTTTTTGCATTATGTAAGTATTCGCTCCATTCTAAAAATATGTTCTGCCTAAATTTTAAACAATACAGGAAAAATAAACCACCTAAAACTTTAAATTGCATTATCTTTTTTTCAAAAAAAGAGACTGCCCCTTCCCTTCAGGAAGAAAGCAGTCCCGTCCACTCGACTTTTAGACGAGTCGCTCGCAAGCTGTCGCGCACGCTTCACACGCTTCAGCACATTTTTGACAATGGTCATGATCATGTCCGGCACATTCTTTCGCACACGCACGACAAATCTCGATACAGGCTTTCGCGAGTACAGATACGTTCGAACTGTTTCGAGCAATCGCTTGACTGAGCAGACCACATATATCGGCACAATCCCGATCGAGTCGGATACAGCCCGTCATATGCGCGACGTGTTCCTCATTCAAACAGGCATCGAAGCACGCGTTGCAGGCAATGATGCAAGCATTCAGTTCTGTTAAGACAGCTTGATGGTTTTCAGACATCATCCAAGTCCTCCCTATACGTATAGTAGGTACTACTCTTATTTAGTTTCCCTATCATCTTCATCACAAACATCAAAAAAGAAGCATGCGAGAACCGGGGAATCCAAGTGGCTCTCGTATGCTTCTCATTTGGTTTAACGGACGATTTCGAGCGGAATCTCAATGCCACGCCCGGCTCCCGCATCAATAATCAACACAGGGAGTCGCTCTTCATCAAAGATATCCTCTTCAATCGTCGTATCTGCCGTATAGGTCCGAACTTCGCCCATCTTCTTCGCTTCGAACGAGACGAACGGGAACGGAATCGATTGATTGGCGACATCGAGTCGGATGTCGACTTGTTGATCGTCAAGACGAATGTCATTCGCCGTTCGAATCGTCAAGCGCATCCGGTCCTTTTCCGTCAAGGAGACTTGAGCGGAAATGTTTTCCGTTTGTCCGGCACGTTTGACAGGATCAATGAAGACCGTCGGGGAAGCCGTCTTCACCACGTCAGCACGCTGACAACCCGGAATGATGAGTAAGGATATGGCAAGGGGGATCAACCAGCGTTTCATCAGCAGGTCACTTAATCGCGAAAGTTAGTTCAGCAGTACAGGCGACTTCCCCATCGACCGTAGCTGTAGCACGCCCTTTACCGATCGGTCCACGCAGTTTCGTCAATTCGACTTCCAGTCGGAGCTGATCACCGGGTACGACTTGACGTTTGAAACGGCAATTTTCAATACCTGCGAAAAATGCGAGTTTCCCTTGGTTTTGTTCCATTTTCAGTACAGCGAATGCACCGACTTGCGCTAACGCCTCGACGATCAGTACGCCAGGCATGACGTTGTAATCCGGAAAATGGCCATTGAAGAATTCTTCATTCGCCGTGACGTTCTTGATGCCGACCGCTCGTTTACCTTCCTCGACTTCAAGAATCCGGTCAACGAGTAAAAACGGGTAACGGTGCGGAATCACTTCTTTTATCTGTTCAATCGTATACATATCTACAGCTCCAATCACTGATTAATCTAAGATTTCATCCAAAAATCGGTGATGCGGGTCCACGTATCGAGCTTCAATACATCCATCGCTTCGCCACCACCAAACGTCGCGTAACCAACCATCGCGCCTACGACGAGTGCAATCGCGACGAGAACCAATACGATCAATAGTCGTACAAGAATCGGTACTCGACGAGAAGAATACTCACGAAGACGTTTACGCTGCTTCTGCTCCGGGTTTTCTTGATGTTCCTGATTCGGCTCTTTTTGATGCCGTTTCAGACGTTCACGTGTCGGTTGACCCGTTCCTGCTTGGTTTTGTACCATCTTGATCACCTTTCATTGAGTCAGTCTAAAGAACAGTATAGCACATTAGTACCTGGTATTAAATAGTTCCGATTTAGCTACAAGTTTGCTCTTTTTCCAAGTGTAACATGAGGAATCAAACAACATATAAAAAAATTTCGCATTGTGTATATAAGGAAAGAAAAAACACTTCCCCATATTTTTCGATATTCTTTCACAAATTTTAAATCCAATTCATATCCTTGCGCGTAAGCTACACAGAACGGCAAACAGAACGACTACTGAAACGCATCATAATTACGTTTTAAGATTTTTTCAACTTTTTAAAACTTTTTTAAATCCAAATGCCTCACTCCTTCGTAGGCTTTTCAGAAGGATGAAACAGAAACTACCAAAACTACTAAAAATTGAGAGGAATGATTACAGATGAAACATACTAAAAAATTCGCAGCATCAGCAATGGCAGCAGCACTCGTATTACCAGGAACGGCGGCATTCGCATCAGGCGGCGCATCGGACGACACGATGATGCATGAGGACAAAGCAAAAAACGTCACGGTCAAAACGAAAGCAGCAGATCTTCGTGCGACACTCGACCAATTGCTTTCTGAGCA
>NZ_JACSMM010000007.1:0-139933 GCF_018618655.1 Exiguobacterium sp. s95 | reverse complement strand
CGTTCCCATGCCGAACACGGAAGTTAAGCACTTGAACGCCGAAAGTAGTTGGGGGCTTCCCCCTGTGAGGATAGGACGTTGCCAGGCAATTTTGTTTTTTTATTCCGCAATAGCTCAGTGGTAGAGCAACCGGCTGTTAACCGGTAGGTCGTAGGTTCAAATCCTACTTGCGGAGCCAATGGCCCGTTGGTCAAGCGGTTAAGACACCGCCCTTTCACGGCGGTATCACGGGTTCGATTCCCGTACGGGTCACCATTTTATTGTGCCGGTGTAGCTCAGCTGGTAGAGCAACTGACTTGTAATCAGTAGGTCGCGGGTTCGACTCCTGTTGCCGGCACTGTTTTTTTAATTAAATTTTCCTAGACAAACTGGGGGGGTAGCGAAGTGGCTAAACGCGGCGGACTGTAAATCCGCTCCCTCGGGTTCGGCGGTTCGAATCCGCCCCCCCCCACCATGTCGAGCCATTAGCTCAGTTGGTAGAGCATCTGACTTTTAATCAGAGGGTCGCAGGTTCGAATCCTGCATGGCTCATCTTCTTGCGGAAGTAGTTCAGTGGTAGAATACGACCTTGCCAAGGTCGGGGTCGCGGGTTCGAATCCCGTCTTCCGCTTTTTGTTTATTTTTTTGGGGCCTTAGCTCAGCTGGGAGAGCGCCTGCCTTGCACGCAGGAGGTCAGCGGTTCGATCCCGCTAGGCTCCACCAAATTTTGCTTAAAGATCTTAAGCGAGTTTCGTTCGTCTTAAGTTTTTTTATACTTGAAATGCCTGTTAACCAGAGTACGTACGCGAAAGCACTGTGATTCCCTTCACAGTGCTTTTTTGTTGTCGTCTACTGTATAAAGATGCGTCATCTTGTCGAGTTGAACCAGCCGTATGTTACCGCTTACAATTAAGGTAACTTAATTAAGCAAAGGGGATGCGGGGATGAACATTGCATATATCAGCGTGCCATATCGTTACGGTCAAGGAAAGCCAGGAACAGAGCATGGTCCGGCAGCAGTCGAACAAGCAGGCCTATTTCAAACGTTAGCAACACATGGACAAGAAGCGGTCCGCTATGGGGAAGCGGCTGTCTTACCAGAAGACGCGGTACGTGAGGAAGATGCGAAGTTAAAGCGTCTCGAAGGAGTCGTCCATACGACGAATGATTTACAGCTACTTGTACATGATGCGCTGTCCGAACGACGTTTTCCGTTACTCGTCGGGGGCGACCACAGCATGGCAATCGGAACGATCGCAGGACTTCGTCGATCGATTCCGCGGCTCGGTGCGATTTGGTTCGATGCGCATGGTGATTTAAATACACCGGAAACGTCACCTACAGGTAATATTCATGGAATGCCACTCGCTGTTGCTCTTGGGGAAGGGCATCAGCGCCTAACGGAAATCGGTGGGACAGACGTCAAGTTACAACCGGAGCATCTTGTCTTTATCGGCTTGCGTGACGTCGATCCGGGAGAACAGGAATTGATTGATCGGCTTGGGATTCGCGTTTATGACATGGAAGCGATTCGGACACGGGGAATGGAAGCCATCATGAAGGAAGCGATTGCTTACCTGAACGAAACGACAGACGCATTTTACTTAAGTTTCGACATGGATGGTCTTGACCCGAGTTTAGTCGAAGGGACCGGGACGCGGGTTGCGGACGGTGTCATGTTAGAGGATGCTCAGACCGTCTTGAACTCTTGTGCGGAACAAGAAAACTTTATTGCAGCGGAGTTCGTCGAAGTGAATCCGTTGTTAGAAGAAGGGAACGGAACCGCGATTCTTGCGAATGCCTTGATCGGAAACCTACTTCAAGCGATGCAAAACCAACATTTAGTAAAATAATGGATAGAACTTGAACTCTTTTCATCGGGGTTCAAGTTTTTTTTGTTACAATTTAAATTGAGATGAAACATTTATCGGTCGACTCCGTATAAGAGATTGACCGCATAGAGCGGGGGGTATTTGAAGTGGAAGAAACAACACTACGCTTGATTGAGCGAGTGAAGCAAGGCGACCGTGATGCATTTGCGGCACTTGTTGATCTATATAAAGAAGGGGCATTTTTAGTTGCCTTCCGTGTATTACGTGATCGGATGGAAGCAGAGGATGCCACGCAAGAAGCCTTTATTCGCGTATTTACAAAGATTGAATCGTATAATGCACAATGGAAATTCCGTACGTGGCTCTACCGGATCGTGACGAATGTTTCAATTGACCGCTTACGGAAGAAACGTCCAGATTATTCCCTTGATGCCGAGATGTCAGGTACTGAAGGCTTGACGCTGTATTCCCAGCTCGAAAGTAAGGAGCAATTGCCAGAAGATCAAGTCGTTGATTCTGAAGAACGAAATGCTGTCGGGGACGCGATTGCCGCTTTACCTGAAAAGTATCGAATTCCACTCGTCTTGAAATATATTGAAGACCTTTCATTAAAGGAAATCAGTGAACTGATCGATTTACCAGTCGCCACAGTCAAAACTAGAATTCACCGTGGCCGAGAAGCGCTGAAGAAGCACTTCGGAACGCGGTGAGAAGGAGGATCTCACCATGACACGAGAACACGTAAACGAACGCATCCAAGATTATTTAGACCAAAACCAACCTCCAGAAGACTTTAAACAACTCGAAGCGGAGTTACGGGAGGCGAATGCGATGGACGACTTCGAAGAGTATCGACTCCTCGATGCACAGTTACGCACGCTTCCGAAGCCGAAGCTCTCGGCAGACTTTACATCCCGCGTGCTGGCACAACTGCCTGAACAGGTGGACACGTCGAATGTGACACCGCTTCGTAAACCTTCTCGTTTTGGAGGGAAGATGAAACAGTATCCACTCCTTGCAGCTGCCTCGATCTTTGCGTTACTTTCGGTCGGTAGCCTCGGGGGGTACATGACGCAAGAAGATAAAGACTTGTCGTATACGAACGCTCCCGGTATCGTCGCTGAAAATGGCGAAGTTGTTGTTCCAAAAGGAGTGACGGTCAATCAAGATTTATACGTCGAAGGCGGCAATGTCCGGATTGAAGGCAAAGTCAATGGAGACGTCATGACCGTTGACGGGACGGCTTACACAGCCAGTGCCGGAAACGTGACTGGAGAAATTAAAGAAATCGATCAGTTGTTCGAACGCGTCTGGTACGGAATCAAACGAATCTTTGATTAATCAGTTGGGGCGAGTCTAACTCGCCCCTTTGTGCTATAATGAAAGCTGTTTAAATTAGATGAGATAGGGGGCACGGTTGGTGAATTACTTCAACTGGCAACCACTTCAATTTCAAATGTTGAAACTGGGCGAAAACGTACACTGGTACGATTATATTAATGATGTGCTTGATATCGCGGTCGTGACATTCGTCATTTACCGCCTGATGATTATCGTCAAAGGCACAAAAGCGGTTCAATTGATTAAAGGGATTTCTGTCATTTTGATCAGCTGGTTCTTAAGCGGCTTCTTCGGACTGAAGACCTTACAATTTCTATTGAATCAAATCATCACCTATGGATTACTCGGAATTATCATCATCTTCCAGCCAGAGCTCCGTCGAGGACTGGAGCACCTGGGACGAACGAGTAAATTCTTTTCACGGAGTGCCATCAGTGATGAAGATGAACAAACGCGAATCGTCGACGCACTCGTTTCGTCAGCACAATACATGTCGAAACGCCGGATTGGTGCGCTCGTCACGTTTGAACGGGAAACCGGTCTCAGTGAATATGTCGAGACGGGGATTCCGCTCGGCTCACAAATTACGAGTCAGCTTTTGATTAACCTCTTTATCCCGAACACGCCGTTGCATGATGGTGCGGTCATCGTTCAGCAAGGCAAACTTGCGGCAGCGGCTTGTTATTTACCGCTCTCAGAAAGTGCCCACATCTCTAAGGATCTCGGGACGCGTCACCGGGCCGCGATTGGTGTCAGTGAAGTTACGGATAGTGTCACGCTTGTCGTATCGGAAGAGACGGGAGGCGTATCTCTCGCAATCAATGGTCGTCTTTACCGGGAACTCGACGAAGATTCGCTTCGGACGAAGTTGCTTGAGACGCTCGTCAAAGTCGAACCGGCGAATACGTCCTTCTTTAACTGGATGGGGGCGAAAAAATAATGTTCGAAAAGTGGTTCAATGAACGATGGTTTTTACGAATCGTTGCGGTACTACTTGCTGTGATGCTCTATTTGATGGTCGCAGGCTCGAGTTCGAGCGGGAAAAGTGACGCGGCGAGTCTATTGCCGATCGCTGGTCAGGGCTCGACGACGTTTGACGTACCGGTCACAGTGAATTATGATGAATCGCAGTGGGTCGCCTATAATATTCCAACTACAATCGAAACGACGGTCAAAGGACCATCGAGTAGCTTGACGATGCTTCGCCTCGTCAAAGACTTTGGTCTATCGTTAGATTTAGAGGGACTCGACCCTGGGTACCACCGTGTTCGTGTGACAGCGAATGGATTTGGAAAAGATGTTGAAGTGACACCGAAACAGGAGACGGTCGAAGTTTTTCTTGATAAAAAAGTCACGAAACAAGTCCCGGTTCAAGTCGCTTTACTCAACAAAAATAAAATCGCCGAAGGGTATGTCGTCGGTGAAGCACAACCGAGTAAACAAACGGTTGCTGTGACGGGAGGAGCAGAAAAGCTCCAAGCCATCACATCGATTCAAGTCCCGATCGACGTGACGGGTCGCGCGTCGACCTTCATGGAGTCGTTCAACGTCAAAGCGACGGATACGAATGGGAACGCGATTAGCGCGACGTACGATCCGGAACAGCTTGAAGTGACAGTTCCTGTCTATAAGGAGAGTAAAACAGTCCCGATCAACGTTAAAACAACAGGTAGCGTCAAAAAAGGCTACAAGGTCGTCAAGATCGTTCCCGTCGTCACGGAAGCACGTCTGTACGGAACGAAGGAAGAATTGACGCGAATCGGTTCAGTCGATACAAAGGCAATCTCACTAAAAGATTTGACGAAGACGACCGATAAGACGATCGAACTCGTCGAACCGGATAATGTGACGGCAATGGATCCGACTTCGATTACGGTCAGTATCGTCGTCGAGAAAGAAAATGCTAAATCGACGACGGAAACGGTCGAGGAGCGAGCAGAGAAGACGATTACAGGTGTTCCTGTGACGCTTAACGGTTTCGACGAGTCGAAGTATACAATTGACTATGCTGAAACGATTGATCTCGTCGTCCGTGGCAGCGAAGCGGACTTAGCTTCGATTGATGCAACCGACATCAAGGCTGTCATCGACGTAACAGGATTAAAAGAAGGCACACACGGCTTACCGATTTCATATCAGACATCTAAAGCATTCGATGTCTTACGACCGGATAACATGGACGTCACGTTAAAGACGATTCCCCGGACATCGGTACAGACCAATTAAAACCAATCAGTGAAATGAGGAAATAGCACATGGGTAAGCATTTTGGAACTGACGGCGTCCGCGGCGTCGCAAACGTAGAATTGACACCGGAACTCGCCTACCGTCTTGGACGGATTGGCGGATACGTGTTGACGAAACACGAGAGCACACGTCCGAAAGTCTTAATCGGACGCGATACACGTGTCTCGGGTCAAATGCTTGAGAACGCGATGATTGCAGGATTGTTATCAATCGGCGCGGAAGTTATGCGTCTTGGTGTCATCTCGACACCAGGGGTCGCATACTTGACGAAGACGATGGATGCGACTGCGGGCGTCATGATTTCAGCGTCACACAACCCGGTTGAAGACAACGGCATCAAGTTCTTCGGAACAGACGGTTTTAAGCTCAATGATGCAACAGAACTTGAAATCGAAGCATTGCTCGACGAAACAGAGGACACACTCCCGCGACCAGCAGGGAAAGAACTTGGTTTCGTTCACGATTATTATGAAGGCGCGCAAAAATACCTCCATATGCTTCGTCAAACATCGGATGAAGATTTCTCAGGGATTCATGTCGCAATCGATGGCGCGCACGGCGCGACATCAAGCCTTGCACCACGTTTGTTCGGGGACCTCGAAGCAGAAGTCTCAACAATCGGTACAACACCAAACGGCTTGAACATCAATGATGGTGTCGGGTCAACACATCCGGAGCACCTCGCGGCATTCGTCAAAGAGAAAAGTGCCGACGTCGGTCTCTCGTTCGATGGTGACGGCGATCGTTTGATTGCAGTCGATGAGAACGGCGATATCGTCGATGGCGATAAAATTATGTTCATCTGCGGAAAATACTTGAACGAAATCGGTCGTTTGAAAGATAACACGATTGTCGCGACAGTCATGAGTAACCTCGGCTTCCATAAAACGGTCGCAGAACACGGCATGACGGCATTACAAACAGCGGTCGGTGACCGTTACGTCGTCGAAGAGATGCGTAAAAACGACTACACGCTCGGTGGCGAACAGTCAGGTCACATCATCTTCATGGATTACTCGACGACAGGCGACGGCATGTTGTCCGGCGTTCAGTTGCTCCAAATCATGAAGGCGACAGGCAAGAAGTTATCGGAACTCGCAGCCGAGATGCCAATCTTCCCGCAACGTCTTGTCAACATTCGTGTATCGGATAAGAATGGGGCAATGAACGGTCCTGCCGTTCAAGCGATCATTGCGGAAGTCGAAGCGGAAATGGCTGGAAACGGTCGGATTCTCGTTCGGGCATCTGGAACAGAACCACTCGTCCGTGTCATGGCGGAAGCAGAGTCGCAAGAAGCATGTGACATGTACGTCGAACGGATTGCGAACGTCGTGCGTGAAAATTACGCATTACAAGAAAATTGAGTCGACGAAAAAGGAGTAGCTTCGTGCTGCTCCTTTTTTGTTCGGCTAATGGACGAACTTTTAAGGAGGGAACTCGTCACGAACCCATTGTCCCTCTGCCCGCTTTTCTCAGACGGAACGCAAGCCGCGGCCAGCTTGGGGCTGTCCGGGTCTCGCCTGTTCCTGTCGGAAGCAGAGCTTCCTTTTCCTGTAGAAGTCGGACAGGGACACGGGTTCGTTCGAAGGTGGAGAAGTAATATAAAGATGAACGATTCTTTTTTTACAAAATCTAGGTATTAGAGGTATTGTTTAGAAAGATATCGGGAATAGTTACAAATACGTTACCTTCCTTGCTTTTTCCAATTAAAGTTCGTATGATTGTAAAGTCGGACAGAAACGGAGTCGGACAGAAACAGAAGCGCCAGGGCTGACTATGTGATAGGCAGCTGACGAGGTGGAGGTTTATCGAATCATTCGGCGGATGCCTCCCGGTACCTTATCAGTACCGTAAACTTACTTGAAATCGTCTAAGTGATTAGACGGACAAACAAGCAAGTGCTGATAACTCTCGACAAGAGCCGTTTCCTCTTCAGGGAAATACTTGATATGGGAGAGAATCAATATGTGCGGAATCGTAGGTATGATCGGAGAAGTTAACACGAAAGAAATTTTACTAAAGGGTCTCGAAAAACTCGAGTACCGCGGTTATGACTCGGCAGGTCTTGCGTTCGTCAATGACGGCGTTCAGGTTCATAAAGAAGTCGGTCGCATCGCTGCGCTACGCGAAGTCGTCCCTGCAGAAGCAGACGGTACAGTAGGAATCGGTCACACACGTTGGGCAACACACGGTGTACCAAGTGTTCCGAACGCCCACCCACACCAAAGTGCATCATCACGCTTTACACTCGTGCATAACGGTGTCATCGAAAACGATGAGCAGTTAAAAGCAGAACTTAACGTCGATTTACTCAGCGACACGGATACAGAAGTCATCGTTCAGATGATTGAAAAGAACTTTGACGCAACAGGTGATGTCACGGAAGCCTTCCGTCAAACACTTCGCGTGCTCCACGGTTCGTATGCGCTCGCTTTAATCGATGCAGAAAACCCGGACGTTCTTTATATCGCAAAAAATAAATCACCACTTCTCGTTGGTCTCGGAGACGGCACGTTCAACGTCGTTGCGTCTGACGCAATGGCCATGCTTCAAGTAACGGATCAGTTCGTTGAGTTACATGACGGTGAAATGATCATCTTAACGCGTGACAGTGTCACAATCCAGGATTTAGACGGAAACGTGCAAGAGCGTGACGCGTATACAGCTGAAATTGATGCTTCTGATATCGAAAAAGGGACATACGCGCACTATATGCTTAAAGAAATGGATGAGCAGCCAGCCGTCATCCGGAACATCGTTCAAAAATACCAAAACGAAGCTGGCGAAATCACACTCGATCAATCGGTTCGTGATTTAGTCCTTGGTCGTGACCGCGTCTATATCATTGGTTGCGGAACAAGCTACCATGCTGGTTTGATCGGGAAACAATTGATTGAACAAATCGCTGGGATTCCGGCAGAGGTCCACATCTCGTCTGAATTCGGCTACAACATGCCACTTTTGACAGAGAAACCACTCTTCCTCTTCCTTTCACAATCAGGTGAAACAGCGGATAGCCGTGCCGTTCTCGTTGAAGCGAAAAAACTTGGTCACCCAGCATTGACGGTCACGAACGTCGCGGGATCAACACTTTCACGTGAAGCAAACGCAACACTCTTGTTGCATGCCGGTCCTGAAATCGCAGTTGCCTCAACAAAAGCATACACAGCGCAAATTGCTGTTCTTGCGGTCCTCGCGTTTGACCTGGCTCAAGCAAAAGGCGTCGACGTCAACTTCGATCTCATGAAAGAACTCGGTAAAATTTCAAGCGCAATGGAATCCGTCATGTCACAAAAAGAACGGTTCCAAGAGATCGCTGCAGAATACTTGTCTGAATCACGCAACGCCTTCTTCATCGGCCGTGGTCAAGATGCGTATGTCGGAATGGAAGGGGCACTCAAGCTCAAAGAAATTTCGTACATCCAGGCAGAAGGGTACGCTGGCGGCGAATTGAAACACGGTCCAATCGCTTTGATTGAAGACAACACACCGGTCATCGCCCTCGTGACACAACCGCACGTTCACCTCAACAACCGAGGCAACGTCAAGGAAGTCGTCGCACGTGGCGCGAACGCATGTGTCATCGCTTCAGAAGGTCTCGAATTGCCGACGGATGCATTCGTCATCCCGTCAGTCGAGCCGCTCTTGTCACCATTACTTTCAGTCTTACCACTTCAGTTGATCTCGTACTACGCGGCACTCGGCCGTGATTGCGACGTCGACAAGCCACGTAACTTGGCGAAGTCAGTAACAGTCGAATAAAAACATTCAAGTCATACTCCTTCCAGTTGGAGTATGACTTTTTTATTACCTAGCACTGAAGGAATGAGTGGTGAAACACATATGCAGATGAAAACAAACTGGCTCCAAGCTTTTCCGCAATCCTGTGCAGTAGACGTGGAGGCTGTGAGACGTCTCTTCCCCCACCGATTGTTTAGACCGGTGACGTGGGGGACGATTGAAATCGCGTATTGGCAAGAAAAGTTGAATTTGCCGTCTCGCGTGTACTTGGATGAAGTACCAAAGGTGAAAATCGAGACGTTGACGAAACAACAACGGTGGCTGCTCTATTGCTTGTATACGCGCCATCACAATGGTTATATCCGCGAGAAATATGTTCAACGATTACAAGAAGAACAGGCGGATACAGACTGGGTGTTGCTTTATCTGATTGAATTGACTGGGGAATATGTAAGAGAAATTCTAGAACGAATCGAACCGATTTTAGAGAGGTGGCCTGAGGAAAATCTGTGTTCCTTTCTACAAGCAAATGATGTTTACATGACACGGATTGAGTGTCGCATCATCAGCTACTGGAATATATATCAGCGGACATCTTATCCACTCTTAGGGGATTCAGCCTATGTCGGATTTCGACTTACAAAATACTACCGTTTACGCAAGGTAACAAAGCAGTAGAAATACTGAAATCGAGTAATCGTCAATAGACCGTACACGCTCAACAGAGAGTGTACGGTCTATTTGTTAGTTCATCATGGACTGAAGATAGAAGAAGCTTAACAAAACAAGTGAAATCAAAAAGCAGACGAAGAGATTCTTCATGAAGACGTTCCGAGAAAGGCGCCGGTTCATGATTATCTTATCGAGAAACAGATTAACAGCTAAGACAATTACGAAAATCACGAAAAAGAGTGGCAATAGGTCCATATGTAACATCCTTTCCATCATCTTATTCAACGCATCAAGTCAATCAAAAGTTTCGCAAAGCTTAAAATCTCTTGTGAAAAACAGGACTTTCCAGTAGGGAAGGGAAAGAAGAAAAGTAAAGAAACCAAAAGGAGGGACATTCAGATGCGACAAGCGGTACTCATTATTGATTTTCAACAGGATCTCGTCGAAGGGACGGCAGAAGAGTCAGGTGTTCATGCGAAAGATGCCCGTCAGTCAGGTCATCAATCAAGTCGTGCAAGAAGCACAGAATCATGCTCATACGATTGTCTTCATCCGGGATCTTGATGTCGCGGACGGAAACGGACCGGGGTTTGAGGTGCACTCCTCGATTCAGATTCCAGATCAGGCGGTGACGTTCGATAAAGCTGCAACGAATGCGTTTCACGGGACACCACTGCTTGAGTATCTGAATGAACGACAAATCGAACATGTCGTCATCCTCGGCTGTAAGACGGAACACTGCATCGATACCGCGGTCCGCAGTGCAACCGTCAATGGATTTGATGTGACGCTCGTTGCTGACGGACATACGACGAACGGCTCCGATGTTTTATCGGCGGAGTAGATGATTGCCCATCACAATCAAGTTTTGCACGGTCACTACAATGTCGAACATTTTGCGCTGGTCCGGCCGTCAACCGAAAAGTTGTTTGAACCGATCCACGATCAGCACAGAACATAAAGGAGTGAAGTTATGATTGAACTGCGAAAGATAAAAGAGACTGTTTATTTAACCTATCAGATGCTCGATACAGCCGCAATTGACGGACTGCCCGAAATCCTTGAAAAACGACTGGGGGATGCATTATGACCCGCGAAGAGTGGATTCAATCGTTTGATCTCGATGTAGCAGAGATTTTTTCCGTCACGGATTCGTACAGTTCCGAAGTCGACCGGCTGGTTCTGCGTGACGGTCGGACTGTTTTTTTAAAGCGACCCTATACGGCTGATAAATGGTACCGGGAGCACGGATGGCTGACGTATTTAGCCAGTCGTGTCGCTGTCCCGAAGATTCTCATGGCGGCGCGACCAACCGAACAGACGACGGGTGCGTTTGTGCTCGAAGCACTTGCCGGTTCGACGATTGAAAAAGTGACACCGGAACTGGTCTCGCAAATCGGGCGGCTTCACGCAACACTCCATACGTGTACCCGTGAGGCGTACGGCGATTTTGAGGAGAACGGCTTCACCGCGTTTACCTCACAGGACTGGCGTGTCTTCCGAAATGCGAAGATGACCTCATTCGAGCCGGCGATTCAACAAGTTTTGCCGCCTGCCCTTTATCAAGCCGCCTTTACAGAATTAAAACGGCGTGAACGTGAGTTACCGGAACCGTCGCGTCCGGTCGCCGTCCATCTCGATTTCCGGCTCGGGAATCTGCTCGCAGACGGCGGAAACCTCACTGGACTGATCGACTTTGAAACTTCACGTTTCGGAGCGACGGAGATCGACTTCACGAAACTCGACCGGGACGTCTTCCAAGGTGGCAGCGCTCTGCTGGGTGCTTATCAAAACGGATACGGCCAAATTCGGACACCGGAACCGATTGAAGTCTATTTGCCGTACTACCGTCTGTTTGAAGCACTGACGGGAATCGGCTGGTGCGTCCAGCGTGGATTAGCGCAGCACCAACAGTTTTTTGACAACAACCATGCCCGCTTGTTAATTGAACTCGAACGGACGAGCATATTCGAAGAACGTTAAAAGACGTCGTTTGACGAGCGAACCGCTATACTTGTGGAAATGAAGCAAGTGGAGGGGGATGTATCAGATGGAACAACCAAAACGAATCGGAATTATCGGCGGTGGACTTGCGGGGACGTTCGCTGCCCGTCAATTACAAGTCGAAGGATACGAGGTCGAGATCATCGAAAAAAGCCAAAGTGTCGGGGGACGCATGGCGACACGACGAATCGATCAGGGAAAGGCGGACCACGGAGCTGTCTTTTTCACCGTCCGGACGGATGAACTGGCGCAGGAAGTCGATGAATGGCTCGAACGCGGATTGATTCGGAAATGGTTCGGTGATGATTTTCCACGGTATATCGCGATTAACGGGATGAATCAACTCGTTCAGTCGATTGCACGCGGGATTCCGGTCCACTTGAATGAACAGGTCGGACGGATTGAAGCGGATGCAACCACGCTCCGGACGATTGCAGATAGCCGGACACGGGTCTATGACGCGATGCTCGTGACAGCACCGGTTCCGCAAGCCTATGACTTACTGCAAGCGTCCCGGCTGACGCTTGATGCAGCCGATCATACAGCGTTAGGCCGCGTCACGTTCGAACCGACATTCGTCGGCCTGTTTGAACTGAAAGAACCACTCGAAATTGGGGAGGTCGGTCTGGCGGACGATGGACTTGTCCCCGGGATGCTGAAGCTCGTCAACAACGCAGAAAAAGAAATCTCGGCGACGCCGTTACTGAGTGTCTACATGACGGGTGAGTGGAGTGAAGCCTGGTATGACAAGGAGGAAGCGGAGACGCTCACTGAAATCGAACGGCTCCTGCAAGCACAACTCGGTCCCGTCGAACTCATCTCCCGTCAGTTGAAACGATGGCGTTACGCTCAGGCACGCGATGTCTTCCACACGCCGTTTCTAAAACTGAATCACCATCCGCTGTGGCTTGCCGGGGATGCCTTCCTTGAAGCAGATGATGCCTCGGGACGGACACGGGTTGAGAGTGCCGTTATATCCGGTCTACGTGTCGCAGCGACAATCGATGCGCATTTTAAGCAACACGTTCTGACGAAATGAAGTAAAAGCAGGAGTATGCGACATGGCATACTCCTTTATTATTGATCAGATTCTGAAATGTGCGACATGCTCCAAGCAGCCATTGCATCTAAAATCGGCAAAAAACTAAGTCCCGTGTCGGTCAATGAGTATTCGACCTTTATCGGCACTTCCCGGTAGACTTTTCGAAGCAACATGCCGTCCTGCTCAAGTTCGCGTAGTTGACGTGCTAAGATGCCCTTAGAAATTCCGGGCAGCAGACGTTGTAAGGCGCCAAAGCGTTGTGTTCCTTGTTTGAGATGCCACAGGATGAGGATTTTCCATTTACCAGAAATGATGGTTTGCACACGAGTGACCGGACAAGCCGTCCGCTGTTCGGTAAGATTCATTTAGTGTCCTCCAATGGTTCTGTTTAGGTGACCAAGTATCTAAAAGGTGCCTACTAGGATTAGTGTACCACCTGTAATAAGATTAGGTACAGGATAGGCATTTGATAGAAAAAGGAGCGAATACCCATGAAGCTATTGATTACAGGAGCAACTGGAAAATTAGGAACTAAGATTGTCAATCATCTGTTAGGGCGGATTAGTGCGGACGACCTTGTCGTCAGTGTCCGAAATGTCGAAAAAGCAGCGAATCTCAAAGAACGTGGTGTCGAAGTCCGTCATGGAGATTTTGATGCGCCAACTACGTTAGCAACGGCCTTTGCAGGGATTGATCGTTTGTTGATCATTTCAACGGACGGGGAAGAAGCTACACGGGTCCGGCAACATACGGCAGCAATCGAGGCAGCGCAGGCTGCAGGCGTCGGCCTGATCGCCTACACGAGTATTGCCAATGCACAAGCAAGTCAAAATTTCTTGGCACGGACGCACCAGGTAACAGAACGATTGATTGAACAGACAGGTATCCCTTATATTTTCTTCCGGAACAACTGGTATCTTGAAAACGAGCAGGCGACGATTGACGCTGTACGTAACGGAGCAGACTGGTTGACAGCAGCGGGTGACGGAAAAGTCGGCTGGGCGTTGCAGGACGACTATGCAGAAGCAATCGCTACTGTTTTGACAACAGATGCTCCAAAACAAGCTATCTATGAACTGTCGGGTCCATTGTTGACACAAACAGAAATCGCCGAGGCACTCGGAGCGGTTCTTGCTCGACCTGTCACTGTTCAACAAGTGGATGTAGCAACGTATGCTGATATCATGAAACAAGCGGGTCTCCCGGACTTCCTCATCCCGATGCTTGTCTCGATTCAAGAAGGGATTGCAAACGATACGCTTGCTGTTGAAAGTCAGGACTTTGCACAAATTCTCGGTCGCCCGCCTGTCGTAATCAACAATGCATTAGAACGATTGATTAAAAGATAAGTTCATTTGAACGGGTTTTCCGAAGTCCTTCTCAGGGTATTCTTTTGAGAGTGAGCGAAAGTTAGAGGAGGATTCAAATGGACATCAAAAAATATCGAGTTGCTCCGGATGCGAACGTCAGTTTAGCTGATTACCAAACATCTGATCCGGACCGGATTTCTGAAGAACAATTACTCAAGACATACATTCCAGAGAGCGTCGAGGAATTGAAAGAGCTACACTGGCGGCTTCATGCAGAAGAAAAACAAGGTATTTTAGTCGTCCTGCAGGCAATCGATGCCGGTGGGAAAGATGAAGCGATCAGCTATATCTTTTCAAATCTGAATGCTCAGGGCTTGAAGACGATTTCCGTCAAGAAACCGTCAGAAGAAGAACAAAAACACGATTTTCTATGGCGGATTCATGACGGGTTGCCGGCCAAAGGAGAAGTCGGCATTTTAAATCGCTCATATTATGAAGATGTCATCGCACCGCGTATTCATAACCTGCTTGAGGAGGAAGAACTCCCGAACGATCAAGACGTTTGGCAGATGCGGTACCGGCAAATCAATGACTTCGAGCAGTACCTGGTCGAGAACGGAATCCGTGTCGTCAAGTTTCTCTTCAATGTTTCGAAGGACAAACAAAAGGAACGGTTGCTCGAACGGATGAAAGACCCGAAAAAGAACTTCGAGTTTTCGTTCAGTGACGTTGAGGAGCGGGAACATTGGGATGAGTATCAAGACATCTTTGCCGATTTGATTTCAAACACATCAACGGAAAATGCGCCATGGTACGTGCTACCGGCCGATGATGACTGGTTCGGACGTTACATCGTGACAGAAGTCATGAACGACGTTTTACGCGATATCGATCCGCAGTTTCCTGAAGTGTCGGACGAGGATCAAGAAAAACTAGATGAAGCAATCAAAAAGCTGGAAAATGAATAATCAAAACCGTTCATCGTCAGACGATGAACGGTTTTTTAGGCTGTAGACAAAGTTCTGTCGGGAGATAAAGCGTCACGTTTCGTTTCTTCCCCCCCGTAGGAGTCAACGAAACGTGCCGCTTTGAAGACGAGGCGAGACAGGGAAGCGCGAACGGATTGCCTCTCGTTCTAGCATATTCACGCTTCATAAGAGGTTGTCTAAGCATTGTTTTAATTTATTATCTTCGTTTTTGTCAGACACGTTATACTAAACAGGGAAGAAACGATGAACGATTTGGAGGAATCACACATGACTGAATATCCAAACTGTCCGAACTGTGGATCGAGCTATACATATGAAGATGGGAATTTGTTCGTCTGCCCGGAATGTGCCCATGAATGGACGCAGGCTGAAGCGGACGTGACGGAAGAGACGACGGTCATCCGTGACGCGAACGGAAACGAATTGCATGACGGCGACACGATTACGGTCATCAAAGACTTGAAGGTCAAAGGCACATCGCTTGTCGTCAAACAAGGAACCCGTGTCAAAGGGATTCGTCTCGTCGAGGGAGATCACGACATCGATTGCAAGATTGATGGACTCGGCGCAATGAAGCTGAAATCCGAGTTCGTTAAAAAAATCTGATGTACAAAACCGCCAGTCAAGTCGACATGGCGGTTTTGTGTTTTCGACGAATGAATTTATGTTCAGGACAAATGTCCTTTATCAATCATCCACCGTCGTTTTAGGATAGGATGAAAGAAGATAACGAAAGGAAGGCGATACAGATGCGAGGCATCCTTTTTGCAATCAGCGGCGGTTTTTTTCTGACGCTCCAAAGTGTCGCCAATGCCCGAATCAGTGATGGAATCGGGACCTGGCAGGCAGCGACCGTGACCCAAATGACAGGCTTCATCGTCGCCTTATTGATCACATTCGCCTTACGCGACCGGACGTTTCAAGAGATGCGTCACGTCAAGCCGCTTTATCTATCAGGAGGCGCACTGGCGGCGGCTGTTTTGTTCAGTAATATCACAGCCGTGCATTTGATGGGTGTGACATTGACGATTTCACTCTTTTTGATCGCCCAGCTCGGTCTGGCCCTTTTGATTGACTGGAACGGTTGGTTCGGAATGATGAAACGTCGGTTGCAGCTGCCGCAAGTCATCGGAATTTTGTTGATGGTCGGCGGTGTCTTAATCTTGAAACTATAAGGAGGGATTCGCGTGGAGGATGAGCGACTTGCGACATACTTGGACCGTTTTCAATTGACGCATGTCTTTGACGAGCGCTTACGCCGTCATCTCGAACGTGTCGAGGTCGAACCGGGCGAATACTTGTGCCAGCAGGGCGATGACGCGAAACAGCTGTATTTGCTCGTCGAAGGAAAGTTGAAGATCACGCATATGTCAGCGGCCGGACGACGGCTCGTTCTTTCCTTCAAGCATCCGTTCGATCTGGTCGGCGATATCGAATATGTCCGCCGTATCCCCTTGATGAATACGGTCGAGGCTGTAACGCCGGTCCAAGTCTTCCGGATCAGTTACGCGGCACTCGAACAGGTCGGAACGGATAATCCGGCGTTCTTACGTTTTTTGCTCGAGACGATTACGATGAAGTTCGAACTGAAATCGCACTCGATGAGCTTTAATCTTTTATATCCGGTCGAAGTCCGGCTCGCGAGTTATCTGTTGTCGATGACACCGGAAAAACAAACTCTGCCGGTCACGGATTTAGTCGATGCAGCGGATTTGATCGGGACGAGCTACCGGCACCTGAACCGGGTATTGCTCCAGTTCAGCCGGGATGGATTGATTGACCGGACGAAACGGACGATTGAGATCATCGACCGCGCGGGTTTAATGGAACGTGTCGGGGAAAGTATTTATGAATAGGAGGCAAGCACGATGACACTGGGGATTTTACTCGCCTTATTTGGCGGGATGCTCGTCTGTATGCAAAACACCTTTAACGCCAAAGTCAAAGAACGGGTCGGGGCGTGGGCAACGACGACGTTAGTCCTTGGACTCGGTTTCCTCGCTTCGCTGACGATTGGACTGCTCGTTGAAGGGACGGCACTTTTTTCTTTGACCGGTATGCAGCCGTGGTTTTGGTTCAGCGGCATCATCGGAGTCGGTGTCGTCCTGTCTGTGACGCAAGGCGTCCAGCAACTCGGACCGAGCTACGCCATCTCGATCGTCATGGTCTCACAAATCCTCTTTGCGCTGCTCTGGGACACGCTCGGGTGGTTCGGTCTCGAACAGGTCGCCTTCACGTGGACGAAGGCAGTCGGCGTTCTCTTGATTGGCGGCGGGGTGCTTTTGTTCCAACTCGGCGGGAATCTGACAGAAAAACGGATCTTACGAAAAGGAGCATGACGGATGAACTATACAACATTACTCTTTGATATCGATCATACTTTACTTGATTTTGACGCAACGGAACGCTGGGCGCTGCGAAAACTATTCGCGGACGAACAGCTCGAATGGACGGAAGAACGTGAAACCCGGTACCGGTCCATTAACAAAGCCTTATGGGCAGCCCTCGAACGGGGGGAAGTGACGCGAGACGCAGTCATCTCGGAACGTTTCGTGACGTTTTTTGCAGAGCAGGGATGGGTGGTCGACGGGAAACAGATGGATGAGCGCTACCGGACGTATCTCGGTCAGGGAACGGATTTGATTGACGGAGCACACGAATTACTCGGGCAGTTAAAAGGACATTACCAACTCTACGTCGTGACGAACGGTGTCTCGCGGACACAACATGCACGGCTCGCTGGTTCAGGACTGTTGCCGTACTTCGATCAGATTTTTGTTTCCGAAGACACGGGCTATCAAAAACCGATGCGTGCTTTCTTTACGTATGTGTTCGACCGGATTCCGGAATTCCGTCCGGAGCAAACACTGCTCATCGGCGACTCCTTGACTGCAGATATCCAAGGCGGCATTTCGGCCGGAATTGATACGTGTTGGTTTAACCCGGGTCAGGAAACGGCTCCGAGTGAGTTGACACCGACCTACACCATCGAACGGCTCGAACAGTTGCTTGATCTGTTGCGGACGACGGAACGAGTTCGATAACGAAAATATGTCAAGATCGTTTGACGCGAAGCGATAAAAGACTAGAAAAGGAGCAGGTTGTCATGAATCTACGAGCGATGACCGCAGCAGATTATCCGGAAGTCGGTCGGATTTACCAGCAAGGAATCGAGACACAAAATGCGACGTTCCGAACGGAAGTACCGTCGTTTGACTACTGGGATGCCCATCACCACATACACAGCCGGATTGTGGTGGAAAAAGACGGGAAAATGCTCGGATGGATCGCCATCAGTCCATTTTCGTCGATTCCGGCCTATGCCGGTGTTGCCGAAGTCAGTTTGTATATCGATGAAGACGCACGGGGAAAAGGAGTCGGGACGGTATTGATGCAGGCGGTCATTACGTCGAGTGAAGCAGCAGGCATCTGGACGTTGCATTCACAAATCTTTCCGGAAAACATCGCCAGCCTCAAACTCCATCAACGGTTCGGTTTCCGGGAAGTCGGTCGTCGGGAACGAATCGGACAGTTGGCTGGTGTCTGGCGGGATACCGTGTTACTCGAGCGGAGAAGTGAAATTTAAAAAATGGGGCTGACGCAAAAGTCAGTTTCTATACAACAAAGAGTGGCAGCGATTGAGTCTGCCACTCTTTGTTGAATTATTCGTTTCAGAACGACATGAAAGGACAAGGAAAAACCCGTCTGAACTAGAAGTGCGGGACGGGTTCTGCTTTACTTCTGATTGGATAATACGATTCCGAAAATCCGCTCTCCTTTTTTGAGTGGTACGTCAGCGGGACGCGTGACCTCATTTAAATTAAACCCGCGCATTTCTTTATTTTTTGACAGATGATAGACCATCAAAAGATTATAAGGGGTCGCCGTAGCCGTTTTTGAGCGGAAGTCGGCACCGCGAACGATGTAATCATCAAGATGCGTAAACGTATCGTCACCGAAGAGTACCGTATCACCGACATCAATCCCGAATTGAATCAGATCATCCGAGAAAGACTGGGAAAACCGGATCGTGGTATCGTACTTTTTCGGTTCAAGTTCCATCGAGAACAGTACCCGTTCTTGTTTGTCCGGGAGATATTCGACACCTTTTAGCCAGTGGGTCGCCTTTAATGTTCCTTTTAGCTGAACGGCGCCAATCTGTTGGTTGGCAAGTGTGGCAAATTTTTCTTCCCCTTCTGTAACGGGTAGGGGGGAGAGTGTGAAGGTAGAAGTGGCCTGGGTGATAGGTACTTTTTTCGTAGCGGATTCGATTTGATCGTGGTTTTGGCTGCACCCTGTCAAGATAAGGGCGGCAAGTGGTATGTACATCCAGTTTTTCATAGAAGAAGCCCCTTCCTTCGTGTGTTGGAAACATTATCCATCATCAAGCTTATCGTTTTCCTTGGATGATTTCAATGAAGAACGGGAAAAGACTGACAGCACATATTTTCAGGAGGGGTAACGATGGACGACTTTTTTGGTGAGGGACTTGAGACGAATGAACAGAAACGGAAATCAAAGCTTGAGGAAGTATTTGACCAATCGTTTGAAGCAGAACGGCGCGACTTTAACCAGTCGCTTAATCAAGAAGTGACCGTCGCCCTGATTGGCGACGTCAATGCCGGTAAATCGTCGACATTAAATGCGATTCTTGGGCGTGACGTCGCGACGGTCGGAGCGCAACCGGGTGAAACGACACGCATCGATCAGATTCGGCAGCACCCGGAAGATAAAGTCATCTTCGTCGATACGCCGGGACTCAATGACGCGAACAGCTTGAATTCAGATACGACGTGGCAGTTTTACGAAAGTGCGGATGTTATTTTGTATTTCTTGAATGCAGCGGGGACCGTCTTATCGGAGACGGAAACAAAAAATTTCAATAAGATTTATGCCCATAATAAAAACATCATCATCGTCGTGACGAAGATTGATGCGACGAACGACTTAGAGACCGTCACCCGGCACATCGAAACGAAGTTACCGGGACCGACCCTTGTCCCTGTATCAGCGAAGGATGGGACGAATATCGACCGGTTGCGGCGTGAGGTCCTCGATATCCTAAAAAAGTTCGACAAGGATAATCTGTTTGTCCGCGAAATCGATCCTTCGTTACGGGGGAAAGTCGCTAACAACTGGATTGTCGGGGCCGGGACGGCGGCTGGTGCAATCGGAGCGGTCCCGTTCCCGGGCGCAGATATCATTCCGTTGACGTCGATTCAAATCGGTTTGATGCTGAAGCTGTCGAACTTATATGAACGGAACTTATCGAAAGAAAGTGCGAAAGAGTTGCTTGTCGTGACGATCGTCGGCAATTCAGGAAAAACGGCTTTTCGCCAACTGGCGAAGATGGTGCCCGGGTACGGGGCTGTATTCGGAGCGGGTATCGCCTCGACGGCGACACTCGCACTTGGTTACGGAACAAAATATGCGTACGAGAACAAACTCGAACTGACACCGGAAAGCTTGATAGGATTTGTGAAACGATTCCGAAAAAAATCGGAGTGAGCATAATCTCAGTCTTTTTTGAAATACCCTGTTATGCTATGAAAAACAACAGGGAGGGATTGTCATGTCTACATTATTAGAAGAAATTCAAGCGTATCAAGAACAGTTCCGTCAAAAAGCACCGGCTGAAAAGCAGAAGCTGATGACGCAAGCAACAGAAGAACTCGCAGCATCAAACGGAGCAAAAGGATTAGCTGTCGGAGATGAGGCACCTCGCTTTACGCTACCGAACGCGGCAGGGACATCCGTCGCTTTAGCGGATTTACTTGAACAAGGTCCCGTCATCGTCACGTTCTATCGTGGCGGATGGTGCCCGTACTGTAACTTAGAGCTCCGTGCGTACCAACGTGAACTGGCGAAGATTCAGGAAAAAGGAGCGACACTCGTCGCAATCAGTCCTGAGACACCGGATCATTCACTCTCGACGCAAGAAAAAAATGACTTAGAGTTCGCTGTCCTCAGTGACGTCGATAATGTCGTCGCAGGGCAATTTGATCTCGTCTTCGAGATGCCGGACTATTTAGTTGAAGTGTACAAAGAATCAGGGCTGGACGTTGCCGGACATAACGGGAATGAAGACTGGCAGCTACCGAAACCAGCAACGTTCATCATTCAGCCGTCAGGTGAAATTTCGTTTGCTGACGTTCCGTCTGACTACACGCAACGTGTTGATCCGTTAACGATCATCTCAAAACTTTAAAATGTTATAAATGATCAACTCCTTTATTTTTCTATTCGTAAACAGCAGTCCTTCGTTCATAAGACGAAGGACTGCTGTTTGATGTATGCGACGGAATTATTTTAAAAAGAACTACAGTATAAAAAACGAATTAATCTTGAGTGGGAAATGAGGTTGGAAATGGATAGTTGTCTTCTTCTGTCCAATCGACGGAGTGTTTGATTTCAATCATAATTAAGTCATTTACCGTTCTTAATGTATGTGAGACGCCTTGGGGGATGTGGACAACCGATGGTGCTTCAAGCGTCTGATGTTTACCATCAATGATTGCTTCCGCTCTTCCTTTAAGAATGCTCCAGGTTGAGGCGGTATGTTCATGATAGTGATGACTGATTTGATGATTTTCTTTAATGTGCAAGCGTCGTGTAATTGCATATCGTCCATCTTCAAGTAATTGTTGATGCAAAATTGTCGCATAGCCCCAGCGTTTCCATTCAAATTGTGGAGGTCGGTCTTGGTGGACGAGATATTCTTTTAAATGGGTCGTTTCTTCTTTAGAAGAAACCAAGACACCGTCAGGACTAACGGAAACTATTAAATCATCCAATCCAATTCCGAGAACTGGAATTTGAAGTTCGTTTACAATATGTGTATTTGTTGATTTCAGAAGATGAGCATTTCCATGAAGAACACTCGGCATTTCCTCCGTTAACGTATTCCAGGTTCCGAGATCTTTCCACGGACCTTCATACCGATGTACGTAAATCAGTTCCGTTTTTTCAACAACCGCATAGTCAAAAGATGTTTTTTCAAGAGAGTCGTAAGAGCGGAGTAGATCACAGTAGGTGGTAGGAACGTTTTGAGCAAACAATTGTTTAATAAGAAAATCGAGTTGGCAAGCAAAGACACCGCAACTCCAAAGTGCATCTTCTTTAATTAATTGTTCAGCTAAGATGATTGTCGGCTTTTCTTGAAACTTCTTTACCCGTGCCATCTGATTGGCTGTTTCTGGAATAATGTAACCATACTTTGAGGTTGGATGAAGTGGTTCGACACCCATTAAATGCAACGCGTCAGGATGGGATTGGACAGCCGTATCGAGTAAACTAAACCTCTCGAAAAAGGACATATCTACATAAGAATCGACGGGCATGATGACAATTGTCTCTGTCGAATCAATGTTTTCAGCTAAGTAACTTGTTGCAAGCATGATGGCAGGAAACGTATCACGACGCGAAGGTTCACAAATAACGGCGACATCTGGACCTAATTGATGCTCGATAGCATCGAGCTGTGATTTTGTTGTTGAAATCAGAGTGCGTTCAGCTAACTTGATTTCTTGAAGTTGGAGAAAAACACGTTCAATCATGGACTGTTTTTTCCCGGACGGGTCTTCTAAAATGCGTAAAAATTGTTTTGAGTTTAAGTCATTTGAAAGGGGCCATAATCTTTTTCCGGACCCGCCAGACAATAATAAAATGTACATGCCAATCCATCCTTTCAATGAAACGGTTAACTGTATTTATGCAAATGAATAATAGTTCCTATTTCTTTGGACAATTGAGACATGTTCTGAGTTGAAAAGTGGAAAACACATAATTCACTTATAGACTAATGGTCTTTTAAGAAACCATTAGTCACCGAGTCAACGTTTTCTGTATCCATTCCCGAAAACGGGATCCGGTATAGTCCCAGTGGCGTGTTTTTGCGAAAAGGTAAGAGGCGTAACGAATCGTATCATACTGTTCTGTATCCCGAATGCATGATCGCATTTCAATGGCTAATGCGCCTGGAGTCTGGAACGTTGTCATATATCCAGCTAATCCATACTGTACAGCATCTTGAAGACCGGGAGCATGATAGACGATGGATGGCGTCCCGACAGCAGCAGCTTCACTGACTGCCAACCCCCAGCCTTCGCGCTTTGATGGAAATAATAAAGCGGTCGCCCGGCTCATTCGCTCAAGTTTCTCTTCATGACTGACGAAGCCGAAATAGGTAATATCTTGACGCATTTCTTCCGGAAGAAGAGGATTTAGTTGCTCTTCAATGTAGGTCTCATCTTTTTCACCAATCACCCAAAAACGGGCTTCCGGAAACTCCTGTTTGAATATGACGAACGCTTTAATCGCATCGTTGATTCCTTTATAGGCGGACATACGACCAATGTAAAGAAAAGTCGGTTTTTCTTCTTTATTTTTCCAGTCTATCTCTGGCCATGGGGTGAAATTGATTCCTGCCGGTAAAATCGTAATTCGTTTTGGAGCGAATCCGACATCGATTAAATCGTCAGTGGTCGATTTGCTGACAGTCACCGCCAAATCGTTCCGGTAGAGGCGGAGGCGGGGCGTTTCCGTCCGTTCTCCTAACCAGGCATACGGTTGGTTGACGTTGATCTTCCAAATTTCACGTGTTAGTCGATAAATGAATAGGGCACGTTTTTCTCGTGGTACATAAAGCGGAGTGAAAAAGTGATGGGTATTGACTTGATCGACAACGAGATCAATTGTCGATGCATGTATCTGGTAATAGTGAAAAGCATACAGAAGGACCGTTGCGTTTGTTCCGCGTCGGATATAGGTGACACCATCAAGAAATTCAACGTCGTGACCACCATCAAAGCCAGGTGAGATGTGGGTAAGGCGATAATCTTCGGCAACCCGTTTCAATACTTCGTGAATGAAAACTTCAGCACTGCCTGCTTTCGGATGTTTAATATCACGCCAAGACAAAAATAAGAGGTGTGGTTTCATTATCATGTCCTCCTATACGTGTAGTAGGTCCATTCAAAAAGAGGGTCTCGAAAGGGCGAGTAAGCTACCGCCTCGCTATTTAAAGGGAGGTGAGAGCTGACAACGTCATCTGAAGTCCATTTTCTCACCGCAAGACTCTGCAGTATAATATCAGGGATTTTTCTTTAATACTGTCAGTCTTAATTAGTTATTCGAGGTAGGGATCGCAGATTCCTAGAAGGGTTTCATTTAATTTTAAAAAGCAGGTCCCCGTTAACGAAGGGACCTGCTTTTTAGGATTTAACATGATTCGTTAATTTATCGACGAGTTGTTCGAGCGAATCGGTCATTTGATTGAGTGAATCGGTCATCGTTTCAAATTCGTGTTGGACACCAGCCTGTTCTTCGAGTCCTGCAGCTGTAGATTCGATCCCGCGCCGTACCTCGAGCGAGGCGACACGTGTCGTATCCATGCGTTCACCGATTTCAAGCATTTGCGTACCGACACCTTGGCGTGCTGTTTGAATCGAGCGAATATGCTGTTCGACATCTTGAATCATTCCTGTAATATCAGCGAAGGTCTGACCGACGCGTTTCGTCATCTGACGGTTTTCCGTCAACGTCTCGGCATACGCTCGGGCCGTCGCCTTGATTTGGTTTGTGTCTTCGACAAGAGCCTCTAACACTTCCGTCACTTCATTGGCATAGCTTCGTGACTGGACGGCGAGATGCCCGACTTCGGTCGCAACGACGGCGAAGCCGCGTCCCGCTTCACCGGCGCGCGCAGCTTCAATCGCTGCATTGAGTGCAAGTAAGTTCGTTTGCCCGGCAATTGCTTCAAGACTCGCGAGAATCGTCTGGATTTGATCGGAGCGTCCTGTCATCGTCTCGACGGAATCGTTTAAGCGGTTCGTCGCTTCGACCATTGCTTCGACCCGGCGTTCCATCGACTGCATCTCTTCATTTCCTTCACGTGCGGTGGCTGTCATGTGGACGGCTGTGTCTGCCGTCGTCGCCATCTGTGTTTGAATCGTCGCGATTGCTTGATTGACTTGCTGTAACTGATTCGTTCCATGTTGCATCGATTGATATTGACCGTCGGCAGAGTCGACGATCGGTTCGATGGCAGTAGCAATCTGATCTGTGACGACAACTGAGTTTGCAGCAGCTTGCTTCAAGTGTGTCGTATTCGTTTTTAAATGACCGACCAGTGCTTCGATTTGTTGACTGACGTTCGTGATTAACGTGTTTGCTTCCGTTTCCCGTGCGTGCGCCGCGTGACGTTCACGATTTTGAACGAATACTTGAATGATCAGGGCACTGCTCGTTAAAACTAAGAACACTGCATGAATCAGCAACAAACTAAACGGATACCCGGTCGTTCCGCACAGTAGCGTCGGTGCAAAAAAGAATCCGGCAAGATGCTGAATCGCAAATAATACCGTGCTGATTAGAATTAAATCGATTCGCCGGAAATAGGCAATCAATGCCAGAACCATGAAAATCGAGAAGTGATATTCGACGAGACCCTCTCCACCGGCGATGATTGACATGCTTGCGAATGTCAGCGTCAGTGTCAAGAGGATGGCGACCTGTTTACTCTGCGGATTAAGGCGGTACAGGATAACAGCTGCGAAGAGAAAAAAGATAGGAATCAGCGCGACGACCGTTAACATAGCGAGCGACGCGGCTGGTCCTTTTCCCTGTAAAAGGGAGTAGCCTTCTCCAAACGTTGTGAAGCGGTGGAGTCCATGGACGATTAAAGATAAAACGACGATAAGAGACGTGATGCTGAGCATGAGTTGATGACGTTTCATAAAATAAAATTCCTCCGATTTCTAGTTGAAACTAAAACAAAGACAAAGTCCTGTTTTGGTAGACGTATCAAGACTATCGGTTGCACGCATGTGTTTGTTGACTGGAAAAAAAGTTAGATGCACATCCATTATTTTTCTAAAAGAACGTGGCATGAATAAATGCCTGAACGGGTATATAAAAACATCGAAATTGGTAGGAGGAAGCCGCATGAAGTGGAAGGGAAGAGAACGAAGTTCAAACGTAGAAGACCGCCGGGGAATGGGTGGGAAAGGAATCGCGGGAATCGGAGGTGGACTTGGCATCATCATCTTGATCGTCGTGACGTTGATGGGTGGGAATCCTGCTGATTTGCTTGGGGATTTATCCGGTTCAGAGAGCGGGACGAACTCAGGCTATCAAGAAACAGCGAAAGAAAAAGAAGCCGCCGATTTTGTCTCGGTCGTGCTCGCCGATACGGAACGTGTCTGGACGAAGGAGTTTAAACAAGACGGGATGACATACAAAGAACCGACACTTGTCCTTTATACCGACCAAGTCAGTTCAGCGTGTGGACAAGCCGGAAAATCGGTCGGTCCTTTTTATTGTCCAGGCGATCAGAAATTATACATTGATTTAAGTTTTTATGATGAATTACAAACTAAGTACGGGGCGCCTGGCGACTTTGCGATGGCTTACGTCATTGCCCATGAAGTCGGTCATCACGTCCAGACGTTACTCGGGACGTCAGATGAGATCATGCCGCTCCGTCAAAAGATGAGCGAAGAGAAATTCAATAAATACCTCGTCCGGTTCGAACTGCAGGCAGATTATTATGCCGGCGTGTGGGCACATCACGCGCAAGGGGAGAACTTGTTGGAAGAAGGCGACCTTGAAGAAGCGCTTGGTGCTGCAAATGCCGTCGGTGACGATACCCTTCAGAAAAAAGGTCAAGGATACGTCGTGCCGGAAAGCTTTACGCACGGGACATCGAAACAACGGAAAAGCTGGTTCCAAAAAGGTTTTGATAACGGAACGATTGAAGGCGGCGACACGTTCGAAGCAGCAAACTTATAAGCGGATGACTTCAAAAAGAGACCGTTCCGAGTGGGGAACGGTCTCTTTGGGTTAGTCGTTGTAATTGTTAAACATCTTCGCATCATCCGGCACATTGGCGAGGTAGACGATTTTTCCGTCTGCATCAAGGCGGGCGATATCCGTCCCGTCCTGCGTGAAGACCGCTCCGTCAGCCCGCTTGCCGCAGACGGCCCAGCGTGTCTCGAATGTATCGCCATCTGCTGACGGGAGCCAGGCTTCATACATGTGCTTGATGTCCTGGTTGGCAGTGAAGACCAGGCGGACGAATTTTTTCCAGGCGTCGATGCCATGTTGTTCCTGTCCACTCAAGACGAACGTGATGTCGTCCGAAAAGAGGGAAGAGAGGTCACTAAAAGCCTGTTCATCGGTCCGGGAAGCGTCAAATAACTCAAAGTAGCGGTCAAGTGTAGTCATGCGTAAGTCTCCTTTTAGTTGCGAATCATTTGTTGTTCAATCAAGGCTTGCAATGTCGTTAAGTGGTCAGGGGGACAGTTCCTGTCGATTTCCTGTCGGAGCGATCCAATCGTTTCACGTTTTAAGGTCGATTGCCAAGCATCTTCCGCTTCCGTCATCAAGTTAGATAAGAGGCGGACGTTCTGTTCTTTGATGCCCATCAAGTCTTCAAAGACACCACTTGAAGCATAAAGGGATTGTTTTCCTTCGATGGCTTCGTAGACGTCAAAGATACGAATCCGATCGGAAGGTTGATTCAGTCGGAAACCGCCTTTGACCCCCGGGACAGACAGAAGGAGGTCGGCACTGACGAGTTTACGCAATAGTTTTTGAAAGTACGTCGGTGAAGCGCCGAGCTGCTGACTGATGAACTCACCGGGTAAAAGTCCTTTCTCCGGCAAAAAGGTCAGTAACAGCATCGCGTAGACGGATTGTTCGACTCCGGTTTTCATTTGCATGGTAATTCGCCCTTTCTGTATAACGTAGATAACTATTGTCTATAATAGTGGACGTTAGCAATTTTGTCGAGTAAAACGCTTCTCACAAAACCGTCACACCTTTGGAGCGGCATTCTCATGGCAACTAAACGAAGGATTCGGTATACTGAATGTACGATATGTGAAAATATTCACTAAAAGTCGTTCACAATTTGTGAAGGGGCGTTTTTATATGAATCCACTTAAAGGAATCATCTCGATTCCACGTACGATCATGTTGCAATTGATGCTGGCGGCTGTCCTGATGGGGATTGCGGTCATCGGTCAATCGTACTTGATCGTCATCATCGTCGACCGCATTTTTCTCCAAGGGGACGCCTTTGCGGCAATTGTTCCGCTACTCGGTATCTTACTGCTCATGCTGATGTTACGGGTCGCTGTCACGTACTGGAACGGGCGGCTCGGGACGGTTCTCGCGGCACGTGTCAAACAAGACATTCGCCAGGCGCTCGTCGCGAAGTATACGATGAGTTCCGTCGAAGTGATGTCGCAAGGACAGTCGGGACAAAAGGTCAGTGTGTTGCTTGACGCGGTCGATGAGATGGACAGCTATTACAGCCAATACTTGCCGAAAGTCATCCAGACGTCGATCGTTCCCTTGATGGTGCTGATCGCAGCATTCAGTTATGACTGGATTACGGGACTCGTCATGATGATCACGGCACCATTCATTCCACTGTTCTACATCGTCATCGGAATCATGACGCAAAAACGTGCCGATACGCAGCTCGAGAAGATGACGGCGTTCTCCGGAACCTTCCTCGATACGCTGCAAGGCATCACGACGTTAAAGTTGTTTGGTCGCGCGAAAGCACAGCAGGACGTCATCGAACGGAGTAGTCTCGACTTCCGCGATGCGACGCTGACCGTGCTGAAGCTCGCCTTCTTGTCGTCGTTGATGCTTGAGTTCATCTCGATGCTCAGCATGGGGATGATTGCGCTTGAGGTCAGTCTCCGGTTGATTTTATTTCAAAGCATCACCTTTGTTCCAGCCTTCTTGATGCTCGTGCTTGCACCGGAGTATTATTTGGCCTTAAAAGAGATGGGGGCAGCGTTCCATACCGGACGGGGCAGTGTTGCGGCGGCGAAACAGATTGCGTCTGAACTGACGCAAGACGACCGGGGCGTAACGTTCGGAACGGAGGCGTTAAAGTCCGCGACACCACCGCGGATTGAACTGAAAGACGTGGACTTTACGTATCAGGACGAGCGGTTTGCACTGACCGACGTCACGCTGCGCATCGAACCGTACCAAAAAGTCGCCTTGATCGGACGAAGTGGTGCCGGGAAGTCGACCGTCCTGCAGTTACTCGCGGGACTGGCCGATCCAAAGAACGGCGAAGTGCTCCTGAATGGTCAGCCACGCGCACAAATCACGGAAACGAGCTGGTTCGGACAGCTCAGCTATATCTCGCAGCATCCTTACCTGTATGCGGGGACACTCGCCGACAACATCGCCATCGGTGAATTACGGGAGGCGACGCGGACAGACATCGAGCGTGCGGCAGCTGCCGCAGGACTCGGGGAACTGATTGCGAGTTTACCGGACGGGCTCGACACCGGAATCGGTGAAGGGGGGCGCGGTCTATCGGGTGGCGAAAAACAACGGGTCGCACTCGCCCGTGCCTTCTTGAAACGGCCGAACGTCATCCTGTTCGATGAACCGACGACGGGACTCGACGTTAAGACGGAACACCTGTTACAGCAGGCAATCCAGGAACTCGGACGGACGGCGACCGTCATCACGGTCGCACACCGTCTGCATACGATCGAACAGTCGGACAACATCGTCATTTTAGAGGCCGGCCGGATCGTCGACCAAGGCACACATGAGGCGTTACTCGCACGGGATTCGGAATACGCACGGATGCGTGCCGTCCAACGAGGGGAGGAAACACGATGAAAGAATTGATGGGTATTTTTCGATTGATGCTGCACCAGAAACGGGATATCGTCCTCTCGATTCTCTTTGGTGTTCTTGCCGGCGTCACGGCGGTGGGTCTGTTTGCAGCAAGCGGCTTCCTGATTTCGAAGGCGGCACTGTTGCCACCGATTCAAACACTCGCTGTACTGATTGCCTTGCAAAAAATATCAAGCCTGACGCGTGCCGTCAGTCGGTATGCGGAGCGTTATTACTCGCACCGGGCAACGTTTACGATTTTGAGTGATTTACGGACGACGTTTTACAAACGGCTCGAACCGCTTGCGCCGGGCATCTTCGCGAAGTACCGGAGCGGTGACTTGCTCGCGCGAATCGTCGGCGATGTCGAGAGTCTGCAGAACACGTTTTTACGTGTCGTCTATCCGCCGATCATTCTCGTCCTCGTCTTTCTGTGTACAATCTTTTTTGTCAGCTTCTTCTCACTCAGTGTCGCGCTCGTCCTCGTGTTCGGACTGCTCTTGACGGGATTTATCATCCCGGGCTGGTTCGCTTACCGGGAACAGCGTTTCGCGCGGACCGTTCGCGCGCGGCGCGGGGAACTGTCGACGGAAGTGACAGAGTTGTTCCAAGGCTACCGTGACTTAAAAATCTATCAGCAACTCGCGAACAAAGAGACGGAACTGAACGAAGTCGCAGCCCGCTATGTTGCAGAAGAACGGCGAAACGGACTGCATGCCGTCTCGAACCTGGCGCTCAATACACTGGTGACGTTAGTCATCTCGTGGCTCGTCCTCGGACTGGGCGCTTACCTCGTCGCGGATGGTCAACTCGATGGTGTCTTCCTTGCGTTGCTCGTCATGACATCACTGACGGTATTCGAAAATGCGGCACCGATGGCGATTTTACCCGGCTTCTTCGAAGATAGCCGCCATGCTGCACGGCGTCTCGATGACGTCGTAACGGACGAAGTCATGCCGACATATCCTCCGTTTGAACTGGACGCTGCCCCGACGCTTACGGCAACGGACGTCACGTTTTCATTTCCGGGTGAAGTCCGGCCCGTCCTCCGTAACGTCAGCGTGACATTCCCTCGTGGCTCGAAGACGGCGATCGTCGGCGCGAGTGGCTCCGGAAAATCGACCTTGCTCCAACTGTTGCTCCGGATGTATCCGGTAGACGGAATCACGATTGCTGGTGTCCATGGAGCGGAAATCGATCCGGAAGCCTTGTGGCGACAAACGAATGTCGTTTTGCAACAGAATCATTTCTTTTACGGAACGATTCGTGAAAACTTGCAGCTCGCACATGAGGAAGCGACGGATGAAGCGATGGAATTGGCGTTGCGGCAGGTTGATTTGACGTTTAGTCTGGCTGACAAGGTGCTCGAGAAAGGGGAAAATCTATCGGGAGGCGAAAAACAACGCCTCGCGATTGCCAGGATTTTCTTACGCGAAGCACCGCTCTACTTGCTGGATGAACCGACATCGTCCGTCGATGCCTTGACGGAACAGATGATTTTACGTCAACTGTTCGCACGTGCGACAGACGCAACCGTGTTACTCGTCAGCCATCGTCTCGCGGGTCTTGAACAGATGGATCAAATCGTCGTCATGGAACAGGGACAAGTCATCGAAGTCGGAACATATGATGAGTTGATGAACCGACAAGGTGCCTTCTACGCATTAAAACAAGTCGAACAATCCGTCTTTACGCCGGATCAAATCGCACGTTAAACAAACAGGATCCACTTGTGCCACGAACGGCGCCAGCGGATCCTGTTTTTTCGTGTGGTTTAACGGGGTACGTTGAGCCACCAGTGATGGAGGAGCAGGAACGAGCTACTAACGAGAAGGATGGCACAAGTAAAAATAAAAAAAGTCGTACTATTGAAAGTCTGATCATTCATATGGATGTCGAAGACGGATGTGATGGAGCGAATGTATTCTAAATCACGTGTCGTTCCTTCGCGATGCATCAAATGATCAATCAAGTCAGCCCGGTACGTCCGGTAGTGATGGATTTGATAGATTGAACCGAACAGCGCGGAACTCCCGCTGAGCAGCAGCAAAATCGTCAGTCCGGGTGGACGGACTTGAAGACGGTGCAGGAAACGGATGACGGAACGGACGCTGGTGACGAATAAGAAGATTAACAGCATTGCCAATAAAATGGCCGGATTGCCGTTACCGGAACTGACTTCAGGTGAAACGGACATCGCATGACCGAAACCAAAAAGACCGGCTTCGACGCACAGGAGACCGACAGCAATCAACCCATCATTTCGTTTTGAATCCATTCTGCACCTCCAGAGGATATGTGATGGATTCAGTGTACAAAAGAATCGTCAGTGCCAGGTAACCGTTTTCCTACAGAATGGAAATGGAATTTTAATGGACCTTATAATGTATCGATGGTAAAGTAAGGAAAATTAAAAAGGGGGAGTTCAATGGATATCCGTCACGAAACAATCGCAGTCGGGAAGCAACTGGTTTCATATACGCATTACTACTCCGAGTCGTCACAGGTCTGTTTTTTGTTGTCAGGCGCAAGTTATGTTTACGATCATCCTTACTTTTACTATAGTCGGATGATGTTGCTGAACCATGATGTCAATATCATTGAGATTCACTATATGTCGGACGACATCTATGAGTTGCCGGACGAGGAAGCGGACGACGAAATCCTTCGCCGGATCGAGGCCGTCATCGCGAAAGTCTTACAAGAAAAAACCTATCTGACGCACCAGTTCATCGCGAAATCCCTTGGAACGGGTCCGCTCGTTACGTTGATGCAACGACCGGTTTTTTCGGAAGCGACAGTCATTTTACTGACGCCGCTTTTGACCGTGCCTTTCATCGCGGAAGGGATTGTCGCAAGTCGGCAACGGGGATTACTCGTCATCGGCGATGCGGACCGCTTTCATGAAACGTCGGCACTCGAACGGTGCCGGGCCAGTCACTTAATGGTTGAGCTGATTCCTGGAGCGAATCATTCGTTAGATATCGGTTTTCAAGTCGATCAGTCGCTTGCGACGGTTGCGCATGTGACGAAACGGATTGAAGAAACACTCTTTCCCGTGACGGTAATTCGTTGAACGGTGTTGTCTATCGTTTCTAGAAGTGAGTGACTGACAAACGTGTCTTCCTTCTCGTGCTTTCCTCGGGCGAGGCGCAAGCCGTTGCTACCTGGTTCTAACGAACCAAGTAGCAGGGTCTTGCCTGCCTCTGACAGCGCAAAAATCGTGCACTTTTCCCCGTAGGAGTCACGAAAAGTGAAACGTTTGTCCGAAAGTTACTTCATTACAGTCAAAAAAGAACGTCCTCGAAAAAACGAGAACGTTCTTTTTTCTGTTCAATACGGACGTAATAACGCACGGACCGGACTGCCGTCACCATCGACGAGCGGGAGCGGGACCGCGTTCAGGTGATAGTCCCCAGGTGCGATTTTATCGAGGACAAGTCCTTCTAAAATATGCACACCATGTGTCGCAAGGGCATGATGGGCAGCCATCTCCTTACTGTCGATCGCATCGACGGACGGAAGATCGAGACCGATCAGTTCGACGCCGAGAGTACCGAGTCGCTCGGCGAGACTGGGTGTCAGGACGGGAATCGACTCAGGAAAAACCGATTTATCGACCCAGCCGTCCGTCTTGATGATGAGACGGCGGACATCCGTCAAATCGAATCTGTCAAGGTCACTTGCGACGAGTTCCGTCCGACCGGGTAAGTAGATGACCCGTGCATGACCGATGTAAAGATCGGGGTCGAGTTCGATGACTTTTTTGCCTGCATCGTCAAAGTGGAACGGCGCATCGATATGTGTGCCCGTGTGTAAGCTCATCGTGACCTTACCGACGTTGACGGACCCGGTGTCAGCCTTACTCCAACTGATCGTATAGTCGAACTTCGTATCTCCCGGCCATGTCGTCACGGACGAAGACAGTGGTTGTGAAACATCAATCCAGCGGTTCATCAGGAATTCCCCCTCATAATTTTGTACGGACGGACCAGAGTTCCGGGAAGAAGCGGTGGTCAAGGACACGCCGGAGATAACTGACGCCGGACGAGCCGCCCGTACCCGGTTTTTGTCCGATGATCCGTTCGACCGTACTCATGTGATTGAAGCGCCACATTTGTTGTTGGCTGCCGATATCGAGTAACTTCTCACCGAGTTCGTACAGGTCCCAGTATTGTGCGACGTCACGGTAAATTTCACCCCAGGCTGCTTCGACACTGGCATCAGCTTCCCAGTCCTGTGTGACATCGCGCTCAAGGATAGCAGAATCAATCGCGAGACCGCGTCGTGCCATCGCGCGGACGGTCTCATCGTAGATGCTGGGCGTTTTTAAATCATTGTTCAGCTGAGCGAATAATTCTGTTTCATGTTCATAAACACGCAACATCTGCGCGTTTTTAAAGCCGAGTGCAAATTCGATTTGCCGGTTTTGATAGGACTGGAAACCGGACGAGTGCCCGAGCGAATCCCGGAACTCGAGGTACTCTGCCGGTGTCAACGTCGAGAGGACGGACCAGGATTGAATCAATTGTTGCTGAATCTTTGAGACACGGGCGAGCATCTTGAATGAACGTTCAAGCTGATCGTCCGCAATTGCCTTTGTCGCAGCCGTCATCTCATGCAAAATCAACTTCATCCAAAGCTCGCTTGTCTGGTGGATGATGATGAACAGCATTTCATCATGATGATCCGATAAGCGGTGTTGGCTGCTGAGTAGTGGATCAAGCTGTAAATAATCCCCGTACGACATGTCTTTCTTGAAATCCGTTTGAATCGTCGACTCGATTCCATTGTGACCGGTCTGTTCCATTCCAATCGATCCCCTTTACGTTAAAGTGATTGTGAACGTTTCTGTTGATCTGCTTGCGGTGGATGATTTCGTTTCCAAAACGCGTAGGCAATCGTCAAGAAAATCAACCATGGGATTCCGAACTTCAGGACAATTTGGAAGTCCGTGAACCATGTCGTGATGACGAGCGCGACTAACAAGATCGCGCCGAGCGCCGTCAAATACGGATACCCCATCATCCGGACAGGTAGTTTCCGCCCTCCGTCCCGTTCCCAGGCTTTGCGGAAGTAGAGGTGGGAAATAAAAATCATGAACCAGGTGAAAATCGCACCGAACATCGAAATCCCCATCATGAACGGGTAGGAGACGCTCGATTGGCTGCTGATGACGGCAGCTAAGAAGATACCGAGTGTCGAGATTCCGAGTGCGAACAGCGGAACACCTTTTGCGTTCAGACGACTGAAGATCCGCGGGGCGTAGGTCGCTTTCGAGAGCGAGTACATCATCCGCGTCGAGGCATACAGTTGACTGTTCATCGCTGACAAGGCAGCTGTCAGGATGATGAAGTTCATGATGCCGCCTGCATACGGAATCGACAGAAGCTCCATCACTTTGACGAACGGACTTTGATCAATCCCACCGGCCTGTTGCCACGGGACGATCATCAACATGACGGCGATCGTCAGAACATAAAACGTCGAGAGACGGAAGACCGTCGCTTTTAATGCTTTCGGCACGGCAACGTCCGGGTCCTTTGCTTCACCCGCCGTGACCGCGATTAATTCTGTTCCGATAAAACTAAAGAGCGAGATAAAGACGGCGACCCACAGACCGGAAATTCCGAACGGCATGAATCCGCCATCATTCGTGAAGTTTTGCGGGCCGATTTCCGGTGCCGGACTACCGATGATCAAGTACGCACCAAGAACGATGAACATGAGAATGGCACTGATTTTGATGACGGAGAACCAGTATTCAAACGTCGCAAACGTATGGACCGTCGTAGCATTGATATAAATGAGTGCACCGGCAAACAATAAAATCCATAAGTAACCGGGAACGTCCGGGAACCAGTATTTCATGTAAATTGCAATCGCACTGACCTCGACCCCGATGGCGAGAACGTTCGCGACCCAGTACGAATAGCGGACGAGAAAGCCGGCGTAGGGACTGATATAGCGTTCGGCAATTGTTCCAAACGCACCGGAAGTCGGATGGGCGACCGTCATTTCGGCGAGGCAGCCCATCAGTAATAAGACGATGAAGGCGCCGATCGCATAACTGATCAGCACGCTTGGTCCGGCGAGACTGATCGCGAGACCGCTTCCGAGAAATAGTCCCGTCCCGATGGCAGACCCCATCGCTATCATCGTCAGTTGACGTGTTTTTAAGTCACGTCGTAGTTCAGTAGGGTGTTCTTTCATGATGACCTCCTTACGCGACGACTTCGCGTTCATTTGCGAATTGCGCGTATTCCTTCTCTTCCATAATGGTCTTCAGTGTCGCAACGACGTCGTAGACATCGCTAAACGTATTGTACAATGCGACCGGTGCGAGGCGAACGATGTTCGGTGCACGGAAGTCGGGAATGATGTGATGGGCTTTTAACGCTTTACAGATCCGCGCCGCTTCCGGATGTTCGAGGCTCAAGTGTGCACCACGCTGCTTATGATCGCGAGGACTTCCGATAAAGAAGCCGTAAGGCGCAAGTTCTTCATCGACCAGGCGCATCATATAATCCGTCAAGGCGAGCGATTTTTCCCGGACGGCACCGATTCCGACTTCTGCGAACAGTTCGAGGGCACCGATTTGCGGCGCAAGACTTAAGACATGTGGTGTTCCAATCTGGAAGGCACCCGCATCTTCTGCCGGCGTCAATGTGTGATCCATGTCGAATTGTTTGTCCTTGCGCGAACCGAACCACCCGGTTAAACCGGGGAGTGTCCCGAAGTGCCGCTCATGGACGAATAGACCACCGACGGTTCCCGGTCCACCATTTAAATGTTTATAGTTGCACCAGTACGCAAAGTCGACGCCCCAGTCGTGAAACGCATGGGGGACGGCACCGACGGAGTGACAGCCGTCAAAACCGATCAGGATTCCCCGGTCATGGGCGGCCTTCGTCAAGCGCTCCATGTCGAGGACTTGCCCGCTCCGGTATAAAACGGTCGGGAGGACGATCAAGGCGATGTCATCTGTCATTGCAGCAATTAAATCCTCTTCGTCAAGGAAACGTCCGTCACGACTCTCGACTTGGACAAGGTGCTCGGCTGGGTCGAGTCCACGTAAGCGAAGCTGGCTTTGCAGGGCATAAATGTCTGACGGGAACGTCAGACTGTCTGCTAAAATTTTTGTCCGTTGTCCGCTCGGCGCAAAGAACGTCGAGACGAGTTGATGCAGGTTGACGGTCGTCGAGCCTGTCACCATGACTTCGTTTGCCCGCCCGCCGACGAGTGGGGCGTTTAAGGCAGCGAGTTTTTCCGACAATTCGAACCAAGGATGGCGTCCTTGCATCCAGCCGTCAATTCCGAGTTCGCGCCAATCGGCCAGCGACTCAAGCAATGTCTGTTCGGCACGTTTGGATAAGAGACCAAGCGAGTTGCCATCCATATAAATCGACCCTTCACGGAGATAAAATTCATTACGGTACGGTGCAAGTTGGTCTTGCTGATCCATGCGGACTGCATCTTCACGGTTTGCGGTAAGTGTCATCTCGGTTCCTCCTCGAACTGAATCCTCAATCAATTTTGACAAAAGCGTAGCAAACAAATTGACACTGTGTCAATATTATCGAATAACGAATCAAAAGGAGTGGTGTGAGGATGAAGGAACCAGGACAGGCGAAAGTCGACAAACGTCATCTACGGACGGTGCGAACACGTGAAAAGCTGCTCGTTGCAGCACGTGACGTCTTTTTATCGCAAGACTTTCAAACGGCAACCATCTCACAAATCATCAAACAAGCAGGTGTCGGTTACGGAACGGCATACGTTCATTTTGAAGGGAAGGATGAATTGTTGATCGTCCTGATGGAAGACGTCATGGACCAGTTTTACAAAATTGCCGAGCAAGTGTTTGAGCCGCGTTCGCGTGCGGACGCAAAACAGCAGATTTTGGAACAGGCGACGGCCTTTCTTCGATTAGCGGATGAGGAGCGGGCGATGCTTCGGATCGTCGAGCAAGCGATTGGCGTATCGTACGTCGTCCGGACGAAGTGGAAACAAATTCGGGAACGGTTCATTGAACAAATCAGCCAAGACATTTTATATGCCCAGCAGCAAGGGCTTGCCCGGATGGATCTTGATCCGAAACTCGTCGCACGCGGGTGGTTTTTCGCAAATGAAATGTATTTGTTTGAAGTCGTCCGGTCAGAAACGACGGCGACGATTGATGAGATTGCGCGGACGCTGACGGAAGTGTATGCACATGGATTGTATCGAGAAGATTAAGTGAAGGCATGGCGGGGAATTGTCCTGTAATTAACTAAAGGGATGTGGGAACCGTGGCATTTGATTATGAGATCGATTTCGAGACGACGGA
Organism: Exiguobacterium sp. s95; assembly: GCF_018618655.1. Taxonomy (NCBI): domain Bacteria; kingdom Bacillati; phylum Bacillota; class Bacilli; order Caryophanales; genus Exiguobacterium; species Exiguobacterium sp. s95. The sequence continues at coordinate 101,786 of NZ_JACSMM010000007.1, read as the reverse complement.
CTTTCGGAAGGAACCGGAAAAATACCGCGTCGGACGGGGGGAGCAAGGTGTCCTGCTTGTCGAACCGTATAAAGGTGAAATCCTGCCGCACTGGCGGTTCAAGACACCGGAGATTGCAAAGGAGTCCTCTGAAAAAATCTATGAAATGTACTTAGCCTATAAAGCGGCGGGTGATTTCGTCGGGATGGATATGGCACGGAAGTTCATTCAGATGGGACACACGCGTGCCCGCCGTTATGCGAATTATCCGGGAGGGCGGAAATATAAGGATAAAGAAAAAGGTGAGTTGAACGAACGGGACATCGACCCGGAAAAAGCAAAATCCGCTGAAATCTTTCAAGAGAAGTGGGATTTGATCCGGGCCGATGAAGGTTACCTGAAGTTAAAAAAAGCCCATCAAAAGGCATATGGATAAAGGAAAAGAGCGACGAAGTATCGAGAAGCATCTCATTAAAAATTCAAGTAGGCTGTCAGTCTTTTTAGATATCGTACGACAAACAAAGAGTAGGACGGTCTCCGCTATATATCCGGAGTCGTCCTACTCTTTTTTAGTGGGTGAAACTTAAGACGTACGTTCGATTTTTTCAATCAACCGGGACTGGCGGCGTTGCCATACGACAGAGCCGACTAACGTCACGGCGAGGAAGACAAGTCCCAGCATGAACGGATATAAGATATTGACGTCATACAGCAGACCGGCGAGTGTTGGTCCGAGGACGTTTCCGATGCTCATATAGGCATTGTTCATCCCCATCGCAAAGCCTTGTTCGTTCCCGGCGAGTTTTGAAATCATCGTGTTCAAGACAGGTCGTAAAATCGACGTCGCGAGGAAGATGACCAGCGTGACGGCGAAGAAGCCGCCGTAACTCGAGGCGAAGAGTGAGACGAGAAACCCGAGTGTCGCAATCAATAAAAAGATATTCAATACTTTGCCTTCACCCAGACTCCGGGTGATTTTGTCGACGATAAAGATTTGAGCAATAACGCTGATGATACCCGTCGATGTCACCATGACGGCGATATCCTTTGGTGAAGCACCGAATTGGTTATCAATGAAGAGACCAAGGACGGATTCATACGCCATCAGACCAAAACTCATGACAAGTGTAATGACGAGTGGGACGAAGTACGGTTTTTGGAACGACGCACCGATTTTACTGAGCATCGATCCTTCGTCCGGTGCCATCGCTGTTGCGTCATGGACATCACTTTCTTTGAGCAACAAGATGCTGAACAAGACGGCGAGTCCCGAGACAAGAGCTGAGACGAGTAGCGGCAACTTTAAGTCATATTCGGCGAGGAACCCACCGATTCCCGGTCCGATGACGATTCCAAGCGACATCGCGGCCGAGACATAACTGTTTCCTTTCGCCCGTTGATCCATCGTCGTGATATCGGCGACGTAAGCAAAGATTGCCGGAATCAGTAAGGCAGCACCGATACCACCGATTGCACGGGACAGATAAAGAATTGCGACCGAGTTCGAGAAGTAAAAGACGAACATCGACAGTGTCAGACCAATCAGTCCATAGATGATCATCTTGCGACGGCCGTATTGATCGGCCCATTTTCCGGCAACGGGAGACATGACGAGCTGGGCGCCGGCAAAGATGGCAATCATCAGCCCGGCAGCCGTTCCACCTTGTCCGATGGAGGCGAGATAAGCAGGCAGAATCGGAATGATGATCCCGAAGCTCCCGACGGCGATGAACATGTTGATCATCAAGACCGTTAATTTTTTACGTTGATCCGCTTGCAAGGGGACCCCTTCTTTCTGCGCGCTTATGTAAGCGATTATTGTGTCATCCTTATCATCTTAGTTTCAAGAGAAAGATTGTGTCAATTTAGAGGGCTGAAAAGACCGGATTGATTTTGAAATGGATACGGAAAAAGGGATTGCCATCTGAAAATCGATGGACAATCCCTTTTTGGATGTTTTAGATGAAGTCACCTGCTTCTACACGTATCAGGTAAAGCATCAGCTTGTTTTCTTGAATAACCAATTCACATTCGGCGATAGCAACGGTCGCAAAATCCGGACGACCGGGCGACTCGACAGGACAAAGACAAGAACTGTCGCGAGCAAGAGCCCTAAGCCGATCAACAGGAACGGTGATTCTGCGATGGCCGGTGGTAAGGAATCCCGGAAGAGACGGACGATGAACGAATGGAGTAAATAAATCGCTAACGTCTGAATCCCGATTTCGTCAAACCGTTCACCGAAAGATCGTCTTGGGACAATCAGGAGGACGGAGAAAATCATGACCGTACTGACTGCATAAAGGAACAGTTGCGTCGCCGCTCCCTTAAGGAGAGAGACCTCAAATTCACCGTATGTATCCCGGTAAAAGAGCCATGCCGTATCAAAACCGTTTTTTGTCCAGATGCCCATAAAAATCGCAATCGTCAGTGAAACGACGAGACCGACGAGTCGTCCGGCAGGCCCCGTCAACCGATCGCGGAAGCCGTCATTCGCTAACCATCCGCGTTCTTTGACGAGATAGCCCATCAAGAAGAACGGATAAAAGCTAATCACCTTTTGGAGCGACAGGAAGTTTGTGATCGCACCCGGGTCTGCATTGATTAAAAGCGCAACAGCGACACTGACCAAGAGCGGGAAGCGTAAGATGAGGAATCCCGGTGTGACGATTTGCCAAATGATAATGCCGAGCAAGTACCACAATGTCCAGCTTGGGACGAGCGGATGAAGTAATCCGTCAATCAGTCCTTCGAGCGTCTTATCGTTCGCATAAGCCAGGTAGACTTCATGAATCGACTGCCAAATAAAATAGAGAACGACAAACGAAATGATTCGTTTTGGTCGGACTTGTTTGAAGAAGTATCCGCTCATGAAGATGAAGGCCGGCATGTGCAACAAGTAGATGACATTGTAAGCGATTTGGACCGAATCATTGCCGTCAAGATTGCGGAACGTCTCGATCAAGTGACCGAAGACGACCGTGAAAATCAACAAGACTTTGTAATTCCCGAGCCAGTGATCGTAAGCCGGCACGGGAATCGGCTTTGGAGCAACCGTCATTTGTTTTCTCCAAGAATGATTTGATCGACGAACCGGGCACTTGATTTCCCGTCCTGATGCTCGAAGAAGTACTCAGCGAACGCTTTGACGTTGTCCATTTCGAAGTCTTCATTTTTAATCCGTTCAATCAATTCATCCGAATTTTTGACGATTGGTCCGGGCACGAATTCTTCAAAGTCGTAATAGAAGTCACGTTTAGAGATGTAGTCGTCTAAGTCATAAGCAAAGAACAACATTGGTCGGTTCAAGAGTGAAAATTCGAAACACGTCGAAGAATAATCCGTAATCAAAATGTCTGAGACGAACAACAACTCATTGATTTCACGGTGATCCGTCAAATCGATGAAGAAATCAGCGTACAGTTCTGGAATTTCCATCCGACGACGAACGAATGGATGCATTTTTAAGACGAAGACATACTCTTCGTGGAACGCTTCGTACAAAGCATCTAAATCAAGTTGGTCGAAGTCGTAATAAGCACTTTTCGCACCATTACCGCGGAAGGTCGGCGCGAACATGATGACTTTTTTCGTTTTGAATGTTGGATAATCTTCATAAATCCGTTCTTTCGCAGCAGCGATGTAGTCCTGGTCGAAGAACATATCCGTCCGCGGAATGCCTGTTGCGATGACTTGATCTTCGCGGAGACCGAATCCTTCAGCGTAGTGGCGCGCGACATTATGTGAACTGACGATTGCTTTCGTATAGTTCCGGTGACTGAGCGAGTTGGCGCTTGGACCACCCGGTTTACCGAGGCGGCTGTAACCGAACGTCTTGAATGCTCCGACAGCATGCCATACCTGGACGAGGTCCGTTCCTTTACGGATTTTGAGTGGATAGATCATCGGATAGAAATCATCGACGAGAATTGTTTTGGCTGTCGCCAGGTGATATGGCAATGTGAATTTATCACGCCAGTCGCGTCGGGATTGAAGATTCGGTTTGAAGAATGTCTTGACGTCGAGGTTCAAATCGCGTCGCTCGATTTCGTCGAGAATGTAGGCGAAGTTTCCGCTGACATCACTCCGTGAGTCGGAAGCGAACAAGACTTTGTCTTCCGCAATCGGCTGCGTCCATTTCGTGACGTTGTAGATGGCTTTAAACGTAAACCGACGGAATTTAAAGGCGCGTTTGCGGAAATCCTTTTTATATTTGTTGTACCGGTCAATCATCCGGATGAAACGTTTTGACTCCCCGCGTTTTAGGGAATGGAAGCTTAAGGTGTTGCTATACTCAGAATGTTGGACGACCAGTTCATATTCGAGTTTCAATAACAGATTGCTATGTTTCGTATCGACACGGTAAATGACCGGAATCAGTGCACGTGTGTCGCCGAATGGGGCTTCGTGTAAAATCGAGTTGCCCTGGACGATTGCGAAGAAGGCATCAAAATAGCCCATTGGTAAAGGACGTCCCGTCGGTGTGATGTGATTGAGGTTCAATGAGCCGGTAAAGGTCTCTTCTGTCCAGTCCCCTTCAAATGGGAAGCGGAGGATGAACGTCCGTTTATTCCGTTTATTGCGGAAGACGATGGCACGTTCAAGCGGAATGGGTGCTTCTGGTGCTTCCGATTGAATGTAGTCATCTTCTCGTTCTGTTTCCTGTCCTTCTTGTGCTGTCGGGTTTTCGAAAAGTAATTGTTCTGCTTGCAAGAATTCAGTTAATCCAAACAAGCGTGCCTCAAAGCGGAATGTCGTACCGGCAAGCTCTAAATAGTCGACTTTCGCTTGTAAAGTCGGCATCAGTGTTTCTTCTGTCAAAACAATCTCTCCTCACGTAAATGATTACAATGTATTTACACAAAAGTAATAGGTTTTTAAAATCACCAGGAACATAGTATAGTTGTATTAGAAATCACCAATCATTATATCGTGACAAAGCAAAAAAAATAGTGCTTTGTATATTTTTTTTGTTTTTTTCGTCAAGTGTGATCCGATTATCCGACTCTATTCGAAGATATACCCACATCGCTGGTAGGTGGAAACCAAAAAAGATTTTTGATAAGGGAGGGAAGCAGGTTGTTTCATGACAGCGCCGTCACGCGACGGATGAGACATCTGCGATACAAGATGATTTATGCAGCAATTTTAGCTGGGGGAAAAGGAACACGCATGGGGAACGTCGATCGTCCAAAACAATTTCTTTCAATTGGGGAACGTCCGATTCTCGTCCATACGGTCGAAAAATTCTTACTGAACGATGATTTTGACCGTGTCATCATCGTCACACCAACAGCGTGGATTAACTATACACGCGATATCTTAGAAAAATACATCGGACAAGATGAGCGCATCGTCATCACGGCTGGTGGAAATGACCGGAACGAATCCATCATGGCGGCGATCAACTGGATCGACGAAAAGAATGGCATCACAGATGAAGATATTATCGTAACGCACGATGCGGTCCGTCCATTCCTGACACACCGGATCATTAAAGAAAATATCTCGACAGCACTTGAGTATGGTGCATGTGATACTGTCATTTCAGCCATCGATACAATCGTTGCATCGACAGACGGAAAAACAATCACAGACATTCCGGTCCGTGACCAGATGTATCAAGGGCAAACACCACAAAGCTTCCAAATCACGAAGCTGAAATCACATTATGAAGCCTTGTCTGCTGAAGAGCGTGCCATTTTAACGGATGCGTGTAAGATTCTATTGCTCAAAGGTGAAGATGTCGCACTCGTCACAGGAGAACTCTTCAACATCAAAGTCACGACACCTTATGATTTACGTATTGCTAACGCAATCCTGAAGGAGCGGATTAACCAATGATTAACCAAGTCTATCAACTCGTTGCACCTCGTCAAATCGAGGTGACGTATGATGAGCGGTCGTTAAAATCTGATCGCGTCGTCGTCCGGCCGACTTACTTGTCAATCTGTCACGCGGATCAACGTTACTTCACAGGAAGCCGTAGTGCAGAAGTACTCGCGAAAAAATTACCGATGGCGATGATTCACGAAGGAATCGGAAAAGTCGTTCATGACCCGTCAGGAACATTCGCAAAAGGGACGCTCGTTGCGATGGTACCGAATACGCCGTCTGAGACGGATGACATCATCGGCGAAAACTACTTGCGGACAAGTCGTTTCCGTTCAAGCGGTTATGATGGCTACATGCAAGATTATGTTTTCATTCAAGCCGATCGTCTCGTCGAAGTACCGGCAGATCTTAACCCGGAAGTCGCAGCCTTTACAGAACTCGTCAGTGTCGCTGTACACGCCGTGACACGTTTCGACCAAATCGCACATGCGCGTCGGGAAACGTTCGGAATTTGGGGTGACGGAAACCTTGGTTTCATCACAGCACTGTTGTTACGTAAACTGTATCCGGAAGCGAAATTACTCGTCTTCGGAAAAACACAATCGAAGCTCGATTACTTCTCGTTCGCGGATGAGACGTATCATATCGACCAAATTCCAGAAGGTGTTGCCTTCAATCACGGGTTTGAGTGTGTAGGCGGCATCGGCAGTCAATATGCAATCAATCAAATGATTGACTATATCATTCCAGAAGGGACGATGGCATTGCTCGGTGTATCTGAGGAGCCTGTTTCTGTCAATACACGGATGATTCTCGAAAAAGGATTACGTGTCTATGGGTCGAGTCGCAGTACACCAACGGACTTCGCTCGGACGATGGAACTGTATCAAACGTACCCGGATATTCCAGAATACTTGTCGAACTTAGTCGCAGGTGTATTCCAAATTCGTCAAATCGAGGACATCCATCAAGCGTTCGAAAGCGATTTAACGAACCGTTTCGGAAAAACCGTCATGGAATGGTGCATGTAAAAATTAGTAGGTGCAACAGAAGGGATCACTCATGAAACAAAAAATACGTTTAATTCAGCGGCGGACGGTTCATTATTTACTGGTCATGACGTATTGGCTTGCGAGACGCTTGCCGATTGACAAGCAAAAAGTCGTGTTTGCGACATATCGTTCAGACAAGCTCGTTGATAACTTCCGTGCCGTTTATGACGAACTTGAGAGCCGCGATCTTGGATTCAGCTATGTGTTCCTGTTAAAGCGGTTCCCACAAGGTCTTTTCGGTCAGATTAAATACGTCTTCCACATGATGCGGGCGACGTATGAACTCGCGACTGCCCGCTATTTCATCATCGATGACTACTATTATCCGGTCTATGTCTCGTCACTGCGTCAAGGGACTGAGGTCATTCAACTGTGGCATGCATGTGGCGCCTTTAAAAAGTTCGGTTACAGTGTGCTCGATAAATCCTATTCACCGGACGATGATTACTTGAAGATGGTTCAAATTCACCGAAACTACTCGAAAGTCTATGTCTCGGGAACAGCCTGTATCGAACCGTATGCTGAAGCATTCGGGATGGACGCGGCCCGTGTTCATCCACTCGGTGTCCCACGAACGGATCAACTCTTGAATCCGGCGCGCCAAGCACATGTCGAACAAAAACTGTATGCTGACTATCCGGAGTGGCGTTCGAAGAAAATCATTCTTCTTGCTCCGACTTTCCGGGGCAACGGTCAGACGACGGCACATTATGATGAGGAACTAAATTTCGAACAGTTCCGCCAAGAGCTCGGGAGCGAGTATATTTTATTGTTACGGATGCATCCGTTCGTGCTTAATCGTCCTGTCGTCCCGGCTGAATTTTCGGACCAAATCATCGATATGACGGATTATCCGGATATCAATGATTTGATGCAGATTTCAGACATTTTGGTCACGGATTATTCGTCCGTCATCTTTGAGTTCGCTTTACTCAAAAAACCAATCATCTTCCTCGTGAATGATTTGACATCCTATAAGGAAGAACGTGATTTTTACTTCCCGTATGAATCGTTTGTCCCGGGGCCGATTGTTTCCTCGTTCAACGAAGTCATCGCTTGGGTGAAACAAGGGCAGTTCGAATCAGAGAAGATTGAGGAATTCGCCCGTCAATTCTTCACGTATCAAGATGGGCAAGCGACAAAACGCATCGTGGATCATCTGTTAGATCATGTGCAGTCGCCTGCAGTGTCACCTGAAAAAACGACAATCGTGTAAATACGATCATCTTGAAGGACATCACACAGTATATAGAGAAACCCGGACGATTCTGCTTTTAAAAAAAAGTGAGAATCATCCGGGTTTTTTTGATTGGTTTCCTGACAGGAATGAGGGAAACGTGCAGAAGAAAAAGCGATTATTTGATCAACTTCGTTTGGGGAGGAAGTTGCAAAATAATCGCTTATGACTGTATAAATGGGGCTTGATTGGCGCGAGCAGGGGTAGCTCGCAGGATGCGCACTCCTTAAAAGTGCGTTAACTTTTCGCGGGCAGGTGTCCGTTTTTTTAGTGGTGGAATCATCGCAGGCCAACCGAGTTGGATGACACCGGCGACACGTTCTTCATCATGGGCACCGACGAGTGTCGCATATTCGTCTGTAAACCAATGTTTCCCGCTTTTCCAGCAGCTTCCTAAACCAAGTTCTGATGCAAGCAGTTGGATGTTTTGAATCATCGCAGCAGTCGCAAGTAAATCTTCTGTCTGTTGATCGTCTGTTCCTTGAACGTGATAAAGGACCGTCAAAAACACCGGGACTTCACTTATTTTTTCTTTAAATGATAGGCGTTGCTCATCCGTTTTTTGATCGAATTGACCACGTGCTTCAAGGAGCTCCATCAATTGTTCGACATACCGGACTTGTCCTTCACCAATCGCGAGAACAAAACGCCATGGTTCGCGTAACTTATGATTCGGTGCATAAATTGCTGCTTCTAAGATTTCTTCAATCATTTCGGATGGAACAGGTTGATCGGTGTAGGAACGAACCGAACGTCGTTCTAAAATGAGTTGTCGTGCATTCATCACTATCATCTCCTGACCTAAGTACTCTTAAAATATAAATGATAACGATTATCATTGTCAATGGTAATCCGAAAAATAAAACGAACGGTGACTAGAATTCAATGGAAGTCATCGTTCGTTTCATGTGGTTATTGTTTTTTGCTTGCTGTCGTAGCGAGTTTCTTTTTGACTTGGCGTAATCGCAGTAATGCCATTAAATAATGTGCAAAATAAATTGTGAAACCAAAGAAAATCGGGATCGCAAGTCCGAGTTCGACACCCGGAACAGCCGTCAAGTTAATGTAAAGCAAGACCGTCATGGACAACGTATAAAAAGTTGCTTCAAGCAACTGCGGCATGATGCGTTTACGCTTCAAGAAAAACGAGCGGATAAGCGGTAAGATGACGAGGCTGACGAGCCGATCAATTAGACCAATCACGAGCACGCTGATGACGATTGCGAGACCACCTTCGAACTGTAAGAGGTTCGGAAAGACATAGTACGAGACAAGCACTAACGGACCGACGAGTAAGAAAATCGAGACCGAAGCACGGAAAAAGACGAAGAGACTGTTGATACTCGTTAAAAACGCACGCGAGATTTTTTGCGACCAGGAAAGAGATGGTCGTCCGACCTGCCACGCGAAGCAACAGGCGAAAATGAACGCGTAAAATTGAAGGAAGGCAACCATAAAGCATCTCCTTTTGATATGAACTCAATGAACCTAGTGTAGCGATATTAGAGAAGAAGTGCAAAGGTGAACGATTAAAAAGCCAGCTGACGATGTGCCGTCAACTGGCTGGATAAGACACGTTAATCTAAATTCGGTTCTTTTTTTCCATGAAGGAAGAATGACAATACGAGTGCAAGAGCAGACAAGACAGTCGCCACCCAAAAGGCATCTGTAATTCCACTGATCGTCGCTTGTTTCGTCAATTGCGTCAACCAGCTAACGGATGCGGCTTGTGGACTACCAAGCTGTTGTCCGAGCTCACCAAGGTGTTGCGAGAGTGTTGGGTCAAGTGTCGTAAACTGGTTGGCATCGTCCGCGAGATGAGCTGTCGTCTGACGGGTCATGACCGTGACGAGGATGGCCGTCCCGATTGATCCAGCGACTTGGCGTAATGTATTTTGTGTCGCGTTTCCGTGAGGAATCATCTTCATCGGCAGAGCGTTCATGCCAGCTGTCATAATCGGCATCATGATGAACGCCATCCCGAAGGACCGGAGCATATAGATGCCCATGATGGAATAGTAAGACGTGTTTAAATCAAGTTGCGTCAATTCCCATGTTCCGTACGTCATCAACGTCAGACCGAAGATGGCAAGCGGTCGAATGCCGAACCGGTCGAACAGTCGACCGGCGAAGGGACCGGTGATTCCCATGATCAATGAACCAGGCAATAATAAGAGACCTGAGTCGATGGGTGAAAAACCACGGATGCTCTGCAAGTAAATCGGCAGCAGCAACATCCCGCCGAACAAGGCCATCGTGACGATGACGTTAATGAAGAGGGTGAATGAAAATTCCGGTACTTTTAGGACACGGATGTTCAACATCGGGTCGTCCATCGCAAGCTCACGCAAAGCGAAGGCGGCAATACCAAGTAACCCGATGACGATCGTACTGATGACGACAGGGCTGTCCCAACCGTCGTTTCCGGCTTCACTGAATCCGTATAAGAGACTACCAAACCCGATCGTACTAAAGACAACACCGAGGGCATCGAACTTTGGTTTTGATAACGGTTGGACGAGTTTGAACCAGGCAAATCCAAGTAAAAGTGTTAAGAGACCAAAGAAGGCCATTGCATAGAACATGACGTGCCAATCGTAGTTTTGAATGACATATCCTGTGATCGTTGGTCCGATCGCCGGTGCAAGAATCATCGCAATCCCGAGCATGCCCATCGCAGCTCCCCGTTTATGGGGTGGGAACAATGTCATGAAGACGTTCGTACCGAGCGGCATCAAGACACCGGCTCCGGCTGCTTGGACCACACGTCCGATCATCATAACCGGGAAGTTCATCGCCATCGAACAAATGATCGATCCGAAGAAGAACAACGTCATCGAGACAAGAAACAAGCGGCGAAACGTATAGCTTCGCATGAGGAACGCACTGATTGGAATCAAGATCCCGTTGACGAGCATGAATCCGGTCGTCAACCACTGTGCTGTCGACGTCGTGACGTTGAAGTCGTTGATCAAGACAGGAAGAGCGACGTTGATTAATGTCTGATTCAAAATCGCGATGAACATTCCAATTAACAGGACAGTGATGACTTTCGGGATACTGATGTTTTCCGTTGAAATCGTCGCTTGCGCTTGCGGAGCAGGGGCGGCTGGAATCGCGCCAACCGCTTCTGCTTCAATCAATGTTTCATCAAGCGCCGGACCTCCTGCGCCAGCTACCCGCGGTTGCCGTGCCCGGCGTGCAATCAAATTGACTGCAAGGAACGTGACAAGCATGAACACAATGTATCCAAAGAGGAAGGTCGTAGACATAAGCGTCCCTCCTTAATCCTTATGAATGCGGACGGTCACATTCATACCAGGGCGAATGTCGAGTGATTTTTCTTGTGAGAGCGACACCTTCACGGGAATCACTTGCGCGACTTTTGTATAGTTTGCGTTTCCATTCGATGACGGCATCATCGAGAACGTGCCTGCTGTTGTCATCCCGATTTGTTCGACTTCACCCGAAAGTGTTGTATCGGGATAACTATCGACATAGACATCGACGGCTTGTCCGACTTTGACTTCATCGATTTCTGTTTCTTCGACGTTTGCTGTGACCCATAATTCATTTAAGTTAAATCCGTAAGCGAGCGGCGTACCGGCACCAACAAAACCGTTCTCTGTCGCCATCGACTGAACGACGGTTGCTTTTGCTGGCATTTCGATTGACGCATCAACCGGTTTTTGACCAGTTTGTGCCATCATGACGTGACCAAGTGTCGCCCCGTTATCGAGTGTCTGTCCTGTTTTTGCCGTCCAGTCAGTGAGTTTTCCAGCGCCAGGACTAGCAATCGTAATCATCTTACCGTCGATTTTGGCATTTTCTGTTTTGACGTAACTTGTTGCTTGATCGTAGTAATAATAACCGATTGCGCCACCACCAATTAAAACGACGAGCGTTAAAATATTGATGATTAATAATTTCTTCATGTTCATGAGTAAGTTGCATCCTTTCTGTTACTAGCTGATCGCCCCAGTGCGGTCTCATAAAAAAGACTCCTCTGGGGAGGAGTAGTTAATACAGTTAATTATATGGGTGCATAACAAACAAACAACCAACAATTTCCGACAAAATGTTGGAAAAGTCTTTGTTAACGGATACAATACGTAAAAAGGAGCTGAATTTTAAATGAATCAGTCGTGCGATCCGCGTCCTAAACGTTCACGTGAACGTATTACGACAGAGCTATTTCATTTACTTGAACACCATTCCTTTTCGACGATCACCGTCAAAATGTTGACGGATGGTGCTGAGGTCAATCGTTCGACCTTCTATGCGCACTATAAAGATAAATACGATTTGCTGGATCAAATCGTTGAGGAACACATGACGTTGCTCGCAGAAGCGATTCGGATTACAGGAAAACAATCGGCCGAGCCTCCGACAGTCGAACGCGTCAGTCGTTACTTTGCACGTTTGTTCATCCACATTGAGCAAAACGAGCGCTTTTACCGGACGATGCTGCTCCAAGGAACAGTCAAGACGTTCATCTCCCGTTTCTTGGATACGTTAAAAGAAAACTACCGTCTTGCTTTCCGGGAGACGACAAGTGTCTCTGTTCCGGTGGATCGGGATTTATTACTGAACTACGTCATTGGTGGTCAACTCGGGCTCTTGATGTCGTGGTTACGAAATGATCGTCCGTATTCCTCCGAGTATATGGCAAATCAGCTCAGTCAGATGATCGTCTTCGGAACAGTTGAAAGTATTGGTTTTCCTCAGACACGCCCAGGGACTGTCTAAAAAATGAACTAAAAAGCGCCATTCCGATGTGAGGGAATGGCGCTTTTTGTGCTAGTCGGATATAACGTTAGATTACGCTTGACGGAATTCCAGCTGTTTCGTATAAATCGTACTTTGGTTACGTCCGTGCTCTTTTGAAGCATAGAGTGCTTTATCCGCTTGTTGCAATGCTTCGAGTGATGTATGGGATCCACCCGAATGGGCAATTCCTAACGAAATCGTAATCTTCAAATCAGGTACATTTGCAGTCGGGAACAGGTTACGGGCGACTGTCGTCCGCGCTAATTCAGAGATTTTTTTCGCATCCTTCAATGATGTGTTCGGTAAAATGATCAAGAATTCTTCTCCACCGTACCGACCGACTAAATCATCCGGACGTACAATAGAGGCAAGTGTCGTTCCGAGTTGCCGCAACACATCGTCGCCGGCATCGTGACCATATGTATCGTTAACGTGTTTGAAGAAATCGATATCGATCAGGATAAGTGAATATCCGTCGTCATCCGATCCGACGAGTGATAGGGAGTCGTCCAGACGTCGGCGATTGGCGAGACCCGTCAAGGCGTCGGTCATCGCAAGTTTTTGCTGGTACTGGATATTTTCAAAATGTCGTCGCAGTTCGGCTAATAAGCGATAGGTGACGAGTCCGGCTAATAAATTAAAGAAAATGTACGTAACCGATACTTTGAAAAACGTTTCCCAACTGTTTGTCAGTGCATAGATGGCTGGTAACGAATAGAGAATACCGATTCCGATCATTAATTCAAAGGTCAGCAATGTATTACGTAAAAATCTGCGTGCTATGCCAATTGTCAAAATGAATAAAATCATGATGACGGAAGCGAGAATCGCTCCTTCGATTTGATCAGCAGGTGTAATTAAAAAACGCGTTCCGATAATCATGACTCCCGTGATGAAGGCACTAGGCAATCCGCCAAATAATGTGGCAATCGCGACAGGAATGATACGTAAGTCAATCCGGGCAATATCAATTTGAATGCTGTTGAACATGAGGAGTACAGCAATTGCACCAGCTACACAACCTAAAATAAGGCGTGATTCAAGCTTTGATTTTGGTGTAATTCTTGGTTGATTTCGAAAAGGTAAAAATAAAAGCGTGATCGTCGTGAATAAGAGACAAAAATTTATGATGAAGTTATTCATAATAGACAACAAATCCTCCCAACTCCCCCTGCAGTATACTTCCAATTATATACTTTGAGTATACTCGTTCTACTAACGGTATAGGAGGTCTGAATGTTTAGAATAAAAAAAGAAAAACAGAATAAAACCTCTGTCCTTCTCTTGATTTTTAATTTATTAATTGGATGAGACGACTTCTTCATCCATTGTCGCGAGGATTTTATCAAATACATGGATCATCACGTTCAGTTCCTCTTCAGACAAAGTGCCGAATCGCTCCTGAAGATATTTGCGACGGACGACTTCGAGATTCCGAAAAGCGGCCTCTCCCTCGTCAGTCAAGGCAAGGACGATTGAACGACGATCTTCCGTCGAACGTGTCCGTGTCACAAAACCGGTCTTATAAAGTTTATCTGTCAAAGCGGTGACCTGACTTGTCGCAAGTTCGAACTGTTCCGCGAGTAATGTCGGACGCTGGGGGCCGTTTTCAGATAAGCTACGTAAGATGAAGAATTCACTTCGCGTGGCAGTACCTTCAAACAGTTGATTCAACTCACGGCGCAACGTCCGGAGAATCACGCGCATTTGTTCTTCTAATCGATATGTCAATTGGTCATGTTGTTCTTGTCCCATCTGAGCAACATCCTTTCTGTACTACCTTCTACCATTTAGTGTACTAAAAATATCGGAATTTTACTATGAGCACGGTAGGATTCAAAAATATAAATTGACAAACAAGAAACATATTATGTACTATGTCGAAGTAATGAATTAGTAAATCAACTTAATTAGTTCTCACTCAACCAGTGGGATGGAGGTTGCGATTCTTATGAGTCGGGTTACGGATGTCGTCAAGCGGCAGATGAAATAGCTCAAAAGGAAGAATTGCCGAAATCGTAGACTACTTTGAAAGTCAGCGATTGGGATTAGATCAAACAGGTCTAATACTGTCATGAACCGTTTGCGGTTTATGGGGAGCTATCTTTCACGACGGTAGAATGAGACGCATCATCGATATGTTGCGTTCTCATCTTCCTCTTGGAAGGTGAGGGCGCTTTTTTACGCCCTCTCAAAAATTATAAAAAGAGAGAAGCGACAGACATGAACAATTTACAACAGCAACAACAACCCCTCGATTCCACAGCAGAAGGGCTACAACGAGGGCTTCAAGCCCGGCATATGTCGATGATTGCAATTGGCGGAGCGATTGGGACCGGTTTATTCATCGCGTCAGGTGCCTCTGTTGCAGCGGCAGGACCGGGTGGTGCGTTACTTTCTTATACAATCGTCGGATTGATGGTCTACTTCTTGATGACGAGCCTTGGGGAGATGGCCGCCTATATGCCGGTCGCAGGATCATTCTCGACGTACGGGACGAAGTTCGTCGACCCTTCATTCGGATTCGCCTTAGGATGGAACTATTGGTACAACTGGGCCGTCACGATTGCCGTCGAGCTCGTCGCAGCACAAATCGTCATGCATTACTGGTTCCCGAACATTCCGGGCGTCTATTTTAGCGCGCTGTTTTTACTTTTAATGATTGGATTAAATTATTTTTCGGTCAAAGGATTCGGTGAAGCCGAGTACTGGTTTGCGATGATTAAAGTCGTCACGGTCATCGTGTTTCTTGGTGTAGGAGTCGCGATGATTTTTGGTATCTTTACTTCGGAGCCACCAGCAGGGTTCAAAAACTTTGGCTTAGGTGATGCACCGTTTGTCGGAGGGATTCCAGCTGTCATCGGTATCATTCTTGTCGCAGGTTTTAGCTTTCAAGGGACGGAGCTCGTCGGAATCGCAGCAGGCGAGTCGGAAGATCCGGAAAAAAATGTCCCGAAAGCAGTTAAACAGGTGTTTTGGCGGATTTTATTATTTTATGTATTTGCGATCTTCGTCATCGGAATGTTGATTCCATACACAAGTCCGAGCCTTGTCTCAAATGATATTACGGATGTTGCCGTCAGTCCGTTCACACTCGTCTTCGAAAAAGCAGGACTCGTGTTTGCAGCAGCATTGATGAATGCGGTCATCTTGACGTCCGTCTTGTCTGCCGGGAACTCCGGGATGTATGCTTCAACCCGGATGCTCTACACACTGGCACGACAAGGTGATGCACCGAAACTATTTGCAAAAGTCTCAAAAAACGGTGTGCCGCGGAATGCGTTACTCGCGACAGGGGCGATTGGTGCGCTTTGTTTCTTGACGTCGATGTTCGGTGGACAAGTTTATCTTTGGTTACTGAATGCTTCCGGAATGACAGGATTTATCGCGTGGCTCGGGATCGCGATCAGTCATTACCGTTTCCGAAAAGGTTTCGTCGCCCAAGGGCATGCGTTACGTGACTTACCGTACGTTGCACCGGCGTTCCCGTTTGGTCCGCTATTCGCATTTGGCCTGTGTTTCCTCGTTATCGTTGGGCAAAACTATGCCGCGTTCCTCGCTGATCAAATCGACTGGGTTGGGATTGCAGCAACGTATATCGGAATTCCGTTATTCTTGGTCTTCTGGCTCGGACATAAAGTCAAACACCGGACATCGGTTGTCCGGTATGATGAGATGGAGTTTCCGAAACATCCGAAAAAATAATAGTATAAGCTAAAGGACCCTCTCGCTTACGAGAGGTCAGACTATAAGCAAAGTGTTATCGGGAATCGGGAGATCAAGCGTCTTTTTTCGTTGCTTTCCTCGGGCGAGGCGCAAGCCGTTGCTCCTTGATCCTAACGGACAATGAGCAGGGTCTTGCCTGCCTCTGGCAAGTCGCGTTGAAAACGCACTTTTCCCTTAGGAGTCAACGAAACATGACGCTTTTTAGGTAGTATCGTGACGGATTGTCTCTCGTTATCGCATGTTTACGCTTATTAATAGTTTGTCTACACACCAAAACCCTCTCACTTGCGAGAGGGTTTTTCTGTATAGAAGAAGCGAATAATTCCCGAAAGATTTTTTCAGTTTCTTTCCATGATATGTCCCTTCAAGTATGTCAATCCGTAATTGGATTATTTCTTTTTAATAATTTTATTTTTATCTAAAAATATTGTTTCAATAAAGTAAAAATAAGGAATAAATTCTTTACGGTAAACCTACTAAAACGATTGAGATGGAGGAAGTGTGAAATGAGTACATATGAATTGATTTTGACACTGGGTTCGGCCGCGTTCTTCATGGCGCTCGTTGCTTATGTATCCTATCGCATGACACGAGGCAAGGAACAGGGAGTTGACGAATATTTTTTGGCAGGACGTGGACTAAGCGGAATCTTTATTGCCGGTTCCTTGCTTCTGACCAACCTTTCGGCAGAACAACTGATTGGTTTGAACGGTCAGTCGTTCATGGGGAATATGTCGAGCATGGCGTGGGAAGTCACGGCAGGGTTTGCTGCCATCATCATGGCGATCTACCTGTTGCCTAAGTTTTTGGGGATGGGGATTTCGACGTTACCTGAATTTTTAAGTCAGCGCTATGATGAAACGGTCCGGCGGATGACGGTGCTCTTATTCTTACTTGGCTACATGTGCGTGACGATTCCATCGATGCTTTACTCCGGCGGGATTGCCGTCTTACAGCTGTTTAACGTACCGGAGTTATTTGGATTGAGTTATACGCAGTCGCTGTGGCTCGTCATTTGGGTTGTCGGGATCATCGGGGCCATCTATGCAATTTTCGGAGGACTACGGGCTGTCGCCGTCTCCGATACATTAAATGGAGTCGGACTTGTCATCATCGGTTTCCTCGTTCCGATTCTTGGTTTTTTTGCACTCGGGGACGGAAACATGGTCGACGGAATGAAGCGTCTCGCAACGACACACCCTGAAAAATTGAATGCGATTGGGTCGTCAACCGACGCCGTTCCGTTCTTTTCGATTTTTACAGGGATTCTGTTTGCGAATCTCTTCTATTGGTCACTCAATCAATATGTGATTCAGCGCGTGCTTGGAGCAAAGGACTTAAAAGAGGGACAAAAGGGTGTCTTGATGACAGGCTTCCTGAAACTACTCGTCCCGGTATTCATGTTGATTCCGGGTGTGATTGCGTACCATTTGTATGGAGATAATCTAGCAAGTGGAGATTTGGCCTATCCGAAATTAATCACGGAGTTGCTCCCTGTCTCATTGATGGGATTTTTCTTGGCCGTCTTGCTGGGAGCAGTCTTTAGTTCATTCAACTCACTCTTAAATAGTATCGCGACGTTGTTCGTACTCGACATTTATCGCCCGGTCTTTGCGAAAGAAGCGACCGATCGGCAGTTGATTCGTGTCAGTAAAATCTTCGGAACGATCGTTGCCTTGATTTCATTTGTCGTCGCTCCATTCTTAATGTATGCACCAGACGGTCTTTGGACGTTGATTCGTCAGTTCACAGGATTTTTCAACATTCCGATTCTCGTCATCGTCATGATGGGAATGCTCGTGCGGACGATTCCACCGATTGCTGCCAAAATCGTCATTGTTTTTCATGTCATTGCCTATTACTTCTTTGTTTTCGGACTCAGACAGTTGTTCGGAATCGATCACGGAATCAGCTTTATCCATGGCTATGGTATTTTATTGGTGATCGAAGTGCTGTTCATGTGGTTCATGGGAAAATATCGTCCTGTTATGCAGGTGAATCGTCGTCGACCGGTACGTACGACGGGGATGACGCCGTGGAAATATGCGATGCCTGTCTCGGTCTTACTCGTGTCGAGTATCATCTTGATGTATGTCCTCTTCTCGAAAATAGGACTCGCCTATCCGGATGGTATCGTTTCAGGCTGGTTCTGGCCAATCACGCTTGTCTTGCTTGTCGGGACGGTCTTCCTCTGGCGCTTTGCCTTGAAGTCGTGGCATGCGCGGTATACGACTTATCTCGAGGAAGAGTACAAACGAGCGGAATAAGTTCACAGTTGACGGCTCAAATCGATTAAGATTAAAGAAAAACGGAGGCGAGCATCGTGAACTACTGGTACCACTTTAAACGGGCATTCATCCCGATTGCGATTTTATTGATTACATTAGCGATTTATCAAATGATTTATCGTATGAACAACATTTGGTATTCGCTCGGCGGGTTGATTTTAGTTTTTGCAGCGATTTATTTTGTCATGCGACGCCTGAAGGCAAATCCAGAAGATTGAGTGAGCAAGATAGTAGGGGCATGCTTTAAAAAGCAGTAGACTAGAGAGATAGAAAGAGGAGGGGAAGATAGATGGCAAAAGCAATATTTGCAGGTGGTTGTTTCTGGTGTATGGTCAAACCGTTTCATAAGTATGATGGTGTCGACCAGGTGATTTCCGGCTACACCGGTGGTCATACAGAAAACCCGACCTATAAAGAAGTTTGTTCTGAGACGACGGGACATCTCGAAGCAGTCGAGGTGACGTATGATCCGTCTGTCATCACATATGAAGAATTACTTGAAGTATTTTGGCGTCAAATTGATCCAACGGACGGTGGCGGTCAGTTTAATGACCGAGGTCAATCGTACGAACCCGCTATTTTTTATGTTGATGAAGCGCAAAAGCAAGCGGCGGAACAATCAAAGGCAGCTCTTGATGCTTCTGGTCGTTTTTCAAAACCGGTTGCCGTCGACATCCGTCCGGCAGCACCATTTTGGCCAGCGGAAGAATACCATCAGGACTACTACAAAAAGAATCCGTTCCGCTATCAAATGTATAGTGTCGGATCGGGTCGTGCCAAGTTCGTCAAAGAAGCTTGGAAAGATCACGGTAAGGAACAGGAATTGAAACAACGCTTAACACCCATCCAGTATAAAGTGACACAGGAGAGCGGGACAGAACCGGCTTTCCGAAATGAATACTGGGATGAAGAACGTCCGGGACTGTATGTCGATATCGTCGATGGAACGCCACTCTTCACGTCAAAAGACAAGTTCAACTCAAGTTGTGGATGGCCGAGTTTCGCGAAGCCGATCGCAGAAGACAAGATGGAAGTAAATCTTGATACGACGCACGGCATGACGCGGACAGAAGTTCGTTCAGCTGATGCCGATAGTCACCTCGGTCATATCTTTGATGATGGTCCAAAAGAGCTCGGTGGTCTGCGTTACTGCATCAATTCCGCTGCTCTTCGATTTATTCCGATAGAAGAGCTTGACTCTGCCGGATATGGGGAATATAAAAAACACTTCGAGTAAGTCAAATCGTAAGGCGGCAAAACGAATTCGTTTTGGCTGCCTTTTTTAGAATCGAAAGGAGGTCATGTTTTGTTTACAGCAGTTTATGATGACATTCGACAGATGACGATTGCCAAAGTATTGGATTTTTATGATGATAAAGTGCGAGGACTCGATGAAACGGCTCGACGGAAAAAGTATGACAAGATGAGCCAAAGTCCGTTTCTGTTTTTCCGCGGCAGTTCCCATCTGTTTTACTATGATTTGACCCGTATTCCATTAGGGTTCGACACACCGGTTGAGACACCGACATGGATTCAAGGCGATCTCCACTTTGAGAACTTCGGTGTTCATGGAAATGCGAAGGGTGAAATCATTTATGACGTTAATGACTTTGATGAAGGGTATCTCGGATCCTATCTTTACGATGTCATCCGGATGGCCGTTTCGGTCCGTCTATTTGCAGACGAGGTCGCTTATGATGCGGAACCGGCAATTAAAGCCTACATTGAAAACTACTTACACGACCTTCATGAATACGCGAATGGTAAAAATCCGAGTGACATCTGTTTTACGGTCAAGAATACGAAAGGACCGATTCGAAAATTAATTAAAAAAGCTGAAAAGAAGAAAGCAGACTTGCTTGGTGAACGAACTACTGTGATTGATGGACACCGGAAGTTTCTTGATCTACCGGATATGAAGCGTGTCGAAAAAGAGACGTACGCAGCAATCGAAGCGATCTGGCCGGATTACATTGCATCAGTCGATGAGAACGATCGAAGAGACGACGCGTTTTATACGATCAAGGACATCGTCCACAAACTGGATAGCGGAACCGCCTCGATTGGTCTGGAACGCTATTACATTTTGATCAATGGGGAAGGGAAGGAAGAGCCGGACGTCATCCTTGAGATGAAACAAGCACAAACGGCTGTGCCGTCCTTATTCGTTCCTGTTTACCGCGAAGATGTCGAGACCGTCCATCAAGGATTACGGGTCATCGCGTCTCAAAAAGCGATGCAAGCGCATGAAGATCCTCACCTTGGATACGTGACGATGCATCAAAAGGAGTATTACATTCGAGAGCGCTCTCCGTACAAAAAGAAATTAAAAGCAAAGCATATTAAAAGCCAGGATGATCTTGAAAATGTATTAGCTCTTCAAGGTCGGATTACGGCGAAAATCCATGCGCGAGCCGATATGGATGCAGGAATTAAGGCGACGGTTCTCACTCATCATGCGGATGTCGCGATTATCGAAGCAATCGGACAGTCAGAGCAAGTTTTCCTTCAGCAAATTCAACGCTGGTCAAACGCCTATGCGGAAAGAACGAAGCTAGACTTCCACGTGTTTTTGAACTGGATGACGAACCGATAAGAAAATGGTCTTTTGGGAATCGGAAAAAGGCAGGAAACACCGAATTGAACTTCGGCGTCTCCTGCCTTTTTTAGGCTAATTTCTTAATTTAAGAGGGAACTGAACTTTTTACACGAACAGCGTCAAACTCACGTTTGATGCTTTCATTGGCTTTTGCTTCTTCTTCAGCCGACCAACCGAGTTCGCTACGCATGAGAGCGAGTACGCCGTCCGCATATTTCTCGGCATTTGGATAATCGAAGAAGACGGCGGACGCACGGCGATTCAAGAAATCACCGGGTTGCATGACGAGCTCGGCTTCGAGTCCGTAAAGCAGTGCACCGAACCAGTGAAGTGGTAACTGGTAACGTTCCGCTTCACTGCCACGTGAACGAATGAGTTCATACACCCGTTCGACGTTCGTTCCGTAGCGTTGGATGAGCCATGTCGTCTCGTCTGGCGAGAGACCGAGGGCTTCTCCTTTCGGTTGTTGCTCTTTCAAGTAGCGGGCAAATCCTTTACTACCATCTTTATGTCCGCCGCCAAGTAAGATATGACGCGTCCGTGATTCAAGATAAATCCGGTCTTCTTCTTTTTTGAATTGTTCGGCGACCATATTGATGATGCGTTCCGCCATTTTCCGGTAACCGGTTAGTTTACCACCAGCAATCGACATCAAGCCGGATTTCGAAATGAAGATTTCATCCTTACGAGACAGTTCACTCGGATCTTTGCCATCTTCATGAATCAATGGACGGAGACCAGACCACGTCGACTCGACGTGCTCCGGACGAAGCTCGATATTGAACATATCATTTGTCGCTTTTAAGATATAGTCGCGGTCTTCTTCCGTGACACCAGGCTCGAGAATGTCACCTTTATAGTTCGTGTCGGTTGTTCCGACGTAGGTTTTCCCTTCGCGTGGAATCGCGAAGATCATCCGTCCGTCTGAGACATCAAAATAAACGGCTTGACGGAGCGGGAAATCAGCTTGATCGATGACAAGGTGAATCCCTTTTGTCAGATGGAGCGACTTACCAGATTTTGAACCATCTTGTTCCCGTAATTCATCGACCCATGGACCCGTCGCATTGATGATTTTTTTCGCCCGAATCGTATACGTCCGGTCTGTTAAGAGGTCACGGACTTCGACGCCGACAGCTTTCCCGTTATGATAGACGAGTGATTCTGCTTTCGTATAGTTGACGGGACGTCCCCCATAACTGATAGCGGATTTTAGGACCTCCATCGTCAAGCGGGCATCATCCGTTTTGTATTCCACGTAACGCCCGCCACCGACGAGGTGTTCTGAGCGGAGGAGTGGTTCATAACCGAGTGTTTCTTCTTTTGATAACATCGTTCTGCGTTCATTGCGTCGTACACCAGCGAGTTGGTCGTAGACACGTAAACCGATAGAAGTTGAAAAACTTCCGAATGTTCCCCCTTCGACGAGCGGTAACATCATCCATTCCGGTGTCGTGACGTGGGGCGCATTCTCATACACGATTTCCCGCTCTTTTCCGACTTCTGCGACGAGCTTGATTTCGAATTGTTTGAGGTAACGCAGTCCCCCGTGAACGAGTTTCGTTGAGCGACTTGATGTGCCTTCAGCAAAGTCTTGCATTTCGATTAGACCGGTACGCATACCGCGGCTTTGTGCGTCGAGCAAAATCCCGGCGCCCGTGATTCCGCCCCCGATGACTAATACATCGAGCAGTTCTTGTCCCATCTCTTCTAACCATGCCGTGCGTTCTGTACTTGAAAACATGAATAGTTCCCCCTGTTCATTATGAATTGGATTGAATTACTCTACTGATATCCATGTACCCTCTTTTGCACTCTTTTGAGCATAATCAATGATTTTCATGACAAATAACGCTTGCTCTGTCGTCACGACGAGCGGAATTTCATTTCGGATTGCCCGTGCAAGATCCGTGTAATACGTAGAAGCCGGCTTTAAGAAAGGGCGTTCTTCAGGTGGTTGTTCCGGAAGGCCGAATGTATAGGTCGCATTCTCCGTATCGACCATGTCAACGAAGTAACTTGCTTTCGTTCCGTGCACGCTCAAAGAACGTCCAGACATCGGAACGAGCGAACCGATGTGAAGAATCGCACGCCGTGTTCCGAAGGCGAGAATGAGGTGCGTATAATCGTCAACCGGACCGTCGATCCGCTGAATCGTTTGGTCACAAAAGACACGATCCGGTCGTTCTCCGAATAAAGTCAGAGCCTGATCGATTAAATGCGATCCTAAATCGTACAAGAGTCCGGCACCGGGTACGTCCTGTTCCCGCCAGCGTTCACGGACGGTCGGACGGTAGCGGTCATAATGGGCTTCGAACGTCTGAACGTCGCCGAGCTGATCGGTCCGGACGAGTTCCAGTAGCGTTTCGAAGTCTTTTTTGTAGCGACGATTATGATAGACTGTCAGTAAGCGATTTTGTTGACGAGACAGTTCAGTTAATCGTTCTGCTTCAGCGAGCGTCACGGTAAACGGTTTTTCGACGAGAACATGGCAGTCTGCCTCTAACGCAAGGCGTGCGAGAGGATAATGCTCAGAATTCGGTGTCGCGATAACGACGAGATCGATCGTTTCCTCGGCGAGTAATGTTTCGAGCGATGGATATACAGGCACGTTTGGGTAGCTTTTTGCAACTGCATCCGGACGACTCGACTGAACAGCAATGAGCTGATAATCGGGCGATGTAATATAGGGGGCATGCAGGTGTTCTCCAGCAAGACCAAATCCAACTAAAGCAGTACGAATCATAAGGACACTTCCTTTTCGGTTAGTCCCTTCAATTTAGCACAAGTGAGGTGAAGAAGATGATTTCAGAACAACATGTCATTGAAAAAATGCGGCAGACGATGGCAAAAATCGAGCAGACGAGCGGTACGGCGCAAGTCGAACAACTGGCGACAATGAAAGCATACTGTGAGCTGTTGCTTGAGCAACCGGGCACACCGGCAGCAAACGTCGTGCGTTCACAGACAGCTCCGGCAGCAAAACCGGACGTCGATCCGATGCTCGCACGCTTCATGGGCGTTGCACAAGAAGATGAACAAAAAGGTCCGTCATTGCTTGATTTTTGACTAGATACGTAACTTTTTGGGAATAGAAAAGACAGACAAGCCAGAGGGGGAAACAGTATGAAAACAGCAATCATCATTGGAGCAGGTCCAGGAAATGGTGTCGAAATCAGTAAACGATTCGGGAAAGAAGGCTTCCAAATCGTTTGTGCAGCGCGAACGCAAGACACACTTGCTGCTGTCGTCACGGAATTGAAAGAGCATGGGGTCGAAGCAGTCGGTGTCGAGTGTGACGCATCACGCCGAACGGATATCGCATCCCTTGTCGAATGGACGAAGGAACAATACGGACAAGTCGACGTCCTTGTCTACAATGCATCGATTCTGCATCAGTCATCGGTTCTCGACGTCTCAGCAGAACAAATCACGAAAGAATTTGAAATCGACGTCCTCGGGGCACTCGATGCTGCGCAGCTCGTCGCACCGGATATGGTGGAACGAAAAGACGGCGCCATCTTAATCACAGGTGGCGGGGCTGGAATTCATGCGATTAAATCATTACCCGGACTATCGATTGGAAAAGCGGGTGTCCGTCAATTGACACACATGCTGCATGACACGCTAAAAGAAAATAACGTTTACGTCGGGACGGTCACGATTGCAGGAGAAGTGAAGCGGGGGACGGCGCTCGATCCGGCGAATGTCGCTGAAGCCTTCTACACACTGTATTCGAACCGGACGGATGTCGAAAAAGTCTTGTCTGCAGAATGAAACAGTTAATCGTCTACTACGATGGTCTCTGTCCACTCTGTCAAAAATCGAAACGGCTGCTTGAACGGATTGATTGTTTTCAGCAGTTGACGTTTTCCGATGCGCGACGGATGCCGGTGGAACAACAACCGCGATTGCTCGAACGGATGCATGTCGAAACCGAGCGAGGGGTCCGGTACCCGGGAATCGAAGGAATTCGTCTGTTGACGAAAACCTTGCCAGTCCTTTTACCTGCCTCTCCAGTGGTCTCGTTAGCGATTGTTTTACGAATCGGAGCACCACTCTATGACCGAGTCGCGAAAAATCGCGTCATTCCGATGAGCTGTACGACGGAGTGTTCCATCAATTAATACATGTAGCGAAGCGCCGACGCAAGCAAGGTCGGCGTTTTTTGAATGGACGGGCTCACTAACAAAAAGGAGGAGCATGATGAAGTTTTGGATGAAGGCATTGATGCTAGTCGGACTAGTATTCAGTACAGGCTGTGCCTTAGAGGCAGATCCGGAAACAGAAACGAAGTTCGGTATCGCACAACCGGATGATACAAAGGCCACACAAGTGACCGTCGAGCGGGTCGTCGACGGGGATACAATTAAAGTCCGGTTACCGGATGGGAAGATTGAAGACGTCCGTTTTTTGTTAATCGATACGCCAGAAACGGTAAACCCGGAAAAACCGGTTCAACCGTTCGGACCGGAAGCTTCAAGCTTTACGAAAGACCTCTTACCGAAAGGGAGCAAAATCGTCATCGAGCGAGATCACTCAAAGGCGGATCGTTACGGTCGTCTCCTAGCGTACGTCTGGATTGATGGCAAGATGGTTAATCAAGAGCTGTTACGTCAAGGGCTTGCGCGTGTCGCCTATGTGTACGAACCGGATACGCGGTATGTCAAAACGTTCGAAGACATTGAACAAGAAGCAAAAGCAGCGAAAAAAGGCATTTGGGAAACGGAAGGCTATGCGACGAATCGTGGATTTGACGAAACGGTCTTGACGAAGGAATCGACTTCTTCGGCAAAAGGTCAGTGTGAAGACATCAAAGGAAATATCAACCGGCAAGGGAACAAGATTTATCATGTCAGAGGCGGTCGTTCATACGAGGACGTCAAGCCAGAGGAAATGTTCTGTAGCGAACAGGAAGCGAAACAAGCGGGTTTTCGACGCGCTGCGAATTAATGATGCACGCCCCATGAGAGTTTGTCCTTTATTGTCTGAAGGGGCCGATGTTAAAGGCGCTTCAAACTCAAACTCATGACGGACGGTTCCGTCCTGTACGCACGAAACGCCGATGATCCCGTTTTTCATGGAATCATCGGCGTTTTCTAAACGGTCTGCATGTCCGCCTCGCCCGAGGGAAGCACGCGTATCTCCCGATAGCACGTTGTCTACAGTCTGAGACACCCTAACAGGTGCCCACTGTTTGTGGTTACTCCCTCTTATTCTGAAGGCGGGAAGGGTTTATAATGCGGAATTTGATCATCCTCATCAAAGGCAATCGTGACGTCGGTCACGCCTTTTAAAATCCGGATTTGCAGTTCGAGACGGTCTTTGATGTCATCGGCTTGCGCGATTGTCATGCCACGGTCGACTTCGATTTCAAGATCAACGTGGAAATGATCGCCCTCTTTGATGACTTCAAGTTTTTCGATATCACGGACATCTTTATCACGGAGTAAAATCTCTGCGATTTTTGCCGTCAAGACTTCATCAGTTTCACCGAGCGCACCGGCTGCATTTTGAATGAAGACGTTATAGACGACGTAAAACATCATCAATCCGATTAAAACAGAAGCAATCCCTTCTGCTTGATAAAACGATGTATAGTGCGAAATGAGGACGGCGATAATGGCGATGAGACCACCTAGTGTCGCAACTAAGTCTTCCATAAAGACGAGTCGCGTCGCTGGTTTTGCTTGTCCAAGCTTCGAGAAACTTTCGCGAACGAGCGTGAATCCACGCGATTTCAGACCGGTTTCATGAGCGATTTCAATCATCGCTTTATAAAAGACACCCATTTCAAGGACAACGCCGATTCCAAGCGCTGTTAAGATGATCCACAGTCCGCTTGTTTCTTCTCCTGGAGCATGTAGAATATGCAACACGCCTTCACGGATCGTCTCATACGCTAAAATGGCGACGACGATAATTGCTGCGAGCAGGACGAGATTGACGAGTCGACCGAATCCATTCGGGAATCGTTTTGTTGGTGCTTTTTTACTTAACGCAGATCCGACATAAACGAACATTTGATTGGCAGCGTCACCGATCGTATGCATCATTTCTGCGAACATGGCGATGTTACCGGTTAAGATATAAGCGATGAATTTAATAATGGCAATAATCGTATTGACGATAGCGGCAGCTAAAGCAGATTTGTTACCACGCCTCATTAGTGAGAAAAAGTTGGCCATAGTGTGATCCTCTCCTTTTAAAAAAGCAGGAAAGCGGAATTAACCGCGTCCTGCTTGGAATGATGGATAAAGTGACATGCCACCGTCTGCAAATAGTGTGATGCCGGTCACGTAACTGGATTCGTCAGAAGCAAGCCATGCAGCGACAGCGGAAATTTCTTCAGGCTTCCCGATGTTCCCCATTGGAATCATGCTTTCGACTTCTTTACGTTGTTCCGGGTCTTCAAATTTCTCTGCATTGATTGGTGTGTTGATCGCTCCCGGCCCAATCGCATTGATTCGAATGCCTTTTGGTGCGTACTCCATCGCGAGCGTCTGCGTCATCAGTTTGACGCCACCTTTACTTGCCGCATAGTGAACAAATGTTGGCCATGGAATGATTTCGTGAACGCTCGACATATTGATAATGTTCCCTTTAATGTCGTTCTCGACAAAGTATTTCAAGGCTTCACGTGCGCCGAGGAATGAACCGGTTAAGTTGACATCAATGACTTTTTGCCAGTCTTCGAGGGACATTTCGTGCGACGGTGATGGCATTTCGACACCGGCATTGTTGACGAAGATATCGAGTCGACCAAAGTGGTCAACTGTTTCTTTAACAAGACGAATCATGTCGTCCTCTTTCGATACGTCAGCTTGAATCGTAATGGCTTCTCCACCGGCTTGCTTGATGTCTTCAGCAATCTGATTCGCTTCTTCCGGGTGGCTCCGATAGTTGATGACGACCTTTGTACCTTCTTCCGCGTAACGGCGGACGACGGCTTCGCCAATTCCCATTGAACCGCCTGTGACGATAGCTACTTTTCCGTTTAGACTATTATACATGAAAATCGACTCCCTTTTAGATTATTGTTTTGTAAACCCGATCATGATACCGCCCGCTACGACGAGAGTACAGCCGATGATAACGAACGTCATTTCTTTTTTCGTTTTAGCTTCTTTCAAGAACAGAACGCCGCCGATTGTCGAGATGACGACACCGGTTTGTGATAACGAAAAGCTTGTTGCGACGCCGACACGTGCCGTTGCGAGCAATAGGGCAATATTCCCAACAGCCCACATGATACCGGCAAGGCCATTTGTGAACGTCTGTTTCGCAAACAAATTCCCTTTGCGTAATGAAAGTAAAATGGCGCTGACGACCATCCCGATTGCTTGTGGTAAAACGGCTTCCCAACCATTGATGTTGAACCAACGGGCGATGACGACATAGCCGACATAACCAATCGTCGAGATGACGAGTAGAAGCAATCCTTTTCCGATGTTTTCATCCTTCTTGCTCTTATCTTCTTTATACGATGTAAAAGCAGCACCGGCGACAATCAGTACTAAAGCGCTAATTCCAAGAATAAGTGCGGATGTATTTGACCATTCACCAAAAGCGAGGACGCCAAACAAGGATGTTCCGACGAGTTGCATCCCGGTCGAAATCGGCATCGTTTTCGAAACACCCATTTGTTTAAAAGCAGCAAATTGGTTCATTTGACCAAGTGCCCAAAAAGCACCGGAGAAAAGACCGGCAACCCAGGCCGTCATCGACAGTTCTGGACTGATAAATAAGAACGTCACGAGGGCGAATGCTAACGCACCGAGTGTTGTCCCGATAATTTGTTGTTCTGTTGAACCGCCGATTTTTGAAACGACGAGAGGCAACGTCCCCCACATCAATGCAGGAACGATGGCAATTAAAATATCAATCAAGTGATTCACCTCTTCCATTTGTTCTATCTACTTGAAGATGTACCCCGGGAATCCCGCCGAAAAACCTCTAATGGCTAACGAATATTATCTTAAAATAAAAAACGCCCCACGAATGGGACGTGAAAATTATTATTTAAAGGGTTCGTCAGCGATGCGGACGATGTGTCGTCCGATTCGTCGAGCGTTCCAGAGGGCGACGACAGCAATCGTTAAAGAAATCCCCATCAAGTCATACTGACTTAAGAAATAGCCACCGTAACTGACAGGTAAGCTGACGATTCCGACGAGTGAACTGGTCCACTGACGAATTTTAAGAGATTCCATATTCGCGACGCGTGAAAATTTTTGCTGTTCGAACAACCGCCAGCGTGTTGGTTCACTGAGGGCATCATTGACTAGGCGAGGAAAGGCGAGAAGACGTGCGCCGTAAGACCCTGCAATCTGTAAGTAACGATTCTGGTTTTTCCCTTCTTCGTCCAGCCAACGGCGGACCATCGGTTTAGCAAGTTCAAGCAAGTTAATTTTTGGTGAGAGGATTTGCAGGATACCTAGGATCGTCGAAGCGGCACGACCGAAAAAGGCAAACTCGGCCGGTAATTGAATCGGTTCATTCCGAACGAGTAATTCAATATCAGACAGTACTTTTTCAATTAATTTCGTATCGACGTTCTCCATGTCGCTTTCAAGGTAAAAGTTGACGGCTTTTTCAATCGCTTGACGGATATTTTGTTTGTTGGCGTTCGGTAATAAGAAACGTAAGTCTTCCAGACCGTCGACGATTGCATCGTAATCGAGTGTGACGAACGACTGTAAGATTCCTTGAATCGCCCGCATGTCGTCCGGGGTCGTCGCACCGATCATCCCGAAGTCGAGCAGAACGATTTTTCCGTCTGCCTGGACGAGGACGTTGCCCGGGTGGGGATCGGCATGAAATTTCCCGCCGAACAGCAACTGTTCACCCGCATTCAGGAAGAGGTTACGCGCGAGTTCGTCACGATCGATTTGATGTTCTGCTAAAAACTCGAGGTCCGTGATCCGTGTACCGTCAATCCACTCCATCATCAAGACGCGATTCGTACAGTGTTCTTCATAATAGTCTGGAATGTAGATGACAGGGTTCGTTTCATACATCTTTTTAAAGTAGAGACCATTTTTTAATTCGGTCCGATAATTCAGTTCATCTCCGATGACGAAGACCATTTGGCGATAAAGACTTTGGAGATCAGTCGATTTATTGAGTGACGTCCGTCGAAGCATCGCGATGACGAGACGCATCGCGCGGAAATCCGTTTTAATGATTCGTTCGATGTTAGGACGCTGGACTTTGATTGCGACTTTTCGCCCGTTCGATTTGAGTGTCGCACTATATACTTCTCCGATTGAAGCAGATGCGATGGGGCGAGGACTGATATTATCGACGACGTCTTCGATCGGCATGCCCCAGTCTTCCTCGATGATTTTTCGAGATTCCCCGAGTTTGCTCGATGGGACCTTATCGACGAGTTCAGTTAACTCCATTAAAACGGTTGGTGGGAATAAGTCGGCACGAATCGATAAAAACTGCCCGAGTTTAATCAGGAGTCCTTCGAGACGCAGTGCTTTCTTCTTATAATCACGCGCAATCGTGATCATGATGCGCTCGAATTCTTCAGTATTCGTACCTGGTCGGTTTTTCCGGGTGAATCGATAGATAGTCCAAATATAACGAGCGAACATCGTCACGATGACGAAAATCCGGTAGAGCGCCCAACGTTTCATACGGTCACCTAGCTTCCTGTACAGTTTGTTTCAGTATAGGTTACTTTACCTAAAAACGTCACTTACAAACGGCTGAAAAAAGAATCGTAAAAATAAGGTGGACGCGACGCAAAAAGAGAGTATAGTAAGTAATGGAATTTCAATGTGGAAAGGTGAAATGTGTGCATGTCCTGGGACTTATTAAATATCATCGGAACGGTCGCATTTGCGATGAGTGGCGCGATCGTCGCGATGGAAGAAAAATATGATTTGTTTGGGGTTTGGTTATTGGCATTGATTACGGCGTTCGGAGGCGGTGCAATCCGGAACTTGTTGATTGGTGTACCCGTCTCGGCACTTTGGTCGCAAGGCGGATTGTTCTTGATCGCGATTTTAGTCGCATTATTAATCTTTGTTTTACCACAATTATTTTTACCACATTGGTCACGGTGGGGCGTGCTCGCCGATGCACTCGGTTTATCCGCATTTGCGATCCAGGGTGCACTCATGGCATCTGCAAAAGGCTTACCTCTTTCAGCGACGATTTCAGCAGCTGTTTTAACGGGTGTCGGCGGTGGTGTCATCCGGGATTTACTCGCCGGACGCAAACCGCTTGTCCTGCATAAGGAAATCTATGCGATGTGGGCCGTCATGGCCGCGCTCGTCATCGATCGGTTCCAACTGACGAATCCTCTGCATTTGTTCACATTACTGGGACTCATTACGATTTTACGTATGCTATCTTATTATTATGAATGGAATTTACCGGCACGACGTTTAGGGGGAGAATGACATGAAAGTATTAATCATGATTGGTTCTTTGTCGATGATGGTAGCGGTCGCACTCGGTGCGTTCGGAGCGCATGCGCTAAAAGATATGTTATCTGAGCGGATGCTTGCGAACTGGCAGACGGGTGTCCTCTATCAGATGGTGCACTCACTTGGGATTTTGGCACTCGGTGGCATGTTACTGAAAGTTTCGATTTCACAATTTTCGCTTGCAGGTTGGTTGATGCTCGCCGGAATCGTCTTCTTCTCCGGCAGCTTATATGTCATGGCGCTGACAGGGATTACAAAACTCGGTGCAATCACACCGATTGGCGGCGTTCTGTTCATCGCAGCATGGATTTTTGTTGCGATTGGTGCGTATAAGGGATTATGATCCATCGACTGACTTGAAAAGTTGGTCGTTAAACGAAAGCAAGGGAGTGGATTTTATAGCTACTCTCTTAGGATGTAGACAACGCGCTAGCGGGAGTTGAAAGCGTCTTTTTTCGTTGCTTTCCTCGGGCGAGGCGCAAGCCGTTGCTCCTTGATCCTCACGGAAAACGAGCAGGGTTTTGCCTCCCGATATCGCATGTTCAAAGTTTGTCTACACACTGGGAGTGGATGTATATCCACTCTCTTTTTTTGTCTTTTTACGACGATTACGCCATCGAAATAAAAAAAACGGTCAAGAGACATCACTGCCTCTTGACCGATTACGATTGAAGCAACTGCCTCAATGCTTTATTGGTTGTGTTTTATTTAGCTTCGATAATGCTTGCTCATAGCGATCCAGTACACGTTGTGCGACTGGCTTTAGCTCTTTTGAAAGCACAGCGAATTGCAACTCACGCGATCGCGTTGACCGGTTCATAGCATTCCCCATGATCATTCCTCCTTAACGTATAAAACGTACATCTTTTATGACCGCAAAGAGTATATTCCCATAGGGTTTTTCTATGAAACGTCTTTTAGCATATTAAAGCGCGAAATGTGTTTCGAGCTCGCTTGACTCAAGACGGTTGCCGATGAAGAACTCACCGAATTCACCGTATTTTGCACTCACTTCGTCAAAACGCATTTCATAGACGATTTTTTTGAACTGGAGGATATCATTCGCGAACAAGGTGACGCCCCATTCCCAATCGTCAAAGCCAGTTGATCCACCGATAATCTGTTGAATCTTCCCAGCGTAGCTCCGCCCGATCATACCATGACGGTACATGAGCTCTTTCCGTTTCTCCATCGAAAGCGTGTACCAGTTATCGCCATCGCGACGAGATTTACTCATCGGATAGAAACAGATGTGCTTCGATTTTGGCAAGATTGGATAGAGACGGTCGCGTACATACGGGTTCTCATACGGGTTCCCTTCGCCAGATCCACGGTATGTGCCGAGTTCGACGACGGAGACATATGAATACGTCGGGATGAGATAGTCATATAAGTCGAGTTTTTGCATCTTCACTTCGACGGCTTGGATGTCTTCCATTGTCGGACGAAGGACCATCAAAACGAGATCTGCTTTTTGACCGATGATCGTATAGAGGGCATGACTGCCTTCTTTTTGTTCTTCGACTTGTCCGAGCTCAGCTAAGAACGTTTGGAATTCGTTGATCATTTTCGTCCGGACAGTTGTTTCGACTTGTTTTAAGCGCGACCAGTCAATCCGGCGGAAATCATGTAATGTATACCAACCGTCGAGAGTTTCGGCGGCTTGCTGTGTAGCAGTTGGTTCTGATGTTCGATGTTCCATGAAAAAACCTCCTGAAATCTATAATGAAAAGTACATTCTCCATTGCTAATCTTATCATAGATCGGACGGTTCATCGCAACAAAACAACCGTCTCTCATTAGGGATAGAGACATGAAGTAACACGAATCGGGGTATGAAGTAAAAGGGTGTGCTAAAACGCGTTAAGCGCCTTCTGTACTATTCCTAGAAATAACTGTAATAGTGATAAAAAATCGCTCCGTGTAATGGGTAAAAGAAGTTTTTTGCAAATTGTTTTAATAACGAAACAGAACTGTGTATAATGAACGATGGAATGTATAAGGAATAGAAACCGACACTTGATTGACATAAAAGGAGAGAAAATCATGCAATTATTCGAAATGCTTGAGACAAAAGTAAAAGCACACCAACCATCAATCGTTTTCCCAGAAGGAATCGACGCACGTGTTCTTGGTGCTGCTGTCCGCCTGAAAAAAGATGGTCTCGTCACACCAGTCGTTATCGGACCACGCGTGAAGATTGAAGAGACGGCGTCGGCGAACGGAATCGACGTAACGGATCTTGAAACAATCGACCCGGCTTCGTACGATGCGATGGAAGAACTTGTTGCTTCATTCGTCGAGCGCCGTAAAGGAAAAGCGACAGAAGAACAAGCACGTGAAGTCATCTTAAAGGACGTCAACACATTCGGAACGATGCTCGTGCATACAGGTAAAGCAGCAGGTCTCGTCTCGGGTGCGATGCACGCGACTGGCGATACAGTCCGCCCGGCACTTCAAATCATCAAAATGCAAGAAGGCTATAAGAAAACATCGGGTGTCTTCATCATGGTTCGTGATGATGAGCAGTATGTCTTCGCTGACTGCGCAATCAATATCGCACCTGACGCAAACGACTTAGCAGAAAATGCAATCGCATCAGCAAAAACAGCAAAAACATTCGGCATCGAGCCGAAAGTGGCATTGCTCAGCTTCTCGACAAAAGGTTCAGCAAAATCACCTGAAACAGAACGCGTCGTCGAAGCAACACGTCTCGCAAAAGAACGTGCGCCTGAACTTGCAATCGATGGAGAATTACAATTTGATGCAGCGTTCGTCCCGAGCGTCGCAAAATCAAAAGCACCAGAATCAGATGTTGCAGGTCAAGCCAACGTCTTCATCTTCCCAAGCCTTGAGTCAGGAAACATCGGCTACAAAATCGCACAACGTCTTGGTGGATTCGAAGCGATCGGACCGATTCTCCAAGGTCTCAACAAACCGGTCAACGATCTTTCACGTGGATGTAACGAAGAAGATGTCTACAAACTTGCGATCATCACGGCAGCTCAGGCAGTTGAAGCAAACGCATAAAACGGAAAAGTCTTTACTTTTTCAGAGAACATCGTAAAATGAAACACATCATGCACGAATCATAAACGTATAGCAACGCTCGTATAATAGTGGGAATTGGCCCACGAGTCTCTACCGGATCGCCGTAACGATCCGACTACGGGTGGTGAGTTACTGCTCTCTTTTTTGGCGTACAGTGGCTGCCCCCGGGGGTAGCGCTGTACGTTTTTTTTCGTCAATAAAGGAGAACACAGCTATGAAACGTTTAGAAGAAATGATTAACAAAGAAGGAATCGTCCTGTCCGATCAAGTCCTGAAAGTCGATGCATTCCTTAACCATCAAGTCGATCCGACATTGATGTGGGAAATTGCTTATGAATTCATGCATCGGTTTCAAGACGCAGGCATTACGCGGATTTTAACGATTGAAGCAGGTGGAATCGCACCCGCGATGATGACGGCGCTTCGTCTCGGTGTACCAATGGTCTATGCACGAAAAACGAAGTCGCTGACGTTAAACGAAGGAACGATTTCAGCAGAAGTCTACTCGTTTACGAAACAGCAGACGAGTACGATCACGGTCGCTGAAAAATACTTACAGCAAGGTGAACGTGTGCTGATCATCGATGACTTTTTAGCGAACGGGGAAGCGGCGTTCGGTCTTGCTAAATTAGTCGAGCAGGCAGGAGCAGAAGTCGTCGGTATCGGAATCGTGATCGAAAAATCATTCCAACCGGGGCGAGAGAAGTTACTTGATGCAGGATTCCGTGTTGAATCGCTCGCGCGAATTGAAAAATTAGAGAACGGGAAAGCGACGTTCGTCCGCTCGGTGAACGTATGAAATCCTTATCGAATTTTAAAGCGGCAGGACTCGGACTCCAACATGTCCTCGCCATGTATACAGGAGCAGCCATCGTTCCGTTGATCGTCGGCAGTGCAATCGGACTATCCGGAGAAGGCCTCGCGTATCTTGTCGCGATTGACCTATTCATGTGTGGAATCGCGACGTTACTCCAAGTCTTCGTCACGAAGTATACCGGTGTCGGACTGCCGGTCGTGCTCGGATGTACGTTCACGGCAGTCGGACCGATGATTGCGATCGGTAGCCTGCAGGGCATCACGGCGATTTACGGCGCATTAATCGCAAGCGGCATCATCATTTTATTGATTTCCGGACTCTTTAGCCGGATTGCGATTTTATTTCCACCGGTCGTGCTCGGATCCGTCGTGACGATTATCGGAATATCACTCATTCCGGCGGCCATCAATGATATCGGTGGCGGACAAGGCGTTAAAGATTTTGGTGACTTCCGATACCTCGGTCTCGCCGGATTAACGATTGCTTTAATCTTGATTTTAAATCGTTACGGCACCGTTTTTTCGAAGGCAGCGGCTGTCTTGATTGCGGTACTCATCGGAACACTTGTCGCGTTCGGCATGGGGATGATTGATTTTAGTCCAGTCGCTGACGCCTCGTGGTTCCAAATGATTACACCGTTTTACTTTGGTGCACCGACGTTTAATATCACGGCGATTTTGACGATGACGCTCGTTGGTCTCGTCTCAATGGTTGAATCGACAGGCGTCTTCTTGACGCTTGGTGAAATCACGGATAAAAAACTCTCGAAGCAAGACTTAGCACGCGGTTACCGGGCAGAGGGTGCTGCGACAATCATCGGCGGGATTTTCAACAGTTTTCCATACACGACCTACAGTCAAAATGTCGGGCTTGTTCAACTGACGGGCGTTAAAACACGAAAAGTCATCATCTTTGCCGGGTTGTTTTTAGTCATCCTCGGTTTCTTGCCGAAAGTCGCCACCTTTACGACACTGATTCCGAAACCAGTGCTTGGTGGGGCAATGCTCATCATGTTTGGGACGGTTGCAGCAAGCGGAATTCGAATTCTGTCTCGCGTCGACTTCGCAAAAAACGACCACGTCTTGACAGTCGCCTTATCGCTTGGCGTCGGACTCGGCATCAGTATGAACCCGGCGATCGTGTCCGGTTTACCGGAACAAATCCGCGTCTTGACGGATAGTCCGATTGTCGCCGGTTCGTTGACGGCATTGCTTCTCAATGGTTTGTTCCGTTTGGCTGATCGCAAGCAGCGTACAGAAGACGAACAATTCGCAAAAGCTGAGTAAATAGTAGAACGATTGTGTTACGAGCAGACCTGCATCTTCGGATGGAGGTCTCTTTTTTGTGATGAGAGAACGTTACACAAATCAGAATATTTCGAGTATGGGAAGAAAGTGGTAAATCTCACTTGAAAACGTTTACAAATCAGACACCTCTTCTTTATACTGACAACGTAGCGGTTTGGGGAACTGCTAAGAACGATAGAGAGACAGGAAGGACGTCGTACAAATGAAGCAACAGACAGAGCTAAATCGGGGACTGGAAGAGCGTCATATTACGTTG
Source organism: Exiguobacterium sp. s95 (assembly GCF_018618655.1). Lineage (NCBI taxonomy): Bacteria > Bacillati > Bacillota > Bacilli > Caryophanales > Exiguobacterium > Exiguobacterium sp. s95. The sequence goes on along the minus strand of NZ_JACSMM010000007.1, from coordinate 64,424 downwards.
ATGTCGCTGGGGGCGGCAATCGGCGTTGGACTTTTCCTAGGCTCGGCAAAAGCCATTCAGTTGGCAGGACCAGGGATTCTGATTGGTTATTTAATCGGCGGTATCATCATCTTCATCATCATGCGGGCACTTGGGGAGCTCGCGGTACGTGAACCGGTGGCGGGAAGCTTTGCTGAATACGCCCGGAAATATGTCAGTCCACTCGCTGGATTTTTGACCGGGTGGAATTATTGGCTTCTGTGGATTTTTACATGTATGGCAGAAATCACAGCAGTCGGAATTTATATGCAGGAATGGTTCCCGCAGTCGGAACGCTGGATTTGGGCGCTTGCAGCATTACTACTTATGACGAGCATTAATTTCATTGCCGTCAAATTTTATGGCGAATTCGAATTTTGGTTCGCCTTGATTAAGATTGTCGCGATTGTTGCGATGATTATTCTTGGGACATTGACGATTGTCGTCGGACTTGGCAACGGGGGTACACCGGTCGGGATTTCTAATCTTTGGTCGCATGGTGGATTTTTGCCAAACGGATTCGGGGGAGTCCTGCTGGCGATGCAAATGGTCATGTTTGCGTTCTTAGGCATTGAAGTGATTGGGGTCACAGCTGGGGAAGCTAAAAATCCGAAGAAAACGATTCGTAAGGCAGTCAACAACGTCTTTTTACGGATCTTGATTTTCTACATCGGTGCGCTATTCGTCATCTTGTCGATTTATCCATGGGATCAAGTCGGACAAAATAACAGTAGCCCATTTGTCTTACTATTTGATCAACTGGGCATTCCGGCAGCTGCCGGCATTATCAACTTCGTTGTCCTGACAGCGGCATTGTCGTCATGTAACTCGGGTATTTTCTCGACGGCACGGATGATGATGAACCTGGCACAAAATGAAGAAGCACCAAAACGGTTCGCGAAGATTTCGAAGAACGGAGTCCCAGCAATCGCAACGATTCTTTCAGGAATCGCGCTGCTCGTCGGCGTCGCCTTAAACTACTTCTTACCGGAAAACGTTTTTGCGATCGTGACGAGTATCGCGACGTTCGGAGCCGTCTGGACATGGGCGATGATTTTGATTTCGCAAATGCGGGCTCGGAAAGTCTATGGTACGGCAGAATTCGGCGTTCCATTTTTCCCGGTCGCGAACTACATCGCCTTGCTCGCACTGGCTGGCGTCATCGTCTTGATGGCGTTTGATGCCAGTACGCGCATTGCGCTCATCGTCGGACCACTTTGGTATGTGATTTTGATTGCGGTCTACTATGCGCGGGGGATGCATAAGCAGACACGACGCTCGTTCGACCGGGCATCAGGGGAATGAATCAGGGAGACCGGCTTCGGCCGGTCTCTTTTGTTCTGTTTCGGCGTCAGTTTTGCTACACTGAACAAAGATGAAATAAGAGGAGGAACTACGATGAAAACAATCCATGTCGATGAGTTACAAGAAAAGCTTGAAGCCGGTGAAGTACTCCACGTCGTGGACGTGCGCGAGCAGGATGAATACGACGCGGGTCATATCCCGAACGTCCGTTTTTTACCAATGTCTGAAATCGGTGAACGCTATACAGAGCTGCAAGAAGGTGAAACATACTACCTGATTTGCAAAGCAGGTGGACGCAGCGAGAACGTCGGACGTTTCCTCGAACAGTATGGCTACGACATCGTCAACGTCGAAGGCGGGATGATGAACTGGAAGGGCGATCAAGAAGCGTAAAGCGATAGTGTTCTTTTCTCAAACGTTCTGTTCGCGAAGTTATTCCGCATCACTTTATAGGTAGTCCAAGAAGGTAATTCATGAAAATGGATTACCTTCTTTTTCATTTAGTTGTGAAAAATGACACGTTCTGACCGATATATAGATTAGAACAACGAGTTTACATATCGGGAAGAGGAGGCGTGTATGGAACAGACAAAAAAACGAACGATTAGCATCAAGCAGAAACTAATTATCACATTTTTGCTCTTATTATTGATTCCATCGTTATTGATTGGTTTTGTTGCATACAATCAAGCGAAACAGAAAATCACAGATCAAATCCTGCAATCTGCGCATGCCGGTGTTGACCGGATGAACGATGAAATCACCAATATCATTGATCCAGTACGACGAGATGTCGCGTTCTTTGCGGACCGGATTGATGGAATGCTCTATCAAAAAGGGAAACAAAATTTAGCATTGAAAGAAAAGATGACAGAATATCTCGATACACATCCGCAAGCAGCAAATATTTATTACGCGACGACGGAAGGTGATATGACCATCTATCCGGAACAAACGATGCCAGACGATTATGATCCACGAGAACGTTCGTGGTATCAGGCGGCGGAGGACGCCGGTGGGAAAGTCGTCATTACTGATCCATACGTCGACGCAGCTTCAGGGAAGATGATGGTCACCCTTTCACAAACGGGTGGGAATGGACGTGGTGTCATTGCTGTCGACGTGGATGTCGATCGAATTTCTGAAATCGCTAAAAAAGTTAAAATCGGTCAAGAAGGTTATGTCACGATTCTCGATTCCAATAAGAATTTCGTCACACATCCGACGAAGAAGGCTGGAGAAAAGGCATCTGGAGACTGGGTCACATCCCTTTATGCCGGAAAAAATGGTCAGTTTTCTTATGAGTTTGAGAATCAAGGAAAGAAAATGGACTATATGACGAACAGTCTGACGGGATGGAAAGTCGCCGGAACACTGTACGATAAAGAAATTGCAAATGAAACATCGGGCATTCTTTGGACAACAGTTGCCGTTATCGCTGGAACGTTCTTGTTAGCAGCTGTCTTACTCTACTTTATTCTCCGTTCGATCCTCCGTCCGTTAAGTCGTTTGACGGAAAGTGCCGATCGGATTAAAGAAGGTGATTTGACGGAGCAAGTCATCGTCGAATCCAATGACGAAATCGGTCAGGTGGCCCAAAGTTTTAATGTCATGGTCACATCACTCCGGTCGATCGTGACGAACCTCGATCAATCGATTGGGCAAGTTGCGGCGTCTTCAGAAGAATTGATGGCGAACGCAGCGCAAACGACAGCAGCTTCCGAGCAAATCGCAGGTTCCGTCCAACAGATGGCAGCAGGTGCTGACCACTCGAAACGTCAACTCGAAGGAAATGCTGTATCACTCCAAGCGATTACGTCAGGTGTCATGCGAATCGCAGAGAGTTCGACGAACGTCTCCGAGCTATCACGGGCAACAGCACTCGAAGCAGAAGACGGAACGATTGCGGTCGGGAAAAATGTGACACAGATGAAAGCGATTGATGCATCGGTCGAAAACTTCGGTGAAGTCATTCAATCCTTGGCTCATCGCTCAAACGAAATCGGAAAGATTGTCGATGTCATCAACGGGATTGCAGCCCAAACGAACTTGCTTGCCTTGAATGCAGCGATCGAAGCAGCACGGGCCGGCGAAAATGGCAAAGGATTTGCGGTCGTCGCGAGTGAAGTTCGGAAGCTAGCCGAACAGTCACAAGAGTCGACAAAACAAATTTCGGGCCTGATTACAAACATCAAGCAGGAAACAGAACGGTCGGTTTCCTTGATGAAAGAAGTATCGCATCATACGAAAGCCGGACTTGAGACGACAGAAGATTCAGCGGAACGTTTCAAGAAAATTATGTTACGGACACAAGAGATGACGCCACGAATCGAAGATGTCACAGCGACGGTCGAAGAAATCGCGGCGAACGTCCAAGAAGTGTCGGCTTCGGCAACGGAAATCGCTCATATTGCGGATGAGAATTCGACAGCATCCGAACGTGTTGCGACGACGACGGAAGAACAGCTCGGTTCGATGGAAGAAATTTCGCAATCCGCGAAAGCATTGTCGGATATGGCAGAAGAACTACAAGAAATGGTGACACAATTCCGCGTTTAAACCAGATGAAGGCGACTACATCAGCGAAACTGAGCTGGGCGTAGTCGCTTTTTTTATTGTGAATTTGCTTGAAGCGATAGGAAAACGGGAAAAATATAAGTGTAGTGTTGAGTCCTAGGAGGTGGAAAGGTGGCGCGATTGACAAAGTTGAAAGAATGGCAGGAAGCAGGATTGCTTGATGCAGAAACCGTCGATCGGATTGAAGCGTACGAACACAAACACCAAGTCAAAAAGCGGACGCCCTTACTGTTGATTGTCGGCTTAACGTTTGTCGGCTTGGCCTTACTCAGTTTTTTAGCGGCCAATTGGCAAGTCATTCCGGCATTGGTCAAAATCGGACTCGTTCTTGTCATCATGATCAGTTGTTATGTGCTAGCTGATATTTCCGAACGCCGGACGATTTGGAATCCCGTGGCGTTCCGGATACTCGGGATTCTCGCGTTCCTTGGTGCATTGATTGTCACGGTCCAAAGTTTTCATATGTCGCTTGAAAGCTCATTCATTGCCTGGGTAATCTTTCTTATGGCACTCGGTCATTTTTTCGTTTGGCGTCACGCTGCCTACGCTGTCGTCGCTTTTTTGGCGGGATTGAATATTTTTACGGGAATCGGCAGCTTCGGGAGCGAGTACGCTACGTTTCTCGACTGGACATCATTTGTTTGTTTGATTCTGATATCCGTAGCCTGGTTCTATTTCAGTCAAACGTTTCCATCACTGATTTTTAGCTGGTTGCTCCTCTACTTCGCAGGGTTGGAATTGTTTTTCCTCGTTTCCTATGAAGGCATTCTTTGGCCGATTTGGACTTTATTTTTCCTCGTTCCATTACTGTTACTTGTTCGGGAAGAGCAAAAGCGCCTGCTCCTCTACGCGCTCTATTTAGTCACGGCAGCCATTAACTCACTGGTCTATCTATCTGTCCGCGCAGAAACGACAACTGCTCCGATTTCGCTCGTCGAAGCGATTTTACTTGTACTTGCCGCAGCGGCGGTCGGAAGTTTGATTTATGTACGTTACCGTCCGCTCCTTTTCATCGTCCCGCTCGGTTTGGTCGGACTCTTATGGTTCGAGGAACAAGCGATCTTGATGGCGATTTTAGTTGAAGTGATGGCATTCGTTTATTTGATTGAGCGAGAACGAACCGGTCATCGCTTACTGATTCCGTTCGTTTATTTCATTACCGTTCAACTGACGGTTTACTTCATTTATGCTTGGAATCGTCTGAATATGTCACTCTTTTTCCTAGGCGGGGCCTTACTCGTGTTCTTGATTGCCGGTGTGCTCTGGTGGATGCAACGACGTCGTGAAGGAGGTCAGTCGGCATGAAAAAGTACGGGTTTGCGTTTATTCAGACACTGATTGTTTTGCTTGTCGTACTCAGTTTTTATGCGATTTCGTGGTTCGGAGAGAGTTATCGCTTCCGGGCAGAGCCGTTTGATCCATTTGATCCGATTTACGGGGAGTACGTCATGTTGCAGTATCCAGATTTAAAACCGGATGCTTCTGTCAAAAAAGGGCTTGTCTACGTTACGTTTATAACGGGGGAAGATGGATATGCAAGAATTGATAAAATCTCGAATGACCGCTTTTTCGGTTCGGTTGCTGGTGAGTATTACGATGAATACGTGACGATTTCTCAGCTGACTCAATATTACGTCGAACAAGGTACAGGAAAAGGGTATGAGGATGCGGAAAAATTAGAAGTCAAAGCCGATGTTTCGCCATGGGGAACCATCCGGGCGACGGACTTATTGCTCCGAAACGAGTAAAAAAAACAAAATGAGAGGATGGACCGTTACTAGGTCCTTCCTCTCATTTTTAATATTGTTTCAAGTCATGCCGATTTCTTCATTGCTTCCAGGCGTTTCAAAAAAGTGCATCTGGTTAATGAAAAAACGCCCTAGACAACGAAGAGGTCATCTAGGGCGAGGGTGGTATAGGACTTATTGTGCGTCTTTATCGAACGTGATTCGAGCGATAGCATCATGTTGGTGAATGGTTTCTTCGTTTCGGCATTCGACGAAGAACGTTGCGATCGCATCCATTTCGTAGAGATCAGCCGCGATTAAACGGACCATATCTTCGACGAAGCGTGGGTTTTCGTAAGCCATCTCCGTAACACGTTTTTCATCCGGACGTTTGAGGACCGGGTGAAGTGGTGCTGATGCATTTGATTCAGCCGCATCCAGTAATTCTTGTTTCCAGTCAAAGTCATCTGCCTCGTCACGAAGCGATGCTTCCATCGTGACGTAACCACGTTGGTTATGGGCACTGTACTCACTGATTTCTTTTGAACATGGGCAGAGTGTCGTGACATTGATCGTTAACCCGACCGTCAAAGTTGCTTCATTCGTTTCCGTATCGACACTGACCGTTTGCCAGACTTCGGCATTCATCAGACCGCTGAGTCCAGTTGCCGGTGCTTTACGCGTGAAGAACCATGGGTAGCGAATCGTTAATTGACCTTCAGACTGCTCCATCCGCTCGGCTAAATCGCGCGCGAACTGAATCAGTGATTCGTTCGTGACGACCCATCCTTCTTGATGGTACTGATCGAGTTGCTCCGTTAAGCGACTCATGTTGATGCCTTTACGGTCTTGAACGAGTGATGTCGAAAGCTCGAACGTCGCGACAGTGGCCTGCGTTTTGTCACCATCTTGGATGACGACAGGATGTTTGACGTTTGAAATACCGACTGCATCAAGTGCAAACAAGAAATTCTTTGGTGTATTTTGAAGATCAACCATTTTATCTTTTTCAGTAGGTTTTGTTCCTTTAACAGGGGGAACAGAACCGAAAAGCTTATGACGCTCTTCTTTTGTTGGTAGTGTAATCGGGTAGGTAGACATTTCAATTGGCCCCTTTGTCCTTTTGTATTTTATCAATAGTAATAACATGACAGGAATGCTAGAGACGAGCAACTCTGATGATTCCGCAAATGTGTTTGCACTATGTTGAACTGTTGATATGAATTTTATCATGAACTGCTAGCAAAACGAAACTAGCAAGGCTCAGAATCAACAGTTTGCTAAACTCATCATAAGGGATACTTGCAAGTCTGTACTGAATCGGATAGTATATGTTCATATGAACGCGTAAATCTTTTTTTAGTTAATGCCTTTGTGAAACTTATAAGATAGGAAGGAATGAAGTAGATGGATTGGCAGTTAGTACTACAATATGCCTGGGTAGTCGTCGTTTTAATCGCACTCGAAGGACTACTTTCAGCAGATAATGCACTCGTCCTCGCCGTCATGGTAAAACACTTACCAGGCGAACAACAGAAAAAGGCTTTATTTTATGGTTTGGCAGGAGCGTTCGTCCTCCGCTTCGCGGCATTGTTCGCGATTTCGTTCCTCGTTGATATTTGGCAGATTCAAGCACTTGGTGCAGCATACCTGCTTATCATGGGGTTACGGCATATTTATAAAACGGTCAAGGCACGACGGCTCGGTGAAAACCATGGGGCAGACAGTGAGCTCGATCAAGAACCGAAATCGGATGAGCCCGTCTCAAAAGCGGAGTTTTGGAAAACAGTCGCTAAAATTGAATTCGCCGATCTTGCATTCGCCGTCGATTCGATTCTTGCAGCGGTCGCACTCGCCGTCGCATTACCTGACTGGGGGACAAATGAAATTGGTGGATTGAATGCCGGACATTTCGTCGTCATCCTGACAGGTGGTTTGATGGGTGTCGTCTTGATGCGTTTCGCAGCGCGCGTCTTCGTCAGACTACTCGCAGAACGTCCTGGACTTGAAACAGCGGCATTCGCAATCGTCGCTTGGGTCGGAGTCAAGCTCGCCGTTCTTGCCCTTGAGCATCCGAAATATCACGCATCGATTGAAGGAACAATCTTTGAAGCGATGAAGTTACCGGAAGGCTTTGCTCACAGTACGCCATGGCAAGCGTTCTTCTGGACGGTCATGGTCGGTCTCGCAGTTTGGGGTTGGTTCTCTTCACCGAAAACAAAACCAAATCCAGATGCTGAGAAAAAAGTGGATCAACATCTTTAAGCGAAAGGCTCTCCGACTGGAGGGTCTTTTTTAGTGTGAACTCCGAAAAAAGGGGGAAGATAGAAACACAAGGTTCAAGCTTCCGTCTTTTTCTTTTACAGGTACAAAGATTATAATGAACCTAGTGAACAAAAAGGGGATTCGTTTTTATGGATATTGGATTAATTACGCAGTATGCGACGGTCGGGCTCGTCCTGATCATCTTACAAGGATTGCTGTCGGCTGATAATGCGATGGTCATGGCGGTACTCGTTCGTCCTTTACCGGACGATCAACGAAAAAAAGCGTTGTTTTACGGACTAATCGGGGCACTCGTCCTTCGTTTCATCGCGATTTTCTTTGCGTCGTACTTAGCGACTGTTTGGGAGTTACAGGCACTTGGTGCAGCGTACCTCTTTTATGTCGCCTTTAAAGGAATCGTCGAGGCACGATCAAACAAACATCAAATACCGGATGCGATGGCATCCAAAAAAGAATCGCCGAATTTTTGGTGGACGGTCGTCAAGGTCGAATTATCTGATTTAGCGTTTGCCGTCGATTCGACACTCGCGGCCGTTGCCATGGCGACGACATTACCGATGGTCGGCGGGATGATTGGTGGACTGAACACGGGACAATTTTGGGTCGTCTTCTTCAGTGGGATCATCGGACTTGTCATCATGCGATATTTCGCAAGCTGGTTCGTTGTTTTACTCCAAAAACGACCAGGGATTGAAGAAGCAGCATTTTGGCTCGTCGCTTGGGTCGGGGTTAAGCTCGTCATCATGACGCTTGCACACCCGACCATTCATGTCTTACCGCACGAGTTTCCGGAAAGCACGCTCTGGCAGACGATTTTCTGGGTCGTTCTCGGACTGATTCTTGTCATCGGCTGGTTTAGAAGTGGTGTCAAAGAAGAAAAATAATACAAAAATTGGACAGGGTCACAACTCCTCTGTCCTTTTTGATTTTGGGGGAGATTTCATGCAAAACGGTAACTTTATTCGAATGCTGACACGGATGCAGAACGTACCACGTTGGGATGAGTATGCTCCGCGTTTTCAAGACAACGCCGCAAGTCATAGTTTTCGCGTCGCTCTATTTAGTTTAATGGCGAGCTATATCGAACAAGAGCAGCAACCCGTTGAAATCGATCGCCTCCGCTTATTAGGAAAGGCACTGTTTCACGATATGAACGAAGTGATCACCGGTCCAATCAAACACCGGACGAAAAAAGAGCCGACACTTCATGATCACATTCAGGCGATGGAGCAACAGGCGAGTGAGAAACTCGTCGCCTTATTGTCAAAATCGCTTCAAACAGAATTTACAGACTATCTCGTCCATGCCGAAGATGACACGATTGAAGGGCAAATCGTTAAAGCGATCGATACGTTCGACGCGATGTTGTTCGCAAGACGGGAAGCACGGATGACGGCGTCACCGTTCTTTGAAGCAAAAACGCTTGAACTGAAAAACTATTTACTCGAACACCCGTTATATGCCATCCGTCGCTTGACGACATCCGTCTTTGCCGAAGACGAGATGGCACATTTCATTGACAATGCATTGATGATGGATACGATTCGACGCTGGAAAGGGCGCTTCAATACGATTGATGACAATGACGCGACACATGCGTTTCGGGCGGCTTCCCTCGGCTTGTTCAACGGTCTGATCGAGTCGAAAAAGTACGGGGTTACGATCGATACGGCTGAAGTCGTTTCGCGTTTGCTCTGTCACGATTTAGTCGAAGGGACGACAGGGGACGTCCTCGGACCGGTCAAACATGCGACGCCGGTCACGGCAGCTGCCTTTGAGGCCTATGAACGGGCAGAAGGGGAGGCGTTGATTGGATTATTACCTGACGTGATGCGAACAGAATTTTATCGTTTTCTCGTCGAAGCGAAAGATGATACGTATGAAGGACAGATGGTAGATGTCGTCGATAAGCTCGATGCGTTGATTAAAATGAATATGGAACGCAAGTTGAACGGAGTGGAATATGAGACAGGCTACCGGGCGCAACTGAAGAAAGTCCAGACGGCTTACGAAAATCCATCTGTCGTCTTTTTCCTCGCCTATGTCTTGCACGACTTGGATTACGTAACGACTTAAGGAGGAAATCGGATGGCAGATGTTTCACTCGTGAAAACGAAACGACTTACCTTGATTTTAATTTTAGGCTCATTGGCAGCACTCGGTCCGCTCTCGATCGACATGTATTTACCTGCTTTCCCCGACATGTCCCGTTCATTCGGGGCGAGTGCGTCGATGATTCAATTGAGTTTGACGGCATGTATGCTTGGCATGGCGCTCGGTCAATTGATTGTCGGACCGCTTAGCGATGTCCGCGGACGGAAACGTCCCTTAATGCTCGCACTCGTCGCCTATCTCCTCGCCTCGCTTGCATGTGCGTTTGCTCCGACGATCGAAGTGTTGATTGCACTTCGTTTTGTGCAAGGGGCGGCTGGTGCTTCCGGCATCGTCATTTCGCGCGCGATCGTTCGTGATTTGTTTGAAGGACCGGAATTGACGAAGTTCTTTGCTGCTTTATCTCTTGTTAACGGGACGGCTCCGATTTTAGCACCAGTCATCGGTGGACAAATTTTACGTTTCGGTGATTGGCATGTGGTGTTTTATTTACTGGCCATCTTAAGTACGATGATGCTGCTTGCCGTTGCTTTCCGGTTACCGGAAACACTGCCGGTGCATCACCGGGTCGAAGGGAATCTCGCGACGACGGTTCGGACGTTTGGTCGTTTATTGACGGACCGCGTGTTCATCGGTTACGCCTTTGCACAAGCGTTCGTCATGGGTGCGATGTTCGCCTATATCTCCGGTTCGCCGTTCGTTTTACAAAACATTTACGGTGCGAGTCCGCAACAGTTTAGTTTCCTGTTCGGCTTGAACGGGATTGGAATCATCATCGCGGCTCAAATCGCAGGACGACTCGCCGGTCGCGTCGATAGTGAGAAATTGATGCGGATTGCCTTAATGATTGTTGCGACGGCAAGCATCTTGTTGTTCCTCGGCTTGACCTTATCCGATGCCTTGATTTTTGTCATGATTCCACTTTTCTTCGTTGTGTCGAGCGTCGGTCTGATTTCAACGCTTGGTTTTACACTTGCGATGCAAAACTACGGGAAGACGGCAGGGAGCGCATCTGCTTTGCTCGGTCTCTTGCCGATGCTCGTCGGTTCACTCGTTTCACCACTCGTCGGAATCATGGGCGAGGACTCGGCTTTACCGATGGGGTTGATTATCATGACACTTGATTGTGCAGCACTCGTCATCTACTATGTTTTGATTGTTAAACGGAAAAAGTAAACGGATTAAAACCGAGGAGCATTGCTCTTCGGTTTTTTTGTTTATCCGCATGAAAAATGGAAAAAGGAAATTGGTTTTTGAAACCATTTCCAAAAACTAGCGTACATAAAACTGAACGGATTAAACAGGAAAGGAGCACGAAGATGAGAAAACGACGTCAACCTGTCGCGGCCACGCCAAGTCAAGGAGCACTCGAAAGTTTGCTAGCGCGTCATTACGCGGCACAGAAAAAGTATGCACGGCGTTTGCAAGAAGACACCAGTCCGCGTGAGCGTGAGCTGGCACACCTGCTGTATGAAGAAAACCGGCATGAATACAAACGGATTTATCATCAGCTTTATGGCTCGAGTGCTTTTATCGAGGTGACAGAAGATGGACGTTAGTACGTTGTATCTCTATGCACTGGCAGCAGCAGGATGTGGCGTTTTGTTATCGGTCGTGTTCTCGGACCTGGTTCCGGGCGTCGATCAAATTTTTCATCCGACGTTGATTTTATCATTCGTCATTTTAACGTCGGCTTTCGGATTCGGACTTGAGCATTTAACAGCCATGAGCTCATTGATGATCTTATTGCTCAGTGGATTCATCAGTCTTATTTTGACGACCTTAGTGCACTTGTTCATTTTTGTACCGCTTGCCGAAGCCGAGCAGTCGCTGGGTTTTTCCGAGCAGATGCTAGAAGGAAGAAGTGCAACGGTCATTTTATCGATCCCGAGTGACGGATATGGAGAAATTTTAGTCGATGATGTCTCCGGACGGATTTCAAAATCAGCCGTTTTATTTGAAGGACCGCCACTCGATCAAGGAACGAAAGTCATCATCATTGAAATCAAACAAGGGGTGGCGCACGTCATGACCTACCCGAACCAATGGAAAGAGGAGATGTTTACGTGAATCCAGTTATTATTGTGGCGATTATCGCCGGCGCGCTCATTTTAGCGCTTGTTGCTCTATTTATCACGAAGTATCGGACAGTTGGGCCAGAAGAAGCGTTAATCGTGTCGGGGAGTTATCTCGGAAATAGTCCAAGTGTCAATACGGATGAATCCGGTAACCGCGTTAAAATCATTCGCGGTGGCGGGGCATTCATCTTGCCTGTCTTCCAACAGGCGACACCGCTCAGTTTACTGTCGAGCAAGCTCGAAGTAACAACGCCTGAAGTTTATACGGAACAAGGTGTTCCGGTCATGGCGGATGGAACGGCAATCATTAAAATCGGCAGCTCGATTTCGGAAATCGCGACGGCAGCCGAGCAATTCCTCGGGAAATCAAAGGAAGACCGTGAAAGTGAGGCGCGGGAAGTCCTCGAAGGTCACTTGCGGTCGATTCTTGGATCGATGACGGTCGAAGAAATCTATAAGAACCGCGATAAATTTTCGCAAGAAGTGCAACGTGTCGCGTCACAAGATCTCGCGAAAATGGGACTGATCATCGTCTCGTTCACGATTAAAGATGTCCGCGATAAAAACGGTTATCTCGAATCACTCGGGAAACCACGCATCGCGCAAGTACGCCGTGACGCTGATATCGCGACGGCGGATGCTGAAAAAGAAACGCGGATCAAGCGGGCGGAAGCTTCAAAAGATGCGAAAAAAGCAGAGCTCGAGCGCGCGACTGAAATCGCGGAAGCGGAAAAAGAAAACCAGCTGAAGATGGCAGACTATCGTCGCGAACAAGACATCGCGAAGGCGAAAGCCGACCAAGCCTACGACTTAGAAAATGCACGCGCGCAACAAGAAGTCACAGAGCAACAAATGCAAATCAAAATCATCGAACGGCAAAAACAAATCGAACTCGAAGAACGTGAAATTCTCCGTCGCGAGAAACAGTACGACGCAGAAGTTAAAAAACGTGCCGATGCCGATCGGTACTCGATCGAACAGGCAGCACAAGCGGACCGGGCGAAACAATATGCAGAAGCCGATGCGACGAAATACCGGATTGAAGCGTCAGCGAAGGCCGATGCGGAACGGATTCGCCTTGATGGTCTCGCAAAAGCCGACGCCGAGCGGGCACAAGGGGAAACCGAGGCGGACATCATCCGCCTGAAAGGTCTTGCGGAAGCAGAAGCAAAAGAGAAGATTGCCCAAGCCTTCGAACAATTCGGACAAGCGGCGATTCTCGACATGGTCATTCGCATGATGCCGGAGTATGCGAAAGAAATCGCAGCACCACTCGGTAACATCGACAAGATCACGGTCGTCGATACAGGGAACGGTGAAGGTGGCGGTGCGAACCGTGTGACGGGTTATGCGACGGACTTGATGGCGTCACTCCAAGAGACGTTGAAGGCTTCTTCCGGAATCGATGTCAAAGAATTGATTGAGAACTTTTCTGGAAAAGGGACAGCCAAACCGTTGACGGTCAACTTGAATCAAGGGGAACCGGTCGCGTCGGGAACGAAGTCTGAATGAAACCGAACGTTGTCTTGCCGATGCTGTTTCTGCTGGTTATCGTAAATCTGGTTGCCCCGCTTTCGGCACTTTTCCTCGTAGCAATCGGTTCGGCGTTCGCGCTGTATAAAGGCTATACATCAGAGGACGGAATCCAGAACATCTTCAACGTCAAGCGGGTTTCCTATTCGCTTCACCATCCGCTGACACGGGCGGAAGCGCTCGCTGCCGGTCTAATCGGTCTGTTGACAATAGATCTGGCCTACTTGTGGAACGGAATCCGGACAGGACTGTCCTTGCAAGATGTCGGCTATTTGTTCTTTGAACTGGTGACATTGCTTTTGTTTGTGTATGTATTGTTCCGCTTTTTGTTGCTCGGACTTTTTGAACCGAGAACAGAGCGGACACCGTATGCATCGAGACGATGAAACCGTGAAATGACAGGTTTTAAAAACAAAAAAATCCGGATGATCCAACCTTTTCTGATAAAGAAGAGGGGAATCATTCGGATTTTTTAGTGTGGATAAAATCAAGCGGCTGTCAGGCCGGCAAATCATAGCCGATGACAAGCAGTCCCGGTCCGGTGTGCGAACCGATGGCCGCTCCGGCAATCGTAATCAAGACTTCGCTTGGAGAGAACTGGGCTTCAATCAATTGTTTGAGCATCTCGGCCCGTTCAATCGAGTCACCGTGACCGATGATGATGCGGTGTCCGTCAATCATCGGACGCGCTTCTTCCATCCATTCGACGATCCGGTTCATGACCTTTTTCTGACCACGAATCTTTTCTTTCGGGATCAACTTACCGTCTTCGACCGTCAAGAGCGGCAGAATCGATAATAATCCACCGATGAAGGCACTCGCACGTGACACACGACCACCACGCATCAGGTACTCGAGTGATTCAACCGTGAACAAGTGACGGATCGAATTCACTTTTTGTTCTGCATAGGCTTTTGTTTCGTCAAACGTATGTGTTTTCGCGAAGGTCGCGACATCAAGGACGAAGAGTCCTTGACCGGTCGATGCTGTTTTCGTATCAATGACGGCGTACGGAACATCGGGATATTGTTCGGCGAGTTCTTCTGCGAGCATCGTTGCCGTTTGATAGGTGCCGGATAGATCACTTGAAAAAGCGAGATAGAGGAACGGTTCCCCTTGTTCGAAGTGTGCTTTGAAGACTTCCGCGATCCGCGTGACCTCGACTTGGAAAGTTTTTGGCGCAGCACCGTCACGCATTTTAGCATAGAGCTCCTCCGGCGAAATCGTTTCGCCGTCAAAATACGTGTCGTCTCCAATCAATACACCGAACGGCATGATTGTGATGTCATGGGCATCTAATAATTCTTGCGGTGCATCGGCACCACTATCGGTAATGAATCGTACCATTGCGTTCTCTCCTTTACTTACCTAGGGCTTTTTCGTTTCGTTCGAGCATCCGGCCCAGGTTTACACCGAATCGTTCATTTTCGACTTCATCGAGGACGGACGGGACTAAATTTGTGCCGAGTGCCATCAAGGCACGGTAAGCACGGAGTAAACACTGTTCGACCGTAAGCGGAAGTTGAAGTAACTCCTCAAGAGAGGCCATTGTGTCCGGAATGATGACAGGATACGTGAATTTTGTTTCCTCGCCTTGCAGGGCGGCTTCATAAAAGTCGCGCACGAGTGCTGCGCGCTTACTCCCGCTTCCGTTGACACATAAATAAATCTGAACGGCGACCCCCCCGCGGACACGTCGTTGCGAAATCCCGGCGAACTTTTTACCGAATATCGAAAGGTCGTAAGAGCCGGGGCAATATGAGCCGACGACTTCGCCAGCGACGATCGCATCGGTTTCGTCTCTGAACATGTGCTGCACAAGGGCGAGCATCGCTTCGTAGCCGCTGTCGATATCAATGCCGCCCCGTTCTGGTAGGACAAGCGAAATGTTCAAGACACCTGCATCGAGGACGACCGCGAGTCCGCCCGAATTTCGGACGACGGGGTGAAAGCCGTGTGTATTCAAGACGTCGATTCCTTCTGTTAAGTGAGGCAGACGGGCATCTTGAATCCCGAGGACGACCGTTTCGTGGTGCACCCAAGAACGAAGTGCCGCACCTTCTGTTGCGACGGAGGCACAAAGCGTGTCGTCCATCGCGAACGATTGGGTGGCATGAAATGTCGTTCCGAGTGACGTTTGATCAAAAATACGATATTGTTCTTGTTTTAAGAGTTCGATTCCCATTGGCTCGTTCCTTTTTTTGTAGATTTGCGACATCATTATAGCATAGCCAGTGTAAACTTTATGTAAGAAGCGGATAGTCTGACAGGAACAGACTGCCCCTAAATTGAAAACAACGAAGAGAACGACCAGATGAAGGGGAGAATGACATGTATCAGTCACTAGGTCAATTAAGAGAAACTAAGGTCTTTAAAGATCCGGTTCATCGTTATATTTATGTCAGCGACCAATTGATTTGGCAACTGATTGGAACAAAGGAGTTTCAACGGCTTCGCAGGGTCAAACAACTCGGGACATCCTTTTTGACGTTTCACGGAGCGGAGCATACACGGTTTCATCATTCGCTTGGTGTGTATGAGATTACACGCCAACTGATTGACGTCTTTAACGGTCGTGCTGACTGGGATGACCAATACCGCGAGCTGACGCTCGTCGCAGCCTTGCTTCATGACGTCGGGCACGGACCCTTTTCCCATGCCTTCGAAAATGTCTTTGGTGTCGATCACGAGGAGTGGACGGAACGAATCATTCTCGGGGATACGGAAATCAAACGAGTCCTCGATCAAGTTGGCGAAGGCTTTGCGGAAGAAGTCGCCTCCGTCATCAATAAGACGCATCCGAACCAGTTGCTCGTGACGATGATCAGTTCGCAACTCGACGTCGACCGGATGGATTACTTATTGCGTGACGCCCATTTCGCCGGTGTCAGTTACGGGAAGTTTGATTTAGAACGCATGTTGCGTGTCTTACGTCCCGCACACAATCAGATGGTCGTCAAACAATCAGGCATGCACTCGATTGAAGACTACATCATGCGCCGGTATCAGATGTACTGGCAAGTCTATCTGCACCCGGTCACACGATCGAGCGATTACTTATTAAAAGCGATTCTCGAGCGGGCGAAGGAACTGTATACCTCGGGTTATGTGTTTGACATCCATCCGGTTCATTTGATTCCGTTATTTGACCAAACGATGGCGTTGAAGAATTACCTCGCGCTTGATGAAACGATTGTTTATTTCTATTTCCAACAATGGATGGAAGAACACGATGCGATTCTTAGTGACTTGTCACGTCGGTTCGTCAATCGAAAATTATTTAAGTACGTCGACTACCCACCAGAAAAGCGGGAAGCAATCCATGAAAAACTAGCAGAACTGTTCAATAAAATCGGACTCGATCCGGCATATTACTTGTTAGAAGATAAATTAAGTCGCCTTCCGTATGATTTATATGGAGAGAACGGAGAAATCAGTAAACAGCCGATCATGCTCCAAATGAAAGACGGGCAGAAAAAAGAAATCTCACAAGTCTCCCCACTCGTCGAAGCGATCGCGAATTCAAGACAGACGGATGAAAAGTTGTTTTATCCGCAAGAAATCTTGTATGACTTACGTGAGTTCGCTAATGAAAAGATGCAGATTGATCAACTGTTGCTCGGAGGATACTCAAATGAAACGAGTCATTGAGCAGATTTTAGAACAGGTCGGGTTGTCCGGAATTGAGACGGAAGTTTTACCCGGGGCGACCTCGTCGCTCGTCGTACGGGCGGGCGACAGTGTTATCCGAATCCATACGAATCCAAACTGGTTGCAACAAGAACAGGACCTCGTCGCGCACGAGGTCTTTGCGCTAAAGACGGCGGGGCCGCTTGCACCGCGCGTCCTCAAGTATCAAGAAGCGTGGATCGGCGAGATTCCACCTTGGCTTCAGATGACGTATGTCCAAGGGGTGGTGCAACTTACGCCACTTGACGATCTGTATGTGGAGCGACTGGCACGGACGTTAGTCGCAATTCATCGCTTACCGGTCCCAAAAACTTCGTATGTATATAAACCCTATAGTAAAACCCGTGTCGTTCCGACCTGGGCAACCGAAATCGCCGCCTGGGACTGGGCAAGTGCACCAGCACCAGCGCCTAGTGAACAGATTCGATTCATCCATCGTGATTTCCATCCGGTTAATGTGTTATACGATTTAGGGGAAAAGTATAACGTAGTTGATTGGGTGAGTGCATGTGTTGGACCGATTGAAGCAGACGTGGCGCATTGCCGGCTGAACCTTGCTTTACTCGAGTCCGTCGAAGTTGCGGACCGGTTTTTAAAATTTTATCAGGCGATGAGCGGGCTTACTTACGATCGGAGATGGGACTTAAATGCTGTTTTCGATTTTGGACCCGAAACAATTACTGTATATCCGGGGTGGGAAGCATATGGAAAGCGAAACCTCAGTCAGGACAATGTTCGGAAACGCCTGGAAAACTTTGTCTTGAAAGTTTATGAAAATAACGAAAGCGGTTACTAAATGAACTTTACCTATTGCAGTTCTGACGAATGTTGATTATTCTAGTACTTGGGACAGAGATTAAACGTCAGACATCGTACTTATGTACAACTGATAAACAACTAATAGATTGAGGGGTACTTCATGAAATATTTAATCGCGTTACTCGGACTGGTCGTCGTTTTTGGACTAGCTCTACTCGTCAGCAGCAATCGTAAAAGTATCAAATTGAAACCGCTTGCGGTCATGCTAGTGCTTCAGCTCGTTCTCGGATTCATCTTATTGAACACGTCGTTCGGTTATATTATCATCCGCGGTGTAGCGAGTGTCTTTGAAAAGTTACTTGGTTATGCAGCAATCGGAATTAACTTTGTCTTTGGTGGACTTGCGAATGAAGGGGCACAGCCATTCTTCATCAACGTTCTTCTTCCTATTGTCTTTATCTCAGCATTAATCGGAATTTTACAGTTCACGAAAATCCTCCCGCTCTTAATGCGCGGAATCGGATTTGTCTTGTCGAAGATTAACGGCATGGGACAACTTGAATCATACAACGCCGTCGCCTCGGCAGCGATCGGTCAATCTGAAGTCTTCATCACAGTCAAAAAACAAATCGGTAAATTACCGGCAAACCGTCTCTATACATTGTGTGCTTCGGCGATGTCGACCGTTTCAATGTCAATCGTCGGTGCTTACATGACAATGGTGGAACCGAAATATGTCGTTACGGCCATCGTCTTAAACCTCTTTGGTGGATTTATGATTGTTTCAATCATCAATCCGTATACGGTCGATCCAAACGAAGATATCTTAGAAATCGTCGAAGAGAAACAAACGTTCTTCGAGATGCTCGGCGAATACATCTTAGATGGATTTAAAGTCGCAATCATCGTCGGTGCGATGTTAATCGGATACAACGCATTGATTGGGATGGTCAACGACATCTTCTTGATGGTTCTTGGTATCTCGTTCCAAGAAATTCTCGGGTACATCTTTGCGCCATTCGCTTTTATCATGGGTGTTCCATGGGCAGAAGCAGTCAGTGCTGGTAGCATCATGGCAACGAAATTGATCACGAACGAATTCGTCGCGATGCTCAGTCTTCCTGAGTACACGAAAGAATTCTCAGAGCGTACACTCGGAATCGTATCGGTCTTCTTGATTTCATTCGCGAACTTCTCGTCAATCGGGATCATCGCGGGTGCAGTTAAAGGACTCGACGATCGCCAAGGCAGTGTCGCTGCGAGCTTCGGTCTTAAATTATTGTACGGTGCGACGCTCGTCAGTGTTCTGACAGCAATCGTCGTCAGTGTCATCATCTAATGAGAACTTAACATGCCCGCTGACATCTTTGTCGGCGGGTATTTTAGATTGTGGAAAAAGTCGATATTGGGAACTGCAAGCGTTTTTATTCGTTGCTTTCCTCGGTCTTGCCTGCCTCTGAAAGTGCGTTAAAAACGCACTTTTTCCCGTAGGAGTCAACGAACCGTGACGCTTTTTAGGGAATACCATGTGGGAAATCAGGAAAGACGGTTTAGAGTACAATCTGTCTCGATATCGCATGTTCGCGCTTCATAAGAGTTTTTCTACCCGCTGACATTTTTGTCGGCGGGTATTTTAGATTGTAGAAAAAAATTGTGGACCAGACAAGCGTCATCTATTTTCGTTGCTCTCTCCAGGCTTACCTGGAAAGCGAGGATGTCGGAAACATCCGCCACAAGAATTGATTTGGTTAGACTCATCTTGGTTTGCGGAGAAGGGGATGGTGGAATTGGTTAATACATCATTTTAGCGACTTTCGAGAAAGGGAGATGCTGAACGTGCTATTTATGTTGATCGTTAAAGGATCAAAGCGTGCAGAAGCGGGTGAGCGTCCAAGTCCTGAGCTTATGGAAGCGATGTCCGAGTACAATCAAGCGTTACGCGATGCAGGGGTACATGTGATGGCGAAAGGACTCTATCCGAGCTCGAACGGGATGCGCTTTTCTTATCGTGGACCTGGAGATCGACCGATCGTTACGGAAGGACCATTCATGCAAATAGAGGAATTGATTGCTGGATTTATTTTGATCGATGTCGCGTCACGAAAAGAAGCAATCGACTGGGCACTACGGATGCCGGATCCGCAAGGGCACGGTGAAGGGGAAATTGAACTACGACAAGTGTTTGATTGAAAGTAAGCAAACTAAAACATGACGATGAATCCAGCATGCCTGACGGCGCACGGGATTCATCGTCATGTTGATTTTTGAAATCATTGATGGGAAGCAATCCCCACGCGCTTACGACTGAAGAGATGTTCGTTATAGGCTTCAAAAGCAAAACGGGCGACGTTGCGGCGAGGAATCGGTCCTGTCTCCTGTGTGAAGCGGGGTGCTTCAATTAAGAGATCATTGATTTCATCGTCTTCCGTCAATTGAGTCGGACAGATGACAGTGAAGTCAACGTCAGCATCCTTTAATGTCAAATAAGCTTTCAAATGATCTTCAGCAGCCACTGTCGAACGGCGGCGCGATTCGCTTGACTGGAAGCGGTACTTCCCGGGTTCTTCTGAGGCATCGAGAATGCCAGCCGTCCCGATGAAGATGATCCGTTCGATCTGTTGTTCCTTCATTTTCGTGACGAGATGGGGAATCGCTGTTGAAAGAACATGTTGCTGATCCGTACCAAGACAACTGAAGACGGCAGATGAACCTTGAATGACGTTCTCTAAATCTGTTACTTCCGTTGCATCTCCTTGAATGATCGTCAATTGCGGGTGCTCCGGTAACATGTGATCGGTCGAGCGGACGAGCGCACGGACATTGTGACCGGCTTGTAACAATAAATCGAGCAATGGGCGCCCTGTCCGTCCCGTTGCCCCTAAAAGGCTAAGCGTTGCCATCATAATTCATCCTCTCTCGTTCATGGTGTTATAGGTATAAGAAAGAAGATGGTCGAGCAACACGCATCGTCCATCCTTTTTTAGTTCCTTATTTATCGGCAAACATGACGCCTGCTTGTCCATAGTCCGTCTTTTCCATTTCTTCGATGAAGACGGTAATGTTTTCTTTTGGAGCATTGACTGTTTCTGAAACAGCTTCTGTTACTTTTTCGATCAGTGCACGTTTTTGTTCGACAGTCCGTCCTGAAAGCATTTTAACGGTAACGTAAGGCATAAATCGTTCCTCCTAAAAACATAATGGCAATACGCCCTCAGTATACCGTATGGAGCAGGGGGGCCGTCAAACAGCGACATCGAAACACGAAAAGACGGGTATAAGACAGGAGTGGGGGCATGTAAAAGAGAAGTAGTCGAGAGGAAAACTTAGGATGAAGAGGTGACACCAATGGAAATGGAATCTGTTATACGAAAAAAGATTCATACATTGCTTATTTTCGACCGGGCATTACCAGAGGACACGACGTATCCACTATCGGGGACGAAGGGTTTGGAAGTCGCAGAAGTTATTTTTGATGAAAGCATTCCGTTTGGTCGACTTGTGACGGATAAAGAATTAGCGGCACTCGTCGGTACGCCGGAAGCGAAACGGTATGGAATGGTGACGTTGCTTGAAGAGGATGACCGCTTTAAGCCCTTGTTCCAAAATCGGAAGTTACCGCCTGAGATTGAAACAGAAGTCGAGGAGCGTGTCCGGGAGCTTGCTAAACAACTGCGGGCGATTCGGTCTCGTTGCTCGTCGCTTGAACGCGTGATTTTGTTTGGTCGTGCGGCACAGACACTTTACGACCGGGCATTGACACGCTTGGAAGAATCAAATCCACCTGTGCATGAAGAATTGACCTCACTTGAATGTCTCCGTCTGCCGACGATTCGGCGTGTGACGAAAGAACAGCTGGAACAAGTGAAACGCTAAGCGGGACTTGCGTCAGCAGTTGAATGCGGTATGATAGAGGCAACAGCTGTAAAAGGGGTCGAGTAAAGATGGAAAAGAAGATTAACTTCAATATCATTTCAGATAATTCAACAGACGGACATGGTGGATTTGGCGTCGGGACACTCAGTTTGAACAGTATGTCACCGGTCATCATCTCGCCAGAGGACGGCGAAGCATACATCGATATGGGTGCCATGCATGCGAAAGCAGCAATTGAGAAGCGGATTAAGTTCACGACGGATCGAGCGGACGCACCGAATGGGAAACTGTACTGGATCGTTTGGGTCACGGTAGGACGTAAGTCAGAAGGGTTTTATTATGGAGGCGTCGCAGCATGCGATTTATTAGTCGATGTCGAAACACGGCGCGGGTTTAAAATCTTAGCCGATCACGTCAATAAGATGGACAAGTCACTCAAGGGACGCATCGTCGTCGATCAGATGGACGATACGTCAAAAGGACTGCTTCGTGAATTCCTGATGACACATAAACCGGAAATGTGGGCGAACGCAGAGCCTGAGTTACATGATGCACTCGCATAACTAAAAAAATCGCCGTCTCCTAGGAGGCGGCGATTTTTTATCATGACTTTAAAGTGATGACAACGATTTCGGGACGATTGAACAACCGAAACGGGAAGAGACTGTTGCCAAGACCGCGACTGACGATGAGTTGTGTCGTATCCACTGTATATTGACCGGCCGTCCGTTTCGGGAAAAATCCTTGTCCAGGTGCATACAAGCCATCTGTGAAGGGAAGTCGGATTTGACCGCCGTGAGCATGACCGGACAGAACGAGATCAATTTGCCGCTCCGCATAGAGCGGTACATATTCCGGACGATGGGCGAGTAAGAGTTGAAACGTCGATCGATCGAGAGCTTCTTGTGCGGAGGCGAGGCTTTTCCGAGTTCCGTCAGACTCTTGGAGACCTTCGCTCCAGCGTGTCGTCGTTGGGTCGTCGATGCCGAGTAGAGCAATGTTTGCACCGTTATATTCGAGCGGGACTGCCGTATTCCGTAAAATTTGTACACCAATCGCTTCGAGTTTCGGTAAAAGGGTCAAGTTGCGACGAACTTCATGGTTTCCCGTGACGAAATAGACAGGATAGTCCGCAGTCAATTGTTTCATCAAAGTCAGCGCAGCGGCTTCTCCGTTTCGGCGAGAGTCGATTAAATCCCCGGTCATCACGATGAGGTCAGGCTGTGCTTGAGTAATTTTTTTGAGTAGCTTCGTTTGTTTTGGATCGAAGGATTTCCCATGTAAGTCAGCGATTTGGACGACTGTATAGCCATCGAATGCTTTTGGCAGTCGTTCTGTTTCAATCGTGATTGCGGTCGTTTCAATCACATTATTTTCTTGATATAAAAACCAACCGCCTAAGACAAAAACCCCTAATGAAACGAACCAGCGTTTTCTGACACGCAAGACCTCACTCCTCTCTTCACTAAGCATACCAAAAAGGCACCTCAGTCCGCATTGCGGAAGAGGTGCCTAACATGATTATGCTTCTTTCTTTAAATCATCAGATGCTTTCTTTTCTTCAGGTTCGTTATACAAATCAATGAACAAGGCAATGACCATCATCCCGACAACGAAGATGAACGGGAAGGCGGCTAAAATCGCGGCAGCTTGGAGAGCACTCAGCCCACCGGCATAAAGTAAAACAGCTGCGATTGAAGACTGGATGACACCCCATGTCAATTTGATTCGAAGGCTTGGCATCAAGCTACCGCCTGAAGAGAGCATTCCGAGTACGTACGTTGCTGAGTCAGCTGACGTAATGAAGAA
The DNA here is from genome assembly GCF_018618655.1 of Exiguobacterium sp. s95. Classification (NCBI taxonomy): domain Bacteria; kingdom Bacillati; phylum Bacillota; class Bacilli; order Caryophanales; genus Exiguobacterium; species Exiguobacterium sp. s95. Next base: position 40,657 of record NZ_JACSMM010000007.1, on the reverse strand, counting down.
TGTCGTAATCAAGAAGACAGCTACGATACTAAGAATCGTACCAAGTGTACCAAATGTCTCGAACAAGGCGAACATACCTGTTTCGACACCTTTATCGTTAACTGTATCAATTAAGTTTACGCTGTTGAAAAGTTCGTTCCAGATTGCCGATCCACCGAAAACAGAGAACCAGAGCAGTCCGAAAATTGTTGGGACGAGCAAGATACCGAGAACGAATTCACGAATCGTCCGTCCTTTTGAAACACGTGCGATGAACGTACCGACGAATGGTGACCAAGAAATCCACCATGCCCAGTAGAAGATCGTCCAGCCGTTAATCCATGAACGTTCGTCCGGATTGAAGGCTGAGGCACGGAAACTCATGATCGGCAGGTTTTGTAAATAGGCACCTGTTGTTTGAACGAATAAATCCATGATGAAACTGAATGGTCCGAGGAACAAGACGCCGACCATCAAGAGCGCCGCGAGAACAAGGTTCGCGTGGCTGAGGCGTACAATACCTTTGTCGAGACCAGAAGCAGCACTAATCATATAAAGGACTGAAACAACAAGGATGATCAGGAGCTGAGTCATGAACGAGTTTGGAATACCTCCGACGAGGAAATGTAAACCGCCCGAGATTTGCTGGGCGCCAAGTCCAAGTGAAGTGGCAACACCGAATGCTGTTGCGACGATCGCGAGAACTTCAACTGTCCCTTTACCTGCAGCTTCATATTTCGGTTTCATAAGCGAAGCGACAGTATCGCCGATTGTCGCAGGACGTCCTTTACGGAATGTCGAATAAGCGATTGCTAAAGCGACGATTGCATAAAGTGCCCATGGGTGAAGTCCCCAGTGGAAGAATGAATAGCGCATCGCAAGACGTGCTGCTTCAGTCGGGTCACTCGTCGCAACCGGTGGTGTATGGAAGTGTGTCAATGGCTCTGAAACACCCCAGAAGACAAGCCCAATCCCCATACCGGCGCTAAAGAGCATCGCGAACCAAGAAATCAGGTTATATTCAGGGCGATCAGAGTCTTTTCCGAGTCGGATAGAACCGAAACGCGAGAAGACGAGGAAGATTGCAACTAATAAAAAGACGCTCATACCGAATAAGTAGAGCCAGCCGAAGCCATTTGTAACAAAGTTTTGTGCGACTGCTGTTACGTTGCCAAGATTTGCGGCACCAATGAGTGATTCAGGTAAGATTCCCCATATGGTAAAGAGCACACAGAAAATGACGGATACAATAAAGACGTTCGGGATCTTGCTTTTTCGATTATTTTCCATCGTGGTCAACACCTTCTTTCGAATTTTACATGTTTGTTTTGTTTCATGTTGTAAATACTGAAAAATTGCTATACAACGATTAGTAATACCCGTAACTTCAAAAACAAAACCTTATCACGCAAGTTACTACCGTAACAAACTTATAGTAAGGATGGCAAATGCTGTGGGTAATGAAAGATGGGGATTTCTAGAAAAAAAGGGTGGTAAAGTCGTTTGAACTGGCTTTGCATAGCGATTTTTGAAAAAAATGAAAAAATCTAATTTTTCTTTTGTTTCTCTAGTATTTCCCGAAAAGATTGATTTGTAACATTTAATATCAAGCAGAATAGCAGACGGGTCATTTCAGATTTGCTATCGTTGTGAAATAATCGATCAAAATCACTGGAGGAATCGAACAATGAGTCACGAACAGAAAAAACAAGCTATTTTAGCAGCCTTTCAATCACGTCATGCGACGAAAGCATTTGATCCTTCGAAAAAGATCACACCAGCAGACTTCGCATTTATTTTAGAAACCGCGCGTCTCTCCCCAAGTTCATTTGGTTATGAGCCTTGGAACATGCTCGTCATCCAAAATGAAGCATTGCGTGAAGAACTTCGTGCCGTCTCGTGGGGTGCCCAAGGACAATTGCCGACAGCGAGCCATTATGTCATTTTCCTTGCACGGACAGGTGCGCAAATGCAACCAGATGGTCCGCATGTCACGCACATGATGGACGCACTCGGTTTGTCAGACGAGGCAAAACAAGGGCGGACGACGCGGTATGGTCTTTTCCTCGAAGAAGACTTTAAAATCGGGAATAATGAAAAAGCGATGGAAGACTGGTCAGCGAAACAGGCCTATATCGCGCTCGGAAACATGATGTCGACGGCAGCACAAATCGGAATCGATTCATGTCCGATTGAAGGATTTGATCAAGAGGCGATTGAAAAAATCTTAGTCGACCATGATTTACTCGACCGGACTGTATTTACGGTTCCTGTCATGGTAGCGTTCGGTTACCGGGCGGATGAACCGAAACGTGCGAAACAACGCCGTGACTTGGATGAAATCGTCACTTTCGTCGAGTAAACACTCAGATAGTTTTTTTCGAATTATATAGAAGTTTCTTTCAAAATTCGGTATACTCGCATTTGTATGATTAAGAAGCGCCGTAAACGCCACTCGCATACGAACAACTTTTGTCTTGAGAAAGAAAGGGGTTCTATCGCAAATGGAACAAAAATTAAAGTTATGGTTCACGGAACACCAAACGGAAGATTACGGTATCACATTCCGTGTCAACCACGTTTATGAGAGCGAACAAACGGAGTTTCAACGCCTGGAGATGGTTGAGACGGACGAGTTCGGTACAATGTTGTTACTTGACGGGATGGTCATGACAACGGACAGAGATGAGTTCGTGTATCACGAAATGGTCGCACACGTCCCATTGTTCACACACCCGAACCCGAAATCGGTTCTCGTCGTAGGTGGGGGAGACGGCGGAGTCATCCGTGAAGTCTTAAAACACCCATCGGTCGAAAAAGCAGTTCTCGTCGAAATTGATGGCAAGGTCATCGAGTACTCGAAGAAATACCTTCCGAACATCGCAGGTGGTTTAGACGACGCACGCGTCGAAGTCATTGTGGGTGACGGATTCATGCACATCGCGGAAGCGGTCAACGAATACGATGTCATCATGGTCGATTCGACAGAGCCGGTCGGTCCTGCCGTCAACCTGTTCACAAAAGGATTCTACTCTGGAATCTCGAAAGCATTAAAAGAAGACGGTATTTTCGTCGCACAATCGGACAACCCATGGTTTACACCAGATTTGATCCGTGATGTACAACGTGACGTCAAAGAAATCTTCCCAATCACAAAACTATACATCGCGAACGTTCCGACGTACCCGAGCGGTCTGTGGACATTTACGATTGGATCGAAAAAACATGATCCACTCGCTGTCGCACCAGAGCGTTTCCATGAAATCGAAACGAAGTACTATACACCGGAACTTCATACAGCAGCGTTCGCGTTGCCAAAGTTCGTCAAAGATTTAACGATTTAATTTCAAAGTAGGAGTGTTCCGTTTTCAGGGACACTCCTTTCTATGACTGGAGGAATAGAAATGCGTTTTGATGAAGCATATTCAGGTAAAGTCTTTATCGCGAGTCAACCGACTCACGAAGATGCAAAAGGTGTGTTATACGGCATGCCGATGGACTGGACGGTCAGTTTCCGCCCGGGATCACGTTTTGGCCCGGCGCGGATTCGTGAAGTATCACTTGGTCTCGAAGAATATAGTCCGTATTTAGACGGCGATATCGCCGATGCGAAATTGTTTGACGCGGGTGACATTCCGTTGCCGTTCGGCAATGCCCAAAAGTCACTCGACATGATTGAAGAGTATGTCGATTCGTTACTGACGGCAGGTAAGTTCCCGCTCGGTATGGGGGGCGAACACCTCGTGACGTGGCCGGTCGTTAAAGCCTTTGATAAACACTACGATGATTTCGTCGTCTTACATTTTGACGCACATACGGATTTACGTGACGAGTATGAAGGTGAACCGCTCTCGCATTCGACACCACTCAAAAAAATCGCCAACTTGATTGGACCGGAAAACTGCTATTCATTCGGCATCCGTTCAGGGATGAAAGAAGAATTCGAGTGGGCGAAGACGTCCGGTTACAATTTGTTCAAGTATGAAATCGTTGAACCGTTAAAGACTGTTTTGCCGAAGCTTGCCGGTAAAAAAGTTTATGTGACGATTGATATCGACGTCCTCGATCCGTCTGCTGCACCAGGAACAGGTACACAGGAAATCGGCGGCGTGACAACAAAAGAGTTACTTGAAGTCGTCCACATGATTTCACGTGCTGACGTCGACGTCATCGGAGCCGATCTCGTTGAAGTCTGCCCGGCATATGATCAGTCTGACATGACAGCGATTGCCGCTGCGAAAGTCTTACGTGAAATGATGATTGGTTTCATTAAGTAAATTTGTCTGAAATGATTGCGGGATATGTAAAAAAGTAGCGTACAAGGGGTTGTCCTTGTACGCTACTTTTTTCAGACTGTAGACAACGTGCTATTGGGAGATAAAGCGTCTTTTTTCGTTGCTTTCCTCGGGCGAGGCGCAAGCCGCTGCTCCTTGGATCCTAGCGGACAATGAGCAGGGTCTTGCCTGCCTCTGCAAGTGCGTTAAAAACGCACTTTTTCCCGTAGGAGTCAACGAAACGTGACGCTTTTTAGGTAACATCGTGACGGAAAGCCGGGCATGTAGATGGTTTAGAGCGCAATCCGTCTCGAATCTACATTCGGACGTTACAAATGCTTAGCAAAGGGTAGTGTAATCATATAGACGCCTGCCTGTTTTTTTTTACAACATCCCGAAAGATTGCCGCTTGAATCATATGATCGATAAACCGATCCATGTGGTGCTGAAAAACATGATGCGTCTAAAAAGACATAGGATGGGCAGTACATTTCTTCATTTGTACAGTTTATCAGTTTCAGTTAAAGAAGGTGGGGTGAATGGAATACGGTAGTGAGATGCTGGAGACTCCGAAAGGGGATAGCGTACAACTGTTACTCTCAGCACATCGGAATATTTACAAAGTACTGCAAATTAGTTTAAATTCAAGATGTCACCGCGAATGAAATATTTTATTCTAGAATGAAAGGTTGGCTTGAGAAGCGAAATACATTATGACACGAGAGGTGGAAAAAATGATGAAGAAATTCATATCGTTCGTTACCGCTGCGTTTTTGTTTGCACTATTCGTGCTACCGGTAGGTGCAGCAGATGACGCAATGGTGCGTGTAATTCACGCTTCACCAGATGCTCCGGCAGTTGATATTGCCGTCGATGGCGAAACAGCTGTCTCAGGAGCGGAATTCAAAGCTGTCACAGACTATCTCACTCTTCCGGCAGGAGAACATAAAGTTGAAGTCTTCGCTGCAGGAACAACAGAAGATCCTGTACTTTCTCAAACACTCAACATTGAAGCCGGAAAATTTTACTCAGTCGCGGCAATCGGTAAATTAGCAGATATTAAACTCGCTGTCATGGAAGACAATGGTCAAGGTGAAGATGGAAAATCAATGGTTCGTGTCGCGCACTTTGCACCGGACGCACCAGCTGTTGATGTCGCCCCTAAAGGTGGAGACGCACTCTTCAGTGACCTTGAATTCTCGAAAGTCTCAGACTATGGAACACTCGATGCCGGCACGTATGATCTTGAAGTACGACCAGCGGGCGCGATGGATGTTGTCAAAGCACTCGACGGTGTTAAATTAGATAGCGGTAAAAACTATACAGCGCTTGCAATCGGTCTTCTTGAAGGAGAACCCGCGTTTGATGTGCTCTTGATTCCAGATGGCGGTGAAATGGCTGCGATGCCAGACACAGGACTTGGTGGATCAGCAGACACATCTTCAATGGCAACGACTTGGGCACTTGTAGCACTTGCTGGAGCGGCCCTAGTTGGAACAAGTTATGTCATTCGCCGTAAACAAAACGCGTAACAGTTTCTTTCTGATCTTTCTCATTCTCGCTGGATGTGGAGGAACAGAAGAATCTGTTCCTCCTTCGAAGCCAGTCGAGCAAGCGACACCTGCAATCGAGCAAGCAATACCTGAATCCGTACAAGAAAGTCGTGAAACGGCTAGTTTTATCCCGGCGACACTATCGATTGATGCGATTGACGTGCAAGCAAAGGTTGAAATCGTGGGGAAAGACAAGCAAGGGCGGATGGATGTTCCGAAAAAAACCGATCAAGTGGGTTGGTACCGATACGGCGCGGAGGCGAACCAAACCGGAAATGTCATCCTCGCAGGTCATTTAGATGACACGGAAGGTCCCGCTGTATTTTACGATTTAGCAAAGATGAAACAAGGACAACGAATCGAGTTACGATCAAAAGCAGGGCAGACGATATCTTACGTGGTGACAAACGTAACCTCCTATCCTGTAGATGAAGCACCCGTTGGTTCGATTTTTGGGGCAACGGTCGCTAAACGCCTGACGTTGATTTCGTGTATCGGAACGTTTACGAAATCAAAAGGGTATGATGAACGGTTAGTCGTAACCGCCGATCAAGTGGAAGAGTAACAAGCAATACGGAATCAAAAAAAGACCAATCCGTCATGGGTTGGTCTTTTTTTAGATGAAGCTCAACCTGAACAAATCAAAAAAACTTACGCGTTCGATTCCGATGCTGCGACGAGGTTCGTTGTCAAAGCCGAGAGACCTTGTGTCGTTTGACTGATTCCTTGAATCGTCTGAACGATTTGGCCTAAGTCGTTCTTATTGCGCCCGAACATCTCCAAGTAATTCTCCATCTCTTTTTTCACTGTGTGAATCCCACTCTTCACTTGTTGCAGTTCTGTCCGAGAGGCGGAGTTCGAACGTGTGATGTCTTCCATCTGTGAGACGAGTTGAGTAATGTTGACATTATTTTTTTGGATGAGCGTATTAATGCTGCTGCTTAACAATTTCGCATTTTCAGCGAGGTTACGGACTTCGATTGCGACGACAGAGAATCCTTTCCCATGCTCACCGGCACGTGCTGCTTCGATTGAGGCGTTTAAAGCTAAGAGATTCGTTTGGTTCGCGATGTCTTCGATACCTTGTGTCATCTTGACGATTTCGTCAGATGTCGTTTTTAACTGTTGGATGCTTGTTAATGATGTATTGACTTGACCCGTCGATTGGACGAATTGTTGTTCCATTTTGTCCATCTGTGCTTCATTTTCTGATGTTAAGCCAACGAGATTGCGACTTGTTTTCTCGGTCTGATCCGTCTCGGATAAGATTTGTGTCGCCCGTTGACTCGTTTCGAGAATGGCCCCTTCTGTTTGTTCGACCGTACTCGCGACCTCCTGGCTGACACGGACGACGTCTTGCAGAAGTCGTGTGCGTGCTTCATTGGCTGCACCTACTTCTTCTAATCGTGCGTCGACATACTGACTTGTAACGATTTGCGCATCCAAGTTCATCGCATGAGTCAACGCGAGGATTGCTGTTGCAAGTTGCTCCGGATCTTCCTGGAAATGCTCGACGACTTTAGGAATCAGTAAGGTGTTGAATGCTGCGTAAGAAGCGATGAACCACGTAACAGGGACGAAATTCCGGTTATGCGTTTTACCCATGCGTTTTCGCATCGCAAGAAACTTCTCGTCCATATTTCCGGTCAAGAGGCTACCGAAATAGTCGGCAAATACTTTTTTCAGGCGTTGACGTGTCGAAGCATTTTCAGCAATCTGCACCATTTCCGGGTGGAGAAGGAGTTGGTCAAGTACTTGTTCGAGGACTTCGTCTAATACAGAATTGACGACAGGAGCCATCGCTTTTAACGTTTGCAATTGTTCTTCAGTGTAGCCCATATATTCAAGGCGTCCTGCTAAAGTGGGATCACTTGTTTTTGTAATGAATTTTTTATCGGGAAATCCGATTTTTGCCTGATAGGTTGAGCTTGATGATTTAGTTTTAAATGGGTTGCGCACAGTAAGCCTCCGATTTTCTTCAAATTAAGAATGTAATAGTCTTATTCTTTATCGGTTGCTAAAGGAAAAAACAGTATCTTTTTTAGAAGGAAACTCTCTAGAAGTTAAAAAATATTGACCTTAAACGAAAAAAGCTCATGATCCTGGATCATGAGCGGAAGCGTGTTCGATCGTACATCATGTATTTTTAAAGAGAAAGTGAAAGAAAGTTAGACCGGTTGATCTTCTTGGAAGGCTTGTTTTGCATCGTTAAGTGCCCGCATCCGGCTAACGCACGATTGAATGAACTGGATATCAATCGAACTAAACCGCGTGACGGGGCCTTTGGCTGATTCGGCACTAAATGTGAAGGTTCCGAGATTCCAAAGTTCGATTTTAAATCGTTTTCCTTTGTTGTCGTCGAAGTGTTGTACGAATTCGATTTTCGGTACCATACGAACCCCTCCTTGTTAGTCCATTCCCCTTTTTCCGCAATTAAAAAAGCCAAACTGTGCGGTAGCAACAGTTTGACTTGAGAAAATTAAGCGGGCGCGACGTCATAGCCGATTTCTTCGATGGTTTCGACGAGACGTTCTTGTGTGACATCCTCATGGACGACAGTGACTGAATTGTCAGAGAGCGAAACAGTCGCCGTTGTGACGCCGTCCAGTTCGTTCAGTGCTGATTCGACACTTGCTTTACAGTGGTTACATGTCATACCGATGACGTTTAAAGTCGTTTCTTTCATGAGTGAGTTCCTCCTTTAGTGAGTGGGGTACGTTTTAAGCGTAACGCATTCGTGACGACGGAAACAGAGCTAAATGCCATCGCTGCTCCGGCGAGCCACGGAGCGAGCAGTCCGAGAAAAGCAACGGGGATTCCGATCGTATTATAGGCGAGTGCGAAAAAGAGATTTTGGCGAATGTTCTTCATCGTCTGTTCACTCAACCGAATCGCCGTCGCGACTTGTTGTAAATCGTGTCCAAGCAGTGTGACGTCAGCTGCTTCTAAGGCGACATCCGTCCCGCTACCAAGAGCGATTCCGACGTCAGCCGTCGCAAGCGCTGGCGCATCGTTAATTCCGTCACCAACCATGGCGACGCGGTGTCCCGCATCTTGAAGGGCTTTGATGTGATCGGCTTTTTCGATGGGTAAGACATCTGCAAACACATGGTCTGTTGGAATACCGAGTTCCGTCGCTAGATTGAGGGCAACGTCTTTTCGGTCACCCGTCAAGAGATAGACTGCTTTTGTCTGTTGAATTTGAGTGATGACGTGTTTCGTCGTCGGCTTCAGTTCATCGCGAATCGCATAACCGGCTTCAACGTGCCCGTCGACGGCGACATAGACGAATGTCGCGCCGGCAGAAGACCAGTCCGGGACATCGAACTGTTGATCCCGCATCATTCGTTCAGAACCAACCAGGATGTTGCGACCGAGAATCATCCCGCTGACACCACGACCGGCATCGACTTGAAACTGTTCGATATCGAACACGACATCACGTTCTTCCGTGATGGCATGAGCGAGCGGATGCTCTGATTTTTTTTCGATGGCTGCTGCGAAGTCGAGTGCTTGTTCGTTCCCGAACGTCTCGACGACGACAGGGCGTCCGACGGTTAGTGTACCTGTTTTATCGAAAACGACGGCATCGACATGTTGTAACGATTCAAGCTGGGCACCGCCTTTAAAAAGCACACCATGCTCAGCACCTTTACCCGTTCCGACCATGATCGATGTCGGGGTCGCGAGTCCTAATGCACAGGGACAAGCGATGACGAGAACAGCGATTGCAGGACGAATTGCTTCAGCGAATGATCCAGTCGTCAACCACCAGGCACCAAGTGTGATGAGGGCGATGGCGACGACGATTGGCACGAAGATGCCTGAAATCCGGTCGGCTTGTCGTTGGATTGGCGCTTTTTCTGTCTGCGCTTGTTCAACGACGCGGATGATGTTCGCAAGCATCGTCTCCTGACCGACTTTCGTTGCTTCAATCAACAAATTCCCATTCGTATTCAAGGTTCCACCAATGACGGTATCATCGGCACCTTTATGCGCAGGAAGCGGTTCACCGGTCAGCATCGATTCATCGAGATAGGCATCACCGGATAAAATCATCCCGTCCATCGGAATTTTCTGTCCCGGTTTGACGACGATCTGCATGCCTGGTTGAATCTGATCAATCGCGACAGTTCGTTCCGTGCCATTGTCGAGGACGACGGCATCCGTTGCCTGCAGGGACAAGAGACTTTTGATTGCACCGGTTGTTTGTTGTTTTGCCCGATCTTCGAGTACTTTACCGAGAAGGACGAGCGTGATTAAGATGGCACTTGTTTCAAAATAAAGGTTCGGCATTGCCGGATGGATGAGCATTTCTGCGACCGAATAAAAGTAAGCGGCAGACGTCCCAAGTGCGACGAGGACATCCATGTTGGCACTACCGCTCCGGAGACTCTTATAGGCACCGACATAGAATGGCGCCCCGATAATGAATTGAACGGGTGTAGCCAGTGCGAACTGGAGCCACGGATTCATCAGGAACGTCAGATGGACCGGACTATTTGGAATGTGCGACACCATACTGAGTAAGAGCGGTAACGACAACAAGGCGGCGATGAAAAAACGATAGAGCATCCGCCGATCTTGCACTGTTTCATGAGGGGCCGACTTAATGGTCGCGCCGTAACCGACCTTCTTGATTTTATCAATGATTGCTTGTTCATCGAGTTCGTCGGGGACTGCAATCCGCGCCGTCTCGAGTGGTAAGTTGACCGTCGCATCGACACCGTCCATCCGGTTCAGGACTTTTTCGATTCGGGCTGAACAGGCGGCGCATGTCATGCCTTCGATGTTCAATTCGATTGTTTTTGACATACGTATACCTCCTTACTTTTTGAGTCGGGCGATGACGGACATCAGTTCGTCGACATAAAGATCTGTGTCTTTCTGTCCGGTAGCTGCATCATGCATACACATCTTCACATGACGTTCGATGACTTGCAGTTCGACTTGACGAAGAGCGGCTTGAATCGATGCCGTCTGTGTCAAAATATCGATACAATACCGATCTTCAGCGACCATGTTGGCGATACCACGGACTTGCCCTTCGATACGCTTCAAACGTTTAGTCAATGCGTCCTGCTCTTCAGAAGAGCGGGGGACGAGTGGATGATCGTGTTGCATAGGAACACCTCTTTCTGTTGGTGGTTGATGTCTACACTGTATCATATAGGGGTAGGGGGTACAAGTATATTGATTTGCAGGATTAAAAAAATACGCCACCCGAATGGGATGGCGTATTCAGTCGGACCTTATTGATTAGACACTTGAGGTTTGATGATTTGTTCGTTGCGCGAACGACCACTGATGATATCTTCCGCTTGCGTCGCTCGTTTTATGAAGAACGAAAGGATGAACGCAACACCCGCAATGAACGTCGAAATGAGGAAGGCGTAATTGATGCCGTCCAGTGTCGCTTGCATCATGATTTGTTGTTTCAACGCAGCAGCAGCCTCTGCTGTCGGTTGACTTGTCATGTTTTTAGCGGCCTCTTCGGCAAGTTCCGTCCCACGTGTCTTCGCATGCGTCGACATGATCGTAACGAGTAATGCCGTTCCGATGGCGCCGGATACTTGCTGCAACGTATTGTTCATTGCCGTTCCGTGCGGATAGTAGCGCGTCGGTAACTGGTTTAAGCCGTTTGTCGAGACGGGCATCATGACCATCGACATCCCGAACATCCGGAGTGAATACAAGATGATTAAGTGTGTATACGTCGTGTCCATCTTCAGTTGACTGAAGAAATAACTCGTGACGACAGTGATGAAGAGACCGGTGATTGCGAGTGGGCGTCCGCCAATCTTATCGAACAACTTCCCGTTGATCGGTGACATGACTGCCATGAGGATGGCTCCCGGTAGTAACATCAACCCTGCATCGAGTGGAGAAATGCCACGGATATTTTGGACGTAGATCGGTAAGAGCAGCATCCCGGAGAACATCGCCACCGTGACGACGATTGAAATGGCAGATGAGAGAGCGAACATCGGATACTGATAAATTTTGAAGTTCAACATCGGACGCTCCATCCGTAACTGACGCAGGATGAAAGAAACGAGCGCAATCACACCGATTGTCAGCGCGATTGTGACGTGTGGGCTGTCCCACCCTTTAGAACCGGCAGAACTAAACCCGTATAGGAGTCCACCGAAACCGAATGAGGATAAAACAACTGACATGAAGTCGAGTTTAGCATCCGACCGTTCTTTGACGTCACGGAGTAAGACGATTCCGGCAACGAGAACGACTAAAGCGATTGGTGTGATGAAGTGGAATAACATCCGCCAATCATAGTGTTCGATGATCCAGCCTGACAAAGTCGGTCCGATTGCGGGTGCACCCATCATAATGAGCCCGAAGAAGCCCATCGCCGTCCCGCGTTTTTCAATCGGGAAACTGACGAGCATGACGTTCATCAAGAGCGGCATCATGATTGCTGAACCAGAAGCCTGAATCATTCGTCCTGCCAACAGGACGGGGAATTCACTTGCGAACCCAGCAAGGATTGTACCGAGTGAGAATAATGTCATCGCGAGGATGAATAGACGACGAACAGAAAATTTTTGAATCAGAAAAGCAGATGTCGGAATTAAAATCCCGTTGACGAGCATGAAACCAGTCGACAGCCACTGGACGGTCGATGTTTCGATGTTGAGATCCTTCATGATCGAAGGAAGGGCGATGTTAAGTAACGTGTTATTTAAAAAAGCGATGAAGGCTCCAATCATCAATACGGAAAGGATACCGTAGGGGGGACGATTAGAAGCAGTTTTTTTGTGTTGCATGATTTTCCTCCTTAATGAACTGACGGTACACATTTCTATACGGTCGTTATATCTGTTGTATATCTTAATCTGATTTCAAGATAAATACAAACATTAATAACTAAGAAAGGTAATTTTATTTTTAATGAAGAACGAATGGCTCTGAAGCTTGTTGAAAGTAAAAAAACACCCGACTCTAAAAAAGAGTAAGATGTTTTTTGTAAACCGTCAGTAGTGATGAAAGGTCTCAGCCGACATGCGTGTTTAGGGCATCATTTGTAATGTCATAATGAGCTGCGGACCAAGTCGCACGTCCTTTTTCGATGAAGATGACTTGTGGTGATTCATGACGAACATTGTAATGTTCGGCGATGTGATTCGACAGCGTCCGTGCTTCTTGGACGAGCAAGTAGGCAGTCGGTACTGACGTCGCGTCAGCAAATTTCGTGTATTCAGAAAAACCGGCGGCACTGATTGGACAGGTCGTACTGTGTTTACAAATCACGAACGAGTCGTGTTCGGAAACGAATTGATCAAAGTCAGAAATCGATTGAAGTTTTCTAAGTTGTGGCATAGTATCATCCTCCATACGTCCGTAGACGTTCGCTTAACTTTAGATTTTCCCTGTAATCGACCGGACAGTCAATCAAAACAGGTCCGTCACTGTTCTGAGCCTGTTCGAGACAGTTTGAGAGACTGCCGTGTTCTCCGACACGAAGTCCGAGTGCACCGAAAGCCGTCGCGAGTTCGACGAGATCAGGGTTATCGAATTCTGTAAACGGTGCCCGGCCATAAGCCTGCTGTTGTTTCCATTCAATCAAGCCGTACGTGCCATCACGCCAAATGACGACAGTGATGGGGAGTTTCAAACGAACTGCTGTCTCGAGGTCTTGACCATTCATTAAGAATGCACCATCACCAGAAGCACAGAGCACCCGACGCTCCGGGTGCAGCAGTTTTGCAGCAATCGCGCTCGACAGACCATAGCCCATCGAAGAAAAGCCGTTGGAGATGAATAATTGATTAGGACGCGTCGTTTGGAAATGACGACCGAGCCAAACTTTATGGGCCCCGACGTCTGAGAACAACATGCCGTCTTCACCCGTCGCCTTCTCGAGGGCACGAACGATACTTTGAGGGTGGAGGGGCAATGCCATCGAATACGTTGCTTGAATTTCTTGCCGCAACGTATCACGGTCCGCCTGCCAACCTTCCCAGGCCCGCGTCGGAATCGCTTTTGCTAACAGACGTAACGAATCAGACAGCGGACCAACCAAGTTCGCAACGACAGGATAATACTGGTCAATCTCATGCCGGTTCGTGTCGATGTGGATGACAGGTGTCCGGTCCGGATTCCACTTCGAAGGCGGCAACTCGGTAATATCGTAACCGATGGCGATGATGAGATCGCTTTGGTCAAGAATCCGTTGATTGTAGTCGGTATTCGGTAAACCGATTGTATGGGCGGCGAGCGCATGTTGCGAGGAGATGACCCCTTTACCCATCATCGTCTCGACAACAGGTGCTCCAAGCTTTTCAACGAACGTTCGGAACACAGCGGTCGCTTCGCTCCGGTTGATTCCAAATCCGGCAATCACGACGGGCCGTTCCGCTTGTTCGATTTGTTTTAAGACCGCGCTGTCTTTGACGGATGTCGGGTGTAACGTATCCGGTTCACTGTCGCGTAAAAGTGGTGTCTTGGCATCGACATCTGCCTTTGCAATATCTTCCGGAAAAGAAATATGTGTCGCACCCGGCTTATCACAACAAGACTGGGCGAACGCTTGACGCACGATTTCCGGGATGACTTCTCCTGAGACGACCGATGTACTCGACTTCGTGATCGGTCGGTACATCTCGACTAAATCGAACATTTGATGGGATGCCTTGTGCTGGCGCCATGTCGCTCCTTGTCCCGTAATCGCGACAACAGGCGAGTGGTCCATCGTTGCACTTGCGATGCCCGTCATCATGTTCGTCGCACCTGGTCCGAGCGTCGATAAGCAAACACCGGCACGACCGCTTAAGCGACCGAACATCGCTGCCATAAACGCAGCATTTGTTTCATGGCGTGTCGTGATGAACGTAATATCCGATTCACTGATGGCGTCGAGTAACGTAATGTTTTCTTCTCCCGGGACGCCAAAGATGTGCGTGACCCCTTCTGCTTCGAGGCAGGCGACGAACCGTTCTGCCGCATTCATGCGTCCATTCCTCCAATCGAAACATATTTGGTTTCAAGGTACGCTTCGAGACCTTCCGATCCACCTTCGCGTCCGATTCCTGACTGCTTCATACCGCCGAATGGTGCTTGTGCGGCAGAGGGAACACCATCATTCCAACCGACGATGCCGTAGTTCAATTGTTCAATCGTCCGCATCGCGCGGGCATAGTTATTCGTAAAGACGTAAGATGCAAGACCGAACGGCGTTTGGTTTGCATAACGAATGGCCTCTTCGTCAGAGCTGACACGTTGAACGGGAGCAACGGGACCGAATGTTTCTTCATTCATGATTAACATTTGCGGTGTGACATCGGCGAGGACCGTCGCTTCATAATAGTAGACATCTTTTTCTTCATCTGTCGTTCCAGTCCCACCTGTGACGATACGGGCACCGGCTGACGTCGCATTGTCGACGTGTTTTTTGACTTTGTCATAACCGGCTTGATTGATCATCGGACCGATGTTCGTTGTTTCGTCGAGTCCGTTCCCGGTTTTGAGCTTCGCTGTCGCTTCGCCCAGTTTTTCGACGAACGTATCATAGATTGAATCGGAGACGTAGATCCGGTTCCCGCAGACGCACGTTTGTCCACCATTACGGAATTTCGACTTGATCGTTTCCGCGACGGCGAGATCAAGGTCACAGTCATCAAAAACAAGAATCGGAGCGTGTCCGCCGAGTTCGAGTGACATCGCTTTGATCGTCTCAGCACCTTGGGCCATCAATGTCCGACCCACTTCTGTTGAGCCTGTAAATGTGATTTTGTCGATATGCGGATGCGTTGCGAGCGATTCCCCAAGCTCTTTTCCGCTTCCTGTGACGGCATTGACGACGCCATCCGGTATCCCGACTTCCTGACAAAGTTCAAGCAGGCGCAGGGCAGTCAGTGGTGTCGCAGTAGGTGGCTTCAGGATAAACGTACAGCCTGCAACGAGTGCCGGTGCCATTTTCCGTGTAATCATCGCAGCAGGGAAATTCCAGGGTGTGATGGCAGCGACGACACCGACCGGTTGTGTGATGACATGAAGCCGTTTGTTCGTATCGTGCGAGGGAATGATGCGTCCATAAGCACGTTTTCCTTCTTCAGCGAACCACTTGACGAAGTTTGCCGCATACTGGACCTCACCTTCAGATTCTGCGAGCGGTTTCCCCATTTCAAGTGTCATCAAGCGGGCGAGTTCATCTTTTTTCTCAATCATCTTCTCGTAAAGCTTCTCAAGCAGTTCAGCCCGTTCATAGACACTTCGTTTCGACCAAGCCGGAAACGCCTCGCGTGCCGCTTCGACGGCGTCATTGACATCCGATTTCGTTCCGTTCGGGACACTCCCGACGACTTCCCCGGTTGCGGGATTTTTGACGTCCGTCCGTTCACGATTATGATCAAGCCACTTTCCATCAATTAAAAATTGTCCGTCCATCTTACAAAATCCCCCTTTTTTATTTGCATTGTTAAGAATATACCCGAACGAGGAAAAAAAGATTCATCTTTCGACAGAACTTCATGCAAAAGGCTAGAAATCGACCGATAAAGAGTGTAGGATAATTCAGTAACTGTAATGTACGCATGACTGAAATATTGTTAACAAACGTCATCACTTTGAAGTGCCGGAAACAGACCGGGAACGTTGACATTGCATGTGTATTTGATAAGATGAAGGTAGAGTATTTGCGCAATCGATTGCGCTAAAAGAAATGAATCGATCACCCTTATAACAAATGAGCAATTATGATGAAAAAAATCAATGGACTAAGACAGACCGATGAGAGGATTTATATACGATGACACAAATGATACCGCGCCCAGAAACGGCCCAAAAAACCTTAACACGAGCTTGGTGGAAAGAAGCTGTCGCTTACCAAATCTACCCACGAAGCTTTTATGACGCAAACAACGATGGAATCGGCGATATTCCGGGTATCATCGCAAAACTTGATTATTTGAAAGATTTAGGTGTCGACGTTCTTTGGATTTGTCCGATGTTTAAATCGCCAAATGACGACAATGGTTATGACATTAGTGATTACGAAGATATCATGGATGAGTTCGGGACGATGGCAGACTTCAACCTCTTAATGGAAGAAGCGCACAAACGTGATATTAAAGTCTTACTCGATCTTGTCGTCAACCACACATCAGATGAGCATCCTTGGTTCCTAGAATCCCGTTCTTCAAAAGAGAATGAGAAACGCGACTGGTACATCTGGAAAGATGCCGTCAATGGTGGGGAGCCGAACAACTGGGAAAGCATTTTCGGCGGATCCGCGTGGGAATATGATGAAAAGACAGAACAATATTTCTTACACGTCTTTTCGCGTCGCCAACCGGATTTGAATTGGCAAAACAAAGACATGCGTCAAGCGATCTATACGATGATTAACTGGTGGCTCGATAAAGGAATTGATGGTTTCCGAATCGATGCCATCAGCCACATCAATAAAGACCAATCATTTGCCGATTTACCGAATCCACTCGGGATGCCACACGTGCCATCGTTTGAGATGCACATGAACGTTGAGGGCATCCACGAGTACTTGGAAGAACTCAAAGACGAAACGTTTTCGAAGTACGACATCATGACAGTCGGTGAAGCGAATGGTGTTACACCGGAAGAAGCAGATCTTTGGGTCGGCGAAGAGAACGGAAAAATGAACATGGTCTTTCAGTTCGAGCATATGGACTTATGGCGGTCAGATGCAGAAAAAGGTGTCGACGTCGTCAAACTGAAACAAGTTTTGACGAAGTGGCAAAAAGGTCTTGAAGAAACGGGCTGGAATGCACTCTATCTTGAAAATCACGATAAGGTCCGTTCCGTTTCACTTTGGGGAGATGAAGAGCAGTACTGGAAGGAAAGTGCGAAGTCGCTTGCGATGATGTACTTCTTCATGCAAGGCACACCATTCATCTACCAAGGGCAGGAAATCGGGATGACGAACGTTCAATTCCCGGACATTACGGATTATGATGACGTCGCGACGAAAAACATGTACGACATGCAACTGGGCTCCGGGAAGACACATGAAGAAATCATGGAAGTCATCTGGAACTCATCGCGTGACAACTCACGGACACCGATGCAGTGGACGAATGAGCAAAACGGTGGTTTCTCTACGCAGTCACCATGGTTCGGTGTCAATCCAAACTACGCTGACATCAATGTCGCGTCGCAACAAGCAGATGAAGATTCGATTCTTAACTTCTACAAACGGATGATTCAAATTCGTAAAGCAGAAGAAACATTGATTTATGGAGAATATGATTTGATTTTACCGGACGACGAAAAAGTCTACGCCTACACCCGGACACTCGGTGACGAACAATTCTTAATCGTCACGAACTTAAAAGGTGAAGCAGCGGACATCGACACGGACATCATCCTCCATTCGGATAATCTCGTTCTCGGTAACTACGTGACGGCTTATCACGAAGGAACAGAACTGGCGCTTCGTCCATTCGAAGCACGTCTGTACCGGGTACGTTAAGGAACGGGGATGAACGTTCCGACCTGTACGCAGCGAATGCCAATGATCCCGTTTATGATACGGGTTCATTGGCATTTTCTATGTCTCCTCATCTCGATCCTGACGCTCTGAGACATATCTAAGATACATTTGGAAAAGAGTGAATCCTTTTTGAGTCAGGCTATTTTGTGTAGATTGTCAGTTTGCGACCGTGCGCATGAGGAAAAAATCGTGTACGCTAGACAATGAGGTGATAAAAAGTGAAACCAAAACGTTATCCCGTCCTGCTGCGGCAAGTGACGACGATTCAAGATGACGCGATGCGTGAATCCGTCGATCTCGAAGCAGAAGGTATGCTATTCGAGACGAAGGACGGTTTTGCGGTAAAATTCGTACAAGAAGACGAGCAACCGATTGATACGACGATCAAATGGTCGCATGACCAAGTTGCATTGAACCGTAAAGGTCCTGTCTCGATGCACCACGTGTTCATTTTAGGACAACAAACAAAGAGTGGATATGAAAGTCAGTTTGGTCAGATGTTGATGCAGACGGAGACCCACACGATTGAAATGCGCGACCAACAGATGCGCTTCACCTACGACTTGATGATGAATCATCAGGCGGTCGGAACGTATACGATTGAACTAACATGGAAACGGAGTGAGACAGATGGCGTTTGAACAAACGGTAAAAGAGATGGAACAGATGCTCGACGAGGAATGGTTCGAGTGGTTGGAAAATGATGAGGATAAATACAATGCGTGGCGCGATCAGCTCGAGACACTCGCAGAACAAGTCATGACGGAATACAATCCGAAAGTCGAGACGGACGCAATCGATTCATTGTTGTTAATCAATGAAGAATTGCCGGTTCTGTACGGAGAAGATACAGTCATGTTGTATACGGCGTTACTTCACGCCCGAAAAGAGGACGAAACGGTCTACGAGCGCTACCTCGCAATTCTCGGTGCGTTCGCAGAAGAAAACCACCCGGCGCTCCGTCAAGTCGAACAAGCTGTCGCGAAAAAAGATTACCAGACGGCGTATACAAAAGCAGTCAAGTTGCCGCAAGCGTTAGGTCTCGAATGACGGCGGGTTAGACAGAATTGCTTTTTACCACGTTAAAGGTGATGACGAAATAGAGAGGTGGGTTTTGATGCCCCCCTCTCTATTTGTGTTCAAAAAATTGTTTGCAGACACGCTATTTCTCGATCGCTGTTTAAACCTAAGAATTTTCAGGGTAATGATTGCAATAGAGAGGAGTGGGGAAAATGGCAGAATACAAGAAAGACAGCATCAAGTTAACAGGAGCCATCGGACTCGGAACAGGCGTCATGATTAGTGCCGGAATCTTTGCCTTGCTTGGGCAAGTCGCAGAACTGTCCGGGACATGGTTTCCGTTCATCTTCATCATCGGTGGAATCGTGACGGCATTCAGTGCCTATTCCTACATCAAACTGAGCAATGCCTTTCCGTCTGCCGGCGGAATCGGAATGTTCCTCGTCAAAGCGTACGGGAAAGGAACGATTACAGCAGGTGCCGCCTTACTGATGGCCTTGTCGATGGTCATCAATCAAAGCTTGGTCGCCCGGACGTTCGGGACATACTTACTGCAATTATTCCCGGGGGATCAAGCCGACTATCTCGTTCCCTTACTTGGTGTCGGTTTGTTGGTCTTCGCCTTTTTAGTCAATATCGCAGGGAATGCCTTCATTCAATCCTTTTCACTTGTCGCCTCGGTCTTGAAGGTCGCGGCACTCGTCGTCTTTGCGATTATTGCGTTATCCATCGGTGGCTTTTCATTCGTCCCGGAGACGACGGGGAGTGCACCCGATGTCACAATCACCGGCTATATTGCGGCAGTCGCCTTAACGATTTTATCGTTTAAAGGGTTTACGACGATTACGAACAGCGGGTCTGAAATCGTCAATCCGAAACGCAACGTCGGCATCGCAATCATCGTGTCGATTTTAATCAGTCTGGTCGTTTACCTCTTGCTCGCCTTCTCGGTGTCAAGCAGTCTATCGCTCCAAGAAATTATCGATGCGAAGGATTATGTTCTGGCGGAAGCGGCACGTCCGGCACTTGGTGACGCCGGTGTCTGGTTCACGGTGTCAATCGCGCTCCTCGCGACGATTTCCGGAATCATTGCCAGTGTCTTTGCTGTCTCACGGATGCTCGCGATGTTGACGGACATGACGTTGATTCCGCACCGACACTTCGGGATGCCGGGGTCGGTGCAAAAGCATACGTTAGTTTATACGATCGTCATTGCGATGGTCTTAACGGTGCTGTTCGACTTGACACGCATCGCCTCGATGGGCGCGATTTTATATCTCGTCATGGATATCATCATTCATGTCGGTGTGCTGAAACATCTTCGGAAAGAGTTGAGCGTTAATCCATTCATCGTCATCAGTGCAATCATCCTTGACGCGATTGTCCTTGGTGCCTTCGTCTACGTCAAAGCCTCAAGTGATTGGCTCGTCGTCGTCGTGTCACTGATCGTCATCGCCGTCGTCTTCTTTGGTGAACGGCTGTTCTTGAAGCATGTCGATGAAGAGGATGCGTCAAACGATAAATCAGAGTGAGTTTGAAAGGGAGAGATGATCATGAAAGCAGTCGAAGTCAGAGGATACGGGGACGTGGACCAGCTCGCCGTCGTCGAGCGTCCGATTCCTGAGCCCGGTCCAGGAGAAGTACTCGTACAAGTCAAAGCGTGCGCGATCAACAATACAGAAATTTGGATGCGTGAAGGGGCCTACGGGACGGACGCAAAATCGGGTTGGAAACCGGAAGGCGTTCAGTTTCCACGCGTCCCGGGTTCTGATATTAGCGGACGGATCGTGAAAGTCGGGACGGGAGTAGAAGAAACACAAATCGGGCGGGACGTCGTCCTGTTTCCCTTTACCTCAAGCGGACCGGACGGAACGGAGCATATCGCGCAGGATATGTCGTTTATCGGCTCGGAATACGACGGGGGTTACGCGGATTACGTCGTCTGGCCGGCTGAACTCTGTTACGATATGCCGCTTGACGACTACACGAAAAGTGCCGTCTTCTCCGTCAGTGGTTTGACGGCGTGGCACATGGTCGAGCAGCTCCAACTGGAACCGGGACAAACGGTACTCGTGACCGGGGCGAATGGTGGTGTCGGTTCACTGAACGTTCAAATTGCCGCACGTGTCTTTCAGGCAAACGTCATCGCCCTTGTCGGAGATCTTGCACTAAGCGACCAGTTAAAACAGTTTGGGGCGACACATGTCCTCTCGTATAAATCAGAGCAGCTGGCAGATGATATTGTAGCGGCGAACGGTGGACCCATTGATGCCGTCCTCGATGTCGTCGGAGACGCGTTATTCGCGACCTCACTCGCCGTCTTAAAAAATGGCGGGAAGTTCTGTATCTCCGGTTCAGCCGGGGGTCAGCAGACACAGCTCGACTTCCGGACGGTTTACTTGAAGCACTTGACGCTGTATGGTTCTGTTCTCGGAACGCGCGCAGAATACGGACGGATGCTTGAAGCGATTGCCGCCGGGAAACTCGAACCGGTCATCGACCGGACGTTCCCGCTCGAGGAAGCGGGGGCAGCGCAGACGTATTTCAAGGAAGCGGGGAAGCTTGGGAAAATCGTTTTGTTGCCAACGGGCGAATAATTAACTTTATACAAAAAAACCGACGGATTCTGACCTTCCTTGGAAAGTGAGAAGCTGTCGGTTTTTTGTATGTGTTAAAAAGAAAGATCAAAATACAGCTTCTGTCCGTTCTGTTTCGGATAAGAGTTTAGCGTGGATGCCGCGTTGGCATAACGATTGTTGGAACGACTGATCAATCGGGCGATAGCCTTTTTCGATTAAATCGTTGATGTAAAGCTTGTTGTATAGGAAAGCAAACGCGATATTGATTACGATACTCAGGATGCCGGCTGTCGCAAATGCTGCGATGAAACCGAGAACAAGTTGAATCAAACCCCATTTAAAATCACCGCGGAAAAACGCCGGGAAAAACCCAAAAAAGAACGTCGTCCATGAGAAACCGGCTTTTACTTCTTTTACTAAACCACTCGGATGTTGCAAAATCCCTTTCATAACCAAAAACCTCCTATTAAATATGTAAATAAATCAGCTTTTTTAGTTTACCTGACTTATATTTCAAAATGAACTAAGATTTTAATAGGAAAAGTCAATGTTTAACCGTAACCAAAAATATCAAAATAATGAATGAATAGTCATTCATTATATGCTATACTCATCTCAATACAACTGCTTTAGGGGGAAAGGGGCTTGTTTCATGGGGACATTTTTACTGATTAACTGGATTGCCTTCCTGCTCATCGTCGGGTATGCAGGTTATCTATTCGTGACGCTCGTCAAGAGCCGTTACGAAGCGATTCGTCGGGGGAAAAAGGCGGAATGGGATATAACGAATAAAGAACGGTTCAATTCGGTACTCGTGAACGTCTTTGGACAAAAGAAATTACTTAAGGATAAAAAGAGTGGGACGATTCACGTCATGATGTTCTACGGCTTCTTACTTGTCCAGTTCGGAGCGATTGATTTCATCTGGAAGGGACTCGCAATCGGACAACGTTTTCCACACATTCCACTCGGTCCACTTTATCCAATCTTTACGTTCTTCCAGGAAATCGTCATGCTCGTCATCTTGGTTGCGGTCGTTTGGGGATTCTACCGTCGCTATGTCGAGAAACTGGTGCGCTTAAAACGAAACTTCATGGCAGGACTCGCCTTAATCTTTATCGGTGGATTGATGGTCGCAGTTTTATTCGGCAACGGATTTTTCCTCGTCTATGAAAATCATTCGACACTCGGTGAACCCGTTGCGTCTGCTATCGCCTTCTTGTTCAGCTGGGTACCGGAACAAGTCGCATTCGGACTGTTCGTCTTCTTCTGGTGGGCCCATTTACTGTTCTTACTCAGCTTCATGGTCTACATCCCGCAAGGCAAACATGCCCACTTAATCGCCGGTACGGCCAATGTCTGGCTCGGTCGGACGTCAAAAGTCGGCCGCCTTGCACCGATCGACTTGTCTGTCATGGAAGAAGCGGAAGATGACGATGCCGAATTTAGTTTCGGGGTCAATAAAATTGAAGACTTCAACCAAAAACAATTGGTCGATCTGTATGCCTGCGTCGAATGCGGACGCTGTACGAATATGTGCCCGGCGAGCGGAACAGGGAAGATGCTGTCGCCGATGGACTTAATCGTCAAGCTGCGGGATCACCTCAACATGAAGACGGCAGCGATCACACAAAAATCACCGTGGGCACCTGCCTTTGCCTTTGACGGATCACAAGGGAATCAGATTGCGTCCCTTGCTGCAACCGGTCAAATGGACATCGTACCCGATTCGTTGATTGGCAATGTCATCACGGAAGAAGAAATCTGGGCATGTACGACATGCCGTAACTGTGAAGATCAATGCCCGGTCATGAATGAACATGTCGACAAGATCATCGACTTACGTCGCCATCTCGTCATGATGGAAGGAAAAATGGATCCGGAGATACAACGGACGATGGCAAACATCGAACGTCAAGGAAATCCATGGGGGATGAACCGGAAAGAACGTGAAAACTGGCGCAAAACGCGCAAAGAACTCGTTGTTCCAACGGCGAAAGAAAAGAAAAAAGCTGGTGAAGAATTCGAGTACCTCTTCTGGGTCGGTGCGATGGGCTCGTATGACAGCCGCAGTCAAAAAATCGCGATGGCATTCGCCCGCATTCTGAACGAAGCAAACATCTCGTTCGCGATTCTCGGAAATGATGAAAAGAACTCGGGTGACACGCCACGCCGGATCGGGAACGAAGTTTTGTTCCAAGAACTTGCGGAAGCGAACATCAAGTCGTTTGAAAAATATGGTGTCAAAAAAATCGTCACAATTGATCCGCACGCCTACAACACGTTCAAAAACGAATATCCGGACTTCGGACTCAGTCCGGACGTCGAAGTCTATCACCATACGGAGTTACTGGCGCGCTTGATTGACGACAAACGGATCACGCCGATGCATGAAGTCAAAGAACGTGTCGTCTATCATGACTCGTGTTACCTCGGACGGTACAACGACATCTACGACGCTCCCCGTTACATTCTTGAAAAAATTCCAGGAATCACGCTCGTCGAGACGGAGCGGAACCGGGAAAAAGGGATGTGCTGTGGTGCAGGCGGCGGGATGATGTGGCAAGAAGAAAAAGTCGGAGCCCGTGTCAACGTCGCTCGGACGGAACAGCTGTTGACGGTGCAACCATCTGTCATCGGTTCTGCTTGTCCATACTGTCTGACGATGCTCAGCGATGGAACGAAAGCAAAAGAAGTCGATGAATCCGTCGCAACATACGACGTCGTCGAATTGCTCGAACGTTCAATCGTCGGGACACCGATGAAAGAATCAATCGCTACGGTATGAGTAATGACCACTTGCGCGTCTTCGTCACGGAAGACCGGCGAGTGGTCTTTTTTTGTGAATACATGTTTCAAAGCAAGCACAACGTTGTACTGTACGGTTTTGACATGCTATGATAAAAATACAAATTGCTGTGAAAGGGGGTGAGAATCTTTGGGAAGGCGCTACTTAAAATCGGTCAGGTCGCGGAGACCACCGGCTTATCAAAACGGACGATTGACTATTACACGTCGCTCGGTCTCTTAACGTCAGAACGAACGGCGGCAGGTTACCGGTTGTATCCGGAAGATGTCGTCCATCAAGTCCAAAAGATTGAATATTTAAAGACACAGCGGCTTTCTTTACAAGAGATTCTTGCTTCATTTACGGAACGGGAAGAAAAAACGGGAGATGTCATTTATCAAGAAGTACAGCAGCTTCAAGATACGGTCAAAGGGTTAGAGCGACGTCTGCTCGAATCGACAGAGTTCGAAAAACAAGAGATTCGTCTTGAGTTATCGCGTCGCCTCACTTTGATTGCATCGTTGATCGCCCAGCTGTAAAACTAATAACTGGAGGTGACCCCTTTTTAGGGGATTTTGGATACTATACTTTTCATCAATTTATTTTTAGTGGTGTTGTTGATTGTGTTAACAGCGTTTTTCGTCGGGTCAGAGTTTGCGGTCGTTAAGGTTCGGATGTCGCGTCTCGACCAAATGATTCAAGAAGGCAATAAGAGTGCGATTCTTGCTAAAAAAATCGCCGGTGATCTCGATTATTACTTGTCTGCCTGTCAGCTTGGGATCACGGTGACAGCACTTGGACTCGGGGCGCTCGGAGAGCCGACCGTCGAAAAGATTCTCCATCCTGTCTTTGACGAATTCGGCGTCTCGGCTGCCGTCTCGACACTCTTATCGTTCGGAATCGCCTTCATTTCCGTGACATTTTTACACGTCGTCATCGGGGAGCTTGCGCCAAAAACGCTTGCCATCCAGTATGCGGAAAAAATGACTTTGATTTTCGCACGTCCCTTGTTCATTTTCGGAAAAATCATGTACCCGTTCATTTGGTTACTCAATGGATCGGCACGTCTGTTCCTTGGACTTTTCGGTGTGAAACCTGCTGGACACGAACAAGCCCACTCAGAAGATGAGTTGAAAATCATCATGGCACAGAGCTTCCAAAGTGGTGAAATCAACCAAACGGAACTTGCCTTGATGCAAAATGTTTTTGCTTTTGACGAGCACGTCGTCAAAGATTTGATGGTCCCGCGGATGCGGATGGCGACGATCTCAGAGCGTCTCTCAAAAGCGGAGCTGATGGAAATTTTCATGGACAATCCGTTTACCCGTTACCCGGTAACGGAAGAAAATGATAAAGACCGTATTCTTGGCTATATCAACGTCAAAGAAGTCTTGACAGATTTCGCGAACGGACATGAATATCCGGTCACACATTACTTGAAGGATTTACCGGTCGTCTCAGAATCGACGTCGCTTCAGGATACGTTACGAAAAATGAAAGAAACCCGTTCACATATCGTCCTCGTCGTAGACGAATATGGCGGTACGGCGGGAATCGTCTCGATGGAAGATTTACTTGAGGAAATCGTCGGTGAAATCCGTGACGAATTTGATACGGATGAAGTCGAAGAAATTCAAGAGTTGCCGAACAACGAATATCTCGTCGCAGGAACGGTCTTACTAGAAGATTTGGAAGAACGTTTCGGTCTGCGGTTTACGAACGATGAAGATGTCGATACGATCGGTGGCTGGATTCAGATGCACAACATCGATCTGCAGCCAGGCGAACATATCGATACAGAGACGTTCTCTGTCGAAGTGATGGAAATGGAGAACTATCAAATCAATCAAATCAAACTGTGGTTGCACCCGCTCGAAAAAGCAGAATAAGAACAACATGCAAAATCCTCTTGAGCCAATCAAGGGGATTTTAGCGTGTAGACAACGTGATATCGGAAGATAAAAGTGTCTTTTTTCGTTGCTTTCCTCGGGCGAGGCGCAAGCCGTTGCTCCTTGGTCCTCACGGCCGACGAGCAGGGTCTTGCCTGCCTCTGAAAGTGCGTTAAAAACGCACTTTTTCCCGTAGGAGTCAACGAAACGTGACGCTTTTTAGGTAACATCGTGACGGAAAGCCGGGCATGCAGATGGTTTATAGCGCAATCCGTCTCGAATCGCTTTAGAACCGCGAAAAGCAATCGGTCGCGACCCTGCAGCTTTGCTGTAGCGGCGCGGAAGATTGCCGCTTTGAAGACGAGGCGAGACAGGGAAGCGCGAACTGATTACTTCTCGATATCACATTTTTGCGTTTCATAAGAGTTTGTCTACAGTCTAAAATCCTCTTGAAATCACCAAGGGGATTTTTTTGTTGCTGCGGGAATCAATTTTTCAGAAATCATATCAGTGTGTGAATAACGGATCGGGAAGTAGGGAAATCGTCGTGTCGGCTTGAATACTACTAAAAAGAGAATTCATCGTGTCGTTCACTAGAGGGAGGAACCTTGTGTTAGACTTAATCCCGTTTTTACTCAGCCGGCTTGGTATGCTGGCGTTGCTAGCATTTTTATTGTCGCAGTGGCGAACGTCACGGCACGTCTTTAAAACATCGACGAGTCGCTCGCGTCGACTCGCCTTGCTCAGCATATTCGTCGTCTCGGGTATTTTGATGAACTATGCCGGAGTTGCCGTCTCCTCGAATCAAACGATTGATCCGTTGCTTGGACTTGCAGTGACCGATGATCAATTATTGATTGATACGCGTCTAACGATTATCGTCACGAGTGGACTGCTCGGTGGTCCCTTCGTCGGTGGACTGACGGGTCTCCTTGTTGGGTTTCATCGTTTTTTGCTCGGTTCGATGGGAGCAGAGACAGGATGGTTCATCGCCGTCGTTGCCGGTACTCTCAGTGGTCTCTACAGTCGTCGCTGGCGCTTGAAAGATAAATATACATTATTACAACCGATCGCTCTCGTCATGAGTATGGTTATCCTTGATTTAGGATTGGCCATCTTGCTCGCGGATGATCCGTCGGAACTCATCGTGATTGCGAGTCAGGCGGTCTTCCCGATGCTGTTTGCAAACACGATCGGGATTATCGTCTTCATCGTCATCTTACGGACGCAACTCCGATTCGAAAAGGAATTGTTTGTTCGCGAAAGTGCCCGTTCCTCTCGATTGTTGGCTGTCATCCGTCCACTTCGAAAAGAAGGCATGACAGCAGACGTCGCCTGTCAGATTGGCACGACCATTTTGGAAGAAACTAAAATTGACCGTGTCGTCTTACTTGGACCTGCAAAAGTGCTCGTCGATATTGAAGCGGGGGAAACACCTGTGTACGGCGGCAGATTTCAACCGAATGTACAACGTTGGATTGAAGAAGCGGTTCCGTTACAAGTCGAAGACCGGACGACAAACCAAATTCTATCGTTTCATCCCTTACAGATGGATGGAGACAAGGCCGGTATCGTATGTTATTTTCCGAGTCATTTGTTTGATGACACGATTGAACAGACGACGGAACAACTCGTTCAGCTGTTTGCGCGTGAGCTCGTGACGTATCGAGAAGAGCAACTCGAAAAACGCTCGCTCCCTAAAATGAAACCGTTCCTCCATCCGAATTATTTACGGGGAATCGTGGACGAAATCCATCAGACGGCTGATCCGGGGACGCCGGTCAAACAACAGCTAGGCTCTTTGCTCCAACTATTGACGGCAGCACGCTGGGTCGAAGATCATCCACTTCGTGACGAAATCACAACCTTAAAAGCCTATCTCGCTCTCGAAGGGACAAGGCGACGTCAAAATCAGTTGACCCATGCGGATATCACGATTGATTTAGATGTCGAGACGGCGATTGAGGAGACGCTCATCATGCCATTCCTGTTAACGAAGTTAGTCGACAATGCGTTACGGCATGCGTTTTCGAAAGTCGGTCGTCGTTCACAAATTAACGTGCGTGCTTTTCGTCAGGAGAACGATCTTGTCTTAGAAGTCAGCGATAACGGCGTCGGAATCGGACCAGATGTGAAACGACGGCTCGAAGAAGATGCTTTGACGGAGACGAGCACGTTGTTTTTACTACGACGGACGCTCGATATCAAGTATGGAAAAGCCGCGACGTGTACGATTCACTCTCGTCTCAACCAAGGAACGCGTGTCGTGCTAACCTTGCCGCTACCAGTAGTTGAGGAAGGTTGACTCAGAACTCAATATGACTGCATCAGCAGGAATCGTCTTGAAGTGAAAATCGGATTCGACAGGTGTCGAGTCCGGTTTTTTAGAAAGGGGACGTTTTTGCGGGTACTGTTGTTTTTTTTTAGGAGAAGGTGGGTAAAAATGAAAGCAGGCAACGATAAGATATAGGAGGAAGAAGCGGATGATTACAAAAAAAGAAGTCGGACGATCCGGCGAACGACCGATCATCGCTTTTACATTGATGAATCGATTGGGACACAGTGTCGACCTGTTGAACCTCGGCGGTAAAATCACGGCGATTCGTGTACCTGATAAGCAGGGGAAGATTGAGAATGTCGTTCTCGCATTTGACGAGCTCGACCAATATTTAGATGATCCCCATCATTTAGGTGCGACGATTGGTCGTGTCGGGGGACGAATCGCCAATGGGGCTTTCGCGCTCGAAGGGATGAACTACCTACTCGAACAAAACGAAGGAGATCATCATTTACATGGAGGGAGTGTCAACTGGTCGAATCGCTTTTTTGATCATGAGATTGAAGGCGATTTGCTTCACTTGTCACTTGTCAGTCCGGATGGAGAGAATGGATATCCGGGACAGCTCGATGTGCGATTGACGGTCGAGTGGACGGATGAGGATGCATTGACGTTGACGTATGATGCGACGACGACGGCTTCAACACCGTTTAGTCCGACGAACCATACGTATTTCAATTTAACAGGAGACGCGAAGACGACAGTGGAGCAACACCGATTGCGGATGGATGCGCCATTCTATGTCCCGCTCGATCAAGACGCGTTACCGACGGGTGAAATTTTATCCGTTCATGAAACCGTTTTTGATTTTCGGACAGCGCGGCCGTTATACGAAGTGACGCATGCTCCTGACGAAGCGCTCCGTCAGGTCGGAAGCGGAGTCGATCATCCCTTCCTTCTGAAAGAGGGGGGCGAAATCGTCCTCGAAGAACCGGTCAGTGGTCGGACGTTACGTGTCGTGACAGAACAACCGGGTGTCGTTGTCTATACGGGCAACCATTTAGGGGGAGACTTTACGATTGCCGGTCGTCGCGCGACGCCTTACCTTGGCATCTGTTTTGAGACACAAGGACTGCCGGACGCCATCAATCAACCTGATTTCCCATCCGTCGTCTTACGCGCGGGCGATCGGTATCAAAAGCGGACGACCTTCCAATTTAGCCGAATACAGTGATGTTTCTCGCGAATATTAAGTTCGTATGTGGTAGGATAAAGCGAGAAGAATCTAACGGAGGCATAAGAAAATGACTAAAATAGCATGGGTGACCGATAGTATGGCCTATTTCAAAAAGGAAGAGGCAGACGCAATCGGCGTCAATGTCGTACCGATTCAAATCTTGCTCGGGGATACTGCCTACAACGAAGACATGATCACTGTCGAGCGTTTGTTCCGCGCACTTGATGCGGACAAGAAGTTGGTCGCAAAGACATCACAACCAATCTTCGGCGAGTTCGTCGGTACGTATGAACGCCTAAAAGAAGAAGGATATGATTGTGCGATTGCTGTGCACTGTACGAATGGATTATCAAGTACGGTCCAAAGTTCTGCATCAGCTGCAGAAGCGGCAAGTTTCCCAGTCCATATCATCGATTCGCATACTGCGTTTGAAAACCAACAAGAGTTCATTCGTTACGGGATGGATCTTGAAGCACAAGGAAAGACTGTCGAAGAGATTACAGCAGCTTTGACGAACTTATCGAAACGGACGCATTTTTATATGATCGTCGGGAACATGGAGACGATGCGCCGCGGTGGGCGGGTTTCGTCAGGAGATTTATTCCTCGCGAACTTACTCAACATCAAGCCAATCATCACGACGGACGAAGCGGGGAAAATCGTTCCGTTCAAAAAGGCACGTTCACTTAAAAAAGCATATATCGAAATGATTAAACAAATCGAAAATGCGATGCGTCAGAAGACATTCTATAAGAACCGAATTTATGTTGCGACGACGCTTGCGCCAGACATGGCAGCCGATCTGCGGAGCAGTGTCGCAGCGAAGTTTCCGGAATTGACGATTCTTGAAGGGACGTTCGGTCCAGCGATTGGAACACATGCCGGAGCAGAAACAGTCGGCCTTTTCTGGTTGAATGATTAAATGAAAAAAATAAAGCAGGTCTGTCCTTCTCCGCTCAGCGGACGAGGCAGACCTGCTTTTTAGTTTGTTGCGAGTGCACAGACGATACCAAGAAAAGCTGCACTGATGCCAAGGACATAACTTGTCCCGAGGTAAAGAGCGAGTGTCCGTCTATTTTCATGTTGGAGCAGTTGGAGCGTCTCGAGCTTAAAGGTCGAAAAGGTCGTAAACGAACCGAGAAATCCCGTCCCGAGAAACAACGTCCACGTCGAATCGAGATGAAGACCGATGACGAGACCGAGTAAAAAAGAACCGCTGACATTACCGATGAATGTCGCGAGCGGGAAGTCGCGTGTCCAAAACGTCTTCGCCCATTGGCTGAGTGCAAAACGACTGATGGCACCGAAAAAAGCACCGATTCCGAGTGCGAGCAGTGTCATGTGTTGTCCCTCCTTGCCGCGAATTGCCGGAGACGGCGCGTCCCGAGCGCGTAACCGAGGTACGAACAAAATAATCCGCCGAATAGACTAAGGAGAACATAAAGTGCGGCGAAGCCATATAGACCGGTCCGCAGTAACGTGACCGCTTCGACGCTAAACGTCGAGAATGTCGTGAACGAGCCGATGAAGCCTGTTCCGAGCGCCGTCATCGCATATTGATGAAGTAAATTTGTACGGAATAAAAAATGTGTGGCATACCCTAAAACGAAACAGCCGAGAAGATTAATACAGACCGTTGCGACGGGAAACGTCCCTGTCGCCAGTTGACCGATTGTTAGACTAAGACCGTACCGTGCCGAGGCACCGAGTACACCGGCGAAGCCGACTAAAACATACAGCATTGTCACCCATCCTCTACCTATAGCATATTTTCAACATACGCTGTTCAGAATCAAGGCGTCAAGTGGGTAAAATAGGCAAATCACTAAAACTCTCACGCATTGAAACCGATAGATGAGTATACGAATGAGAGAAGGAGTTTTGCAGATGGTGTCACCGCTCGAACAGCTCAGTACTAAAATATTGTCCCGCCTCATCCCAACGTTAATTACAGTCGCCCATCCGTTGATTTTCATTTTTGCCCAGATGGATTATGTCTCGATGCGAGCTTTTTATCAATTTTTGGTCGGTGGCATCATCTTGACGATAGCATTACTGGCCGGGAATCAGTTTTTCGGGCAGCACCCGAGTGGGAAGTACATTCAAATCACATTGACCTATTTGGTCCTGGCGCTCGTCCTCGTCACTTTGCCGACGCAGAGCATTTGGACGATTGCCTATCTGTATCTCGTCATGTCGATTGTCTACTTGATTCCTCGGATTGTCGTGATGGCGGGAGTACTCGGTCTGCTCGAACTTATCATGTTTACAAGCATCGGAACGGTTGAATTTACGAATCTGTTCGATTTGATCGTTGCGCTTGTCATTTACTTGATGATTTTTGCAGCAGCCGTCTTTGTTGCCGTATTCGGTCGCAATGTCATGACGGAAGTTCAGCGTCAACAGGAAAAAGCGGAAACGTATGCAGAAGTTTCGCGGACGACGCTTGCCCAATCCGCAGCAACAGCGACAGACGTGACGACGTTCACGGAAGAGATGAGTGAAACAGTCGATACGGCAAAATCCTCATTCGAAAAAATCGATGACGCGATGAAGATGCTTGCCGCGAACTCAGCGAAAAATGCGACATCCGTCCGTCAAATTCGGCAAATGAATGAGAGTAACGTCCAATCGATTGCTGACGTCACATTAGCCGTCGATCGTGCTCTCGAGCGGAGTTCTTCTTCAAAACTCACGGCAGAGAACAGTCAAGAGACAATCAGTGAAGCGGGCGAGTCACTCCAACAATTGACGGTCAGCATGGGTGAGTCCGTCACATCATTCGGTCAGCTCGCAGGACGATTCCAAGAAATCGTGACGATCACGTCGAGCATCAACGCAATCGCGACGCAGACGAATTTGCTGAGCTTAAATGCTTCAATCGAAGCTGCACGGGCAGGGGAATTCGGAAAAGGGTTCACCGTCGTCGCACAAGAAATTCGCAACCTGTCGTCACAAACGGCAGAGGCATCAAAAGAAATCAATCAAATCATCGAACGGGTTGAACGTGACGTGACGAATACGGGAAGTGCGATCAATGCGAGCACGACGTTACTCCGTGAGCAAGAGGAACGGATGCAGCGGAGTCAGCAAGCCTTGCAGACGATTGCGGCAGACTCGTCCGATTCGGTCCAAGCGATTAGTGGCGCCCGTCAGCAATTCGCAACGATTACGAGTAGTTTGACGGATATCACGCAGGCGACAGAACAGCTGGATGCCTTCATGGATTTGTTATTGACGAGCAGTGATCAATTATCAGGTCTGACCCGGTCGCAAGTCGAACAGATTCGTGACTTACAGCACGCGATTCATGCGTTGAACGCGACGGCATCGACGCTCCGCGAAACGACAAAAGAAGGTTAACGAGTAAGCACACCGCCCTACACGCGGTGTGCTTTTTCGTTTGTGGAACAAGCAGAATGGGAAGATAGTAAAGGTGAATGAACAAATTAAAGGAGGACGATGAGATGAAAGCAGCGTATATCGAACAATATGGTGGATCGGATGAGTTCAAAGTAGGAGAGATTGAGCAACCGACGATTGGTGCAGATGACGTATTGATTGAAGTTCATGCAGCGAGTGTCAATCCGGTTGACTGGAAACTGCGTGAAGGGTACTTAAAAGAGATGCTCAGTTACGACATGCCGCTCGTCATCGGCTGGGATGTATCGGGTGTCATCAAAGAAGTCGGAGCAAACGTGACCGATTTGAAGGTCGGAGATGAAGTCTTCAGCCGCCCGGATATTGCCCGTCAAGGCACATATGCCGAGTATGTCGCGGTCGATGCCCATCTCGTCGTCAAAAAGCCAGCCTCGCTGAGCTTCGAGGAGGCCGCATCATTGCCACTCGTTGCGCATACGGCATGGCAAGTCATGTTCGAAGTGATGGATGCGAAACCAGGTGACCGGATTTTCATCGGTGCCGGTTCAGGTGGGGTCGGAACGGTCGCAATCCAGCTCGCGAAAGCACACGGCTTGTATGTCATCACATCAACGAGCACCCCGAACGTCGATTGGGTCAGTGAACTCGGAGCCGACGAAGTCATCGATTATAAACAACAAGATCCGGCAGAAACCGTGCGTGACCTTGATTTCGTTTTCGATACGATGGGGGGAGACGGACAGGGCAAACTGTACAACATGCTTAAAGAAAATGGAATGCTCGTCTCGATTTCAACGCCTCCGAACGAAGAGGAAGCAAAACAGGCGAAGGCACGCGTCGAATATGTCTTCATGCAGCCGACAGGCGAACGGATGAAAAAAATTGCGGAAGCCGTCGAAAAAGGTGAACTGAAACCCGTCGTCGACCGGATCTTTGATCTTGAGGATACGAAACAAGCCCATGATTACGGAGAAGAAGGGCATGCGAAAGGTAAAATCGTCATTAAAGTGAAATGACGTGGGAACGTCTTGACTCGAACTTTGAGTCAGGGCATTTTCTAAACGTCATCTTACGTTAGGATAACCGGAACAGCAAACAAAACTCCCTTCAATATCCGAAGGGAGTTTTTAGTGTGCAGGCAGTGTAATATTCGGCAACAAAGCTGGTTCCTTTTTAACGGGAAACAGACGTTGAGCGGAGGAGACGGTCGAGTAACACGAGTGTCTCCGGTTGATTCTGTAATGTCGTCTGCAAAAAAGAGCGTTCCTGCTCGAGTAACGCAACATAGCGACGTCCTGCTTCTTGATGCGTCGCCGGGACGAGGACGTCATAAACGGCCTCGAACGGGACACGCTGGTCGTCCGGTAAGTAATCTGGAATCGTCTTTAGTCCGAGTTGCGCCCGCTCCGGCAGATGGTGGTGCAACAGGACTTTTGCGAACTTCGTCAACGCACTGCGTAACATTTCGACCGCCCATAAGCCGTTGCCGCGAGCGGCGGCTTTTTGATACTGGAAGTAAAACCAGACGGCATCGATTGCCTCGTCTTCGAATTCCTGCTGCGACAGGGTCAGAGACGTTTCTTCGATAAACGGTGCTAACTGATTTTTTGGATCATACAGGACGCGGATGGCATCTTTTTGATTTAACGAAGTGGTCGTGACGGTAAATAGGTCGACATGTAACAAGTCATCATAGACCGCAATCATTTGTGGGGCGACGATGAAAATGTCATCGTGCCAAATGACGGGCCGGTACGCTTCAAGGTGCGCCAGACGACGAGGCAGGAACTCCGAAACAGTCCCTTCTGCGACGAGGCAGTAGAGGTCGAGGTCGGAATGAAAATCTTCCTCGCCGCGACCGAATGAGCCTTTCAAAAAAATCGCTTCAACGGTCGGATCCTGTTTGAGCCGATCTGTAAGTTGTTCGATGGCATATAGCTGGTGCATAAGTAAGTCACTCCTTCAAGCAGTCTATTTCTTCAGTATACGTGAAATAAGGGAGATTATTCCATTATCATTTTTACTGATTTCCTAAAGCGAGTGAGCAGAGAAAAATCAACAACACAAAAAGGGCCTGACTCAAAAGCCATCCCTTTAAATCATCAGCTGTTTCAAACCCTTAGCGTAAAGAAGCTGTATGTTGTTCTTGTTCTTTTTGTTCCATATGCACGGCATGCTGTTCGCCCCAATGGTTCATCACATTGAGGATTGGCATGAGTGTCCGCCCGTAATCCGTCAAGGAGTACTCGACGCGGGGTGGAACGACTTGGTAGATTTCACGGTGTACGATATCATTTAGCTCAAGTTCACGTAGTTGAGCCGTCAACATCTTTTGGGTGATGTTCGGTAGATGTCGTTTTAATTCACTGAAGCGGAGTGTCCCGTGAGTAATGAGCTCGAGCAAAATCGACGGTTTCCATTTTCCCGTCAAAATCTCGAGTGCAGTCTCGACGCGACAGATGGGTGTCTCTTGCATCATCGTTCCTCCTTCGTAGTATCTTTTTAGAAACTATACCACTTTTTTGTGCCTACTTCCGTTCACGTTGCTTCCGGGGGATAATGAACCTATGAAGTGAACGTACAGGAGGAATAACAATATGACAATCCATTCAGAGATTACGCTCGGACCGGTCAGCTTACGGATTACGGATTTAGACCAATCGATTTCATTTTACCGTGACCTGCTCGGACTAACGGTACTCGAACAGACAGGGAACACGGCGACGCTTGGTGCGAAAATGACACCACTCGTCGTGCTGGAGGAGCAGAAAGATGCACGACGTCTCGCACCCAATTCAGTCGCGGGACTGTATCATTTCGCGATTTTATTGCCAAGTCGAAAAGAACTTGGTTTCGTCATCCGCAACTTGATTTCAAATGACGTTGATCTTGGTCAAGGCGACCATCTCGTCAGTGAAGCGTTTTATCTATCCGATCCGGACGGGAACGGGATTGAGATTTATGCCGATCGTCCACGGGAGACATGGTCTTATGAGGCGAACGGGGACGTCAAGATGACGACAGACCCCGTCGATTGGCAAAGCATGCTCGTTGAGGCAGGCGAAGAAGACTGGTACGGAATGCCGGCAGATACGGTCATGGGTCATGTCCATTTCCATGTCAAATCACTCGAAGCCGGACGCGCCTTTTATGTCGACACGCTTGGTTTTGAAGTGGCGACCGATGCGTCACGGATGAAAGCCTTATTTGTTGCAGCGGGTGGTTATCATCACCACATCGGGATGAACCTGTGGGCAGGAGCGGACGCGCCAAAGGCACCGGGCGACGCCGTCGGACTGGATTATTGGACGCTCGTTTATCCAAGTGCATCCGTGTTAGAAAAAGCGGTTGCTGCGATCGATGCTTCGCTCTACCGAGTAGAGCGGACGGAAGACGCGGTGTACGTCACGGATGATGCCGGCATTACGGCACGACTGGTTACGAAATAATGAAAAATGAACCTTCTCATCACAGAGAGGGTCCATTTCAGGCTATAGACAAAGTGCCATCGGGAGATAAGCGTCTGTTTTCGTTGCTTTCCTCGGGCGAGGCGCAAGCCGTTGCTCCTTGATCCTCACGGACAACGAGCAGGGTCTTGCCTGCCTCTGAAAGTGCGTTAAGAACGCACTTTTTCCCGCAGGAGTCAACGAAACGTGACGCTTTTCAAGTAATATCGTGACAGAAATCTAGTCATGCAGACAGGGTAGCGCGAACGGATTGCTCCTCGATATCGCATGTACACGCTTCATAAGAATTTGTCTACACGCTTAAATGGACCTTCTCATTGGAGAGGGTCCATTTTTGTCAGTTAATTTTGTCCGGATAAAGCAGACGGGGCATTGCCATCGTAACGACTGACGAGTTCATACGGTCGGACGGTATAGAGGGCATGCGGCAGGTAAACGGGATTCATCGCATCGAGTGCACGGATTTGGAAATGCTCACGTTTGATATAGGTGTCGACGTTCTCACGCGTGACAGGGAAGAAGCCGACGTCCGTCGTCTCGCCTTCTTGTGCTTGCAATTCACCACTGACGTACGTCCCGCGGAAGGCGACGCAGATGATGTGACTTGATATATTTTGATAGATGCCGGTAATGCCGTCGATCGTGACGTCAACACCGGCTTCTTCTTTGACTTCACGTTTGACGGCATCGAGAATCGATTCATTGTTTTCGACTTGTCCGCCCGGTAGCTCATACGTGTCGCCACGATGGAGGTTGCGGACAAGCAAGACTTCACCAGCATCGTTCGTGATGTAGGCAGTGACGCTGACGATTGCACGGGGTGGTGTGTAGACACCTGTCGCCGTCATGAAATCTTCCGTCGATTTGATGTAGAGGTTTTTCCCGAGGCGGGCGCGTTTCTTCATCGCTTCCCTGCGTAAGGCGCTGTTGCGGACATCACGGTCGACTTGCTCATAGTGCTCGCGATCGCGATATTCCCAAATGGCGATGACTTCATCTTCCGATTCCGTCACCCAGCGACCGACGAGACGGGCACCGTGACTGATTTGTAGGGGAAAGAGATAGGTGTGAAAGAACTCGGTAAATTCCTGTAGTCGTTCCGGGCGAATCGTATAGGTCTTCCGGCGATGTAACATGAAAATTCCTCCTCTATCATACAAGCAGATATACGTTCAGGTTCTTTATTACACTTCTCTTATCGTAAGCGGATTCCCTTCTTTTTCAAACGAATCGAGAACAACAAAAAAAACGACTTCGCGGAGAGCGAAGCCGTTTTTGGGATTAAGCGATATCTCGTTCTTTTTTGTCATCAAGGATTGATGTATGGCGTTTGATGGCGTGGACCATTTTCGCGATCGCACCGTCCCCTGTGACGTTTGCTGCTGTACCGAAGCTGTCTTGTGCGATATAGAGTGCAATCGCGAGGCTGACCATGGTCTGGTCAAAGCCGAGCATGGAGACGAACAAGCCGGTTGCGGCCATGACGGCACCACCGGGAACGCCTGGTGCTGCAATCATCGTCACACCGAGGGCGAGAATGAATGGGAAGATCGCACCGAACGTGACCGGCATGTTGTTCAAGTAAAGAATCGCGATGACGATTGACGTCAACGTGATCGTCGAACCCGCAAGGTGGATGGTCGCACAAAGCGGAACAACGAAGTTTGCGACTTCTTCATCGGTGTCATTTGCTTTTGTCTGCCGTAGCGTGACAGGAATTGTCGCTGCGGAAGATTGTGTTCCGATGGCTGTGAAGTAGGCAGGCATCATTGTTTTCAAAAGACGGAACGGATTCTGTTTATTGGCGATACCGGCAATCGTATATTGTAATGTGATCATCACGAAGTGAAGAACGAGGATGACGACGAAAACGAGTGCGAACACAGAAAGAATTTCTGCGACTTGACCGGCATATGTCATGTTCATGAAAATTCCTGCGATGTGGAACGGGAGTAATGGAATGATGACTTTGCCGATAATCAGTTCGATGATACTACGGAAATCAATCGAGAGTTCAAGCAGACGTTTGCTTCTAGTTGCTGCGATTCCGATTCCGAAGACGAAGGCCATGACAAGAGCTGTCATGACGCCGAAGACAGGCGGAATTTCAACTTCCATGAAGCCTTTTAAAAGTGCTTCTTCCGGATTCTCCATGTTTGCGAATGAACCACTGAGCATGCGCGGGAACAAGTTGACTGCTGTACCATATGCGAGTAAACCGGCGATGACTGTCGAGAGATAAGCGATGAGAGCTGTGATTCCGACAAGCTTTCCAGCGCCTTTTCCAAGTTCACCGATACCCGGAATGATGAAACCAAGGATGATTAAGGGTATAGCGAATGATAAGAACTGACCAAAAATCCCATTGAATGTGACGAAAGAACGGACGATCCAATCGAAGCGTTCGGTGACGAGGCTACCCACTATAATTCCAAATGCGATGGCGATGACAATACGACCGAGCAGACCAATTTTAAACTTCAAACCAATCATCCTTTCTTAATAATGAAATTGTCTAACTGAATTGAAGCTATTTTCGCACATCTAAAATGGCATTACTACAGCGTTTTAATCATTCTGATTATTCGAAATATAGAAATCGGTTGCATGATTTTATGCAATAAACGCTTCAACGCTTTAGTACAGCCACTTTACAGTGCGTGTCTGCATCAACTTACGAAAAAATTAAAAGGTAAAATAGTTTTCCGTTCAAAATACTTTGTGAACAAAGATTACTCAAAAACGTCAAAATCAGGCATACTCTCTGTATAGAGAAAAAAGGAAGTGATGAACTAATGGATATCATGGCACTCGTCCGCCTGGCCGGAGGAATCATGTTTACTCCGCTATCGGATGATGTTTTGATGATGGGATATACAGCGTTACGAATCAAAGAAGGGGTACATCCGGTCCTCATATGGCTCGCTGCGTGGCCAATTTTTTTCATTTCCTTCGCGTGGTTTTATTTACTCGCCCGTTTCTTCCGTGAAATTCCACTCATCAAGAAATTCATGAAAGTAAAGTTTTTGACACGGGCAGAAGAGATTTTAGATCGTCGTGGTTTGTGGGCGATCGGGCTCTCGTTCTTTTTACCAGGGGTACGTCATCCCATCCATTATGTTGCAGGATTGCTTGCATACCCACTTCCACGATACCTCGGGATGACGTTTTTAGCCGCCGGTTTATATACGGGTCTTTGGACATTTGTCATCGTTCGGATTGGTCAAGCCGTGACATGGTCGGAGCTTTGGGAATGGATTATGACGAATCCGAGTATGATTTTTATTATCCTTGCCGTCATATTAATCATTGCGGGTGCCTCCATCGTACATGCGAGACGGCGACACCGCCTCGAGAAAGAAGAAGCAATCGCTGAGTGAACAAGAACATGGGGGAGCACTCTCCTAATAACTTAAAACACGATAGACAAAGTGCTATCGGGAGATCAAGCGTCTTTTTTCGTTGCTTTCCTCGAGCGAGACAGGGCAGCGCGAACGAATTGCATCTCGATATCGCATGTTCACTCTTCATAAGCGTTTGTCTAAACGCTGAAAGACACGTTCGCCGATGCGGAACGTGTCTTTCGTTTGAATAAAGTTGATTAAGTGAACTTACGCGTTTTGACGTTTGCGTGCCACGACGATTCCAGCTGCACCGAGTGCAAGACCGAAGAGTGCGAGTGCACCTGTTGTTGCGTTGTTGCTTGTGTCGCTCATGCCGCCGTT
>NZ_JACSMM010000006.1:0-149179 GCF_018618655.1 Exiguobacterium sp. s95 | reverse complement strand
CATTGACTATTACAATAGCGAACGAAGACAATGGAAACTACAAAAGATGACTCCGGCACAATACCGAAGCCATCTCATAGCAGCTTAAACAATAAAGGTGCTTTTATTAAATTGTCCAAACTATAGGGCGCAGTTCATCGATTCGATAGGAAAGAGGAGTTTTTCATGTCGATCCCCACCATGTAAACCACTGGTCTGAGATCGCTGTAGTTACTGCTTATTTTTTCATTTTCATCCATGTCTTCGTGAAGTCCTGTAACATCTCTTCTGACGTTTTTTGTTTACCGATATAGGCTTGCATGATTGCTCCGTATTCATTTACAGCACCATCCGGATATTTGAACCAGTTCCATGAAATCGTTTTGCCTTCTTTCGAGTAAGCTTGAATATCTTCTGCAAGCGGTCCTAAGTCCGTCGCTTCGATGGATTTAAAGGCCGGAATGAACTTAAATTTATTGACCATATAGTCTTTTCCTGTATCCGATGTCGCCATCCACTCGAGGAACTTCTTACCTTCTTCTTTATTCTTCGAGTTTTTATTGACGACCCAGTTATTCGGGACACCAACCGGAAGACGGTCCATTTTTTCTTTATCATCATTGATCGGCATCGGGATGAAGCCCATTTCGATGTCCGGGTTCACATCCGTGATCAACTGTTGCGCCCAGTTCCCTTGCTGAATCATCGCTGTTTTTCCTTCAGCAAACTGTGTGACTTGTGTATTATAGTCTGTCGTCAACGGATTTTTATTCCCATATTCAATCGTTAAGTCAAAGAGATCAATAAATTCTTTAAACTGTTTGTTGTCCTCGAATTTCCCTTTTCCTGCGTTTAAATCTGCAATAAACTGGTCGGGATCATCTTGTTGCGCCATCGGAATATTCAAGAGGTGATTTCCGAGTACCCACCACTCGCCATATCCGATTGAGAACGGTGTCACACCATCTGCTTTAAGTTTTTTAGAAGCATCCGTCAGTTCCGTTAATGTTTTTGGTAAGTCTGTGATGCCAGCTTTTTTAAAGATTTCTTTATTATAAATAAAACCATAGCCTTCTAAGTTCATCGGCATACCATATAGTTTTCCATCAATCGTCATCGGTTCTTTTGAAAGATCAGTTAAGTCACTGACCCACTCCTCGTCTGATAAATCTTCAAGTTTATCTTGCCACGTTTTTGCTTCAGCAAAACCACCATTATTGAAGACATCCGGTTCATTTCCTGACGCGAACTGTGACTTCAAGGCTGCACCATAATCCGATCCACCACCGACTGTTTGAACGACGACCTTCGTTCCTGTTTCCTTTTCGTACTCTTTCGCCATTTGTTCCATGTCTTTCGCAATCTCCGCTTTAAACTGGAATACATTAAGCGTCTTTCCATCTTTGGAAGAATCACTGTCCTTAGAATCGTCGCTATTTAGCGTCCCACCACCACATGCTGCTAATGCGACGACCATTGCCGTAGTGACGACTGGTACTGTTGCCCATTTACGTTTACGCATTCGGATACCTCCCTGATTTCGAGTTGATAATCGTGCTACGCTTTTACAATAAATGAAAACGCTACCAAATAAGATAGATAATTTTGTCGGGTGTGGTGGAAAATATTGAACAGTCGTTATCCGACCGAAAAACTCGGGATTAGTGTATAATGAAGTTAGAATTAAATTTTAACAAAGGAGTTTGATGCAATGTCCTTACCTTCGATTATTTTACTGATTGGTTCTTTGTTGTTCATCGCTGTCTGGACAACAAAATTATCTAGCCGCTTTAACATACCTGCTTTACTTATTTTCATTTCTTTAGGAATGATTGCTGGTAGTGATGTCACGGGCTTCATTCGTTTTGACGATGCAGAGTTGGCACAGTTGTTCGGTACGATTGCCTTAATCGTCATCTTGTTTGAAGGTGGTCTTCAAACGGTCTGGAAAGATGTCAAAAAAGAGCTCGCCCCATCTTTGTCCCTCGCGACGTTCGGTGTGTTCATCGCAACGACTGTCGTTGCCGTTGCTTCCCACTATATTCTTGGCTTTAACTGGCCCAATTCCTTTTTACTCGGAGCCATCGTCGGGTCGACAGACGCGGCTGCTATCTTTTCTGTGCTGAGTGGTCAATCCGTCCGGCGTAAAGTGGGTTCAACCCTCGAAGTCGAATCAGGGACAAATGACCCAATGGCTGTATTCTTGACGGTTCTCTTTCTTGAGTTTGTCACCAATCCGCAAGATGCCTCTCTTTTAAACGGCTTGTTTTCACTCACTTGGGAGATGGTTATCGGATTGTTACTTGGACTCGCGATTGGTTGGGTCGCTTCTGCCGTGATCAACCGAATCGATTTAAGTTCTTCTAGTTTTTATCCGATTCTCTTGATGTCATTTGGTTTCCTCTCATTCGGTATTGCTTCTGCTTTCTCAGCAAGCGGATTCTTAGCTGTCTATGTCACAGCCATTTACATCAGCAACCATGAACTTGTCTATCGGCAGACACTCGTCCGTTTCACGATGAGCATGGCCCATCTCGCTCAAATCGGAATGTTCATCGTACTTGGTCTACTCGTCTTCCCGAAACAGCTGCTTGATCCTCAAGTCATTCTTTCGTCTATCGCGCTAGCTTTGATTTTGATTTTCATCGCTCGTCCACTTTCTGTTTGGTTAAGCTTACTGCCGTTTAAATACAGTTGGCGTGAGAAGATTTTTATCTCGTTTGCAGGTCTTAAGGGTGCTGTTCCAATCATTCTCGCTACTTATCCACTTGTTGCAGGAATTGATAATGCCTCGATGATTTTCAATATCGTCTTCTTCACAGTGCTACTTTCGACATTGATTCAAGGGAGTTTGTTAAGTTTATTAGCTGACCGCTTACACTTAAACGAAACGGGCTCATCAACAATTCAAACCGTCATCGAATTTATGTCGATTGGAAAACCAAACGCTGAAATCATTGAATTAACGATTCCACGTCACCATCCGTTCATCGGAAAAATGATTTCAGATATTCAACTCCCTCAAGAATTTTTGATCACGGCAATCATCCGTGACGACCAAATCATTACGCCGCGTGGTGATACTGTATTCGAAGGAAATGATCAACTGTTGTTGTTGACACCGAAACACCGGATTAAAACGTTAAAACGCTTCCTGTTCCCTAAAACGTCATAACAAAAAGGAGAATCGTGTTTACGATTCTCCTTTTTTCGATTTCCGACGATAAATAATGTAACCGACGATTCCGATGATGATAATCCCGAGAATCCACCACAGTTCTTTTTCAAGTGCTTTTAACATCGACTCTGCACGTGCTACCCCAAATTTTTCTCCTAGCCAAATATAGAAGAACGAGACCGGAAATAATCCGACACTCGAAGCAAGGATATAACGCTTGAAGGAAAGATTAAATAGTCCACAGGGAATCGAGACAACCGACCGAACGACAGGAAAGAAACGACCAAATAGTGCTGACCACGTTCCGTATTTCGAAACAATTCGTTCCCCTTGATCGATTTCCCGTTCTTTAATCAATAACCATTTCCCGTAACGGACGAGTAATGG
Source organism: Exiguobacterium sp. s95 (assembly GCF_018618655.1). Classification (NCBI taxonomy): domain Bacteria; kingdom Bacillati; phylum Bacillota; class Bacilli; order Caryophanales; genus Exiguobacterium; species Exiguobacterium sp. s95. The sequence goes on along the minus strand of NZ_JACSMM010000006.1, from coordinate 145,635 downwards.
TCGTCCAGCATAACGACCTAAAAAATAAAATAATGTCGCTCCCATCAGGCTACCAAAGAAGCCGATTAAGACAGCCGTCGTCCAGCCGAGTGTTCCGTTTGAGACATACAGACCCAGTAAGGGTAACCCGACTTCTGCCGGAATTAATTCAGTACCTAATCCAAGAATCATAATCCCTAAAAAAAGCCAGAGATTTGACTCTCCAGCTGCAAATAACCACTCTAACACGCTTGACCCCTCCTCTTTTTTAACCTCGCGGATGGAGGAGATAATAGATGATGACGACAAGTGTCGTCCATACACCAGTGAAAATACCAATCACACCTACAATAAAGAAACCTAGTGCTACCATTGAGCCTGTTTCTTTATAATCACGCCACATCGTTCGAAGTCCTTTAATGTTAAACCAAAGAAATAGAACAAATAATAACGCAAATACCAGTCCTGTAATGAGTAATGCAGACATGTCTTCACCTCTTTCTTATTTATTCTTATGCCCATTATACGTCAATTCAACACGTTTTCCCTCCGTCTAAGGTCTTATGAACTTACTCATACTAAAAAAGAGACCCCACGTTTGTGAGATCTCATTTTCATTTCTTCTATATAATATAGTCACTCGCTTACAGGAGGTGCACACCTTGCTCGCGGTACGAACGACGCGTTTCCTCTGACCAGACGGATGCTTGGACTTCCCCGATGTGACGTTTCTTCAATAGGAACATCGCCATTCGTGATTGCCCGATCCCTCCTCCCATCGTCAACGGGAGTGTCTCTGAAAGAACACCTTGATGGAAAGGAAACTCTAATTTTTCGTGTTCTCCTGTCGTCTTGATTTGAGACAAGAGTGCCGCCCGATCGACGCGAATTCCCATCGATGATAACTCAAAAGCACCAATTTCCGGGTGATGAACTAAAATATCACCGTTTAGTGACCAGTCGTCGTAATCAGCTGCTCGGCCATCATGTTTTTCTCCAGAAGCTAAAGCTCCGCCGATTTGCATAAGGAAGACCGCACCGTACTCTTTTGTAATTGCCGTTTCCCGCTCTTTTGATGATAGGCTCGGATACGAATCTTCGAGCTCTTGTGTCGTCATGAAATGAATCGTCTTCGGTAACGTCGCTTCAATCCCGAACTGCTCTTGAACTTCTAATTCAACTTGGCGAATTGTTTCATAGATGGATAAGACCGTTGTCTTTAATGAATCGATTGTCCGAGCTTCTTTTGAGATGATCCGTTCCCAGTCCCATTGATCAACATGAATCGAATGTGTCGCGTCGAGTACTTCATCCCGACGGATCGCATGCATCAATGTATATAGCCCTTCGCCTTCTGCAAACCCATATGTGTGCAACGCTTGGCGTTTCCACTTCGCGAGTGACTGAACGATTTCAAGTTCTACTTGATGATCGATTGCATCAAAGCGAATGACACGCTCCGTTCCGTTTAAGTGATCGTTGACACCTAGTGTGCTTTCTACGAATAAAGGTGCTTCTACACGTGTCAATCCGAGTGTTTTAGAGAACTGGTCCTCAAAGCGTTTTTTTACGAGTGTGATGGCTTCCTGTGTCTGTTTCATCGATACGAGTGTTGTCATGGTTTTCTTCCTCCTCAATTGTGTTTTGAAAAAGAAGCCATAAAAAAGAGCCCTTCTCTCCCAAGAATATGGGACGAAAGACTCGGTTCCGCGGTACCACCCATGTTAGTAGCAAAGCTACTCACTCAAAAGACTTGATGAATCATCATCTCAATCTTCGGCCATATGATAACGGACAGGCATTTCCGGCTACGCCTACTGACAATCGTGTTCGGGTAGCGACTCCAGGATGTTCTTCACAACTTGTTTCCGACTGGGCTCTCACCGTCCCCAGCTCGCTAATACGGTTTTTCAAGGTGTTACTCTTCCCTTCAACGTCGTTGTTACAATTGAATTGAGATTATCGTACACTATGCCGTCACACTTTGAAAAGCTTTTTTTTTCAAAAAAATAAAATTGTCTGATTAGTCTGATTAAGTTTATCAAGCAAAAGCGTTCCCGCAGAAGCGAGAACGCGCTTTCAAAAATCATTTGATGGAACCACTCGTAATTCCTTGAATGATTTGCTTTTGCATCGCGAAGAAGAAGAGCAGTAACGGGATGATACCAAGCACGAGTCCGGCAAGCGCCAAGTCCCATTGTTTCGTGTATTGACCGAAGAAATAGAAAGTCGCCAGTGGAATCGTCCGTAAATCAACATCACGTAACATCAGCGATGGTAACAAAAAGTCATTCCAAATCCAAAGCGTGTTCAAGATGACGATTGTGACCGTAATGGGCTTAAGGAGCGGGAAGACGATCCGCCAAAAGACACCCCACTGTGAGCAGCCATCGATAATGGCCGCTTCTTCGATTTCTTCCGGAATGGATTTCATGAACCCATGATACAAGAAAATCGATAATCCTGATCCAAACCCGAGATACATCAAGATTAAGCCCCAGTAACTATTTTGCAAACCGAGCTGACCCGATAACTTCGATAACGGAATCATGATCGATTGGAACGGAATGATCATCGCTGCGACGAACAAAAAGAAAATAATCGTCGACAAGCGTGTTTTCGTCCGAACGAGTTTCCATGCCGCCATCGAACAGAAAATAACGATGATTGCATTCGCACCGACCGTGATGATGACGGAATTCAAGAATACTCTTCCGAAGTTCATCGCTTCCCAGGCATCCACGTAGTTTGAAGCCATCCACTCTTTTGGAAGACCGGATGTATTCGTAAAGATGTCCCCTCTCGACTTAAACGAATTCGAAAGTACGTAGTAAAAGGGAATCATATAGAGCAGTCCCATGATGAGCGCCGCAATTTCGACCATTCCAAGTCGAATCGAATAGCGTCCCTTTTTTTTCGGTTTTTGTTTTGGCGTTTGTTTTTTTGGCGTCGGTAAAGGTTGGGCTGTACTCATGCTTCCACCTCCCGCTTTTTCGTTAAGTAGACCTGTGTGACTGTAATCGCCGCAACGACCACAAAGAAGATGACAGCCTTCGCTGAACCAAGTCCTAAATTATTATTTGTAAAGGATTCTTTGTAGATGTTCAAAGCGAGCATCTCTGTCGACTTGAACGGACCACCGTTCGTTAACGATAAGTTCGTGTCGAACAGTTTGAATGACCAGGAAATCGTTAAGAATAAGCAAATCGTCACCGACGGCATGATCAATGGAATCGTAATATTACGCAGTGTCGATAAGCGATTCGCTCCATCAATTTTTGCCGCTTCAACCAATTCTTGCGGTACATTTTGTAACGCAGCGATATAGATGACCATGATGTACCCGCCACCTTGCCAAATCGAGACGATGACGATTCCCCAAAAACCTGTTCGGGCATCTCCGAGCCATGGTAATTCAAAAAGACTCCAACCCGTTAACTCGCCAATCGAAGAAAAACCTTTCACATAAATAAACTGCCAGATGAACCCAAGAATCAATCCACCAATCAAGTTCGGCATAAAGAAAATCGTTCGTAAAAAATTACGAGTCCGAATGTTTTGTGTTAATAAAAATGCCAGGATGAATCCAACTAGATTGGTCAAGACAACAGCAACAATTGTATAGCGCGTCGTTAACCAAAATGACTGTTGGAACTGTTCATCACTCGTAAACAATCGAACATAATTGTCAAAACCAATCCAATTCAGTTCACCTGTAATCCCGTTCCAATCCGTGAATGAATACATAACGCCATTAAAAAATGGAACAAGAACAATGACCGCGAAAACCAAAAAAACCGGTCCTACGAACATCCAGAAATCCAGTCCGCGTTTTAGTTTTTTCTTATTGCCTGATGCCATTTATCATCCCTCCTCTACCTTACATTACGAAATTCGACAAAAAATGAAAACGTAACGATTTGACTCTTTGGGTGGAAAATATTGAACGATTATTTGGCGTGTCTGTTTTAGATACGCTACTATAAGGAAATAGAGAGAAATCTATAATTGGAGAGGGAGAAGCTGCCATGGAAAAAACCATTCGTTCTGACTTAGAAATTGCACAACAAACGATTTTAAAACCAATCTCTGAGATTGCTGATCAAATCGGACTTACGGAGGCTGATTACGACAGCTACGGAAAGTACAAAGCAAAGTTAAGTGATGGATTAGCAACTCGCCTCGCAACTAAAACGGATGGGAAGCTCATTTTAGTCACAGCCATCAACCCGACGGCTGCCGGTGAGGGAAAATCAACTGTGACCGTCGGTTTAGGTCAAGCACTCCATCGTCAAAATCATAAAACGATGATTTGTTTACGCGAACCCTCCCTTGGACCAACTATGGGATTAAAGGGTGGCGCTTGTGGCGGTGGGTATAGTCAAGTGTTACCGATGGAAGAAATCAATCTTCATTTCACTGGAGACATGCATGCGATTACTTCGGCTCATAATACGATTAGTGCTTTACTCGATAATCACATGCATCAAGGAAACGAGCTTCACATCGATCCACGTCGCATCACCTGGAAACGCGTTCTCGACTTGAATGACCGCGCCCTCCGAAACATTACGATTGGTCTAGGGGGACCCGCACACAGCATTCCACGACAAGACGGTTTCGATATTACAGTCTCTTCCGAAATCATGGCCGTCTTATGCTTAGCCGACTCCTTAAAAGATTTAGAAGAACGGATCAGCCGGATCGTCGTCGCTTATTCTTATGATCAGCAAGCAATCACGGTCAAAGACATTGAAGCGTCGGGTGCTGCGACATTACTGCTAAAAGAAGCGTTCCGTCCGAACCTTGTCCAGACCGTCGAAGGAACACCCGCTTTAATTCACGGCGGGCCATTTGCAAATATCGCCCACGGCTGTAACTCACTCATCGCAACACGGACTGCACTTAAGTTAAGTGATTATGTCGTGACAGAGGCTGGATTCGGCGCTGACCTAGGGGCTGAAAAATTCTTCAACATCAAATCAAGAATTGGTAATCTCCATCCAGATGCTGTTGTCATTGTCGCGACGATCCGAGCACTTAAGATGCATGGTGGCGTCGCAAAAGATCAACTCGTCGAAGAAAACCTAGCCGCCTTAACAGAAGGACTGGCGTTGCTCGAAAAACATGTCGAGACGATGGATGTATTCGGTGTTCCCGCTGTTGTCGCACTCAATCGATTTTTCACTGATACAGAAACAGAACGGCAAACCGTCTTAACATGGTGTCGCGAACGAAACATTCGCGTCGCAGAGAGCGAAGTCTTCAGCCAAGGTGGTGCTGGTGGCGAAGCACTCGTCAGTCAAGTCATGGAGGCACTCGAGGAAGAGAGTCAATTCAAACCGTTGTATCCAGCAGAGTTACCCCTCAAGCAAAAAATCGAACGAATCGCAACGCGTGTCTATGGTGCTGCTGACGTACATTTTGAAGACAAAGCATTGCGCGAACTTGAACGTTGTGCAGAACGCGGGCTGAATGACCTGCCGATTTGTATGGCGAAAACACCGTTTTCTTTAACGGATGATCCATCAAAATATGGTCGGGTCGAAGGATTTACCATCACCGTTCGTGAAATCAAGCCGGCCATCGGTGCCGGATTCATTATTGCTCTAACCGGGAATGTATTAACGATGCCGGGTCTTCCTAAAAAACCGGCTGCTAATCAGATGGGGATTTCTGAAGACGGAACAATCTTTGGTCTTTCGTAATCAAGAGAGGATGAGACATGTGACAATTAATCATACACACTGGATTGCTTCTGATGGCTATACAACAAATATGCGGATCCTAGAAGCACAAGCACCAAAGGGAGTCGTCATCGTTTTCCATGGCATGATGGAACACGGGGCACGCTATGACGAATTCGCAGAATTTCTCAATGCTCACCACTTCCATACTTTCATTCCCGATCTTCGCTGTTTTGGTGAACGTGCGCAGCAGCAAGATGCCCTCGGTCATCTAGAGCCGAACCAAGGGTTTGAACAACTCATTCAGGACGCAGAGGAGCTCGTACAAGATATTAAGCAACAGTATCCTGAATTACCGGTTTTCGCATTCGGACATAGTTTTGGTTCCCTCATCTCACGACGCCTTGGTCAAACGCTTGGGCATGTGCTAGCAGGCGTCATCGCTAGTGGTCCACCTACCGATGCTGGAGTTTCAGGAACAGTCAGTAAACAACTCGTTAAACGGTTGATTGCTAATACTTCCGCCAAACAACCAGCTGAAGGGATGGGGCGTGCTGTATTCGGTCGATACAACTTACGTTTTTTCCCCGCCCTTTCGTCGAATGCCTGGTTATCCTCGGACCCACAATCCGTCTTGCGGTATGATGAAGATCCACTTTCAGGGCAGACCGTAACACTCGGATTTTTCCATGAGCTCTTGACGGCAACCAAATCCGTCAATGCGCTAGCAAATCTTTATCAGCACCCACGGCATCTCCCCCTTCTACTCGTCGCCGGAGAAGATGATCCGGTCGCCTTTGATGGAAAAGGAATTCACGCATTGTTTGATGCCTACAATCGCGTTCGCGTTGAAGATACTCAACTGACCGTCTATCGCGGTTTACGTCATGAACTCTTCCATGAGTTCGAACGCATTCGTGTGTTCGCAGACATTGCCGGTTGGTTGAATAATCATATCAATGCTCCATATCCTGCTTCTATTCGAAAACAGGGCTCTTAATCGAAACAAAGAGCTGACGTTAACGTCAGCTCCGGCTGTAAATAAACTTTTAGGACGAGTGAAGAGCATGTTGGCGTGTCCCCCCTGAAAAGTGCGTAAAACACTTGTTTACTGTATTTCAAAGAAAAAGGGCTTTTCGCTACGGGAACCAAGTGTGCATCCAGTCATCATGAACGAGATGAAGCAAAAAAAACGCCGATGACTCCGTATGAAAAACGGAATCATCGGCGTTTCTTATGCTAAGGACGAAACGGTCCATCACAAAGAATTGTGAAGGGAATCGTTTTGAATTAGCACCTTTTTCAACTCAAGAAATCCATTTTAAAGATGTCATGATTGTTTCGATTTCTTCTAACTCGAGCGATTCGCGATCCGCTGAGTACGTTAATAATACAAGGCGTTCTCCATCTGAATACGCAAAGATGCGAAGGAAAATTCCTTCCTCTTTTCCATCTACTGCGAGCAACGCTTCTTTTGTTGAATTACGACGCGTTTCAAGTGGACTCGTCAATTCGATATCAAATTCTTCAACCAACAAGTTGATTTCTTGTTCGGCTGCTTCGAATGGCGTCAATTCCTCCGATTCCGATTCATAAATCGAAAGTTGTAAGGTTCCCATCGCATTTTCTTCTGTCGAATAAAAACTGACAAAAGTCTCTTCTTCTTGATATTCAAATGCTTGTGGATATTCAAGTGTAATCCAATTATCGACCGTGTATTGTTTCATATTAATTCCTCCATTCGATTTATCTCGTCAAATTGTATCCCGGTCACGGTTAATCGTTCTAAATACCGTGCTAGCTGACTGGAGACGAAAATTCGATCTGTCAGTTCGTCTCGTAATAGATGATGGACACCGAGCGAATCTTGAACGAGTCGCTCTGTCATGAAGTAGACATACTTTTTTCCGATTGGTCGGAAAATGTTCGTCTTATGTAGATGTTCCACCCGTCTGACCGCTAGTATATTGATGAGATAGTAGTTGCTCCATCCCGATCTCGTTTGAAGTTGAACCCGAAGACATTGAACAGAAAACGGTGTAAACTGTTCAAGCGCCTGTTTCATCCGTTCAGAGACCAGCGGGATGTTCAACACGTTCGGAAGCACGTCCGGTAACATATCCGCATCCTGTTCAATCGAAAAGGCAAGTAAGCTTGCGTTAAGGAACCACTCTCCTGTCGTGAAGCGATGACGATCGATTTGATGATGGCATTGTGCCCTCCATCCTTTTCCCATCGGCTGTTCGCTCCAAACTTGAACTTTGTTCACTACTCATACGCTCCTCTATCCATCTTCAGCCATTCACAATCGTTACAGGAAGCTCATGTAAACGATTTAGCTATTATTATTGTACACATAAAATCAACCGAAATAGCTTTTTTTCATAAAAGTTATGGAAATAACTGCTTTGCTATGCTACTATATTTCATGTAGCACTCATGCGGGTGTAGTTTAGTGGTAAAACCTCAGCCTTCCAAGCTGATGATGAGGGTTCGATTCCCTTCACCCGCTCCAATTTTAAGACATAACATAGGTCAACGACCATAATCCCTCTAGAGGGCAGGCGGCTTGCGCGATGCAAGCCGTCTTTTTTGTTGTCTTCTAGGGTAATTCCTCATCGTTTCAGGGTATAGTTCGATATAAAAGGAGGGATTTCATGATCCAGATGAAGATGCCGGGCGTGACCGTCTATCAAAGTACATTGATGAAAACAACTTCAACCTTGATTGAAACGCCGGATTGCTTGATTGTCGTCGACCCCGGCTGGTTGCCGGATGAAATTGCGACGATTCGCCGAGATGTTGAAATCATCCGCCATGAACGTCCGCTCTATATCGTTTACACCCATGCTCACTTTGATCATATTTTAGGAGCTTATGCTTTTAAAGACGCCATCGCGGTTGCATCGCGTCGGTTCATCGAAACTGACACACAAGTCGCTTTAGAAGAAGTTCAAAATTTTAATGATGAATACTATATCGATTCTCCTGTCCTCTTTCCGGAGATCACGCATATCATTGAAGAATCGGAAACAACACTCACCATCGGATCGACTAAACTTATTTTCTTTTTGACGCCGGGTCATGAAGAAACACACCTATCCTTCGTCGTCATGCCAATGAATTTACTCATTTGTGGGGATTATGCGTCAGATGTTGAAATCCCCTTGATTGAACATGACTCGACGGAATATTTAACGACGCTCGAACTACTTGAATCGTTCATTTATGAATACGAGGTGAAATTGCTCGTACCAGGTCACGGACATATCTGTGATGTGCGGACGGATATGATTGAACGTCTACATCATAGTTATGATTATATTCTCGGCCTCCGTGCCGGAAAAGAGTCGGAATGGTCTGCATCTTGGCAACGAACTCCCTTCATGCATCGCCTCCATGAAAAAAATAAACGACAGGTCAATAAAGAGCATGAAGCCCGTCTCGCACGACGGCAGTTCGATTAATTCCCTTCGTTTCTTTCACCGGAAAAGGGGGACTGAATCATGCGGCAGTCCGATATCGATTTTCACAACGGACGTTTCCGTCCTACATCAACCAAATGGCCGATACTCCCTTTTCTCATGGGATCATCGGCCATTTCAATGCATATTCTTTTCAATCATGGCGTCCGCTTATTTAGGACACGGAGCTCATCTCTTGTAGAAAGGATAAGGAAACACTCGCTTCACGCAACTTCTACAGGAAAAGGGCAAGAGGGCACCTCCCCTGAGAAAAGCGCATGAAAGAATGATTCCTTTTTGATTTTATTTTTCAAGCAACAAACCAACGTCTGTCACTTACTTGCCCAGCAGCTCAATCATCAGTGCTTTTTGAGCATGAAGACGATTTTCTGCTTGATCGAACACAACGGAGTGCGTCCCATCGATGACATCAGCCGTCACCTCTTCCCCACGGTGTGCCGGCAAACAATGTAAGAAGATGACTTCATCTGCTGCCTCGCGAAGCAAAGATAGATTCACTTGATAGCCTGCAAAGGCATTCAGGCGCTCAATCGACTCTGACTCCTGCCCCATGCTCGTAAACACATCACTGTAAATGACTTCTGCACCTTTTACAGCTGCTACGGGATCCGTAAAGAGCTGGATTGTTCCACCTGTCGCCTTCGCGATTTCTATCGCCTGTGCAACGATTTTTTCGTTCGGCGCATACGCATCCGGACTACAAATACGTACTTCCATCCCACTCAGTGCTCCACCGAGCAATAAGGAGTGCGCCATATTGTTTCCGTCACCGATATACGTCAAAATCTTGCCTTGACGAGAACCTAAGTGTTCTTCAATCGTCAGCAAATCTGCGAGTACTTGGCACGGATGATGTAGATCCGTCAGGCCGTTAATGATGGGAATCGTTCCATGCGTAGCAAGCGTTTCGACCGTCTCATGGGCAAACGTCCGAATCATCAATGCATCTACGTAACGACTCATGACTTTGATCGTATCGCTTAACGGTTCTCCGCGTCCGATTTGCATGTCAGCACCACTTAGGACGACCGGGTATCCGCCTAGTTCGACGACACCGACTTCAAATGATATCCGCGTCCGTGTCGATGCTTTTTCGAATAAGAGCGCAACCTTTTTTCCCGCCAGTGCCGTTTGATAGTCGCTTGGGGATTGTTTGACTGCTTTTGCAAGCTCAAGTAGCTCTGTTAAACTTTCAGCCGTCAATTCTTCCAGCGTCAACATATGTTGTAACTTGTGCTTCGTCTTCATCCTTTCATCCACTCCTTTTGCTTGATCATCCATTCGCTTAACGGTTTGACTGGAATCGATGCACAATCACGAACCGCTTCGTAATATTCGGCTAGATGTTGCTCAGTAATGACATGAACGCCTTTTGCAAGGGCTTGTTCCCGGAGTCCTTTTTCTTCAGGAATGAAAGAAAAAAAGGCAACACACTCGTCAAACACAGGGAAATCTCCGAGCGGCGTCGCTTGTCCCCACGCTTCTGTCCCGTGACCAGCAATCGTATGCGCAGGTTTGGTCATGTGACGTTTCGTTGTTTCATCGAATAAGAAACGCTCCTTTGCATGACCATTTTCTGTCCACTGTAACGTTTCTCCGGTCGAACGCATGATCGGACCCGTTTTTGGATCGACATGTGTCAGTTTCAACGTCGAGAAGACCGGTGTCTTGACCGCATGGAAAGAGAGTTCCATCCGCTCTGACGGCAATTCGATTTTTTGACCGATTGCTGCCTTTACAGCCCATTCAAGTAACGGTTGTCCCGTTACCTTCGCGACGATCGGTAATGTCCGTGACGCGCGAGGATTAATTTCTAGAACATAGATCTGTTGTCCCGTGACGACGAATTGAATATTGAACGCTCCACGGTATGAGAGATGCTGACCGATTTTTTTAGAGATCCGCTCGATTTCATTTTGTAGCTGAGCTGAGGCTGACTTTGGCGGAAGAACCATCGTCGAGTCACCTGAATGAACGCCTGCCGCCTCAATTTGTTCCATAATGATTGGAACGTAACTCGTCGTCCCATCTGAAATACAATCGACTTCAAACTCTTGACCAGCGATGTAAGCATCGAGGAGCACGGGGAATGTCAGCGATGGTAAAAGCGCTTCTAACATCGCGTCGTCGTTTAAAATATGCATCCCTTTCCCGCCAATCACATACGATGGACGAACGATTAAAGGATAACCAAGTGCCATCACAGTTTTCTTCAATGCATCAACTGTCATGACTTCTTCTCCCGGAATATGCTTGATGTCTAATTGATCGAGAAAATCGTAAAACCGGTGGCGGTCTTCCATCGCATCAATCGTGTCTGAGGTCGTGCCTAATAACTGATACCCACGTGCTTCGAGATCGGCTGCTAAGCTGATTGCCGTCTGTCCCCCGAACTGAACAAGGACATCTTGGCATTGTTCTGCTTCTAAGACATGAACGACATCCTCAATCGTCAACGGCTCAACGTAGAGGCGATCTGCCACTTCGAAATCCGTCGAAACGGTTTCCGGATTGTTGTTAATCATGATGGTTTCGTACCCGGCACGTTGTAAAGCGCGGACCGCATGGACGGAGCAGTAATCAAATTCAATGCCTTGTCCGATTCGAATCGGACCCGCTCCGATGACTGCGACCTTTTGTTGATTCGATGGTAGTACTTCAGTTCGCCCAGACCAACTTCCGTAGTAATAAGGAGTCGTACTGACGAATTCTGCTGCGCACGTGTCAATCATTTGGAAGGCGGGAGTAATGTCATGCGCTATCCGCAGTTCGTGGACATCTTCCGCTGCCACACCTGTGATGTCAGCAATCTGCTGATCGGTAAAACCGTGCCGTTTTGCTTGTTGAATGGAAACAGGTTTCGTCAGGTCGAGCGAGTCGCGCATCGTCAGCAACCGAGCAAACAGTTCTAAAAAGAGCGGTTGGATACTTGTCTGTGCCGCTAGTTCGTCCTGCGTCGTCGCCTGACGATCGAGCAAGGCGAGCATCGCCAACAACCGTAAATCGGTTGGAGTCGTGATTTCTTTCCACAACTGCTCACTCGTCGCCTCACGCATCCACGATGGATAGAGTGGTGCCTGTTCGACCCCTGCACCACGCCATGCTTTTTGCAGTGCTTCTTCTAACGTTTTCCCCATTGCCATACTTTCACCGGTCGCCTTCATCTGTGTTCCGAGCGCACGGTCACACCCTGAAAATAAATCAAATGGGAAACATGGTACTTTCGCCGTAATATAATCGAGTGCCGGCTCAAAACTCGCCATCGTCTCTTTCGTCACAGGGTTGATGCAGTCATCCAAGCGTTCACCGAGCGCAAGACGTGTCGCTAGTTTTGCAATCGGATACCCTGTTGCCTTCGAGGCCAAGGCGGAAGAACGACTGACACGCGGGTTGACTTCGATGACGAAATACCGGTGCTCTGTCGGATGAATCGCGAATTGGATATTGCAACCACCGATCACACCGAGTACGGAAACGATGCGACGTGCCTCGGTCCGAAGAAGTTGATTCATTCGATCAGAAATTGATTGGATTGGAGCAAAGACAACCGAGTCACCCGTGTGGACACCGACTGGGTCGATGTTTTCCATGTTACAAACGATAATCGTCGTATCGTATGCATCACGCATCACTTCATATTCCACTTCCTTGTAACCTGCGATACTGACTTCGACCAAACACTGGGAAATCGGACTTGCTTGCAGACCGTTCATCGCAAGCGTACGTGCTTCTTCCTTCGTCGTCGCGATTCCACCACCGGTTCCCCCTAATGTGAATGCAGGACGGATGACAAGGGGTACACCGTGGTCCTCCATGAAATTCTCCAGTTCCTCAATCGTTTCAATCGTTTGACTATCCGGGAGTGGTTGATGTAATTCAATCATCCGTTGTTTGAAACGTTCACGATCCTCTCCGTCCCGAATCGTTTCGAGCGATGTTCCGAGCAGCGAAACACCATATTGCTCGAGGATGCCCGCTTCATCCAGCGTGAGCGACAGGTTCAAAGCTGTCTGTCCTCCAACGGTCGCAAGTAAATGCGTCGGGCGTTCTCGTTCGATGATTTCTGTCGCCTTTTCGAGTGTCATCGCTTCGATATATACTTGATCCGCCGTCGACGGATCCGTCATGATCGTAGCCGGATTCGAATTCATGAGAATGACCTCGCAGCCCGCTTCCCGAAGTGTTTGACATGCTTGCGTTCCGGAGTAATCAAATTCCGCCGCCTGACCAATGACGATTGGTCCCGATCCAATGACCATGACTTTTTTGTTATCCAACATGGGCTACCTCCTGTGATAAAACCGAGGCGACGAATTGATCAAACACGACCATTGCTTCTGTCGGTCCCGGATTTGCTTCTGGGTGAAACTGCACTGTCATGATTGGTTGCGATGGATGAATCAATCCTTCAATCGAACCATCGTTAATATGTTCGTATGCCGTAACTAGCTCTGACGCCGCAACACTCTCTGCCTCAACGACGTACCCATGATTCTGCGAGGTCATGAAAACACGACCGGAAGCAAGGTGACGGACGGGGTGGTTTGCCCCCCGGTGCCCGTGATGTTGTTTCGTGATTTGGCAGCCGAAGGCTTTCGCGATGATTTGATGCCCCATACAAATGCCGAGCGTCGGATAATCCATCGCGAGCTGTTTAATTTCTAAGAGAAATGGTTCAAGTTGATCCGGATTTCCAGGACCATTCGAGAACAACAGCCCGTCCGGTTGCAATCTTTTGATGGCGGACGCTTCTGTATCGAATGGAACAACTGTCACGCGCATACCCCGTGCCAGTAAAGCTTCAATCATCGATTTTTTGACGCCATAATCCAGACAAACGATATGTCCATCAGCATTCTCGAGTTCATATGTTTTCATCGTTTTGACGGAGACGGATGCGATTCCTGTCTGATGGCGTTTCTCGTGTAGAGCGTCTGCCTCAATACTTCCCATTTGATCGCCAGATGATCGAAGTTGATGGACAAGCGCCCGTGTATCGACTCCTGTCAGAACAGGTATATCCGCTTCTGCTAACCAGTCGGCAAAATCCGTTCGTGCTCCGTTTTGTGCGAGCGTTTGAACAATGACACCCGCGACTTGAATCTGATTACTTTCTGCTTCATCATGGGCGATTCCGTATTGCCCAATTAGCGGATACGTGAAAACAAGGATTTGTCCACGGTAAGAGGGGTCCGTCAATACTTCTTGATAACCGGTCATACCGGTGAAAAAGACGACTTCTCCTTTAGCGGATGATGTACCGACCAGCTCTCCTGAATACGTTGTCCCATTTGCAAGCGTTAATGTACCTATCCCGTTCATACCATGACCTCCTGTTGGCAGACTTGTTTTATTTTTTCTAGCGCAAGATCTAGTTCCTGTCGTGTCACAAATAGAGACGGTAATAAACGAACTACGTGTGGTCCGGCACTGACGACGAGCATCCCTACTTGTTGAAGCGCTTGGACAATTCCAGCGACCGGTCGTTCGAATTCAATTCCAATCATCAAACCACGTCCTCGAACACTATGCAGACTTGTTTCAGGCAACTCTGCTGCGAGTCTTCTCATCAAGTAATTTCCTTTCTCCTGCACCTCGTGTAAAAGCTCGTCTGTTAAGAGAAGGTCGAGTGTCGCTTCCGCTGCTGTCATTGCTAGCGGGTTCCCGCCAAATGTTGAGCCGTGTGTCCCCGGTGTAAATATGGTTGCCGCTTCCGCAGTCGTGATGATCGCTCCAACCGGAAAACCGCTTCCGAGCCCTTTCGCGACTGTAATGATATCTGGTTTTAGTGGCGTCTGTTCAAAAGCGAAACGTGATCCAGTTCGCCCAATCCCCGTTTGGACCTCATCGACGACGATTTTGACGCCATACGCTTTTGTCCGTTTCATTAACGCCTCCAACCAAGCATCGTCCGCGACGATGACACCACCTTCACCTTGGATGATTTCGAGCCAAACGGCGCCCGTTTTTTCCGTGATGGCATCTAAACTACTTAAGTCGTTGAACACGAGGTGTTTAAAGTCCGCTACCATTTCACCGAACCCTTCTTTGACTTTTTCTTGACCTGTTGCTCCCATCATCGCGAATGTCCGCCCGTGGAACGATTGGCTGAATGACAAGATTTCTGTTTTTTGCGTCCATTTGCGAATTAATTTAAACGCACCTTCATTCGCTTCTGTTCCGCTGTTACAGAAGAAAGCATGACTCAAGTGACTGTTCTCCGTCAGTAGCGTCGCGACACGTTCCTGTTTACTGCTTTCAAATAAATTTGACGTATGCCAAAGCTGACCAAGTTGTTCTTTGAGGCGTTGCTCTACGTAAGGATGCCGATGTCCCGTGTTGCAAACGGCAATCCCCATCATAAAATCAAGATACGTGATGCCTTGCGTATCTTTGACGAACGATCCCGTCCCTTCGACTAATTCGATATTATGACGTTGATAAGTTGGTAGTAATGCGCTCATCTGTTTCCTCCTTGACGCGAGTCCCCTGACTCGTCACGTATTTCCCGGACCGAATCCGAACGTCTGGAATCCCTTGTTTTGATGCTTCAATCACCGCTTCTACTTTCGGAATCATGCCACCATGAATCTCATTTGTCTTTATGCCGCCTTCCAACATTTCTCGCGTGACGACTGCTTGATAAGCACCATCTAACCGGACTCCTTCGACATCCGTCAATAGCTCAAACGCATCGACATCGAGTGCGTTTGCGACGGCAATCGCACATGTATCGCCATTGCTATTAAGCGCACCGGACGGACCGGTAATCAGCGACGTCACGACCGGAATATAGCCTGCGCCGAGTAGCGTTTCAAATAAGGTTTTATCTACGAAGCGAATATCACCAACTGCCCCTAACCCTTGTCGTTGCTCTCCGCCAATGCTTGCACCGTCAATCCCCGTCAATCCGACTGCAGGTAGGTCTGATCGATTGAGCTGATAAACGATTTTTGACTGAACCTCGCCCCCGAGGACACGTTCTGCCCCGAGTAAGACCTCCTCGGTCGTCACACGGACGCCTTCCCGGAAGACGGATTCGATTTCTAAGGTTTCACAATAAGCTGATAAAGCGGGGCCGCCACCATGCAAGATGATTAATTCGTGACCAGCATCGCACCAGTCTTTCCATTCTTTAAAATAACGGGAATCGAGTTGTTCAAAAATACTCCCACCGAGTTTGATCAGTTTTCGTTGTTTCATGTCCGGTAACTCGCATTGATTTTGATATAGTCGTACGTCAAATCACATCCGAAGGCACGTCCGACGGCCGACCCACTATTTAAATCGATTTCAATCGCTACCGTATCCGCCGCAAGTTCATTTGAAGCAAGTGTCTCATCGAACAAAATCGACATACTCTGTCGTAAGACCCACTGTGAACCAATCCGAATATCAATTTTCGAGACATCAATCGGTTCATCGATGCTTCCGATTGCTGCTACAATTCGTCCCCAGTTCGCGTCTTCTCCGAAAATCGCGGTTTTAACGAGCGAAGAACCAACGATTTGTTTGGCGATTTTTCGTGCCAATCGTTCTTCGTCCGTTCCTTGAACCGTTACTTCAATCAACTTCGTTGCGCCCTCTCCGTCTCGTGCAATGAGCTTCGCAAGTTCTTGACAGACATGCGTGACCGCCTGCTCAAACTGCTCCGCTTCTTGCGTATCAAGCATGATTGTCGGCGTTTTTGCCGCACCACTCGCTAACATCATGACCATGTCATTGGTTGAACTATCACCATCGACCGTAATGCAATTGAACGTCCGGTCGATTGAGCGTTTTAATATCGTTTGCAGGACGTTTGATTCGACGGTCGCATCGGTCGTTAAAAATCCGAGCATCGTCGCCATGTTTGGATGAATCATTCCTGACCCCTTCGCAACACCGCAAATCGAAACTTCACTTCCATTCATCAAAAATTGATACCCGGCCGTTTTGATACCTGTGTCAGTCGTTAAAATCGCATGGGCAAAAGCATCCGCTTCTTCTTCCGCCTCACTCGCCACCAGTTGATCGACTCCAGCTACTAACGTGTCGATCGCCAACGTTTGACCAATGATTCCGGTCGATGCGATTGCGACTTGTTCCGGTTTAATCTGTAAGTGATTCGCGATTGCGTGTTGCGACGTATAGGCATGGGTCAAACCTAATTCACCGGTGCAGGCGTTAGCATTCCCGCTATTGACTAAAATGGCATGAATACGCCCCTCTGAGGCTTCCATCGCTTGTTTTGTCACTATAATCGGTGCTGCTTGCATTTGATTTGTCGTATAGACAGCCGCCGCACTCGCTCCTCCTTCACATACCAACAAGCCTAAATCTTTCCGTTTTCGTTTGAGTCCAACATGTATACCTGTCGCCTTAAAGCCTTTTGGTGTCGTCAGCGTCAACGGTGACACGGTTTGTAAGTTCAACACGTTCGTTCCTCCTTTAAATGAATAATGGTTGCTGGGTCAAACCGAGTGCTTCCTCATATCCGCACATCAAGTTCGCATTTTGAATCGCTTGCCCGACTGCACCCTTTTGCATGTTATCAATGACTGAAACGACTGTCAGATGTCCTGTTCTCGCGTCAGCGTATATCGTTAAATCACAGTAGTTACTGCCGACGACCGATTTAATTTCCGGATCATTTCCGTTAATTCGGACGAAGGGTTCGTTCTCGTAAAATGCATGGAGCCACTCACGCCATTGCGTTTCCGATTTATTGATGCGTGGAGTCAATGTCATCGTCGCCATGATTCCGCGATTGATTGGAATTAAATGTGTCGCGAACGAAACGATGGCGTCTTGCCCCGTCACGGTTTGAATGACCGATTCGATTTCGGGGATGTGCTGATGGCGATTCATCTTATACAGACGCATGTTTTCATTCGATCGCACATGATGTGTCTGTTCGCTAAAGGATTTCCCGGCTCCCGATAACCCTGAACTGGCATGAATGATAATCGGCACCGGCTCGATGACCTGTTCTTTTAAAAATGGTAGGAGACCCAGGAGTACGGCCGTCGCATAACACCCTGGATTGGCAATCAAACGACTCGTTTTTATCGCTTCACGGTTCCATTCTGATAGTCCGTATGTTGCTGTTGCTTGAATCATTGGCTCGACCGCTGGTTTTTCGTACCAATGTTCATATGATATTTGGTCGAGACGTAAATCGCCGCTCAAATCGATGACTTTCCCTTTCCAATCTCTCAGCTGCTCTAAGTACTGTTTTGAAATTCCGCTTGGAGTCGCCAAAAAAATGAGTTCCGTTCCAACCTCCTCTAAATGGGAAAGTGAGAACTCCTGTAAGAGGGAATAGTTTTTTTTATTCATGAATGTGTATATTTCCGTAATCGATTCAGTTGCCTTCGAATCACTCACGAGAGAGACGATTTCTAAATGGGGATGTTGCTCAATCATTCGTATCAATTCGACTGCTGTATATCCCGTCGCACCTATGATTGTACATTTCATGTCGGATACTCCTTCGTTAATAATGATAAACTGATTTAAACATATGTATATTTATACTGTCAAATGTATTTTTATTAATTTATAAACAAAAAAAGACTTTGACCGATGACACCTTTCAGTAAGATGTAACTGGTCAAAGTCTTTTTAGTTCATGTTTCTCATCTTTTTTCAGCACGTTGTGCGACGAGATGATCGATTCCAAAAACGCTTGCCCCCATCAAAGCAATAACAACAACAAAAATCGCTGTAAACATATGTATCCTCCTCTTGTTCACAAAATCGACATCACTACTTTCTTATTGTGCAAGATTTTTTATAAAAAAGAAAGCGTTTACGACAAAAAATCGTCACATTTTTTTGTATTCCTGGTTATATTTCTAAATAAAACTCAGGATGTAGACAAACTCTTATGAAAAGCAAAAATTCTACACGGAAATGCTGTCCGTTCACGCTTCCTTGCCTCACCTCGTCTTCAAAGCTGCCGGGGATCGCGGAAAGTTGCTTTCGCAATTTAAAGCGATTCAAGACCGAGCGCGCTCTAAAACGGCTGTACGGTTTGCCTTTCCCTGTGCTACGGCCTAAAAAGCGTCGCTTTTCCGTTGATTCCTACGGGAAAAAGTACGTTTTTAACACGACCTGCCAGATGTAGACAAGACCCTGCTTGTTGTCCGTAGGGTCAGCCTTGCCCTCGCCTGAGGAAAGCAACGAAAAAGGGAAAAGCTTTTTTCACCCCATGTTACTTTGTCTACATGCTGTAAAACTTTCTTAGTTGACGCAGTCAGGAATCTTCGATAAGATTGCATTTGTTCATTACTTTCACACATAAAAGCAAACAAGCATAAACGTAACAAAGATATAAGGAGGTGGAAGCATGCGCATGTCCTTTCGTGAATCCGCAGCTATCCTAGGAATTAGTATCATTATCTTATTGTCCGCATTATTCGGTGCACAGGCCGAACCACATCTCGCTATACTCGCCAGTCTTATTTTTGTTGTAGGGTATGCCGTGTATCGCCGCTTCCCTTTCAGTCAACTTGAAGAACATATGATTAACGGTATTCGAGAAGCGATTAAACCGATTTTAATCATGTTACTCGTCGGCATGACAATCGCCGTCTGGATGATGAGTGGTGCCGTTCCAACCTTGCTCCATTATGGCTTGTCGACATTATCTGCGACCTGGTTCGCGCCAACCGCTTTAATCATCGCGATGATCGTTTCGACCTTTACAGGCAGTTCATTTACTACAATTGGTACGGTCGGTGTCGCCTTGATGGGAATCGCCGTCGTCCTTGGTGTCAATCCCGCCCTTGCTGCAGGTGCAATCATCAGCGGTGCTTGTTTTGGAGATAAAATGTCTCCTTTATCGGATACGACGAATTTCGCACCAGGTATCGTCAACGTCTCTGTTTTTGATCATATTCGTTTTATGATGGGAACAACGATTCCTGCTATCGCGATCACATTTGTTCTCTTCCTTATTTTTGGACGAGGTGAAGGATCAATTGATTCAGAAGCGATTGGAGCAACACAACAAGCACTCGACAGCCTTTTCCGCTTATCTCCTTGGACATTGCTTTCTCCGCTTCTCGTGATGGTACTCGCTATTCGGAAGATGCCAGTCATTCCAACATTGATTGCAGGCGTTTTAAGCGGATTATTACTCACAGGTCTCGTTCAAGGAAATTGGAACATCGCGCAATGGATGTCTGTCATCCAAAATGGTCTCAAGCTCGAAACAACGAATGAAACGGTTGCGAGCATCATTAGTAAAGGTGGCATCCAATCAATGATGTGGTCCGTCTCCCTCGTCATGCTCGCGTTAGCGTTCGGCGGTGTTTTACGTGGTATCGGAGTCATCGATGTCATTATCGAAAAAACCGTTTCGAAACTGCAACGTGACGGGAGTATCATCTCGTCTGCTGCACTTGCTGCAATCGGCGTTAACTTCATGGCAGGTGAACAATACTTGTCTATTTTATTACCGGGACAAGCCTTCAAGAAAATTTTTGAAGAACGGTCAATTGACCCACGGTTTTTATCCCGTGCGCTTGAAGATGGCGGCACACTTGTTAATCCTTTGATTCCTTGGGGTGTATCCGGGGCATTCTTTGCCTCGACACTCGGTGTGCCCGTCACATCGTATGTGCCATTTGCCTTTTTCTTAATTTTATCTCCCCTCTTCACTTTCATCTTCGCCTTTACACGACCGACAAAAAAACAAGTCACGAAAAGTGTCGCGTGACGTAAATCTATTATCAGTAAGGCATACCATTCATAAGTCGAATGGTATGCCTCTTTTTTCTCACTTCTATATGTGAAAGAGGGATATTCAAGCGATTCTCGACTAATTTAGATAAATAAGTGTAAAGATAAAACGAAGTGGGAATATACCAAACATAAGATTAAAATTACAGAGAACTAGAGAGAGATACTGCAACCCTTTTAAAATGGTTGCCTTCGATGTAATTGTAGGAGGAGTCCAATATGATCAAACGTGGTACGCTTGAACGGCTTGATGGTAAATATGCTGTTCTTCTCTGGGAGAACGGTTCAAGTTTTATCCCTCGCCGCTATTTACCGACTGAGGCACGATTAGGTGACACAATACTTTTTGATGGTACAACGTATTCAATTGATGCATCGAGTACATCCCAATCGTCCTTTCAGACGTTTTCCTTTCGGCAAATGGGTTGATGATAATTAAAAAGCCATTTAGACAATGAATTGACTACTTGAGCGTCCTTGCCCACGTCAGTCTTTCCATCTTCTAAATGGCTTTTTCGCGTTTAATCATTCCTTACGTACAAGGATTGATGCCTACATTCGGGACACTTCGCTTGGTGCAAATCGTCAATCGAAATTCGATGTAGTACTGTCTCATCTCGTTCACAGCGATGAATCGGTTCGATGATAGCTGAAGGAATGAAGAGTGCACACCAAAAGCGTGTTGAAATCGTATCGCAACAGGGACACTGAAACAAATCGTATTGATGCGGGACCCACCCGCCTTCAATTGCATCGATATGTGCATGATAGTTCTTAATTAACATCGCCCGGTTTTGATCATCGATGTGCGCTCGGCTAATGAGTGGTTCCTGATAAGGCGGCACGAATAAAAAAGGCAATGCTGTTCTGTACTGTTCTAGTCCATAGGTTAGCATCGAAGGGAATTCCCCCCATTCCTCCCGCTGACCGATTTCAGCGACGATGTGATAAGAACAGTCGCGGCAGTGAATCTCCATTCCCTCATCCTCCCTTTTTCCCTACCATCTCTTTTAGCATACTTGATGTAACAGGACCAATGTGTTTTGCGACGATGACTCCATCCGTATCAATGACGTAAGTCGCCGGCATCGCGACTAATCGATAAGCATTTTCTGATTGGCCCTGCGTATCATAGAGCACCCCGTAATCAACAGGAGTCTCTTTCAGAAAATCGGCTACATCTGAAACCTTTCGTTCGGATGTCGTCACGTTGATGCCATAGACGGGCACGTCCACCGCTTTAGAAAAAGCGTTCAGTTCAGGTATTTCTTGTTTACATGGTGGACACCAGGTCGCCCAAAAATTGATTACGATCAATCGATTCGTCAAATCAGATAGTTCCACCATTTTTCCATCCTGTTCCAACTTGAGATTTGGTGCCTTCATTCCAATCTCTAATCCGCCTTGCGCTTGTTGCGTCGCTTGAGTAAATTCTTTAATCTGTTGTGCTTTATAGGCGTCATAGCTTTTATATGCAATCCCACTAATCGCTAACCCGACAATCACGTATAGTAAATATTTTTTCAACTGCTGTCCACTCCCTCTTTCTATTAGTGTAGCAGAATCAGCCTCTGAATCTATGAAAAACGAGCATACCCTTCCATTTTCCCCGGAAGTGATATGCTCGTTTATATACATCCTTTTTTACTGTCAGTTATAGCGAGGAAGTTGTTGTTTAACCCGACGATTGTCTTTAATGCTTTCAAACGATTCGTCTCCACCAAGCGCTTCATTTAGTGACGTTTTTCCTTGTTTCACCTCTAAACGTCGATTGAAAAGTGCCCGATTATCGACCGATGCCGCCAAAATCGACGCGACATCAATTTCAGAAATCGTTGCATCTTTTACATCTTTTAAATCCTCATCGGCTTCGATTAGTCCAAGACCTTCTCCGTCAACGATGTTGACCGGACAAATGATTGTATACGTCAAACCACTATGCTCAATTTGCTCTTCTGCCGCATTTTTTGCGGCATAGAATGGATAGACTTCTTTTTTAAATTGATTTGGTCGATCAGCGCCATAGGCACTGAGGAGGACAAAATGACGGACACGTGCCTTTTTCGCAGCATCAATCGTTTTTAAAGCAACCGTTCGATCGAGCAACTCAATTTCAGTCGCTTCACCATCGACACCCGCGGTCGCTGCACAAATCACAGCATTTTGACCTGCCACCCCGAGATCAATGACCTTTTCAAGCTCAGTTTCAATGTCGACGTAATGTGCTTTGACACCGAGTTTTTCGAAGCGATCGACGAGATGCTTATGTCGAACGATGACAGTGACTTGATGACCTTTCGCAAGCGACTTGACGACGCGAGCTCCGATTGTACCTGATGCACCTACAACTAATACATTCATATGCTAGGTCCCTCCTCAATAAGCTAGTCACCTCTATTGAACTACTCATACTTATGCAGATAAGAGCTTCCTTCATCGCTTACTCCTGTTAAAAATATCAAAAAGCAATCAAGAATTCTCATCATCCCGACGATTAGGTGTTCGGATTTCGGTACGTCGTCTTTTAAGCCGCCTACTCAAAGATATGTTCATTCCGGCCAAAGAAGCATGAATATTGAAGATATGGACAGGTCTTCAGCTATGATATCTTCCGTTCTCAAAAGCGCAACTGCGTACATCAATTTATACCCGCAATAGGGAGAAGGAAACCTTTCAAAAAGGAACCTATTTTTTTAATGTCAGTCATTCGCCAGTACACCGTAAAACGTCGTCTGTAATTTTTCTCTCAATTGTGTCAGGGCTTTTTCATCCGGGAAATCATAGAAAATGCCATTCAATCGATCACTGACAACGTCAATTTCAAGATATTCTCGCTCAGACATCAATGCCAGGGCTAAGCCTGCTGTCGCCATTTGACGGTAACTGATGTCTAAACTCATCTCCTCTTTCATATAAGCATGTGCTGATGAAATTTTAGTCCAGCCTGTCGGCTTCAACAGATGCGTCGCTACAGCTTGAATGACTTCTGACTGACGATTGGCTCGTGCCCCATCATTGTCTGTTTTTCGGTGACGAGAATAGGCAAGAGCCATCGCTCCATCCATATGGTATTCCTTTCCTTTTTGAAACGCATATTGATTCGCTTTTCCGCTAGCGTCTTGCTCCGAGAATGTTCCTGTCGAAACAAGATCAATCCCGCCGATTTGATCAACTAAACCAATGAAACTATCGAAAGAGATAACGATTTTGCTATCGATGTCTACATCAAGTAGTTCACTGACGGCGTTTTGCGTACACGATTCCCCACCGAACGCAAAAGCATGCGTGATTTTATCTTTTTTCCCATCCTCACAACTGATGGGTGTATACGTATCACGTGGAATCGACGTTAACTGAATCGTCCGTGATAACGGTACGAATTGCATGACGGATAGTGAATCAGACCGTGAACCTCGTAGCGATTCTCCGGGTCTTGCGTCGCTTCCGATCAATAAAAAGGTAAACGGCTGTGAGGCAAACAGGATAAAGCCAATCAATAGAACTAAGAGCAGCCCAAATATTTTTGTTTTGAAGCGACGTTTCTTTCTCTCAACAGGTTGTTTCTTTAAACCATCCTGCCTCGTCTCACGTGGTACCTTTTCTTCCAAACGTCCATTTTTACGTCGATTCGACCGTGTCCGCTCCGCCATAATCGTTCCGACTTGCTTGGCAGACCTTCTGACTACGGTGAAAAGTCGTCCTCCGATACCAGTCCGTGTTTTTTTCTGCGAGCCCCGGTGATTTTGTTGAACTGAACGCGACGTCAAAGTTGGTCCATCCTCGACGTATCGATGATTCTGCCGTTGTGAGGCGTCAATCCGCATTCGCTGGTCTGCTCGATGCTCAATTGGTGTATGTGTCGAAGTACGTCGCATCTGCTCTTCTTCCTGTCGTTTTCGTTCTAGTCGAGAACGACCTGATTGAAACTCATCCATAATAGTACCTCCGTTTTAGTCTTGCGATAACTGCTTATCTTGTAAGAACTTACGTAGATACGTCCGTTTCGGTTCCTTCATCGAGGTAGCCATTTGATAGACCCATCCCTCAGTTCGTGCGCCATCCGTCCGCTCTCCATAATATGACGAGGTTTCTGCCTCATACTGTTCTAGCAACTCACGCATCTTGTTGTCATTAGTATACGTATTACGATGGAAGATTGCCTCCATCGGAAGACGGGGTTTTTTACCTGACTGTTGATCCGGCAAACCGACTGCAACACCAAATAACGGTACGACGTGACTTGGCAACTCAAGAAGTTCACTCACTTTTCGAGCGTCATTACGAAGTGAACCGATATAAACTGTCCCGTATCCTAATGATTCTGCTGCTACGACAAGGTTCTGTGCGGCAAGTCCTGCATCAACCGCTCCGACAATCAACGCTTCCGTCGTTTCGACTGTGTCAGCGACTGAGCCATTCGCAATCTCTGCTGCCAACATATGTTTATGGTAGTCGATACAGAAGACGAAGAAGTAGCTATTATCTGCTACATAACTTTGTCCACTCGCTACTTCTACGAGTTGCTGTTTTTTTTCTAAATCCTCAATTCCGACAATTGCGTAGGCTTGTTGATAAGAAGACGTCGAAGCAGCCTGGGCAGATTGGATTAATAGTTCAATCGTCTGTTCGTCGAGTTGATGTTCCTTAAATTTCCGGATCGAGCGGTGGTTTAATAAATGTTCAATCGTTTCATTCATCTGAATCTCTCCCTTAAATTAATCTTTCCCTTTAAAAATAGGCAATGATTGTGTAAAAGAGCAAATGAAAGATGTTCGTTTTATGAAAAAATCGGGAAATGAATAATGAAGTGCTGTGTTTTTGTCGAAGGAGGGCGATCATGAGAATTCGAAAATTACGTCTTTTACTGGAGCAATATGGCGATACTACCCTTCGCGACATTATCGTAGAGATCTATCGCCAACTTCCTAAACAAACAATTGAAGATAAAGAATTAGATTTGATGCTGTCGCAATTCGCAAAATATAAAGGTCTAAAAAAAGAACAAGAACAACCGACAATCGAACAAACCATCGAGCAAACTGAACAATTCATTCAACTCGCTTACGATGGTGAGTATTTAGAACCAAGTACAATCGTTTCCGTACGCGAACAAAAAAACTGGTACGTCACAGCAAAACGATTATTAAAACACCTGCGACATTATGTTGGTCGAAAGAACGGAACGCGTGTTGCTTTCGAAGAATTCTTTTTTTTACTGTCTTCCGCCGCTGGTGAAGAACCTCTTTTCCTGAGTAACGACCCCTTCCGACTGATTAAAGTCTCTCAAGTTGAGCTCTTCCAAGAACTCGTTGGTTACTACAAGCTCGACACATCCGATAATGCGTGGATGAAGCGCGCTATCTACACGGCGTTAAAGGTACCGATCGACGTCGACACAGAACGCAGTGACCTTTTCCTTGCCGTTCTCGAGCATTGTGAAACGCGACAAGAGCGTGAGTCTTACCTGTCGTTATTGAACATGCATGCGAAAAAGCTTCAAATGAACGTTCGCATCGATGCAGACAAGCTCATCCTCTATCAAGAGATTCGCTTCGCAGAACTTCATGCCCTGATTGCTTTACGTGAACTAGAACGAGCCGAAACGATGCTTTTCACAGAATATATTCCTTATTTTTCACACCGTTCGACTCCATTTCGCTATTATCTCGACTTGCTGGAACAGGCGGGTCTAGATGAAGAACATGATCGGATTGAACGCGTTGGCCGAACCAAACATATTCATTTTTAAATACAAAAAAAGAGCTTCGGAAAGGTTTCCCGAGGCTCTTTCAATCTGATGTATTGACGATTCCAAGTCCTACAGTTGCAAGCAGTGCGATACAGGCAAATAAAAATGCCATGTCATTCGGTGAGTCAAAACCATCATATGTCGGTTCTTTTCGATCAATGATGAGTTCATCCATCGTTCCATAGCTTCCATACGTCACAGCTTCTCGGACGCTCGTTTCTTGTTTATCTAAATCTTGTGCTTGAACGGGATGGATACTACTTAAAAACAAAAAGAAGCAGACATAGATAAACTTTTTCCCCAATCTAATCCCTCCCCCGTTTCTACCAGATTACTTTTACCTTTTATGATAAAAACTATTATTTTCCTTTTATTGCTTATAGTATACTTAAGATATTGTTTCATCCTAATCAGAAAAGGAAGTGTAGCGTTTGAAAATTTTACGTTACGAGCAATTGTCGCACGGTCAACGTCGTCTCGTCCATCAGTTGTTACAAAAAAACCGCTTATCTCCTCTGTCCCTCTCATTCCAACCACCTGAAAAATATCAATGGGCTTTAATCAAGGGTGATGCCGTCTGCGCGACATTAGGATTTAACCAATTCGCCTCGTCCCTTCAAATCATCAATGCCGCTTACACGGACTTGATTGCTTTCCGCACTTTGGCGCATTTCGTCCATGATTACGCGCTCTCTCTACATCCTCATCAAATCGACGTTCAAATCATTCCACCACATGACTTCGGGTTGGTCTCGACTTGGAACACGCTCGGTTATACACTCTCCTCTGAACAATTTCGCTTCATCGGTCTCATCAATGATCATGCCGCATCACT
The DNA here is from genome assembly GCF_018618655.1 of Exiguobacterium sp. s95. Taxonomy (NCBI): domain Bacteria; kingdom Bacillati; phylum Bacillota; class Bacilli; order Caryophanales; genus Exiguobacterium; species Exiguobacterium sp. s95. The sequence goes on along the minus strand of NZ_JACSMM010000006.1, from coordinate 118,170 downwards.
TCAATTCAAGCCACTTACCCTCCGAAACCGTTCCTTGTTCTTAAATCTCAGAAACGAGTCGATTCAATCCTCACATTTTTTATTTAGCTATGACGTATCCCATATCGAATATTTGATTGAACAGGGGGCATTGCCGTACCTTGTCTACGATCAACAAACAATCGTCGGAACAATCATCATCCAAAAACAAAAGCAAACGATTCGTTTACTCGAAATTACGTGTATCCCTGAATTGAAGAATCAAGGATACGGGCGAAGAATTCTTGAGACCTTTCAAGCTAAATTAAAACGCACGACAGTTCGGACATTCGAGACGTATTGTTTTTCAACACATCAAGAAGCCCTTCGTTTATATGACCCCGATACATTCTGTGATATTCAACTCTTCTCACACTGGCATACTTACTCTAGAGAATCTTTACGTAACCGCTCAACGATTTCTTGATATTCCGCCAGGACGTAGGCATCCTCCACTTGTTTGAAATCAATATTTGCTCGGATCCTTAGCTGCTCCCCCATCTGATATAGACTGTCGATATAGTCATTTCCTAACGCACTCGCTTGACCTGGTTGGTGGTTATGAAAGGCTAACAGTGCATCTTCTAAAAGCAGTTGTTCCTTCTCCGTTTTTAAAACTGCTTCAAGCAACTGTTCAAATACTTCTGTATGCCGACCGATCATCGCGTAAAAGAGTGGATAGTGTTTGGCATATTTAAAATCAACTTGATATTTTTTAGTCTCGACGATTGTCTGAATGCTTGACGGATTCGACCGCTTTAACTGCTCAACAAAACCGATTGTTGCCGGATGGTCTGTAAAAAATTCTAGGCTTCGTACGTCCATTTCGTCTTCTAAATCAAGCAACAAATAGAGATCAAGCATATTAATCACGTGCGTTTCTAAAAAACGATCACTCCGTTGCAAGGATGTCGTGTAGTCTAAATCAAGACCAGCCTCTATCGCCAATTGAAAAAGTTCATGATTGATTGCACTGTATAGACCGACTGGAAATGCTAGCGGTTGACGGACAATTGAACGATGTCCATCAAGCTCTTTTAATTGATTGAGATCTACACCATGTTGTACCAACAAACGGAAAAAGAGCGTTCTATCTTGTATCGCCCCCAACTTAAGTAACAGACGATCGAGTTCAATGACTGGTTGGTTCGTATCAAGCGCTAGCGCCAAGTGCTCTGATGACTCTAAGTCAAAAGCTCGCTTCACGAAATTTAAAGCGACCCGTTCTTGTTCGGACAACTCAGCATTGTAATACTCAAAATCTTTTCGATTCAATTCTTTAAATGCACGCACTGCCTGACCAACTGCCTCATTTTTCACAAATCGTTTCATCATCGGTTTGCCCCCCTGAATACTGCTTCTCTTCGTAGTGTACGCAATATTATCTTTTCTTGAAAGCCAAAAAAATCCTGATGCCTTCCTCACAATAAGGAAATCCACCAGGATCTATCAATTCTCGCCTACTTTTAAAGGCATCGATCGAAAAATCTCATCTTGCTTTCCGACTTTTTCGACACTCGTTCCAATTGAACCGCTATATTCAATTGTCTGTTCCGGCTGAATGAACTCATAAGTAATGGCCGGTTCTCCACGCAATCGAACCTGGATTACCTGTCGATGTTGCAGGGAAAACGAGGCCTTCACTTCTAAAAATGATGCTTCACTGATTCCATGATGTTTTTCAAGCATCGTCTTTAACTGCTTTTCTGAGTTCTGTTGGCTGCTTTGAAGCTCTGCGTAAGAAATTCCGACCGCAAAAGATAAAAGTCCAATCAGACTTAACGCGAGAATGACCAGTACTTTTTTCATAGACTGATTCACCTCCGAATGAAATTCGTTCTGCTCTCATCATCGGTTCACTCCGCTATTTTTTGAAGTATTTCTCGAAAATAAGCGTTTCCTCATGTCTACAACCATTGGGACGACAAGGGAGAGACGTCTTCCCAACCTAGATGAGAACTTTAGTTGCTAGGTAAAGGAACATTCAATACTCTTCTTTAAGCGATAAATGCATATCAAGGTGTGGAATTCCATCCTCCAGATACACATCAGATGTCTCTTCAAACCCAAACGATGCATAAAACTTTTTTAGATGGGCCTGGGCCTGCAAATAAATCCCTGTTTCTTCTTGTGTCCGGATGTGTTCGATTGCTTCATTCATCAAGCGACGTGCAATACCGTGCGACCGAAAATCAGCGTGGACGGCGACACGACCAATCGCTACAGCACCTGATTGATTTTTAGGGAGTACTCGAAGGCAACCGATTAACTGCTGATCTGCATAGGCAAGTGCATGAATCGCCTCCTGATCACGATTATCGAGCTCTGAATAGGCACATTCCTGCTCAACGACAAAAATATCAGTTCTTAATTTTAATAACTGATAAAGCGTCAAGGCACCAAGCTGATTAAACCGAATAAATTCTGTATGATACATGAATTACACTCCTCTGCTTTAATGTTCAGCCTCTAAATAGACGGGTTAGTCTGCATGAATAGACGACGACGGGTATCCCTTTAAAGACCGTTTCTTTTTCCCAACCCAATCCGTTGGCGCGAGCCACCTTTTGAGAAGAATGATTTTCTGGATGAATGATTGAAATCAGACGATCGTTTCCACGTTCAAATGCCTCACGCATCAGACGTTTCGCTGCTTCACGCCCGTATCCGACTTTCCAGTGCTTCGGCTTTAACCAATATCCGACTTCAAGTTCTTCTACTCCGTCGACTTCTTGTAGGATGAGTCCTGCAAAACCGATTGGTTCCTCATCCTCTTTTTTTTCAATCAGCAAAAACCCCGTCTGACGATCATCTTCATACCGCTCGAATTGTTGGTCGAACCATAAACGGGCCTCCGTCTCATCCAATGAAACACCACCGTTAATATACTGCATCACCAATTCATTTTGAACGAGTTCTTTATAAAAGTCGAAATCTTCCTGAGAAAAAGGTCGCATTCTCAAACGTTCGCTCTCCATATCGATTCCCCTCCTAATTTTCCGAACATCCTTCTATATACGTATTTATAATTCCCCCTTTTCTAACCGATTCATACCCTAAATCCTTATTTTGTCTTGTTCACCTTTCGAAATTCGGAATTCCAGATATATATTTTCATTACTAAGCGATGACAGTTTTCGGATAAACCTTGCATTTTTCGTGTCAACTCTGTATTTTGGGAACTATGTGCTAAACATCAATTACGTAATTAGTGTAAAATATATTTTGAGCGTACTTTCGCTGAATGGAATTCATAAAAAAAGGACTGAGAACTTATATGACTGAACAGTTGTTGACTGGGCTTTACGAGGGATTAAACGAAGACTCTGTATTAGTGAATGAACCGTTAAAATATCATACGTATACGAAAATGGGAGGAATTGCCGACCTTTTCATCATTCCTTCTTCTTACGAAGAAACAGCTTTTGCTGTTCGCTATGCTTATGAGAACGATCTCCCATTGACATTACTCGGTAATGGATCGAACCTCGTCGTACGTGATGGCGGGATTCGTGGCATCGTCTTATCATTTGAAAAATTAACGGATATTTCGGTCGAAGAACATGAGCTCGTCGCACAAAGCGGCGCGGCCATCATCCAAGCCTCACGCGTCGCTTATGATCATGCATTGAGTGGTCTCGAGTTTGCCTGTGGAATCCCCGGCACAGTCGGTGGTGCTCTTATCATGAATGCTGGTGCGTATGGAGGGGAAGTCAAAGATTGTCTTCAGAGCGCGACGGTTTTAACACGCCAAGGTGAGCTGTTAAACATCACACGCGACGAACTCGAACTTGGATACCGGACAAGCTGTTTCGCTAAAAAAGAATATATCATTCTCGAAGGACGTTTTTCTTTGACGGAGGGGGATCCTGTTCTCATCAAGGAAGTCATGGACGATTTGACGAATAAGCGTGAAACGAAGCAACCCCTCGAATACCCTTCTTGCGGCAGTGTCTTTAAGCGCCCTGAAGGATATTTCGCCGGAAAGTTAATCCAGGACAGCGGACTTCAAGGGACACGAATTGGTGGAGCGGAAGTCTCACAAAAACATGCCGGTTTCATCGTCAATATCGAAAATGCAACGGCGACTGATTACATTTCGCTTATTCACCACGTTCAAGAAACGGTGCAGGATAAATTCGGGATTCTCCTCGAGACCGAAGTAAAAATCATCGGTGAAGAACTTTAATACGAATACTTTCCTTAAACACAAAAAAGTAACAGGAACGGATACCCGTTCCTGTTACTTTTTTAGCCTCCATTCGGCTCATCCTTAAATTGACCAGTTGCCGTTACGCATTAACGCTTCGCGTGTACCGTCTGCTAATTCGCCATCGATTGCCATATCTGCTGAGCCAATCATGAAATCAACATGCGTCATCGAATCATTCGCCCCTTGCTCGGCTAATTCTTCATTCGATAAACTTGGTCCATTCTCAAGGCACGTCGAGTAGGCACGACCAATCGCGAGGTGACATGAGGCATTCTCATCGAACAACGTATTATAGAACAAGATGCCCGAGTCAGAGATTGGTGAATGGTGCGGCACGAGAGCTACTTCTCCGAGATAACGTGCTCCTTCGTCGAGCGAAATCAACTCATCTAATGCCGCTTGACCCTGTTTCGCTTCTGCTTTGACGATTTTCCCATCTTCAAACCAAAGCGTAAAGCCATCAATCAAGTTTCCGCTGTAGCTGAGTGGCTTCGTACTCGAGACATGACCGTTGACTCCTGTCTTCTTCGGTAACGTAAAGACCTCCTCCGTCGGAAGGTTCGCGATGAAATCAACACCGTCCGCATTCGGTCCACCACCACCGAGCCATACATGACGCTCTGGTAACTCGATCGATAATTCCGTCCCTGGTGCCGAGTAATGAAGTGTTTTATATTTTTTCTCCGTCAAGAATGTCGCTTTCGTACGGAGATTGTGATCATGTTTCTCCCATGCAGCGACTGGATCTGCTTGATCGACACGAGTTGCCTTTAAAATCGCTTCCCATAGCTCTTCTACAGCGTTTTCCGAGTCCGGGAATACCTTAGCCGCCCAAGCATCTGAAGGTGCAGCAACGACACACCAGCTTACATTGTCGCTCATGACGAATTTACGCCAATTGGCTAGTGCAACTCCTGCTGCTTTATTCGCGCGCGCGATACGACTCGACTCGACTCCGTTTAAAAGATCTGGATCTTCACTGACGACAGATAAGAAGGCTGTCTTTTCATCAGCTAACTGATCGAACCGTGCTTTTAACCACTCTGGAAATGCGTCAAACGAATCTTCCGGTGCATCGAAATAACGGATTTTCGTCATTTCATCATCTGACCATTGCACGTAAACGTTCGATGCGCCTACTTCGTAAGCAACACGTGTAATTTCACGAACAAGTGGTGCATTTTCGATGCCAGCACGAATTTCTAGTTGCTGACCGGATTGCAAATTGATTCCTGTACGTACAGCGAGTGCTGCATACTTTTTGAGTTGTTCTTGAGTCGGCATTATGTAATCCCCTTTCGTCTCTTACTCTTATTTTCACGAAAGAGTTGCAATTTTGCAAGAAATAAGGTGAAACTAGGTGTAGAGAAGGAGTGTTGAACATGGAATTCGTACCAGGAGATTTTAAATCCGCTTACACATATTTCCACCGTCAGGCATTGGCGTTAGTCGGAGATCACAAAGCACAGGAAGATTTATTGATTCGAGGAGAAGTTGGCTTAGCACATTTAACAAAAGATATCGCTTCAGAAGAAGGGTCTGATATCGAACGTGAAGCAGAACTCGTGCTGTATTTCCAACTTAAACAGTTACTTGAGATGTTACGTGCCCTTTATCAAAAACGTTTTTCGATGAAGGAAGAACAAGAACAATTATTATTGACGGCTGTGCTCTATTTTACTTCCCCAGTCGATGCACTACCTGACGAAAATGTTCTCGGTCTGTTCGATGATGCTCAAATCGTCGAATCGATCTATGAAGAACTCGCAGCAGATGTCGATCGCTTCCAACATCTCGAATAAAGAAAAAGGTAAGGGAGGCGGGAAAACCCGTCGCTACCTTACCTTTTCTTTATGCTTTTTTTTTCGTCGCGATGTTGATTGTCGCAGCTTGTTGTTTTGATTGATCCACTTCTAGCTTTTCTTTATTCAACCACGTGTAAACCATTCCCATGAAGAGTGCTCCACCGATGATGTTACCGAAGAGAGCAGGAATTAAGTTATGGATTGCTCCGGCAAATGAAATCGCCTCTGGGTGAGGTACGACAAGCGCGATTGAGAACAATGCCATATTGGCAATGACATGGTCAAAACCTGATGCGAAGAAGACAGCAACTAAAACCATCATCATCATGATTTGTGCCAATTCATTTTTCATGTTTTTCGGAATGAAAATCGCTAAACAAACCATCCAGTTACAGAAGATTGCTCGCGTAAAAATTTCCCATGTCGAGTGATGGATTTTCGATTCAGAGACAGCGAACAACCAGTTGTTTGCGCCTAACTCTTGAATGATTCCAGTTTGCGAAAAGAGTAACGCGAAGGCAAGTCCTCCGAGACCATTACCAATCAAACAAATCGTCCATACTTTAAACGTATCCATTTTTGTAGTGTATCCACGCATCGTCGCCGTAGTAAAATACATCGTATTTCCTGTAAACAGTTCTGCACCGCCGTAGACAATTAAGACAAGCGCAACACCAAAAGTTAATCCACCGACGAGCGTCATCGCAGCCGATTCATTTAGATAAAGTCCGTTGATTGCTTTGAGTGTAAATATGATAGCAAAACCGATGAATACCCCAGCAAGCATGGCACGAACTAAATATTCGAGTGGACGCATTTGTAGCATTTTAGTTGATTTAACCGCTTTATTTCTTAGCCCTTCTAATGCTTCTACTTCATTCATTGTAGAAACCTCGCTTTCTTCTTGTTCAACACTTCACAATGTTTGTTCACTTATTATCATACTTCCATCTTATAAGATGTTCAACCCCTGCCTACCCCTTATTTAAGGTTTTTACGAAAGAATGACATGTAAACGATACCATTGTGTCAAGTTTGTGAAAAAAGCTTTTTCTTGCTAGATACAACTACTTTACGGGTATATTTTGAGTTGTGAACGGAAGTATTCTAGAAAGGATTTTCGTCTTGATTCAACTAATACATAGTCGTCAATAACTACACGATTAAAGCGGTTAGTGGACGTCGAAGCTCGCTCAATATCGCGTGGTGTATACCCTTCAAAATCATTACGCGTGATTTTAATTTGAAGGATTGATACAGGATCCGTATATTGAATTTCAACTGTCATTACATTAGGAATCGCTAAAAAAAGAGCCAGCGTATGGTGCATGACGAGTTGCGAAAATCGACTTTTGATAAAAGAGGGTGTAGACGGATCAATCCATTCATGATTTGTCCCGACCCATTCTTTTCTGGATTTACCCGTCACTTCATAACGTAAGGAGACGGTAGTCCCTTCAATCTTTACTTGTTTAAGTGCGTCTGAAAATGGAAATCGTTCAATAAATCCTGTCATTGCATTTGTATTTGTAACCGATGTTCCGACATATCTGGTGACCAGTGCTCCATCACGCCACTTATTGTCAGGGGATTCCCTCGAGTAATGCAACATAAAAACGGAACCTGCGCTTAATCCAATGAGCGCACAGCATAAAAATAAAAGGATTTTTTTCAATTCACTCAATTCCTTTCGACCCGCGTCACATTTTTTTTACGATATTTTTCAGTTGAGGGGTTGAATTTAATGCTATATAGGCGTACTCTTGCAGGCAGATACTTTACAAAGGAGGAGCATGAGGATTTCTCATCAATCACAATGAAGACTAAACAAACGAGCAAGAAAAAACGAACAGAAAAAATCAGTTTCCTTTTAATCGGTACACTTCTTTACTCCCTTTATATCAGCCTTTTATTATCTCCAAATGACATTGGATCTGGCGGCATCATGGGAATCACACTTATTTTCCAAGAGTTGTTCAATACGCCTATCGGACTGACCCAACTTGTCTTGAATATCCCGCTTTTCTTACTTGGTTTTCGCTTCTTAAGAAAACGATTCATGCTACTTTCAGGAATTATCGTCCTTATTTCTTCATTTTTAATTGATTGGATTCCAACACAAGTGGTTCCTGAGTCATTAAACGATCCTCTCGTCGCCTCCATTTTTGCAGGGTTAGTTTCCGGACTCGCAATGGCATTAATCTTCTTTGGCGGCGCTTCGACAGGTGGACTCGACATCCTCGGAAAGTTCTTTTATGCCCGCTTTCATAACTGGCCGCTCCCGCGTATTTTTTTAATGCAGGATTTAGTGATCTATATCTTAGTTTGGCTAGTCTTCGACTTAAAACATGTTATGTATGCATTAATTATGAGCTTCGTTCGCGCCAAGGCGTTGCAAACGGTCTATAGTTTTTACTCTGCTTCTAAACAATGTATTATCATTTGTGAAAAAGCAGATGAAATCAACGACGTCATCACAAAAGAACTTGGTCGTGGTGTCACGATTCTCGATGCGCGCGGTGGCTATTCCAACCGGACAAAGAAGATGGTTTATGTCGTCGTACAGAATAATGAAATCGTTCGTCTTCAGGAAATTGTTTCTTCTGTCGAACCTAATGCCTTCGTCACCTTCTCTGAGATTCATACCGTCTTCGGAAATTACAAAGAACATTCCTACTCTTTTTAAATGAACCGCACACGATGAAACGACACCCCCTGTCATGAGGTGGGTTGTTTTTTGTAAACGAAGGCTGACCCATCATATACGTCTACGTTTGGTATCGCTTCAGGTTTCATCTCAAAATATAAAACGATTGGATCCCCGTAACCAAAAGATGTTCCCCTAAAAAATAGATAACTCTTCACTTTTTGGGAATTAGTGGTTAAGCTAATGACATTACCAGTTAGCTTACGAAGGAATGATTGCATGAATAAACTTTGGCGCTACCGCATCTCTCTCATTCTTTTAGTCAGTTTGTTCGCTTCGATTCCTCTCATCTATGCCTTGACAGGTTATCGTACCATTTCAAAAATGACAGAAGAGATGCACGCCCATAACATCCCGATGATTAAACAGGTCGACCAACTCGTCGAATACAATCGGGATCGGGCAAATGCCGTTCGCGGCCTATTGCTCTATGAAGACGACCGCTACATTGAACAATACTACTTCTGCACGACCAAAATTCATGATTTACGCCGTGTGCTCAATGCTTCGAACGAAACACCTGTACCGATTAAAGATTTATTGGTCCGTAACAATGCATGGGAAAAAGAAATCGAAACCGTTTTCAGCCTTTATGAAACAAACGGTTCACAGGCAGCTACCGCTTTAGCGAAACAATCGACGCAGACCACGCAGACCATTCTTGAAGATCTTGCTCAAGTTAAAGATCAATTGTATACCGAATTAGATCAAGAACTCGAAAATACGGCGCTCGTGACAGCATCCTATAAACGGATGTGCTTTAGTCTATCCATTTTAGCCTTTCTACTCATCAGTGTGACCATCACGTTCTTCCATCGAATCAAGTGATCTGTTGTTTCATACGATTAGCTTCGTGAAAAAGCTAAAAAACGCACCGCAGTTCTTTATCGGACTGCGGTGCGTTTTTTATATTTTTCTCAAGAAGAAGCCTTTCCTTCATTCACATGCTCCATTGCCAAATGAACTAACGACGAGACATGATGGTCATCAAGTGAATAATAGACAACTTTTCCTTCTTTACGATATTTGACGAGACCTTGTTTCAATAACGTTCTTAAGTGATGCGAAGCCGTCGCAATCGAACAATCAACTGATGCCGATACGTCACAAACACAAAGTTCTCGCTCGACCGTCAATGCATAAGCGATTCGTAGACGCGTTGCGTCCGATAACACTTTAAACAATTTCCCAATCTCAAGCGTCGGGATTTTCTCAACGGCATGACCAATTTCAGTAGCACGTTTTTTATCGATCGCAATCGTCTCACAGCGTGGTGCCTCCACTGTCTTCACCTCTCCTCCAAACTATTGCACCATCCTAAAACAACAAATGCAAGTAAGATGACTACGATGATTCGCGAGGTGAAGATTCATTTCCGATGTTTTTTTTGGATTGTACGAAAAACTGCCCATCCCCCTAATCGATTCCCGATATCCCAAACGATTCGATTAGTATCGACAGCCCGTACACCGATATCGATGATACTTGTATTTCGCAATCGCTCCTTATATCGATTCGATAGGAAGCGTGGTAACGGTACTTGTAACATCACTCGATAAAATAAATCGAGGTGTGTATGGCCCCAGATTTCCGTAGCGATGGATGCCGTTTTAATCAACAGCGGCCGTTTATATCGTTGTTGGTGTTTGTTTTTTAACAAAACCGCCAATTCAAATGCATAACGATTCGGATAGGGAAACAATTTCCAACCTAAATGATACTTTCCACGGTTGTCGATTCGAATGATTTGTGGTTCGATTCGATACCGAATCCAGCCTCCCCGAAAGCGAATGACTTGCCATTTCACGTACATCACCTCTTCAGTGATTATACCCGGTCTGATACTATTTGACGCGCAGTCTGAACCGCCTCTTTGAACTCTCGTGCCGCACGTTCAATATCTGGTGCTGCGAATAAGGCAGAGACGACGGCATATCCTTCAAGCATCTCGAATAAGTCGGGCACCACATGATGTGTGATTCCACCAATCCCGACGAGAGGAAGGGAAACAGCCCGGCGAATCGCCCGGAGTGTTTCGTTTGTCATCTGACTCGCATCGTCTTTTGTCGCCGTTGGATAGAGCGACCCTACGCCAAGATAAGTTGCCCCGTCTTGCTCTGCTTCGATTGCCTGTTCAACGGTGGAAACAGAAACCCCAATCGTGGCTTCCGGTAACAGCTTACGTGCTTCCTTCAAAGGGATGTCCTCTTGCCCGATATGCAGACCTGCACCGACGATTTGTGCGATATCAATCCGGTCATTGATGATGAGTGGGACGCCGTAACGAGACATCATTTTCTTCAAGTCACTCGCTTGTTCGAGAAATTCTTTCCCTTGCGCCTGCTTTTCACGAAGCTGGACCATCGTCGCGCCACCTTTTATTGCTGCTTCGACCGCATCAATCAAGGCAACGTCCGGGTGAAAGCGCCGATCTGTTACCGCATAAACCGTGTAATCATTCTCCACTGGTCAATACCCCTTTCAAACTTTCTTCTGTAGTCAAGCTGATTGCGTTGAACAACCCCATCCGGAAATCACCAAGTCCCGCTGCTTCATCTGCGACTTCACCCGCTTTTCCCATTAAATACGTCCCATAGGTCGCTGCTTCGAATGCATCATACCCTGCTCCAAGTAGGGTTCCGATGAGCGATGCCGTCATGCAACCTGTCCCTGTAATGTGTCCGAGTCGTGGCGTTCCTACGGTTAGTTTTACTTGTCGCTTGCCGTCTGTAATGAAATCAACCGGTCCCGTTACGACGAGAGTCGTCCCGAGCCGTCCAGCAAACTCATGGACGACTTGAAAATCTAATGTCTCTCCGGAAGCGACATCGACTCCTTTTGAACGTCCGACTTGACCGATGAGCGTCTTGATTTCAGAGACGTTCCCCTTAATGACCGTAAAATGAATTGCTTCGAGTAACTCTTTCGTGAATTGTGTCCGAAGTGTCGTCGCCCCCATTCCGACTGGATCTAAAATAATCGGTTTCTTCAATCGGTTAGCCGTTTGACCTGCCAACAATTGCGACGCTCGTGAAGCTGCGTTCAATGTCCCGATATTGATAACGACAGCATCTGCATGTCCAACCATTTCCTCGACTTCTAGGATATCTTCCGCCATGACAGGTGAACCCCCGAGCGCAAGGGTCATATTGGCACACTCATTAATCGTGACCGCATTCGTTAAATGATGAATTAATGGTTTTTTATCATGAATGGTTGTAAGCATCCGTTTCCCTCCAAATGTCATAAAAGTGATGTGTCGGTCCGATTCCGTTCCCTAAGGCAAATCCATGCCGGATTGCTTCAGTTACGTACCGTTTAGCATAAATCACGCTATCCTTCAGGGAATCTCCCAGCGCAAGACGTGCCGCAATCGCGGAAGACAATGTACATCCAGTACCATGTGTATGCTGGCGTTTTAATCGTGCCTCCTGAAACAGATGATGCCTCCCTTCCGTGTATAAAATATCCGAGGCATCCGTACTTTCAAGATGACCGCCTTTTAACAGGATAGCGATGTCTCGTTTTTGTGCGAATTCCGTCGTCGCCAGCTTCATTTCATCAATTGTCGAAATCGCTTGCCCTAACATGCGTTCCATTTCCGGAATATTCGGGGTCGTCAAGGTTGCAAGCGGCATCAAATGCTCCATTAATGCTTGTTCAGCATATTTCCTTAACAGCGCATGCCCCCCTTTTGCGACCATCACGGGGTCTAAGACGACTGGTCCCTGATAATGTTTCAAACATTTGGCAATGACTTGAATCGTTTTTTCATTCGAGACCATCCCAATTTTAACGGCATCTACACGAATATCGCTAAAAATCGAGTTCAACTGGGCTTCGACAAGCGTTGGTGATACATCTTCAACTGCTTGTACGCCTAACGTATTTTGCGCTGTGATAGCAGTAATTACACTCATACCGTAAACCCCAAGAGCAGAAAAAGTTTTTAAGTCGGCTTGAATTCCAGCTCCACCACTAGAGTCTGATCCAGCAATCGTCAGTACATGTTTCATCGATAGACCTCACTTTCTATGAGAGCACAAGGAGAAAGCGGAACGAAAAAAAGCGCCGTCCGCTGTAAAAAAGCAGACGACGCCATGAAAAACCAACGAGTGTGGTCACTTATTCATGTCTTCAATCTCAACTTTCCTACGCTGGTATTATCCAGATCAGGTGATAGGGTCGAAAACAGAATGGTTTTCCTCTCAGCCAGATTCCTCCAGCTCCCCTAGTTGCTCATGATTTAAATTTCTCTTTCACTGTAGCATAGCGCCATAAAAAAAACGAGCCGAAGCTCGTTTTTATAAGTATGCTAATGGATTAACTGTGTTAGCTGGTCCTGTCGCACTGTATTGGTAACCACCAATATGCAATTCAAAATGAAGATGTGCGCCCGTCGAGTTTCCCGTATTTCCGAGCGTACCGATTTGTTGCCCTTGCGAGACCGTTTGTCCAGCATGAACTGATAATGAATTCATATGCGCGTAAACTGTTGTATACACTTTCCCATTCAAGAAATGTGAAATCATCACGTGATTTCCGTACGGTCCACCGCTTCCTGCTGTGATGACCGTTCCTGAAGCTGCTGCGACGATTGATGATCCGACTGACCCTCTAAAGTCGACACCATTATGGAAAGTATACCCATTCGCACCACTCGCTGGTCCGAATCCTTGTGAAACACTTCCTGACGCAGGGCGAACGAACTGCGCCGAACCACTCGGAACACTAGCGACTGGCGTAGCACTTACGACCTTCTTAGACGTCCCGGCGTTGTTTTTTTCCGCCGCCTCCGCCGCCTTTTCCGCTGCCGCTTTTTCAGCTGCTGCCTTTTCCGCTGCTGCTTTAGCTGCTGCCTTTGCTGCCGCAATCGCACGTTCTTGCGCTTCTAATGTCGCTTGAAGTTCTTTCGCATTCAGAAGTTTTGTCGTAAATTTTGTTTTACCTTGACGTAATTTTTTTAAGGTTGCACTACGTGCTTTCATTTGCTGTTTGAGTTCCTTTTTTTGAACCAAAAGGGCTTCTTTTTCTTTCACTCGCTCTTCCTTTTTATCCACAAGCGTCGCTTTAGCATCAGCTAATTTTTTTTGCGTTTCAAGGTAAGCAGAAATCATCTTGTCATCTTGTTCAGCAATTTTTTTCCCTGCCATCACACGACTAAAGAGATCGCCAAGATCTTTCGAACCAAAAATGACTTCTTCCCATTTAATCGAATTCCCATCATTTTCTTGAAGCACACGAAGACGGTCTCCTAACAGCTCTTCCTGGCGTTTTAACATTTCTTCATAATGGATAATGTCTGCCTCAAGCTCTTCAATTCGTTCATTCAACTGACGAATCTGTTTATTTTTTTCTGAGACACGAAAAATATTTTCATTGATTGCTGCATCAATCGCATTGATTTGACGTTGCTCTTTTGAAATTTTAGATTCTTGTTTTTTGATTGATTTTTCTAGTTTACGTTGTTCAGCTGCATTATCTGCTTTCTTTTCTTTGATTGTAGCCGCTTGAGTGATTGGGGTGTTCGTCAATAATAACGTCCCTAATAGTACGGTAGAAAATAACTTTTTTAGCATATGTGAGTTCCTCGCTTATGTATGAATTCGATTTTTGAAGTCCTGTTCCGTAGTGAAACTATCTGAAATTGATTATAGCACCGTAATAGTTTCAGAAAAATTTCATTTACATTTCAAATGAAAACGTTATTTTGTAATATAACAACTAATTATTCAAACTGTATAAAAAAGAACCTCTACAATGTAGAGGTTCTTTTACGATTTTATAACATTGACATAGGATTAACACTATTTGCAGGGCCTGTTCCGCTGTAGATATACCCACCGACATGAATTTCGAAGTGTAGGTGTGGTCCAGTCGAGTTACCCGTGCTACCAAGTGCACCGATTTGTTGTCCCTGGCTGACACGTTGTCCTGCACGCGCATTCAATGAACTCATGTGCGCGTAAACCGTCGTATACGTTTTTCCGTTCAATTGGTGAGCAATCATGATGTGATTTCCGTAAGGACCACTACTAGAAGCCGTAATGACAGTTCCTGTTGCTGCTGCGACAATTGGTGTTCCAACCGGTGCACCAAAGTCGATTCCATTATGGAATCCATACCCATTTTCACCACTTGCTGAGCCGTATCCTTGTGTAGTCGCACCACTTGTCGGATGAATGAACAATGCTGAAGATGCAGCTGGAGCCGGAGCTGGATTCGGTGCTACTGGTGCTGGTTTTGGTGTTACAGGCGCTGGTGTCGGCGTTGATTGTTTTGTTGAATTCGTTGTTGCTTTTTGACGCGCTGCTTGTTTTGCAGCTTGCTCGGCTGCCGCTTTTTCTGCTGCAGCTTGCTCAACTGCTGCCTTTTCTGCCGCTGCCTGATCGGCTGCTGCTTGTGCTGCTTGAGCTTCAGCACGGGCTTTTGCTTCTCGTGCTTCTTGTGCTTTGCGCTCTTTTTCAATCCGTGCTTCACGTTCACGTGCCGCTTTTTCTGCCGCGATTGCTTTTTCTTGCGCAATCAAGATTTGTTGAACTTCTTTCGCGTCCATCAACTGTGTCTCAAATTTCTTTTTTTGCTTCTTAAGTTCTTTAATGCGTTTGTTTCGTTCACTGATTTGTTGTTCGAGCTCTGCCTGTTGACGCTTTAATTCTTTTTTCTCTGTCACAAGCTTTGCTTTTTTATCTTTAAGTTCTGCTTGGGCATTCGCTAATTTCTTTTGCGTGTTCTGGTAATCCGTAATCATCTTATCATCTTGTTGTGAGATGGATTTCCCCGCTAGCACACGGCTGACGAGATCTCCGACATCTTTCGAACCAAAGATGACTTCTTCCCATTTAATCGAATTACCATCATTTTCTTGCATGACACGTAAACGATCGCCGAGCAATTCTTCTTGACGTTTCAGCTTGGCTTTATATTTTTCGATTTGCTTACCAAGTTCGACGATTTCAGCTTCTGTCGCCTTGATTTGACGATCTTTTGCTTCGACGGCAAACATTTTTTCATTCAATGCTTCGTCTAAACGATTCACTTCTTGTTGTGTCTTCGAAATTTTCTCACCTTCGTGATTCACAGAAGACTCAAGATTTTTTTGTGTATTTTGGTTTTCTTGTTGCTTTTGTTCGTTTTTAGCTTTTTGTTCACTTAAATCATCTGCTGATGCAAAATAAGGAGTTGATGAAAGGACAAGTGCGGAAACGATGAGCGACGTAAACGTTTTTTTCATGTAGTATTCCCTCTTTTTCTCTATAATTTTATTGTAGTCAAAAGTATGCTTTATTTAAATTTCATTTTAATGTTTAAATTTTATAAGAACGTTTTTGATTATAGCATTCATTTTGCCTCTATTATATTTCAGTGAGATTTCATTTTGTATAAGTTTATTGGTTAATTATGTAATACGATGAAGCTCCTTTAGTGAAAATACCTGCGCGTTGCACCTTGAGGGAAGTTTTGGCACACTAGTGGTGTAAGGGAGGAATTATAGTGAAACTTGATCATACTGGAATTGCCGTCCGTGATATGCAAGAAGCCATTACTTTTTATACAACAATTTTAGGAGGGAAATTAGTCCGTGAATATTCAAACCCCGCTCCAGGCGTGGCATCGAATATCGCTGTCATTGAATTTGAAGATGCACACATTGAACTACTGACACCAACAAGCGCTGACAGCCCAATCGCTCGTTTCTTAAAACAACGTGGTAAAGGGGTACATCACATCGCTTACCGCGTTGACGATTTAGATCAAGCGATTCTCGATGCAAAAGAACAGGGACTTACGTTCCTCGAAGATACGTACCGGTCAACGCCTTTTGGCCGTCGTTTGATTTACATGAATCCGAGGCATTCACATGGGGTCATCACTGAGCTTTGCGATTACCCAAACGCTTAACGCAAAAACAAATCCCCTACACGACCTGTGAAGGGGATTTGTTTTGCATGAACTTATGCGAGCTTCGCTAACATTTCACGGTTGAACGCCGGAATATCATCTGGTTGACGACTCGAGACGAAGTTATCATCGACGACGACTTCAGTGTCTTCGAAATCAACCCCAGCATTTTCCAAATCGATTCGGATTGATTTATACCCTGTCATCTTGCGCCCCTTAACAATTTTAGCGTTAATCATTAATTGTGGACCATGACAAATCGCGAAGACTGGTTTCTTCGACATATCGAACTCTTCTACGAAAGAGACAAAACGTTCGTCTTCACGTAATAAATCTGGTGAAAATCCACCCGGAATCAACAGCGCATCATAGTCTGCCGGTGATGTTTGATCAATCGTGACATCAACAGAGACTTTTGCATCTTCTTGTTTACCAACGAGTTCTGCACCTTTTTCTGAACCGATGACTGTCACTTCATGACCTGCCCCTTTTAATGCGTCGACTGGTCCTGTGAACTCGACATCTTCGAAATGGTCCGCGAGTACGACTGCTACTTTTTTACCCATTAAAATCATCCCCCAATGTCTATATTACTTATCTTGTCCACGATCGCGAGGTGAAATCGGATCATCCGGCATAGCGTTCTTTCCTTCAAGAATTTCCTCTTGTTGCTCGGATGACAGTTTGCGTTCTTGTTCAGTTAAACGCTCTCGCTCATCTTCTAACTTTTCGTTTGGACGGTCAGTTTCTTTTGGCATACTGATTCCTCCCGTAAAAAAGAATAGTTTTTATTCGCTTAATGCTTCTACCACTTTTACCGATAAATCAACATCAATATTTCCGCGTGTCGCTTTAGAGTACGGGCAGAAACCATGCGCTTTTTCAAGTAATTCTTCTGCTTCTTCTTGCGAGACGCCGACAACTTCTACAACAAGTTTAGCTGCGATTTTAACGCCGTTATCTGCTTCGTCTTGTAAAAGACTCACTTCCGAGTTCGTCCGTGTTTCGACACGTTTTTTTGCTTGGCGTGCCATTAAATTATATGCACCATCGAAACATGCCGCGTATCCTGCCGCGAATAGTTGCTCTGGGTTTGATGTCGGAATATCTTCTTTACCTTTTGTACCAGGCATTACTAAATCTAAATTAATGACGTTATCGTCAGAAGAGACTTTTCCATCACGGCCCCCTACTGCCGCCGCGCGTGAAGTAAGAATTGTTTTAGTCATGAAATAGAACCCCTTTTCCTCTGGTTTGAGTAACTTTTTTGCCACATAAACAGTAATACCACTGACTGCCCGAGTATAAACAAATTCTCTACGCCTTTTATCAAGAAAAAAACAAGGTCACCCTGTGGGCGCCTTGTTTCACATGATTTCTTCTTCAGTTGGTGTAGTGGATTCTTTTTCAGGGAGTTGTAGATAAATCGATTTTACTTGGTGATTATCGACTTCCATCACTTTGACCGTATAGTCTTCATAACGGAACTCTTGACCGCTCGACACTTCCGTATCTTGCGCCATCACCCAACCACCGATTGTATCGATATCTTCTTCCTCGATTCCGAGGTTAAACCGCTCGTTCAAGTCATCGATTAGGACACGTCCAGAAATTCGATACAGTCGCTCATGAATTTGTTCGATGTCGGCCTTCTCATCTTTATCGAATTCATCACGAATCTCACCGACAATTTCTTCTAGTATGTCTTCCATCGTGATGACGCCGGCAGTACCACCATACTCATCGATGACTAACGCCATTGGTGTTCGTTCGACTTGCATTTTCAACATCGCATCTTGTAAAGGAGAATACTCTGAAACAATCGGCAAATTATGCACGTAATAACTTAACGCCTTCCCTTTATTCGCCATATGATCGGTGAACAGTTGCTTCGCATTGATGAAACCGAGGATTTTATCCTTGTCCCCTTCCTCTGCAACCGGATAGCGTGTGAACTGATATTCTTCGACAAGTGCGATGATTTCATCCATCGACGCATCATTGGAGATGGTAATCAAATCTGTTCGCGGCAACATGATGTCTTTTGCGATCCGTTCGTCAAAAGAAAAAATGTTCTGCATGTAAGACAGTTCAGTCTGGTTGATTTCACCACTCTTATAACTTTGTGTCATGATGATTTTAATCTCTTCTTCCGAGTGTGCTTCTTCATGCCCTGCCGGCTCTACACCGAACAAGCGCAAAAAGACTCGCGCTGATCCATTTAAAATCCAGATGAATGGCTTCATCACTTGACCAAACCAGTAAAGGGGTGGTGCAAGCAACATCGTAATCGCTTCTGTTTTTTGGATTGCTAACGATTTTGGTGCTAATTCACCTAACACAACATGAAGGAATGTGACGATTGAAAAGGCTAAGACAAACGAAACAATCGTAGAAATTGAATCGGGTAACGCAATCTCTACGAAGAGCATTTCCAGGATTGCACCTACTGTCGACTCTCCTAGCCACCCTAGACCAAGTGCTGTCACCGTAATCCCTAATTGACACGCTGATAAATAATAATCGAGGTTTTCCAATAATTTTTTGGCGATGACCGCTGTTTTATTTCCCTCTGTAATCAATTGATCGATTCGAGACATCCGCATTTTCACGACCGAGAACTCTGCCGCTACAAAAAATGCTGTCAAAACAATTAATAATCCAATAATGAGAAGCCTGATAATAATCGTTGTTGTGTCGAATGTCTCCATTGCATGTGTACTGTCCAATCGTTTCCCCAAGAGAAGGGGATTCACCTCCATTTAATTAAGCTCAGCTTGAGCTTTTGCGTAAAAAAGAAGCTTTTATAAAAATAAGCTTCTCCTCTTTTTCATATTCATACTATAACGGAACTTACACTAAATGTGTACTTGAAGCAACCTTTGCTTTTAGGTCAAACAATGTACAACATAAAGACGACAATCATTAAGAGCATGGCAATCCCTTTTAATAATGCACTTGATAAAATGCCTAAAACCGTTCCGATACCAATCGCCATTGATTCATTCCACGTCTTTTTACTGATGATTTTTTCTGTTAAGATTGCGAAAACAAACGGGAAAATCAACAGACCCACACCAGGAATAATGAACGGTCCTGCAATCAATCCGACTGTCGTTGCAATTTTAGCCGCACGTGACCCACCACGCCGATCGACTGTGTAAGAACTTACTAAATAGTCAAGCGTGAATAATAAAATGATAAATACCGACTGAATGAGCCAAAAACTAATCGTTAACTCGGTAAACCCGAAACCAAATCCATATATCAAAAAACCGATGATGAGTAACGGTGCACTTGGAATGATTGGATAAACAAGTCCTACAAAACTAGCTATGAAACAGACCGCAATCAGAATCCAAAGTAAAATCGTCATACATATCTCCCACTTTCTTTGTTCTCTCCTCCTAATTTACGTACAAGACACGAATTAAGTTTCAAGCAAGCGCTTTTTCTAAGACCTTTTCTAGATGCACACGATCCCAGTCATTCAGAGAAGACCAATCCAATTCTGAACAAACAAACGGGATAAACGTCTGAATTGTTGCCCGATGTTCGGACAAAGCATTTCGTTTCGCGCTCTCGAGTGACTCTAGCATCGTTGCAAGCACAGAAATATCTTCTTGTCCGTAGTGTCGCAGTTGATAAAACGTCTCGTATAGTAATTCCGAGAAAGTAACGCGTTTAACGATGACAGAGCCTTCGCCGCCGATTAACAGACTGCCATCCGGAAGCATCGCAAAATTGCGTAGCAGGTCACCGATTTGTCGAAGCGCGTGTCGCGCCGTATTCGGGTCGTTAATCCCCGGAGAAATTGCGCGTAAACCGACTTCAGATAACTTTTGGATGACAAACGTAAAATCTTGCACGGAAGAACGTGTTGGTCCAATGATGATTCCGGATTCCACACCTTCTTCGTTTGCAGTACCAATCGCTTGTCCTTTTGTCACGTAACTCCCAATCGTGACATCGACTTGAATATTCATTCCTTCTTTCGCCAATGCACCGTAATCAAGCAATTGCAAGTAACCAGACTCTGATGCGACGATTGGATATTGTAGCGAATCATAACCATCAGAAATAAAATGATGTTTTTCCGCTTTCAAATTATCAATTTGTTCCTCGATTAATTGACTGCCTTCCCGGTGCAAACGATCCAGTAATGTCGTCACACGAATCGATTGGCTAACGATATGGATGAAAGCAACGAAAGCAATGATTGAAATTAAGACGACGAGAACAGCAACGGCAGAAGCAACGACACTTCCTCGTAAAGAAGGACGAACGAAAAACAACATCGTAATCGAATACGTAACTGCCCCGATAAAGATTCCGAAAATATGTTGAACTTGTCGATTTTCGATGAAGTTCGGTAATGTTCGTGGTGAGAACTGTGATGAATAGGTCGTCAAGACGACTAAGATCGTCGAGAAGGTAAACGTCATCATCGTCAACAAACCAGCGAAGACAGAACTATGAATCGTTCTTCCTAAATCGAGCGTTGTTTTCCAATCGTCCGGAAAGTAGTTTTTTAAATATAAATCAGTCGCGAGGACACATGCCGTCAACAAGGCACCACCTACCCCATATAACAAGGGCCACCACCAGTTTGTCTCTTGATAAATCAGCTTCAATCGCTTCATCAACCCAACTCCATTCTTGATATATTGCTATATTTTTTAATTCCTGTTTCTTCATTTAGTGAAACCTTTATCATTCTTCTTTTTCAATAAAAGCTGAGTCACTTTATTTTGTGAAAGTGTCAGATTGTGTTTTACTTCTTTTCATAACGTGAATAACTTAATTGTTATCAAAAAGAATTGGAGATGAAAAGTCATGAAACAGACAAACGAGAACGTTCTGAAAACTGATTTCACAAAAATCTTCATCGATGGTCAGTGGCGCAAAGGCGCAAGTGACAGCAACATGGAAAATACGAATCCTTTCACAGGGGAAACACTATTTGAAATTTCAGCTGCAAACAATGACGATTTGGACGAAGCTTATCAAGCAGCGAAAATCGCTCAAAAAGAGTGGGCAAAAACACCGGCTCTTAAACGCCAAGGATTGATTGAACAGTTCTTGAAAGTCATGTACGAAGAAAAAGAAACCATCATCGATTGGTTAATTAAAGAATCAGGTAGTACACGAATTAAAGCTGAAGGTGAATTCCTTGCTTCCGTTTTAATCGTTAAAGAAGCAGCAACGTTCCCACTTCGGATGCATGGTGAAATTCGCCCATCTGTCGTACCAGGCAAAGAAAATCGCATCTACCGCAAAGCACTCGGCGTTATCGGCGTCATCAGCCCTTGGAACTTCCCGTTCCACTTAGCGGTCCGCTCGATCGCAACGGCAATCGCAATCGGGAATGCAGTCGTCGTCAAACCAGCGACTGATACACCCGTCTCAGGTGGGTTAATCTTCGCAAGCCTGTTTGAAAAAGCCGGTCTTCCAAAAGGTGTCTTGAACGTCATCGTCGGTCGCGGTTCTGAAATCGGCGATTCAATCGTTGAACACCCAGTTCCACGTTTAATCTCATTCACAGGTTCTACTGAAGTTGGTCGCCATATCGGTGAACTTGCTGGGAAACACCTGAAGAAAACTGCATTGGAACTCGGTGGTAACAATGTCTTCGTCGTTCTTGACGATGCTGATCTCGATCGTGCCGTCGAATCTGCTGTCTACAGCAAATTCTACCACCAAGGTCAGATTTGTATGTCAACGAACCGAATTCTTGTCGCAGATTCGATTCACGATGAATTCGTTGAAAAATACATTGCTCGTGTTAAAGAACTACAGTTCGGCGATCCATCAAAAGACCGTACACAAGTCGGTCCATTAATTAATCAATCACAAGTCGATCGTATTATGGAAGATATCGAAAAAACAAAAGCTGCAGGTGCTACAGTTCGTGTCGGTGGTGAAGCAAACGGGAATGTCATCGCACCAACGGTCGTGACTGGTGTAACGAACGATATGCCACTCGCTAAAAACGAAATCTTCGGACCTGTCGCAGTCATCATCCCGTTTAAAGATGACGAACATGCGCTTGAACTCGCAAACTCACTTCCATATGGTTTAAGCGGTGCCGTTCATGGTTCTTCAATCGAACGCGCGACTGAATTTGCGCTTCAAGTTGAAACAGGAATGATTCACATCAATGATCAGTCGGTCAACGATGAACCACATATGCCGTTCGGTGGCGAAAAAGACTCAGGTCTTGGTCGTTTCAACGGTGAATGGGTACTCGAAGAGTTCTCAACGGTTCAATGGGTATCTGTCATGCACGAACGTCGCCAATACAAACCATTCTTCGAATAAAATAAAAAAATGCGGGCATTGCCCGCATTTTTTTTTACATACTATCTAAAAGGAGTGTTACTAATGCCACTATTACGTTTTGATGTGATTGAAGGACGAAATGAAGAAGAGTTAAAGGTGCTCCTCGATACAGCGCATGATGCGATGGTCGAAGCTTTTGATGTACCGGAACGCGATCGTTACCAAATCGTTCACACGCATAAAGAACACGAGATGATTATTCAAGATACAGGACTCGGTTTCGAACGGACACGAAACCTTGTTTTGATTAGTGTCACGAGTAAATCGCGGACACAGGAGAAAAAACAAAAACTCTATCGCTTACTCGCGGAACGACTTGAAGCAAACTGCGGTCTCGCACCAAGTGACTTGATGGTGTCAATTGTTGAAAACGATGCCGCTGACTGGAGTTTCGGAATGGGCGAGGCACAATTCTTAACCGGAAAGTTGTAAATTCCAAATACCTTATTTCATCAAAAAAGCCCTAATTCCTAAAATGGAATTAGGTCAACGTGTAGACAAACTCTTATGAAGCGTGAACATGTTATAACAAGAGGCAATCCGTTCGCGCTTTCCTGTCTCGCCTCGTCTTTAAAGCGGCAATCTTCCGCGCCACTACAGCAAAACTGCAGGGTCGCGACCGATTGCTTTTCGCTTTATAAGCGATTCGAGACGGATTGCGCTCTAAACCGTCTGCATGACTGGATTTCCGTCACGCTATTCCCTAAAAAGCGTCACGTTTCGTTGACTCCTACGGGGATAGCAACGAAAAAGACGCTTGATTTCCCGATAGCACATTGTTTACACGTTGGCCTAATTCCTAAAAGGAAATTAGGTCTTTTTACTTGTATGAATCATCCATCTCAACCGTTCGCATGTAAAATCAGAGACCGCTCTCAATCAACCGTTTCTTCATCATTCTCTCGTTCTTTAGGATTCTCTCGTTGCAGCGGTGCTTTCCAACTAAACGTTTCCGGAACAAAGTCGAGTCCACCCGGGTGGAACGGTTGGCAACGTAACAGGCGACGTGTCGTCAAGTATCCACCTTTCATGGCACCATGCTGTTCAATCGCTTCTTTTCCGTAATGCGAGCACGTCGGATAAAAGCGACATGTCGCCGGCTTCATCGGAGAAATCACTTTTTGATAGAAATGAATGCCACCAAGCATAACTTTTTTCATAATACTTCACCCTCTTTTTTTCATTTTAACGCATTCCTGCACTTATATCAGTTTAGATGATCTATAGTTAAATCCATTACTACTAAAAGGATGTGTTTCAGATGAAAGCTCTTACGTTCAGTTCATTCGGAGATTCCTCCGTCCTCACATATCAAGAAGCTCCAACTCCCGTTATTCAATCTCATGAGGTTTTAATCGAAATGAAGGCAATCGGTCTTAATTTCGCTGACATCTATCGCAGAAAAGGTAATTATCACTTAGAAGGAGCCGCTCCCTACATTTTAGGATATGAGGGTGCTGGTATCATCACTCAGATCGGGGAAGACGTTTCCGGACTTAACGTCGGTCAGCGTGTTGCCTTTGCCGATGTACCGAATGCGAACGCAGAACAGGTTGCCGCTCCCTGACGAGATTTCCTTTGAAGTCGGTGCTTCCCTGCTCCTACAAGGATTGACAGCCCATTACCTGACACGTGACAGCTACGCGATTCAACCACGCGATCTTGTTTTGATTCACGCAACAGCTGGAGGTGTCGGACAACTGCTGACTCAAATCGTTCGTTCGCATGGAGCTGTTCCAATCGGGCTGACCTCTTCCAAAGAAAAAGCACTCATCGCAAAAGAAAATGGATGCGAAGAAGTTTTTCTTTATTCGGACGACTGGGTTAAGCAAATTCTGACAGTAACGAATAATCGTGGTGTCGATGTCGTCTATGAATCCACTGGTACAACATTAATGAACAGTTTTGACGTCACAAAAGTAAGAGGAACCGTCGTG
Source organism: Exiguobacterium sp. s95 (assembly GCF_018618655.1). NCBI lineage: Bacteria > Bacillati > Bacillota > Bacilli > Caryophanales > Exiguobacterium > Exiguobacterium sp. s95. Next base: position 93,246 of record NZ_JACSMM010000006.1, on the reverse strand, counting down.
TTTTACGGAATGGCCGGTGGAGATCCCGTCGCAGTCGACCCCCGCTTTTTAATGGATACATCAAAAACACTTACAGGCGGTGATTTGTGGAATGTTCTCACATCACGTGAAGAGCGGATTCGACGGGCGGGTGAGCTGTTCAGTTGGGTGATTTCAAATCAGCTCCATGTATCTGATCCAACTTCATTCCCACTCGCTGAGGGAGCACGTGCCCATGATTATCTTGAGAGTCGAAAAAGTACAGGCAAAATCCTCTTGATTCCTTAAAGACGCTCGTTTTTTGAAGCACGTCTCATTTTTTCCTACATTAAATACTATCTCTTTTAAAATCAATCACAATCAGTCATTACAAAATAGTAAAGATTTGATTAAATGAATTGCTTTCTATTCTGAAAGAGAGTAAAGTAAATCTCATCAAAACCGAAAACTCAAATAAGTTTTAAGTTTTCAAAAGGGGATTTATATTCATGTTTCGCTCAGAATGGAAAAAATTAAAAAGCCCGATGATGGTGATTGTCATCTTGGCAATCATTCTTGTTCCCTTTCTTTACAACTCCATTTTCCTATCTGCATTCTGGGACCCGTACGGTCAGACAGAAGAGATTAAAGTGGCCATCGTAAATGAAGACAAGACGATCAAGTATGAAGGTGAAAAAATTGATATCGGGGATCAATTCATCAAAAAATTAAAAAAGAACGATGACTTTGATTGGCAGTTTCTTTCAAGTAAAGAAGCCGAAAAACAGTTACGTTCCGGGGATATCTATATGACGGTCGTCATTCCAAAAAACTTTTCAAAGAATGCGACAACTTTACTCGATGAACATCCTAAAAAAATTGAACTCGAGTATTACTTGAACCCTGCTAAGAACTACTCAGGGACACAGATTTCAAGTAATGCCGCTAAACAGTTAAATGAAAAAATTCGAAAATCCGTAACGAAGCAATATAGTAGCGCCATCTTTGGAGCGCTAAAAAAAATTGCGCAAGGTCTTGAAGATGCCTCAGAAGGTTCGTCGAAGCTTGAAGATGGTGCCAACAAAACGACAGACGGTGCCAAAACGCTTACGACGAATCTCGGCAAACTGACAGATGGTACAAACGACTTGTCAACGAACTTAGCAAAGGCAGCGGATGGTTCGTCTCAACTCTCGACAGGTCTCAACACACTTAACGATGGTGCTCAGACGCTCGCTGAGAAATCTGGTGAGTTATCGAGTGGTCTGAACCAGCTGGATGACAATAGCGGTAAACTCATTAAAGGATCAACTGACCTGCAAGCTGGTTCTACTCAACTTCGTCAAGGTCTTGAATCGGCTTCTGCCGGATCAACTCAACTGCGTCAAGGTATTGAGAGTGCTTCTGCTGGTGCATCAGAGTTAGATAGCAATCTTCCGAAATTCAATGCCGGACTCAATCAACTGAATGAAAAAGCACAGGAAGTGGATGCGACGATTACAAACTTGAACAGTGCCGCTGCAGCTTTAAAACAAGATTTAAGTGCTCGGCGTGAAGCAATTGAAGCTAACGTCGCAACAATCAAGGGGGTCATTTCTTCTTCTGAGAATTTATCGGAAGAAGAAAAACGTACGTTACTTGAATCGATTGCGACGATGGAACAAAATGTTCAGAGTCTCGCGCAACAAGAAACGGCTCTCGATGCTAGTCTTGCCGCTGCCAACGATGCGACAGATAAAATTAATCAGTTAGCAGTCGGTGGACAAAACATCGCATCCGCCGTCTCGCAACTTGACGGTGGTCTAGTAAAATTACTTTCAGGTGCAAAAGACTTGGAGCAAGGTCAAAACAAACTGCTTTCAGGTGCAAAAGACTTAGAGCAAGGTCAAACTGATTTTAATCAAGGATTAACGACGTATACAGATGGTGTTCATAAAGCAGCTGACGGTAGTACACAGTTAACTGCCGGTGCTCAAAAAATTGCGACCGGGACAAACGATGCCAGTACGGCAATGGGAAGTTTGAACTCAGGACTCGGTCAACTGACAGACGGTGCGGTAGCACTTTCATCTGGGGCCGGTCAATTGACAGATGGTGCTTCGCGCTTAGCAGATGGTAACTCTAAACTGGCTGACGGAGCAAAAACACTCACTGATGAACTCGGTAAAGGTGCAAAAGACGCAACAGTCAAACCATCAAACGATCGTGACAACATGCTCGCTGAGCCTGTCGTATTAAAAGAACATGACTACTCGACCGTTAGCAACTACGGTTCCGGACTGTCTGCTTATATCTTAAGTATCGCGTTATTCGCTGGTGCGTTGATGTTCTCTTCGGTCTACCAGATTCGTCCAGCACACGGAGAGACGTTATCATGGCGCTTCCTCGTCGGTAAACTTTCTTTGATTTTACCAATCGGTGCATTGCAAGGGGTTGCCGCCGCGACCGCTATCGTTTACGTCCTCGATTCGACTGTCGCGAGTGTCCCTGCCCTCTATGGCTTCGCCGCCTTGACCGGGATGACGTTCATTACCTTGCTATTCGCTTTGACGATGTTATTTGGCCGCGTTGGACAATTCGCAGCGTTCCTGCTATTACTCCTTCAAATCGGTGGTAGTGGCGGTACGTTCCCAGTCGAAATGACACCAAGCTTCTTCCAGTATATTCACCCGTTCCTACCGATGACGTATTCAGTCAGTGGGTTCCGTGAAGCACTTGGACTCGGTGTCACAGATGCTCTTGCTTCTAATAGCCTAGTCCTCGGATCGATTCTAGCCGGAGCGTTAGTACTTGTCTTCGTAGGTGCTTTAAGCGCTAAACGTATTTTGCTTTCGACGAAAGCGAGAAAATCACATGACGCAGCATGAAAAAGAACAAGTCATCCTAAACGCGGCAATGGATTGTTTCTCTGAACTCGGTTATAAAGGAACGACGATTGAACGAGTTGCAAAGCGGGCCCATGTTGGAAAACCAACTGTTTATCAGCTGTTCGAAAGTAAGCTTGATTTGTTTGAATCTCTTGTAACCTTCGTGTTACAAGAGATGCGAACGGAAGCTGAGAATGCTTACGTCGAAGGCGCAAGCGTGGAAGCCAATAAACAGGCGATGATCGATGCAATCGTTAATCATCAGCAGCAACATTTATTCATCTTAAAAATTACAGAAGAGACGCACAACTTAAAACTACAAGAGATGCAGGAGTTACGGACCCGCATTGAAAAACATGTTGTTGACTATATTAAAAACTTACTCGAAACACGCCTCGAGCTAGATGTCAGTTCCTCTGGAATCCCGATTGATGTAACAGCGTTTCTACTGTTTCGAACGTATATCGCTTTGATTGCCGAATGGCCATTGATCGGCGATGAGCTTGACCTAAAAATCATCAGTCAAGCCATGCTCAAGCTACTGTAACCAAAAAGAATGACTTCTCCTGTTAAGGAAGAGTCATTCTTTTTTTGTCTAGTACTGCCTTCTTAGTGGCATGCCGTTTGACTAAATGGTATGTCTTTTTCATCGTCCTGAACAAGAAAACATTTTGATACAGCTTCTTCACCCACTCCCACCTATTCTTGTCTCTCTTCGTTTGATTCGAAATGAATCAATGATTTCCTTTTACAGAACCCCTTTATTTTGAGTTTAATCGTATACTTAAACTATCTTGCTTGAATGGAGTGTTACCCTGTATGCAATCGTATATGCTTCTCCCGCTTTATCTCTTGGTTCTGCTTGTCTACGTCATCATTTCACTGATTGATATGTGGAAATCCTATACGGCAAGCAGCAACTCGTCGGACTTCCTGTTTTTCATCTTGACGCTAGTCGCACTGTTTGCAGGCTTTCTGCTTGCCCCGATCCTGTCACTACTCTTTCATTGGAAACGCAACCGCCTCAAACGAAATATCGGGCTCGTCCTCTTCTTCATCCTCATCATTGCGTACATCGTAAGATTTTTTATTTCGTAAGTCAAAGCGGCGTCGTCTTTCTCGGCGCCCTCTCTTTTATCTATCGACTTCAACTTCTTCCCCCTAAAAACAATTTCCGTAACAACTCTTTTGACGGCATGTCTGACGCATTAAATGATTCGAGGTACGCCGCGTCATCATACGGTACATCCATAAATTCTACGTCCCAGTTCTCACTATCTCCTGACACGACCGCAAATGGTGCGATTGCCTCCGGTTGGCACCCTAACGCTCCCGGATTCACATATGTCGTTCCGTTTACTTGAACGAACTGTCGCGGATGGTGATGCCCAAAACAAATCAGGGTGGCACTCGTATCAGCAAATAACTGCGGAAGTGTTTCTTTATTACCATCAACCGTCGGACGAAGCGGTTCTTCTCCAATCATTGCCCGCACGTCCCGATAGGCATAATGCGTGAACAGGATACGCCGTGATTCAACTACTTTTGAGATGGTCCGCGGCAGTCGCCCTAAAAAAACTCGATTTTCTGCCGTTAATTGATTCGCAACCCAACTGTGATGTGCTTTCGCATGAAGATAACTGTCCGGATACCGTTCCCCATTCAATAATGCCAAGACATTTTCATCATGGTTTCCACTGATTGTCCGAATTTTTCTATCACTTCGAATCAAGTCAATCACTTCATTCGTCTCGGCACCGATTCCGACCAAATCACCGAGGCAATAAATCGTCTCAATATCTGGATCTTGATTGATTGTGTCAAGGACTGCTTTTAACGCTGACGCATTGCCGTGAATATCTGTAATAAGTGCAAATTTCATGTAACCGCCTCCATTCCAGGTTTACTAACGTTTCTTCTTCCTTTCCTCTTTTAAGCTGAAAGTGAACTGAAAAATAAATTGTCAGAAAATATTGATTATTCATTTAATGCATGTTAGGCTTAGAAAAATTCAAGCGAGAGGAGCACGACACGATGTACCTTCCACAAATTGCGGGCCGACTGATTATTCTATGCACGAGGGACTGAAAACTTTTCCGAGATTTTCCGGAATCGATTTTTGGGCCCTCCTTTCGATGCATCGAATGAGGCGCCCGCACTATTCATGGCGCCTATCCAGTTAACGGATAGGTTTTTTTAATGGAAAAATAGAGAGGATGAAGAAGAGTGAAGGATTATGCGATGGATCGAATGGTAAAGGTATCAGCCGGGATGGCGAATGCAGTGCTCGTTACACTTGGCGTGGGCTTATTGATTGAGACGTTCGGAAACTTATTACATATCGAAGTGTTACTGACGATTGGCGGCATCGCAAAAGTTTTACTTGCCCCGGCGCTCGGTGCCGGCATCGCCTATCAACTTGGTGGTAATACGCTCGTTCTCTTCAGCGCAATGATTGCGGCAACAATCGGTGGTGCTGCCCTCCAGCCGACTGAAGCCGGTCTCGTCTTAATTCCCGGTCAACCGATCAGTGCGTTGATTGCTGCAGCCGTCGCTGTTTATGTCGGAAAACGAATGACAGGCAAAACGAAGTTCGACATGATGGTGATTCCAATGTGTGCCGTACTTGCAGGAGGCATCACTGGTCTTGGTGCTGCTGCCGTAACGACACCCTTACTTACAAAATTCAGTGCAATGGTCACATCTTCTGTCGAAACATCGCCAATCGCGACTTCACTCGTCATCGCACTCATCTTTAGCGTAATTTTAATGTCTCCTGCTTCATCTGCAGCACTCGCCATTGCGCTTCAGCTTGATCCCGTCGCAAGTGCCGCTGCGCTTATCGGCTGTTCCGCACAATTCGTCGGTTTTACTTTGATGGCCTATCGCCAAACCGATCCCGGCGGTTTGATTGCCTCGTTCTTCGTGACACCAAAAGTTCAGTTTCCGAATATCGTCAAGAATCCGCGAATTGTAGCCGCACCGTTTTTAGCAGCTATGATCTCAGCGCCGGTCGCAACACTCGTGTTGTCATTAAAAGTTCCATATGAGTTAGCTGGACTTGGATTGAACTCGATGATTGCGCCACTCAATATTTTCGTCAATCAAGGGTTTAACGCGTTCGCCGTCTTCGTTGTTACAGGCATTCTCTTACCCGGCGTCCTCACATTCGTCTTCTACCGGGCGACAACATTGTTCGGTTGGACAAAAGTTGGCGATCTCCACCTTGAAATCCAATAAAGTATAAGCTATTCCCGTTCAATTAAGGGAATAGCTTTTTTAACGACAAAAAAAACTCGCTCATCAAAAGATGAACGAGTTTTCGGTATGATTCTGACTGGGCTCGAACCAGCGACCTCTACCCTGTCAAGGTAGCGCTCTCCCAGCTGAGCTACAGAATCATGATATCATGTTGCTGGGTATGTCTTTATTATATCAGCATATCGAAAAGTGTAAAGTGTTTTTTCTAACTTTTTCATAAAAATTAAACCGTTTTAAAGTTGCAGCCCTTTAAACCGTCGTCTAGTATGTAATTAAGCACATACAAAAATAAAGGAGGGACATCTTTTGAACTTTTTAACACGTTTTAGCTTAAAAAACTCTGTCGCTGTATTTATCATCGCTATTCTTTTAGTGTTAGGCGGGGTCTATTCATTTACCCAACTCAAGGTCGACCAGTTTCCTGAAATCGAATTCCCGCAAATTTCAGTTGAAGCCGTTTATCCTGGTGCATCCCCTGAGGATGTCGATCAACAAGTCGTCTCAAAACTCGAAACCGCTCTCAAAGGGATTGAGGGATCAACAAAAATTTCGAGTTCTGCGTACGAAAGCATCGGGATCATCAATATTGAATTCCCGTTTGATACCGACATGGACCAAGTCGAGCAACAAATCGATGCGGCGATCCAGGATGCAAACTTACCTGAAGAAGCAAGTACTAAATTAAACCGCTTCTCCTTTGGTTCGTTCCCCATCTATAATATCTCCTTCTTTAGCAAAGACGGAGAAGACATTGAATCACTATTAAAAGATCAAATTGAGCCAGAATTGAACAAAATCCCAGGTATCAACAGCGTTTCGGTCGGTGGTTACAAAGATGACCTCGTCCAAATTACCGTTGATAAAAAGAAGGCAACAGCAGCCGGTCTGTCGCTCTCAAGTATTAAAGATCAAATCAATGCCAAATACGTCTCCTTCCCATCTGGACAACTTGCGGAAGGTGATTCCAAGATTCCAATTCGTGTCGAAGAAAAACTTGAAAATCTCGACAAAATCAAAAATCTACAATTAACATCGTCCATCGGTACCGCAGCTGCTCCAACAGAACCATCTACTGGTGCTACCGGAGGAACAGGTGCACCAACTGAAGCAACTGGTCAGGAGGCACCTCAAGAACCAGCAGAACCGATTCGTTTAAAAGATATTGCGGACATTGAATCTGTCTCAAAACAGAGCGAAAAAACGCGTTATAACTTAAAAGATTCACTCTCGATGGCAATCACAAAAAAACAGGATGCCAACACGGTAGAAATTGCCGATCAAGTCACAAAAATTCTCAACAAATATGAGGATCAAATCGATTATACAATCGGGATTGATTCAGCAAAAGATATCGAAGAGTCCGTTTCGACACTCGTCAAAGAAGGACTTCTCGGTGCTCTATTCGCGTCGATTGCCGTACTTCTGTTCTTACGTAATATTCGTGCGACCATCATCGCAATCGTCTCGATTCCACTTTCACTATTGATTGCTGCGATCTTCTTGAACTGGCAGGACATTTCACTGAACATCATGACCCTTGGTGGGATGGCTGTAGCAGTCGGTCGGGTCGTCGATGACAGTATCGTCGTCATCGAGAATATTTTCCGAAGGGTCCGCAAGTCAGAACAAGGGATGACTAATGAAGTCATCGAACAGTCGACGAAGGAAATCTTAAAAGCGATTACTTCATCGACATTAACGACCGTTGTCGTGTTCTTACCCATCGGATTCGTTGGTGGAATTACTGGTAAGTTCTTCTTACCATTCGCTTTAACCATCATCTTCTCGCTACTCGCTTCATTGCTCGTCGCGATTACGATTGTTCCGATTTTAGCGAAGTTTGCATTCAAAAAGGTTCCGGCGGAAGAAAAAGAAGGCGTCCTCCAACGCTGGTACGGGACATTGATTGAAAAATCATTATCCCATAAAGCGATTATCTTGATTGTCTCTTTCTTATTACTCGGTGGATCACTCGCCATCGTACCGCAACTTGGCTTTACGTTTATTCCGAATGAAGCTTCTAAAACACTGACAGCATCGCTTGAGCTTCCGGCTGCGACATCACTTGAAAAAACAAGTGACGTCTCACTGAAGATGGAAGAGATGTTTGACGATGAAGAAGCGATTGACGATGTGACAACGTCTGTCGGAGCGCGTGACTTCACGACAGGTCTTCGTCTCGATAATAAGGCAAGTTACTTCCTTAACTTAAAAGCAGATGCTGATGTCGAAAAAACAATCAAGTCACTTGAATCACAAATGGATGAGATTGCAGCCGCAGACGATGTCGATGCTAAAATCAGCATCGCCGAACTTTCGACTGGTGGTCCTCCTTCGAACAATAACGTGGACATCGATTTGTTCTCGAATGATCTCGAAGCGCTCCAAACAGCAGCAAAATTAGTCGAAGACAATATGAAAGAAAACAGTGATTTAAAATATGTTACAAATAACTTTAGTGAAAAACAAAAGCAATTCCTCGTTGAAATTGATACAGAGAAAGCAAGCGACCTCGGTCTCTCTGGTTTCCAAATTCTCGGTACCGTCAATGACCAAACGAAACCGGTCACGGTCGGCACGTTGACACTCGACGATAAGGAACAAGACGTTCAATTGTCTTATGCAAAAGAGTTAACATCACGTGAAGATCTTGAAGATGTTCAATTGTTCTCAGCGACAGGTCCTGTTCCTTTAAAAGATGTCGCTACAGTCAAAGCGGTCGATACGTTCACATCGGTTCAGAAACTCGATGGAAAAGTCTACGCACGTGTCTCAGGACAAGTGAAAGGCGATAACGTCCAAACGGTTTCGAGTGACGTTAAAGCAGATGTCGAGAAAATTGAGTTACCCGATGGTGTATCTCTCACCAGTGGTGGCGGTAATGATGATACGGTCGAAATCTTCCAGTCACTCGGAATCGCAATCGTCGTTGCGATTGGTCTCGTCTACTTGACGATGCTGATTACGTTCGGCAAGGCGCGTATCCCATTCATCATCTTGTCATCGCTCATTTTCGTACCAATCGGTTCACTCGTCACACTCTTCTTAGCGAACGAACCATTGTCCGTCAGTGTCATGATCGGATTCTTAATGTTGATCGGTATCGTAACGACGAACGCAATCGTTCTCGTCGATCGTATCGGACAAAATGTCACTCGTGGATTACCAATTCGTGAATCGCTCATCGAAGCTGGTAAAACACGTCTCCGTCCAATCTTGATGACGGCATTCGCAACAATTATGGCGCTCGTTCCACTTGCTCTAACGACTTCGTCCGGAACGCTGATTTCAAAAGGTCTTGCGTTGACGGTTATCGGTGGGTTAACGACTTCAACACTCTTAACGTTAATCATCGTACCTGTCGTCTATGAGTTATTCTTCTTCAAAAAGATCAAAAAAGAACGTAAAGCGTAACGAAAAACCCTTCTCGCCTGTGCGAGAAGGGTTTTTTAGTGTGTACAGATAACAATACGAATCCTCTTCCTTTTCCGTTGCCTTCCTCGGGTGAAGCGGTCTTTCCGAGTGGAAGAAAGCACGGCACTTTGTCTCGTCACTTCTTTATTTTTCAAGGTATTCATCTGTCCGTTCAATCGTTCCGTTATGTTTTGCGACTAGGCCATCCAAAACTGATGGTTCAAATTCCTCACCAATCGCGATCACCCCTGTCTTCCCGGGTGGTATGACCCCTAACGTCCGTTTAAACGTCTCTTGAATCGCTTGGTTTTCTTTCAATTCTTTTGATCCACCAATCAGCATACCAGTCATCGAACCGAGGAGAATCCCGAACGGACCACCCAGTATACCTACGGCCATCCCAATCAATGAACCTTTAAACGCTTTATTCGAACCACTTAAATCAACGGCATCCTCAAACGAAAATGCTCCATTCTCGCTTCGTTTAATGATTGCGACTTGCTCAAAATCCACTTGCCCGTTCGCATGATACTTCTTCAGTTCACTGAACACTTGATACGATGTTGATTCTTCTTCAAACGTTAACGTAATGATATGATGCTTTTCATCTTTTTTAGCCACAGCTTCCACCTCTTTCATACCAGACGGACCGATACAACTGAACGACGAAGCATACATCAAGTATTTACCATTTTTATATCCATATGAAACCTTTTAGCAGACTTTAGACGATTGAAATTCTATAACTTTGGGTAAAATAACATGTACGTGCTTTTTCTAAATAATGAATCATGTAAGGGGCGAATCTGTGATGTCAATTTTAGATTATGCCTTCATCCTCGTATCACTGTTTTGGCTACTCGAATTGTTTCTCTTTCGAAATCGTCAAAAAGAATCATCTCCATACGCAGAACAACGTAGTTTCTACTTAATTTTCATAACGTTGTCTCTCACAATTATTTTCTCGTTGCTATTCAGTCGAACAGACGAAAGTCTCCTTCGACAAATTATCGGACTAGGTTGTTTAGGAGGCGGAGTCTTTTTACGTTACTGGGGCATTCTCCACCTAAAGAACCAATTTACGCGGCACGTTACGGTAAATACGGGTGACCGTCTTGTCAGTACGGGACCGTATCGGACATTACGCCACCCGCTTTATACTGGACTATTGTTTATCACGATCGGTTTCCCGTTATTTTTTGCTAATTGGATCGTTACGATTGTTGCCGGTCTTGTGATGTTCTTTATGTTGCGCCACCGGATTCGAATTGAAGAAACGTTACTCACAGCCGGTTTTGGTCCAGCTTATACGCAATGGGCGACGACACGAAAACGTTTGATTCCTTTCATTTATTAAATTCTAAGGAGAAGTGATTCTATTGAAAAAACAAGCAGTGGTTGTCGGAGCAGGTTTAGCAGGAATGTCAGCAGCGATCCGTCTCGCGGGAGACGGTTATGCCGTCACGATGCTCGAGCAGAACGGCAATGTCGGTGGGAAGTTGAATCAACGAAGCGGGAAAGGATTTACGTTTGATACAGGTCCTTCTATCTTAACGATGCCTTGGGTCCTCGAACAACTTTTCTCAAGCGTGCATCGTCGCCTCGAAGACTACTTAGAAATTGAACGGATCGAACCTCAATGGCGGACGTTTTTCGAAGACGGGACAGAACTCGATGTCAAAGGTGACTTACCTGGCATGCTCGATGAATTTAAAAAAGTTTCGGATCAAGCCGATTTTGTTGAACTCTTCGGTTATTCTAAAAAAATGTATGACCTGTGTTTAGATAGCTTTTATAAATATAGTCTTGAAGACTTAAAAGATTTAAAGAAATACCATACGATGTCCGAGTTACTTAAGATGGATCCGTTGAATACAGTTGCGAGTGGAACAAAAAAACATTTGAATAACAAACATCTCGAGCAATTGTTTAATTACATGGTGATGTATGTCGGTTCCAATCCATACGAAGCACCTGCCGTCTTCAACCAAATGATTTATGTCCAAATGGGAATTGGCATCTATTACGTCAAAGGCGGTATGTACAAGATTGCCGAAGCGATGCAAGCATTGCTTGACGAATTGCGTGTCACTGTTCACGTCAACACGCCGGTCGAACGTGTCGTCGTCGAAGGAAAACGCGCAGTCGGAGTCGAGACTAAAGACGGTACGTTTTACCCGGCTGATGTCGTCGTCTCGAATCTCGAAGTCATTCCGACTTATCAAAACCTTGTTCCGGACAAAAAAGCAGGCAAACAAGCGAAAAAGTTAAATGATTCGTTTGTTCCTTCTGTGTCTGGTCTCGTCTTGTTACTCGGAGTCAACCGTGAATACGAATCATTAAAACATCATAATTTCTTCTTCTCGGAAGATCCAGAACGCGAATTTGCACAAATGTTCAAGGATGGTGTACCACCTGAAGATCCAACGATTTATGTTGGTGTCTCGTCGAAATCTGACGCTTCACAGGCACCGGAAGGAAAAGACAATCTATTCGTTTTGACGCACGTTCCTCCCCTTACGAAAAACCCCGCTGGTAAAACGGATTGGGATGCGTATCGCGAAGTCGTCCTCGACAAACTTGAACGGATGGGGCTAGATGGTTTACGCGATTCGATTGAATTCGAATATCGTTTTACACCGGAAGACTTACAATCACTCTATGGACCGAATGGCGGTTCGATTTACGGTGTCGCTGCAGATCGGAAAAAGAACGGCGGCTTTAAAATCCCTTCGAAAAGTGACCTGTACGAGGGACTTTACTTCGTCGGTGGTTCGACGCACCCAGGTGGCGGTGTGCCGATGGTCACATTGTCCGGCCAACTGACGGCAGACTTGATTAAGAAACATGAAGGCGCCGTCAACGTTTAAGTATGGCCCTATACAAAAGAGGCAGTGATTTCCGGTACGTACACGGAAGTCACTGTCTCTTTTAGTTCACCTTGTGACTTGCCGACTTCCGCTATAGCATTCCCCTTCAAAGTCGAGTCGGTACACAGCAGGCATCGGTAACGTTTGCCAAAAGGCATAGTCATACTGCGCATCAAAATGCTGCATCAATAAGGCCATGATGTTTCCATGTGTTCCGATGACAAGCACCTCTTCTTGATGTGTCCGCAGTAACTCGATCGTACTCGCAACGACACGTTCTGTCGCCACTTGATTCGACTCACCACCGTACGGATTATCATCCGGATGTTCCCAAACGACACGGACTGCTTCTTGAAAATCAGCCAAGGCTCCCGGAGCGAGCACTCGCTCCGCGAAATTTGACTGTTCCTTAACAGCGAGCCCCCGATTTGCTGCTAAAGGTTGAACTGTTTCACGTGCTCGCCTGTATGGACTCGTATACACATGATCTACTGCAATATTTTGAAACACTGAAACTAATGCTTCGGCATCTTGCTTTCCTTTCGCCGATAACGGACGATTTCGTTCATCGGTTGAATACGTTGAATGCGCATGGCGCACAAGATAGATAGTCGTCATGATATTCCCCCTTATGTTGACCAATCCGGGTAATCCGTTAACCGATAACCGATTCCCCGAACCGTCTCTAAATACCGATCAATCGGAAATTCCGCGTCACGTAATTTTTCTCGGACATGTCGAATATGCGAATCGACGGTTCGAGGTTCAAGCATGTTTTCATAACCCCAAACAGATTCCAATAAACGTTCCCGCGAAAGGATCGTGTTCTTGGCATGTAGCAGTTTTCCGAGTAACTGAAATTCTTTTTTCGTAAGTGAAATTCGCTGCCCCTCGTATTCACAGCGATAGGCAGCAGAATTATACTGAAGACCATGAAAATTAATTTCTCCATTTCGAGACTCCCCGATTAACAATTCGATTCGAGCAAGCAACTCTCCTTCTTGAATCGGTTTTGAAACATAGTCATCTGCGCCGACTTCGTGACCACGCAAAACATCTTCTCGTTGATTTCGGGCTGTCACCATAATGATTGGAAAATCAGCGAACTGCCGGATAGTTTGACATAATTTCCAACCGTCGACTTCGGGCATCATGACATCTAGTAATGCTAAGTCAATCGGAACCGTTTGAACGAGTTGTAAGGCTTTTTCTGCTGATTCAGCTAAAAAACAGGTGTGTCCATAGGGCTTTAAATATAACTGAAGCAACTGCCACATACGTGCTTCATCATCCACGATCAATATCCGTGCCATCTTTGTTACACCTCCCATTGGACAGTTACTGTCGTCCCTTGATTTTTTCGACTTTTAATCTCTAAGCTAGCCCCATGCGCTTTGACGATGGCACTCGCAATCGCCAGACCGATTCCTGATCCGCCACGATTCCGAGAGCGCGACGGTTCACTTCGGTACAACCGTTCTGTGACCCGCTTGATTTCATTTTCCTCTATCCCAATCCCCGTATCTCGAACCGTAAAAAAGGGCCCACCTGAATTTCTACCATAATTGATTTCAATGGATCCGGTTTCTGTATACTTCCGTGCGTTATCAAGAAGATTCAATACGACTTGACCAAGACGAACGTCATCTCCTTCAATCGTTACAGCGTCACCCATGACCGTTAGTGTTAATCCTTCCGCTTCAATCGCGGGACGAACTTTCTCGACAAGTGATGGAATGAGTTGCTCAAGTGATACAGGTAACCGTTTAATCAAGAATTCATTTTCATCTAAACGTGCTAATAGAAGAAGTTGCTCAATCAATTCCGTCACCTGCGTGCTTTCCTCTTGAATAATCTTAATATACGAAGCTTTTTCAGATTCTGTTAAACCAGGTCGGCTTAAGATATCCGCATAACCTTTCATATAAGTTAACGGTGTTCTCAATTCATGGGAAACATTTGCTAAAAATTCGGTACGTTCCCGATTCAGAAGATCGAGATCTTTCGCAAGTTTTGTAATCGAACGTGCCAACGCGCCTAGTTCGTCTTGCCGTTCGACCGGCAAATCAGCAGACAAGTTCCCTCTACCAAGTTCTGCCGTCGCCCGTTCCATTTCGATTAAAGGACGTGAAATCACCCGCGTAAAGAACCAAACAACAAAGACCGTCAAGACGAGTGCGACGATTCCCATTCGTATAAATTGCCGGGTTAACGGATCAACTACTCGTTGTATTAAATCTGCCTGGGCGAACATGAACACATGACCTACGTGTTTTCCCGATACAGTGATCGGGCTATCTGTCATCAAGTAGTGCCCTTTCGTCTCGGATGGATTAACAATCCGACTGTTTTGCTGGTATGTAAAGTCGGTATGGACAAGTTTTTGTCGCATCTCATCCGTCAGTCGGTCAGATGTACTTTTGATTTGTCCATATTGATCGGTCACGACAACCGTGAACTCGGACGTCGATTCCATCAAACTGACATGATGAATCGTCTGCTCCGTGAAGGACTGCTCGAGTACGTCACGATGCGTATCCCCCCGATTCAATAGACCTAACATGACTTCATCCGAACGATCTTCGACAAGATTCAAGTACAAAGCACCAAACAAAATACCTCCAGTCACTAAAAAAGCACTCAAAAATAGTACTCCGATATAGTGCGATATGCGTTTCAAGTCATCCCTCCTCATACCATGCTCTTCTTGTTCATTATAAACACCAATTGATTTTAGACTTCAACTGAAAGGTACAGGATGCAGAAATGTCACGCTTTCTGCACGGTTTCTGCACGAATAATGGGTAAAGTAATCGTGTCATCACATTATACAGGGGGAATTTAAAATGAAGAAAACAATCGTAGCAAGCCTCACATTATCGACTGCCTTATTGCTTGGTGCATGCGGGAATGATCAAGATAAAGAAGCAAACCACAATGACATGCAGAGTGAAATGCAGGACGATTCACATGAAGGAATGATGCATTCAAGTGACGGGGATTTACCGGAGGGTATTAAAAAAGCAGCAAATCCTAAATTCGAGGTCGGCTCAACAGCAATCATGTCGTCGAAGCATATGAAAGGAATGGATGGAGCGGAAGCGACAATTGCCGGTGCATTTGATACGACCGTTTATGCCGTGAGCTTCACACCAACAGATGGCGGAAAGAAAGTGACCAATCATAAATGGGTCGTCCAGGAAGAGTTAACACCAGTCCCATCTTCTCCACTTAAAAAAGGTGACACGACGACGATTGATGCTGATCATATGACTGGTATGAATGGTGCCAAAGCAACAATCGACAGCGCTGAACAAACAACCGTTTACATGGTTGACTTCAAACCGACGACGGGCGGCGACACTGTCAAAAATCACAAGTGGGTGACAGAAGACGAACTTCAAACGAACGAATAAACTAAAAAAGTCCCGTTCATCAAATGATGAACGGGACTTTTAGTATGATTCTGACTGGGCTCGAACCAGCGACCTCTACCCTGTCAAGGTAGCGCTCTCCCAGCTGAGCTACAGAATCATGATGCAGTACGTTATGTACTTGCTAGGACATTTATTAATATAGCAAGAAACTAAACAGCTGGCAAGTAGTTTCCGTAAAAAAAATAATTTTTTCATAAAAAAACAGTCGAGCTGACTCAAAAAGAAATCACCTTTCTTTTTACGCGCTTTTTTTGCAAGAGTCGCGTGAAGCAAGTGATTCCTTTTAAACAAGATGGGTGTGGCACATGTTTACTTTTGAGTCAGCCCCTTGTTTTTATAATATTGTTGTCACTTGATCGACTGGTAAGCGAAGTGCCGGGCGTTTTTTCGCATTTTCAACGGCTTTACCGACAGCAATCAACATAACAGGTACAAAACGCTCTTCCGTAATGAACGTATCGGCGAATACTTGATGATCGAAACCGCCCATCGCAAGCGTCGAGAGCCCTTTCGCTTCTGCCACGAGCATCAACTGCATCGCAGCTAAGCTGGCATTCGACATTGCCGCGTCACGGCCGTATGCAGCACTTTGGTAGGCACCTTCTACTTGCCCTTTGATCGAGTCAAATAACTCTTCCGTCATGCCGCCCGCTTCGACAGCTGGTCCGTAGACCGGATTGTAATTACGGTTTGCCTGCGTATCACCCAGCACGGCGATGACGACTGAAGAAGACGTGATGGCTGGTTGATTGTAAGCAATCGGTGCGAGCTGTTGTTTCGCTTCTTCTGAGTGGAAGGCGATAAAATGCCAATGTTGTAAGTTCCAAGCACTTGGTGCAGCTGTTGTTAATTCGATTAATTCTTTTACTTCCGTTTCAGTTAATGTAAATGACGCATCATAATGACGAACAGAACGTCGTTCATTCAATGTTTGCAGTGTTTCTGAAAAAGTTTGGTTCATGATGTAATCCCCCTTAATAGTATCTAATTTACTTTGATATCGTATCATCCTGTTTCTCGACTGTCATATGACAAGACTTACTTAACTTCATCTGTTATAAAACAATTATTGACTTTCATCATCTGTACTAATACAATAAGATTATATAAACAACGTTGTATACACATTGATTGCCATTAGGAGGAGATACAAATGGAACAGCCACTTTACCAAGAGACATCTGCTGAATTTTATCGTCAACTCCCTGCAAAAACTTGTGCTACCTGTGGAAAAGAGATGGATGAACAATGCGAATCTTACCAGTCCGAATGTACGGATTGCACAGTCACTGAACAATAAGTGAGCTATAACAAAGAGGACAAACAGATCCAAACGGGTCTGCTTGTCCTCTTTTTCATATTTAATTTAAATCAAATATCATCTGTTTTAATCTAACTTACTGAGTCATAATTTGAAAAATCTTACTCAGTTATCTTTTTGTAACATGTTTGTTACAAATGAAACAGACAAAATGTTACAGTTAACCTATACGATTTTCTGCAAAGGAGCTATAACAGCGATGGATTCATACAACACTGGAAATCCGATTGGTCTTGGACCACGAAAACGACATTCTAAGAACAAATTTCTTCGCAAGCTATCGATTTTATTCACCTTACTTTTACTTTCTGTCGGTGGATTCATCGCCTATCAATACATCAAGCCGAAAAAACAGCTCGCTACTGTAACGGTCACAACGCTCGGACAAGTCCCTGTTGCTAACATGGAAAAATCCCGGGTCGATCAATGGAATGGTGTGACAAAAAAAGTCGCCTATTTAACGTTTGAGGATGGTCCTAGCGCCTTAACCACAGACATTTTAAATGAACTGGCGCAACAACAAGTCAAAGCTACTTTCTTTTTCATCGGAAGCAACATCGACGCCCAGCCGGCGTTTGTAAAAGATACCGCAACAGCAGGACATTACATCGGTTTGCATAGTGAGACCCATGACTATGAAACGCTCTATAAGAAAAAACAATATGTCAAAGAGATGCTGAGCGTCCAAAAAAAGATTAATCAGTTAACGGGACATTCGCCTCTTCTGACGCGTCCTCCTTATGGCTCGTCTCCCGGTATTTCAAAAACGATTGCGAATGATGTGGCGTCTGCGAATCTACGTGTCTGGGACTGGTCGATTGATTCGATGGATTGGTATTACAAAGACAGTGCAAAAGAAGTCGCAAAAACTGTCATCGACCGGGCAGAAGATCCCTTCGAAATTATTTTATTACATGAACAACCACAAACGTTACGCGCACTTCCGGCAATCGTTGCCGGTTTAAAGAAAAAAGGCTATCAGTTTTCGATTTATGATGAAGACTTCCATATTCCGTTTAATTTTGTTCAGCAATCCAATCTATAAGGAGTTTCGTTCATGAAAAAAATATACCTGTCTCTCACTTTTCTCTCGAGTTGTGCTGCGTTACTTTTAAGTGGTTGTTCAACAGATTCCTCTATGGACTTTTATGACAAACTCGAGGAGCACGCAACATACGAACAAGACGCGACCACGCTCGCAGAGTCTAGAAGTAGAAAAGATGAAATTTCCGTTAACACGTACCAAGCAGTTCTCGATGCAGGAGCCGAGGAAATCAAGCGGTCACAAAATGAACGTGAGGAATTAATGGCTTTAAACGAAGAACGATCCTCTTTGCTTGAACAAGAACAATCGTTGCGCCGAGAGGCTTTCGCCAAGTTAGATATGCAAGAATTAAAAGATTACGTCGCAGAACTCGAAACCGGACCGAAACGTGAAGGATCTCGCGTGATTGAAGTCATCGAACAGCGTGAACAAGCATTCACTACGTTCGTTAAGCAGTATACCGCTTCAATGAACGCGGAGGAAAAATTACTCTCCTACTTGACCGAGAAACCGAACTTCGTTAAGATTGATGAAGCAACTGCCGACTTAAATCGTATTACGCGTCAGGCTACAGCTACGTTAAACGATTTTAATCGTTTAACTGCTCGCTACAATGAATTAAAACCCGCCTTTTACAAAGAGGTAGGTCTCAACATTAAATAACTCACACAGGTTGCAACCAAACCCTGTCCAAAAAACCTGGACAAGGCCCTGTTGCAACCTTTTTTGTGCGTTCTAAAACATGGAGGCAACTAAATGAATCGATCAAAAGCAACACTTTTCGTTTTAATCGGCGCTATCAGTTACGGTGTCCTTTCAACGATTGTCAAACTAGCTTATGCTGCCGGCTTCGACTCTGCTACAGTTTCAGGAAGTCAGTTTCTCTTCGGATGGCTCATGATTTTCATCCTTGCGCTATTTACAAAAAATCTACGTCTCGCACCTACGACCGCTATGAAACTGGTCATTATCGGCATCTCCAGTGGGACGACAGGTTACCTTTACTATCAGAGCCTGCAGACAATATCTGCTTCCGTCGCAATCATCTTATTGTTCCAATTTACGTGGATTGGTGTTGTTATCGATTCAATCATTTCGAAACGCTTACCTTCACGGGCACACTTCTTGTCAGCAATCCTCTTGATTGGCGGAGCCATTTTGGCAAGTGCTGCTTACACGAGTTCGCTTGACTTCCGCGGAACGTTGTTCGGATTAGGAGCAGCGGTCAGCTTCTCCATCTTTTTACTCGCGAGCGGACGTGTCGCAAATCATCTTCCGGTCATCAAAAAGAGCTTTTATATGATGACAGGTGGGTTACTTTTCGTCATGATTATGTATCCACCTACTACTTTCTTGAGCGAAACAAATTTTGAAAATGGAATGTTGCTTTATGCCCTTCCACTCGGCTTATTCGCTTTGATTTTACCACCACTTTTATTTGCTGCAGGTGCACCACATCTCAGTCCTGCCAGCGTCTCATTGCTCGGGGCTGCCGAGCTCCCAACAGCAGTTATCTGTTCTGTGCTCATTTTAGGCGAACATTTAATGGGCTCGCAATGGATTGGTATCATCATCATTTTAGTCGGTATTTTTTATCCGATTTATGCCCACGCCCCAAAACAAAAAACAGTCACTGCGTCGCACAATCAACGTGACTTTTCTTAAAAGTGTATCTCCCTTCAAAACAAAAGACCATCGCTCATGAGCGATGGTCTTTTGTTTACTTATTTTTGACGTTTCATGGCATCCGCGACGAATTCAACATCTGTCCCGATGATGATTTGGACGTTTGTCGCCCCCATCTTCATGACACCTTTTGCACCAGCGGCTTTAATCGCTGCTTCATCAATTACACTTGTATCTTTGACTTGTAAACGTAAACGTGTTGCACAATTATCAATCGCCGTCACATTTTCCGTACCTTGTAGACCTGCAAAGATTTTTGCTGCTTGTTGCTCATACTTATCATCTGAAACACCTGTTACGATACCCGTGTCTGTTACGAGCGATTCATCTTCACGACCTGGTGTTTTTAAATCAAACTTCGTAATCATGAAGTAGAACAGGAAGTAATAGATAACCGCGAACGCGAGACCAACCGGAATCAGCAACAACGGTTTTGTAGCGATTCCAAAATTCAAGGCATAGTCGATAAAACCGGCCGAGAATGAGAAACCATGCAATACTCCGATTAAATTGACGACGGCCATCGAAAGACCTGTCAAAACAGCATGCATGACATACAAGACGGGTGAAAGGAACATGAATGAAAACTCAATCGGCTCCGTAATCCCCGTTAGGAACGAAGTCAATCCTAAACCGATCATCGCTCCGGCAACAGCTTTTCGATTTTCTTTTCGTGCTGCCATCACCATTGCAGCAGCAGCTGCCGGTAGCGCAAACATCATAATCGGGAAGAAACCAGCCTGATAGATACCCGCTGTCGGATCTCCGGCAAAGAAACGGGCAATGTCTCCATTGACGATCGTCCCGTCTGCTTTTTCATACGACCCGAAGACGAACCAAAAAATATTGTTTAAGACATGATGAAGACCGACAGGAATCAAGAGACGGTTGAAGAATCCAAACAGTGCGGCACCGCCTGCTCCGAGGCTGACCATCCATTCTCCTGCACCATTGATCCCATCTTCGATGAACGGCCATAAGTAACCAAAGATAAAAGCTAAAACGAGCATGACAGCAGAGGTGATGATCGGAACGAACCGTCTCCCACCAAAGAATGCTAACCAATCTGGAAGTTTAATGTTATAAAAACGATTGTAAAGCAACCCAGCTGTAATTCCGGCAATGATTCCGCCAAATACAGCCATATTGACCATCGAACCGAGACTCGCCTGATTCGCAATCGCACTCAAGGTCGCACCGTCAGCTTTCGTCGAAGAGTCATTGACAATGGCCGCTATCGCATCATACTTCGCTTGAATTTGGGCGTTGGAATAATCTTTGTTCATTGAATCAACACCATTTTTTAAAACGAGATAACCAACTGCCCCAGCTAATCCGGCTGCCCCGCTGGCATCAATCGAAAGTCCGATTGCGACACCAATAGCGAAGATGAGCGGCAGGTTATCAAAAATTGCCCCTCCCGCTGCAACCATCAATGGGATATCCAGCATGTCTGCCGATCCGAGTCGTAAGACAATCCCTGCGGCTGGTAATACGGCGATTGGTAACATTAAGGCTTTACCAATCCGTTGAAGAAATTGCAACATACACTTCATCCTTTCTTAAGTAAATAATGATTTGTGATAGAACAATGAAAACGCTTTTACAACTGTTATTATTTCATATAAACATCTAAATGACTAGACCTTTATACAAATTTATTCATAAAAAAAGTACCCGAACGTTCGGGTACTTTCAGCCATGCATTAATGACGATTCGTATCCTCAAGATCTTGCTGGACATTTCCGACTGTCTTTTTCGCGCCGCCTTTTAGTTGATCTTTCTTCCCATCACGTTCTGTTGATTTATCCCCTGTTGCTTTACCAAGTGCCTCTTTTGCTTTACCTGCTGCTTTATCGACTGCACCATCGAGCTTTTTATTCAAACCACTGTTATCTGACATATTCATTACCCCCTATTTTTTATGCGAATAATAGTATTTTCCCACCTCTAAAAGAATCAAACATAAAAAAGAAAAAGACTTCCCGTCATTATCGACTGGGAAGTCTTGATCCCTCCATTATTGCGTTACTGAAGCGCCTAATACTTGTTCGATTCGTTCAAAGGCCCAGTCGAGCTCTTCTTTCGTGATGACGAGTGGCGGTGCAAAACGAATGACCGTCTCATGCGTTTCTTTACAGAGCAAACCTTTTTCTTTTAATGCTTCACAATATGGACGAGCCGCTTCTGTCAACTCAACCCCGATGAAAAGACCGCGTCCGCGGACTTCTTTAATGATTGGATTTTTAATTTGTTTTAGTTTCTCCATGAAATACGTTCCGAGTTCGAGCGACCGCTCAGGTAACTTCTCATCTTCAAGTACTTCAAGCGAAGCAACTGAAACGGCACATGCTAATGGATTTCCACCAAACGTTGAGCCATGCGAGCCTGGATTAAAGACATTCAGTACGTCCCGATTTGCCGCGACACATGAAATCGGGAAGACTCCGCCCCCTAATGCTTTTCCGAGAATATACATGTCTGGCGTCACTTCGTCCCAATCCGAAGCAAACCACTTGCCTGAACGTCCGAGACCTGATTGGATTTCGTCAGCCACGAGCAGGACGTTCTGCTCTTTACAGACAGCTTGGGCGTCTTTTAAGAACCCTTCGTACGGAATCAAGATTCCCGCTTCCCCTTGAATCGGCTCAACGATGAAAGCTGCCGTATTTTCAGTGATTGCACCTTTTAAGGCTTCCAGGTCACCATAGGGAATCGTTTTGATTCCAGGTAACAGTGGTCCAAAACCACGTTGGTATTCTGCTTCCGTCGACATGGAAACAGCAGTCATCGTCCGCCCGTGGAAGTTTCCTTCGCACACGATAATCTCAGCGTCGCCCGGAACCCGTTTTACTTCATACGCCCAACGTCGTGCAGCTTTCACTGCTGTTTCGACGGCTTCTGCACCGGTGTTCATTGGTAGAACCATATCTTTATTCGTCAACTTCGCTACTTTTTCATAGAAGAAACCTAACTGATCATTATGGAACGCACGTGACGTCAACGTAATCTTATCAGCCTGGCGTTTTAAAGCTTCGATGATTTTAGGATGACGATGCCCTTGATTGACGGCTGAGTAAGCACTGAGCATATCCATATACTGACGTCCTTCCGGATCTTTGACGAAGACGCCTTCCGCTTCTGAAATGACGATTGGAAGTGGATGATAGTTATGTGCCCCGAACTGCTCTGTCTGTTGAATGATTTTTTCTGTTTGATTCATAAATAGTCCCCCTTTGACTCTTTAGAAAACGCTTTCAAATCGATTATAACAGATTCCTCAAAATAATCTTCATACAAAAATTAAACATCTAAGAGGGTTTATCTGCATGTTGATTGAATATATTGGGAATAGACAAGACAACTGAACTATCAATTTGCGTAACAAGGAGTGTGTGCATGTAATGGACCGTTCGACCATTGATTCCTATGAAGTCGTCATGAGTAAGTTCCCCTTACCTGCCTTCATCTTAAATCTGGATTTAACCGTTCGTATCTGGAACCCTTCGGCTGAAGACTATTGGGGATGGTCTGCAGATGAAGTGTTAGGTCGAACACTTCCGTTATTAAATCCGGAAGACGTTGCTTTTAGTGAACAGATTTGGAAATCATTTTTAGAACGTCGTCAGGCCATTCAACTTCCGAACACGTATTTTTTACACAAAACAGGTACAAGCATGACCTCGACAATGTTGATCACACCACTGTTTGACGATAGCGATGAATACGTCATAGGTGCTTCTTTTTGTAGTCTTCCTTCAACCGCTCAACATTCTGGTACGAAACCGCTCTTTCAAGGATTGATGGACTTACGCTATGCGTTTGATCAAATCGCCTGTGTCCTCGTTTTGGATGCACGGGGCACTATCGCTTATGCGAACGCCAACATGGTCGATTTCACAGGTTTTTGTCCGAATCAGCTAATCAAGCGCCCTTGGACGCAGTTGCTCAGTGCAGCCGAAAACGAAGTATTGATGACCATCCGCTCGCAAATTAAACAAAAAAAAGCCTGGTCCGGAAAAGTACCGATTGAAACGTCATCGTCCGAAAAAAAGTTTCTCCAAGCGACACTTATTCCGATTTATGATGCGGCCGGTGTCCGGTTCCAACACCTATTTATCGGGACTGATGTGACCGAAACAACGCGTCTTGAAGAGGAACTTGATTTTCTAGTCCACCATAACGAAATGACGCACTTACTCAATCGACGTGGATTTTTAAGAGAAGGTGCAACAATGTTCAATCACGCTTCACCCACTCAGCCGCTCGCTTTAATCTTATTTGATATCGATCGTTTCAAAGTCATCAATGATTCGTTCGGAACGCACATCGGTGATCAACTTTTACAAGCATTAGCCATTCGTCTCTCACAGCAGACAGAAGGTACCTTAACCTTTCATCCAATGAGTGATTTATTCGGTCTACTCATTCCCGCTTCCGACAGAAATATGTTGTTCCAACTCGTCCGTAAGCTCCAACAAGTCATTCAACGCCCTTACTACATTAATGGTCATTCATTAATCATCTCCTGTACGTTCGGAATCACGCTCTATCCGTCAGAGGCCAGTTCACTCGAAGATTTATTCCGGCGATCAGAAATGGCACTATACTCAGGAAAAGCTGTCGGAACAGGAACGATTCAATATTTAACACATGAAATGGATCAACAATTTACACGAAAAGTACAGCTTGAACGTTCTTTATTTACAGCTTTGGAAGATGGCGCGTTCTCACTCGCTTATCAGCCAATCATCAACTTGAAAACGAGACGTGTGAATGGCTTCGAGGCATTGCTGCGTTGGAATCATACAGCACTCGGAAGTATTCCGCCGGCTGAGTTCATTCCGCTTGCCGAAGAAGTAGCACTCATCACACCCATCAATAACTGGGTCGTACTCGAGGCGTGCGAACAACTAGCCAAGTGGCAACAGACGATTGATCCTAAGCTGACGATGGCCATCAACATTTCCCCCCACCAGTTCCAAAGCGATTCCTTTATCCGGACGCTCCAACACTTGATTTCAAATAAAATAATCTCGCCTCGCTCAGTGACGCTTGAGATGACAGAAAACATCGCTATCCTACAAACGCAGCGAACACTCGAACGGATGCAATTGATCAAGTCACTCGGTTTCCGCCTGTCCATCGATGATTTCGGAACAGGTTATTCTTCACTTCAATATTTAAGTGCTTTTCCAATTGATGAACTCAAAATCGATAAAACTTTTATTGATGGGATTGACGTTGGAAATGTAGGATTATTAGATTCCATTATTCAACTAGGTCGGAATTTGAACCTTAATTTAGTTGCGGAAGGAGTCGAAACTTCCAGCGCTGAAGCGTATCTAAAAACAACATCATGTCAACAGATGCAAGGATTCATCTTCGCAAAACCTTTATCCGTCGACGAGGTCGACAAACGATTTAATTCCTCAACTAGCTGATATCGCTTGTTTAACAATACAAAAAGGGCTGACTCAAAAGTCAGCCCTTCAGCGTGTAGACAAATTATTAAGAAGCGCAAACATGCGGTATCGAGATGCAATCCGTTCGCGCTTCCCTGTCTCGCCTCGTCTTCAAAGCGGCAATCTTTCGCGCTCTAAACCGTCTCCATGCCCGGCTTTCCGTCACGGTGTTATCTAAAAAGCGTCACATTTCGTTGACTCCTATGGGGAAAAATGCGTTTTTGACGCACGTTCAGAGGCAGGCAAGACCCTGCTCGTTGTCCGCTAGGATCCAAGGAGCAACGGCTTGCGCCTCGCCCGAGGAAAGCAACGAAAAAAGATGCTTGATCTCCCGATAGCACGTTGTCTACAGTCGGAAGGGCTGACTCAATAGTCAGCCCTTTTTTACGATTACAACTGGATTTGACCAGCGATCATACCATAAATGGCGATCCCCGCTAAAATTACGAGCACACCGCTCGCGATCATCTCGTAACGTGACATGCCACTACGTTTTTGCTCACGTTCTGCTAACGAGTAGGCAATGATACCCGGAGCATAAACCAATGCTGCAATGACGATGTACCAAATACCCGACGCATACACGAGCCAAATCGAATAGAAGGAAGCAATAATAGAGAAAATCAACATCTTCGTATTGCGTTCCGCCTTAGAGAAACGAACGCTATAGATCGCCGACAACAAGTACGGTAAAAGTGCACAGATCCCGGCAATACTCGATAAAACAAGATACGTTTGGGCCGAGAACAAAGCAACCGCCGCAACGAGTTGTGTCGCAATTTGTGTGATAAGCAATGCGCCGACGGGTGCTCCGTTCCGGTTCGTCTTCGCGAACACTTTTGGAAAAGCTCCATCTTTTGCGACAAGATAGGAAATCTCTGAAGCTAAAATCGTCCAACCGAGCAAAGCACCAGACAACGAGATAATTAATCCAATCATGATGATGGTTGCACCGACCGGTCCGATTGCGGCTTCCAAAACATACGCCATTGTCGGTTCATTTAATCCGGCTAGTTGCTCTTGCGTCAGGACACCGAGTGATAACACTGAAATCAAGATGTAAATGACGAGTACGCCGACGAGACCTGTCACGGTCGCCTTACCGACATCACTCCGCTTGTTCGCACGTGACGATAAGACGACGGCTCCCTCAATCCCGACGAATGCCCAAAGCGTGACAAGCATCGTTCCCTTCACTTGTTCAAAAATCGATCCAAGCTCCGTTCCCTCTCCCCAAAAATTAAGATTGAACGTGCGTACATTAAACGCAATCCCAACGAGCAGAATGAAGATTAGGATGGGGACAAGCTTAGCGATTGTCGTAATCAAGTTAACGAGTGTTGCTTCTTTAATCCCACTCGAGACAATCCAAAACAGTCCCCACACGACGACGACACTCATCATCAATAAAAATAGTCGATTTTCCGCTGAAAAAATCGGGAAGAAATAACTGAGTGCATTAAAGACTAACGTGATATTCGCAACGGTACCGATCCAGGCGGATACCCAGTACCCCCAAGCGCTATTGAAACCAACGAAACGACCGAAGCCTTCTCGTGCATACGCATAAATACCACCTTCAAGCTCCGGCTTACTATTCGCCAAGTGCTGAAAAACTAATGCCAACATAATCATACCGAGCCCTGTAATGCTCCAACCGATTAAAATCGGACCAGCACTTGCTTTTTGAGCCATCGCTCCTGGCAGGTTAAAGGCTCCCCCTCCAACCATCGAACCGATGACCATTGCTGCTAATGCAAAAAAACCAATCTTTTGTTGATTCATGATGTAAACACTTCCTCCAAATCTGTATATCTATTCATATTAAACGTATATTCATTCGAAGACACAAAGTTCATTATAACAAAACCCACTTCAATGTAAAGAAAGGATTTGATGATGATGGCATGGGTGCATTCGTTCCAACTAGAGGACTTATATAAATTAATGATTGCCGCAACATTTGGAATCATTATCGGATTCGAACGTGAAGTCAAAAACAAGCCAGTTGGTATACGTACTAGCCTCGTAATTACCCTGATCAGTTGCCTGTTAACCATCGTTTCAATCAACTCCGTTATTTTTTATGAAAACATTGCTTCTCATGTCCAGATGGATCCGATGCGAATCGTCGCCCAAATCGTCGCCGGAATTGGATTCATCGGAGCCGGCGTCATCCTCCGACGTCCACATGATATCGTCAGTGGTTTGACGACAGCAGCAATTATCTGGGCAGCGAGCGGCATCGGGATTGCCGTCGGTGCAGGATTCATTATTGAGTCAAGCTTTCTCGTACTTTTTCTATTCGTTTCGCTCGAAAGTATCACCTGGATCATGAAACGATTCAACAACAGCCGGTTTGAAGCAAACGTCATCGTCGCTCATTTGACTTTACCGGAAACACTCGATGCAGAAACGGTTAAAAAAGCGCTCGAACAACAAGGGGTCCGGATTACGAATATTCGTTTACGCGGCACGCCACAGCAATTGACATTGCGGATGTACTCGCCTCACCGTGTCACGATTTTCATACTTTATGACTACTTGAAATCGCTCGGAATTGGGCAAATAGACCTTGATCAGTGAGAATTATCAGAAAATTTATGTTGCATTTTCATCCATTTTCACTTAAATTTACATTATGTTCAAACTTTTCTGAAATTATTTTAAATTAATCGGGGGGTCATTTTTCACATGAAGAAACAGACTAAAATCGCCTTTGCTGGCTTATCGAGCATGGCGCTACTCGCAGTAGCAGCTTGTGGTCAGGATAATGAATCGAACGGTAGCTCGTCATCAGATGGTAACAAAAAACAAGAAGTGACATTTATCTCTACAACGGATGTCCCACAACTCGATCCAACGAAAACGACGGACTCGACATCAATCATCGTGACAAACAACGTATTCGAAGGCCTTTATCGTCTGGATGGTGAAAATAAACCAACGCCTGGGATGGCTGAAAGTGTTGAAGTATCCGATGATAAACAAACATATACCTTCAAACTACGCAAAGACGCAAAATGGTCGGATGGTTCATCGGTCACAGCGGATGATTTCATTTACTCATGGAAACGTGCACTTGATCCGAAAACAGGTGCTGAATATGCGTACATCTTACAGGATTTAAAGAACGCCAATAAAATCATGGCGGGTGAAGCAGAACTCGACGAACTCGGCGTCAAAAAAATCGACGAACAAACACTCGAAGTTCAGCTCGAAGCACCTGCACCGTATTTCCTTGGTTTGACGAGTTTCCCTACGTACTTACCACTTAAGCAATCATTCGTCGAAGAAAAAGGCGACAAATTCGCGATGAATGTTGAATCGATGAACTTCAATGGACCTTTTATCTTGTCAGATTGGCAATCGAACGCCGGATGGACATACAAAAAGAATCCAGATTACTGGGACAAAGCAAACGTCAAAATGGATAAAATCGATGTGAAGGTCGTAAAAGAAATCTCGACCGGCGTCAACTTATTCGAGTCAAAAGAAGTTGATTTCGCACCGATCACTTCTGAATTCGTTTCACAATACGAACAGTCAGAAGACTACAAAACACGTCCAGACGCACGGATCAATTTCTTACGCTTCAACCAGAAAAATAAAGCACTTCAAAATGAGAACATCCGCAAAGCCCTTGCACTTGGTTTCGAGAAGCAAGGCATCACAGATGTCATCCTGAACGATGGATCAGAACCTGCGAACTTCATCGTCGCAAAAGATTTCACGTTCACACCGGACGGCGAAGACTTCCGTGCGAAATACCCAGACCTTCAAAGCTTTGACGCTGCAGAGGCGAAAAAAGCCTGGGAGGCCGGTCTAAAAGAGTTAGGTGTTAAAACAGTTGAACTCGATATGCTTTCACGAGATGAGGATGCCTTCAAAAAGGTATCTGAATTCTTAAAAGGTGATCTCGAGAAGAACTTGCCTGGCTTGACGGTCAAAATCAAGCAACAACCGTTCAAAAACTTCCTTGATCTTGAGTCAAAAGGTGACTATGACATCTCCGCTGCCGGCTGGGGCCCTGACTACCAGGATCCAATGACGTTCCTCGACATGTGGTTAACGGACGGAAGCTTTAACCGGATGAACTACTCGAATAAAGAGTTTGATCAACTTGTTAAAGATGCGAAAAAAGAAACAGATGAAGCAAAACGTTGGTCTGATCTTCAAGAAGCTGAAAAAATGCTTCTCGCAGAAGATTATGCAATTGCTCCAATCTATCAAAAAGGTGAAGCTTACTTGCAACGGGCTAATATCGACAAATTATACCGCCACCCATTTGGTGCTGACATGAGCTTTAAATGGATGGAAGTTAAGTAAGTAACATATGAAATCCAAAAATCCATTCCGGTGGGTTTTTGGATTTTTTTATTTTGTAAAACAACAAAGACCCCTTCTGCCGGAGCCGTCTGGGGTCTTTACTGTGCGATTTGTTTATAGAATTCAATTTTTTCATGTTGTCCCTCTTCTACTGCTCTGAAAAACTCGGCGAAAAATTCATACAACACCGTTCGCTCTTGATAGGTCGGACCTGCTTGACGGATGACAGAAAACGCAAGGTTTCGCAGTTGACGTTTTGTTCGACGCCGCTCTGGCAACTCATGAAATTGGTCGATAAACGAGCGATAGACGCAAGCAATCAGTTCTTGATGTCCTTCAAAATACGATTTATCCATACGATCCTTCCTTTCTTTTTTCTTTTATATTTTACGAATCAAGGGTTAAAAAGTTTCACTAAAAGTGATGTTTTTCACAGATGATATAAAAACAACTATAACAAGGATCAGATAATGATTCAACTTGGAAAATATTAAGTTTCAATAACAAATGTAAAGGAATGATGGGATTTGAGGCGGGAAGGAAATCAATAAAGCAGGTGAACACTAGTCGTAGTGAGTGTTCACCTTTTTTAATTCGTGTTTCTTTATTTTGGGGCCTGCGTCTTAATATGTTGGAAGGTTTTGACGTCAAACAGTCCGCTGTCCGTCAATTTCAAGTTCGGAATGACGGGTAAGCAAAGGAACGACATCGTCAAATACGGATTGAATGAACGATCCGCTTCTAGTACATCCAGTGCATCGTTTAACTTTTCTAACGTAGCTCCGACTTCCTCGAACGGACGACTCGTCATCAAACCGGCGATCTCAAGTGGCAGTTCTGCCAAGACGTCCTCACCTTTGACCGCGATGACGCCTCCCCCCGCTTTAACGAGACGCTCTGCTGCAAGCTTCATCTCCGCATCTGAAGTACCGACGATGACGAGGTTATGTGAATCATGGGCGACCGTCGCGGCAATCGCTCCACGTTTCATACCGAATCCTTGGACAATGCCAACTGCTGAGAAGTCTGTTCCGTTATGGCGTTCGATGACAGCAATCTTTAATAAATCTTGCGCTGTATCCTGCACAAACATTCCATCGACGACGGGCACATCCAACACGAGATGGTTCGTAACAATGCTTTTCGGAATAACTCCGATAACATTTGCTTTCGGGTGCGCGAGTGGCAGTTCAAACACTGTGTCCGTGATTTCTTTCGTTTTTAATTCACCGCGCAAATTAGGTGGGACCGTTACTTTTGGAGACGTAATGATTGTTTTACCATCCCGAGCGACCGGTTCGCCTTTTACGAACACTTCACGAATCACTACACGATCAGGATCCGTCAAAAGAACGTAATCCGCCCGGCGTCCTGGGACGATTGCCCCGCGATCTTGTAATGCATAGGCATTTGCTGCATGGAGTGATGCCATCGCATATGCCGTTTCCCGTTTAATCCCATGCTCGATCGCATAGCGCACGTTGTAGTCGATCGTTCCCTCACGTAATGTATCATCCAAATGTTTATCGTCTGTACAGAATAAGAAGCGACTCGCATTGCTTTCCGTTACGGCATCAAGTACTTCTTTTAAATTCCGGGCTGCCGATCCTTCACGGACTTCGACATACAAACCTCTGCGTGCACGTATGAGCGCTTCTTCTTTCGTAACCGCTTCATGATCCGTCCGGATGCCGGCAACCCCGTAGATATTGACTTCACGTGCACCAAGACCTGCTGCATGACCATCAACGAGCTTTCCTGCTGCTTCAATCTGCTCGATTTTCTGTAGCATGTCCGCATCGGCACGTTCGACCGCCGGGTAATCCATTACTTCTCCCAAGCCATGGACACCCGGATGATTGACGAACGGTACTAAGTCGGCTGCCTTTAACGACGCCCCTGCGTGTTCGAACGACGTCGCCGGAACACAGCTCGGTAACATCATCCGTACATCAAGACGAAGCTGTTCCGCGTCATCTAACATGAACTGTAGACCGTCCGCTCCCTTGACGTTAGCAATTTCGTGTGGATCGGCGATTACCGTCGTCACTCCGAGCGGTAAGATGGCCTGTTCATATTCACTCGGTGTCACCATCGAAGATTCGATATGGACGTGTCCATCGATGAAACTCGGTGCGATATATTGATCCGTTCCATCAATGTTCTCTTCACCTTCATAGCCGTCCCCAACGGCGGCGATGTAGCCTGAATCGATTGCGACATCCGCTTGATAGGTCTCACGTGTCATCACATCAATGACCTGAATGCCTTGATAGACAATTGCCGCTTTCTGTTTTTTCGCAGCAATCGCGATAAGTCGTGCTCGAACTGTAGTATCCATCCTATATCCTCCTATAATGACCGGTATTTTTACCATCTTACAATTAGATTGTAAGCAGTTGCAATTTATTTTTCGGGAGTTCAAGATAAAAGAGGTAATTCTTAATCGAAAGTGAGGACAAGCAATCATGAAGTATCGCGTCGGAAACTTAATTCCAAAGGTCGATCCAAGCGTATATATCGCAGACGGTGCAAAAGTCATCGGTGAAGTCGAGATCGGGAAAGATTCAAGTGTCTGGTTCAACACCGTCATCCGCGGGGATGAAGGGCTCATCTCAATCGGGGAGCGGGTTAACATTCAAGATGGTTCGATGATTCATCAATATGAGGAATACTCAACGATTATCGAAGATGATGTCACGATTGGACATATGGCCATGATTCACGGAGGCATCATTCGAAAAGGCGCATTAATCGGCATGTCAGCCACAATTTTAGACGAAGCAGAAATCGGAACCGGTTCGTTCGTCGCTGCCGGTAGCCTCGTTCCACCTAAAATGGTCGTCCCTCCGAATTCGCTCGTCATGGGCGTCCCTGCAAAAGTCATTCGCGAAATCAATGATCACGACCGGTTCATCATGGAGCGGACTGTCAAAAAATATATCAAGCGCGGACAACAGTACGCTGCTGATTGTGTACCTTTATCTGAAGATATGACAGCCTTGTGAAAACACTTACAATATTCACCTGTTTTTAACATTTCCCCTCTCGTTCGTTTACATGTTGCGCGTACACTAAAGGTGTAGCACATGAATCGAGATTGAGGGGGATATGAGATGATTCCATTATTCGCAGAGCGATTGATGTCTGATTTATTTTTGTCGACGAGCAATCCAAGTTATGGTCTTCCTACATTACCTGAACACGAAGCAGATTGGTTGACGATTGAAGTCCAACAGCGTATTGTTAATGATGCCGAGCAAAAATCTTTGAGTTCAGGAACAACTCAACCAAGAGAGGAAGAACGTGTATGATTCAGCAAAACACCGTTCGCGCTTGGCTCGCTAGTCGAATCAAAAAATAATGATCTTATTTTCCAAAACGATATAGCGCGTCAGCGCGCATATAAAGAGCCGAAGCGGATTCCCGCCTCGGCTCTCTTTTTATTATTTTTTAATCATACCTTCTTCAATCAAGAACTCACGTGCGACATCTTCTGGTCGTTCTTTTTCGACGTCAGCCTTAAAGTTCAATTCTTGCATCTTCTCATCCGTGATTTTATCTTTTAACATATTGAGAACTTCTTTTAATTCTGGATGTTCATCCAACGTTTCTTGACGAACGATTGGGACCGCGTAATACGGTGGGAAGAATTCTTTATCATCCTCAAGGACCGTCAAATCAAATTTCTTCAACAATCCATCTGTCGAAAAACTATCGATGACGTTCGTTTTTCCATTCGTCAATGCCGTATAACGAAGCCCACCATCAACAGGCTGGACATCTTTGAATTTCATGTCCGGATATTTCTCTTTCAAGCCAAGGTATCCGTCTTCACGATTCGCGAACTCAATTGTTGAACCAAGAATCAGACGATTACTGACAGCAGCCATATCAGAGACTGTTTTCAAATCATATTTTTCGATGTCTTCTTTTGTCATCGCTAATGCGTACGTGTTATTGAAACCAATCGGATCGAGGACATCGACCTGACTTTTCGCTGGAATCATTTTTTTAACTTTTTCATACACGACTTCTGGATCCGTTTCTACTTCTTGTTTGAGTACATCGATCAGAAGCGTCCCCGTATAGTCTACATACGCGTCAATTTCTCCAGTCTCAAGCGCACCATAGGCAACTTTTGTACCACCGAGGTTTAATTGACGTTCAACTTCTAAGTCGGTCTTATCTTCGATTAAATCAGCCAACATGTTCCCTAAAATCAATTGTTCCGTAAAGTTCTTTGAACCGATGACGATTTTATCCGGCTTCAAGAACGAATACGCAACCGTTCCACCAATTAATAAAACGACGATACTCGCAATTGCGATTTTCTTACCAGCCGACATCGCTTTGCGACGTTTACGTGTCCGATTTTTGACCCGTCCGTCTGCCAGCTTAATTCCGTTTGGTGCGACCGAATATTCAATCCGGCTGACGATGAAGTCAATCGCAAGCGCTAAAATACCTGCTGGAATCGCACCGGCTAAAATCTGATTGTTATCAACGGTTTGAATACCGGAGAAGACAAGATAACCAAGTCCACCGGCACCGATGAACGCAGAAATCGTCATCAATCCAACTGCTGTAACGGCAGAAATCCGAATTCCGGCCATCATGATCGGTAGGGCAAGCGGAATTTGAACCTTTCCTAAAACTTGTCGTTCGGTCAGTCCAATCCCTTTTGCAGCTTCCAACATATCTCCCGGAATACTTGATAAACCTGTGTACGTATTTTTGACAATCGGGAGTAATGAATACAAGACGACCATGATAATCGCCGGTGTCGAGCCGATCCCGATGAACGGAATCAAGAAACCAAGTAACGCGAGACTCGGAACCGCCTGAACGACACTCGTCAAGGCGAGGACTGGTTTAGCGAACCGTTGATAACGCGTAATTAAAATACCGAGCGGAATCCCTAAGATAACTGCGATGACGACCGCAAATACGGTCAGCTGTAAGTGTTCAAGTAATAAGTTCCAGATTTGATCAGTGTTATTTTTTACATAGTCAAAAAATCCACTCATTGCACTTCCTCCTCCTGAATGAACTGCTCACTCAAGACGGAAAGCAAGCTACTTCGTGTAATCAAGCCGCGTAATTGACCGGCTTTGTTCGTTACAGGTAAATAACCTGTTTCTTCATGGTTCATTACTTCTAATACATCAAGCAGTGAATCCTGTTCATCGACGGCAACAAGTTCACCTTCCATGATTTCTTCAATTCGTTGACTCTTATCTGAAACCGTTTGGATGTTTTTCAATTTAACGATTCCCTGTAATGTACGATCACGATCTGTAATCAGCAGGCTATCCACTTTTCGTCCACGCATGATTTCTATCCCTTGCAGCAACGTCCGCTTACCACTGATTGAGACGGGATCTTCAATCATGATATCTTCTGCTTTAATGAACGCCGGACTACTCCAAATTTTATTTTTTCCAATGAATGATTCAACATATTCATCTTTTGGATGTCGTAAAATTTCTTCGGGTGTATCAAATTGAACAATTTCCCCATCACGCATGATACATATCCGATCGGCTAGCTTGATCGCTTCATCCATATCATGGGTGACGAATACGATAGTTTTCTTTACTTCTTCTTGGAGATTAAATAATTCTTCTTGGAGGTCGTTGCGGGTAACGGGGTCGAGCGCACTAAACGGTTCGTCCATTAAAATAACATCTGGATCATTCATCAATGCACGGGCAAAACCGACACGTTGTTGTTGTCCACCACTGAGTTCGCTTGGGTAACGGTCAATGAATTGTTTCGGGTCGAGGCCGACCATTTGGAGAAGTTCTTCTGTCCGTTGATCCATTTGATCGTGATCTTTTCCTTCAAGACCGGCAATCAATTGAATATTTTCACGAACGGTCATGTGTGGGAATAGACCGGTTTGTTGAATGACGTAGCCCATATGGCGTCTCAGTTCAATCGTATCCGTCTTCATGATGTCCTTCCCATTCACTAAAATCGTTCCTGAAGAGGGCTCAATCAAACGGTTGATCATCTTGAGCGATGTTGTTTTTCCACAGCCACTCGGACCGATGAATACAACGAGTTCACCCGCTTTGATTTCTAGCGTTAAGCCTTTTAAGACAACATTGTCCTTAAATTGCTTCCCGACATTTTTAAATTCGATCATCCATATTTCACTCCTTTTACTATTTCCATATATTATGTTTTCCCTATTTTTTTTGAATTCAAACAATATTTTTCGTTTTTTTGTTTAAATCTCGAAATAAACGGGAATTGTTCTGTTTTTTTGTTAAAAAAGGGTAATGATAAGTAAAGCGTTTGCGGAAGTGTCAGCGGACTGAAAAGGAGGAAATCATAATGCGAAAAAAATGGCTTCGGTTACTTGTTGTCTTGTTACTGATGTTCATTCCATTATCCAGTTATCAGCTACCAGTCGAAGCAGCTAGCTCAACATTCATCACGAAAGGTTCGACAACGAACAAAGTGGTGGCATTGACGTTCGATGACGGGGCGGATGGTACAAACATCGGTAAAATTCTCAGTATCTTAAAAAGTAACAATGTCAAAGCAACCTTCTTCCTGACCGGTGCCGGTGCCGCGAATCACCCACAGTCGATCAAAAATATCGCGAATGCAACACCGACGCATCAAATTGGAAATCACTCCTACAGTCACCCCGATTTTACGACTTTGTCTGCAAGTCAGATGACAAGTGAATTGACACGGACGGAAAGTCTGCTTAACTCATTAACGGGACAGACAACAAAACCAATTTTCCGGGCTCCATTTGGTGCAAGCAACAGTGCTGTTTTAGCAGCCGTCGGTAATGCAGGTTACACGAAAACGATTCAATGGAACATCGATACGACGGACTGGAAAGGAATCAGTTCTACCGCAATCTTGAACCGCGTCATTCCGAACATCGTTCCGGGATCGATTGTCTTAATGCATACGGGTGCCGGTGCATCCGGAACCCCAACCGCCCTTCCTTCAATGATTACGCAACTGAAAGCTAAAGGGTATACGTTCGTTACGGTTTCTGAATTACTGCAACTCCCGACTTCAGGTAGTAAAACGTATACCGTCAAGTCTGGCGATACGCTCTATAAAATCGCAAACCTCTATAACATTTCTGTCAGCGCTTTAGCTAAAGCAAATAACATCACCAACTTTAACCTGATTTCTGTCGGACAAATCTTGACGATTCCCGGTACGTCGACGACACCTCCCCCAAGCTCAACGACTTCTTATACCGTCAAAAGCGGGGATACACTCTATTCTATCGCTCGGAAGTACGACGTTTCCGTCAGTGCACTCGCTTCAGCAAACAACATCACTAACCTCAATTTGATTTCTGTTGGTCAAGTGTTGAAAATTCCCGGTACGTCAACAACACCTCCCCCAACAACGACTTCTTATACCGTCAAAAGTGGAGATACGCTTTATGCGATTGCCCGTAAGTACAATGTGACAGTCAGCTCGCTCGCAGCAGCGAATAAGATTACGAATGTCAGCTTGATTTCAATCGGACAAGTATTGGTCATCCCATCCAAATAATTTGACTTGATGTTCCCTCAAAACGTTTCGAAACACCATCTTTCGGCAGATAAACCTGTTTCCTGAAATTTAAAACAGCAAGCCTTCCTCGTTTCGGTCGACGGGGAAGGCTTGCTGTTTATTAAGATCGTACGTTTTCTAGACCGAGATCACACGTAACGAGATCCGCATATGTTTGGCGTCGGACGACTTCCCGCGCTTCCCCTTGATTGACGAAGACGACTGCCGGACGTAAAAATTGATTGTAGTTGCTCGCCATCGAGAAATTATAGGCGCCCGTCCCGAAGACCGCCAGCGTATCCCCGCTAGCCGGTTCCGCCAATTGCGCTTTTTCTGCGACTAAATCGCCGGATTCGCAAGCAGCACCAACGACCGTCACTTCGCGCAGCGTTCCTGTCACCCGATTGGCGATGACTGTTTCGTAGACTGCACCGTACAGCGCAGGACGGATATTGTCTGCCATGCCGCCATCAACAGACAGATACGTCCGAACCCCTTGGACTTCTTTAATCGCCCCGACCGTATAGAGTGTCGTCCCGGCATTCGCGACAACCCACCGCCCTGGTTCAATCCCAATCCGTGGACGTTCGATTCCAAGTCGTGTCGACTCTTCCTCGATGATTGCCATGACATGCTCCATCGTCTGTTCAAAATCAAGCGGGACATCGTCTTTCGTATACGCAATCCCGAATCCACCGCCGACGTTGACTTCGCTCGCCGTGAATTCCGTTTCTTGACGAATCGTTTCGACAAACCCCATCATCGTCCGCGCCGTCCGCTCGAACAACGAAAGATCTTGGATTTGTGATCCAACGTGACAATGAATACCGAGCAGGACAAGATGTTCCGACGCTAAGATTGCCCGAACGGCTTCAAGATACGATTCATCATGGGTCGAGAATCCAAATTTCGTATCAACGCCGCCCGTCTGAATTTTAGTATGTGCCCCACCGATGACCTGGGGGACGATTCGAATCAATACGTTTACCGTCTGACAAGCATCTGCTGCAATTTGTTCGAGCTGTGCAATCTCACCGTAATGGTCGATGACGATTTTTCCGACGCCTTCTTCGACGGCATACCGTAAATCCTGCGTCGATTTGTTCGAGCCGTGGAAATAGATCCGTTCTGCCGGTACGCCCGCTTGACGCGCGATGTAAAGCTCGCCCCCCGTCACGACATCGATTCCGAGTCCGTGACGTACGACTTGCTGATAGACGGCACCAATCGTCAACGCTTTTGAAGCAAAGGAAGCATACGTATTCGGATATTTCGTTAAGAAACCATCTCGTACGGTCGCTAAACGGTCTGTCAGTTCACGCTCTGCCATCACGTAAAGGGGTGTTCCATATTGTGCTGCTAAATCTGTTGCTGCGACACCATCGATTTGAAGCGTGTTGTCTTGTTCCGTCAAATACGAGCTTCCGTACATAAATAGTTCCTCCTTATAGATAACGGTGTGCCAATCGCCATGAGCGTGCACACATCTGTTCCGAATTATTTGCCGTTCCCGTCCGTGTGATGTCGTCGATTTCAATTCCGTCCCCGTACAAGACGACTTCATCCCCGACTTCGACTGTCGAATCAACGGCAACGAACGTATGGCTCATGAATAATTTACTAATGATTGAATACGGTTTCCCGTGAATCAATACAGGTAAAGCGGACCGCCCTCGGACGACACCATCACCATAACCGACCGGTAAGACGGCGACACGAAGCGGTTGATCCGTCGTGTAAGACGTACCGTATCCGACGTGTTCGTCCGCCCCAACTTCACGGATTTCAACGACTTCTGTCGTCATCCGTAATGTAGGGACTAACCAGTCCATCTTTTCAATCGGTGAATAACCGAACAAAAAGATACCGGGACGAACATAGTTACAAAAGGCGAGGCGCTCGTCATGTTTGACGATCGTCGCACTATTTTCAGCATGCATGTACGTAAATTCATGTTGTGTCTGGACGACGTTCGCAATCGCTAAGAAACGCTCGACTTGTCCATCATGGTCCGCTCCCGGCTCGTCTGCGAGCGGAAAATGTGTATATAGCCCTGTCAAACAGAGCTGTTGCTCCTGCACTACTTCAAGGACTGCTTGCGCTTCTTCAAGTGAACTGACACCAAAACGGTTCATCCCGACATTGACCTTTAAATGGAGTTCGATGTTCGAAAGGTCTGCTTGATACCGCTTCAACCAATCTACCGACGGGATTCCAAGCGCGATGCCATAGTCTCGAGCCGCCTCGAACTGAGTCGCTGGATTCATCGCTAAGACATAACTGTCTGGAAAATTCGTTTTAATTTCAATTGCCTCATAAACTTCAGCGACAGCGAAATGATGCACGCCCGCTTCCATCAATGTCCCGACCATTTCAAGCATACCTAAGTTATAGGCATTATTCTTCACCACGGCGAAAATCTGTTTTTGCGATCGAGCGAAGACCGATGCGACATTTTGTCGCACCGCTTCCCGATCGATTGTTACGCGTGTACGTGTATTCATTCAGCTACCGCTGGTGTGACGTGTGTCAACCAGTCTGCATATTGCGGGAGTTGTCCTGAGACCGTTTGTCGGTAAAGCTCGAGTAATTCATCCGCGACAGCCCGTGTTCCGCCGTTGATTGTAATATGGTCGATTTCACCAACACTCGTGATTTCTGCCGCTGTCCCTGTTAAGAAAATCTCGTCTGCGACATACAGCTCGTCACGCCCGATATGACGTTCGACGACCGGGTACCCTTGATCTTGCGCGAGGCGCATGATGACTTGACGCGTGATGCCGTCAAGGACAGAACAGTCTAGTGACGGCGTGTAGATTGTCCCGTTTTTCAACATGAATAAGTTCGCGACACTTGCCTCACTGACATTACCGTTCATATCGAGTGCGATTGCTTCGTCAAATCCATCACGAAGGGCTTCGCCTTTTAAGAGTTGTGAGTTCATATAGTTCGCAGCGGCTTTCGCTTGCATCGGCATCATCGTTGACGATACCCGACGGTAAGAGGCGACTTTCGCACGAATGCCGACACCTTTATCGAAGTATTCACCAAGTTCCCAACATGAGATGCCGACGTGAACCGTCGTATCTTTTGCCATCAAGGCTTGCCACGGTGTACCGAGGAAAACGAATGGACGGATGTAACAAGACTCAAAGCCATTTTTCGCAACGAGATCAATCGTTGCCTGGACAAGTTCTTCCACTGTATATGGAATCGTGACGTGATAGAACGCGCAACTCCGGAAGAGACGTTCGATGTGTTCCGTCAATTGAAAAATTGCCGGACCGTCAGGCGTCGCGTAAGCACGAATCCCTTCGAAAAAACCACTTCCGTAATGAATCGCGTGTGACATGACGCTCGTATTCGCTTCTTTTGGATCATGAAAAATCCCGTCTAACCAAATCGCTTCACCATACTGTGTATCCACTGCCATGTGTTTTCCTCCTCTTCGACGTCAATCAGAGTGAACGTAAATCATCCACTAGTTGCGTCTTCTCTGCTGTTTTTTCGTCTTTCTGTTTGATGACGCGTGCTGGTGTTCCAGCAACGACGCTACCTGCAGGGACGTCTTCTGTGACGACACTGCCTGCTGCAACGACTGCATCTTTTCCGACACGGACGCCTTCCAAGATGACGGCGTTCGCTCCGATCAAGACACCATCTTCGATGATGACCGGTGTTTTTGAAGGTGGCTCAAGGACACCTGCGACCACGGCACCTGCGCCGACATGAACGTTTTTCCCAATCGTGCCACGTGCTCCGACGACGGCGTTCATATCAATCATTGTACCATCTCCGATCGATGCACCGATATTGATGATTGCACCCATCATGATGACGGCGTTATCGCCGATGACGACATGATCCCGAATCCACGAACCCGGTTCGATTCGCGCATTCAAGTGACGTGTGTCAAGCATCGGTACAGCACTGTTCCGACGATCGTATTCGACGTGGACGTCCGTGATTCGGTCTGAATACTTTTCTAAGAAAGTCGCAGCAAGTCCTGCATCTGCAAAGAAAATTTTTGATTCATCCGATCCGAAAGCTGTCGCCCCTTCAATCGTCAAGCCCGCTAAATCGCCATTGACGTAAAGTTTGACCGGTGTCTGTTTTTTAGCATCTTTAATG
This sequence comes from Exiguobacterium sp. s95, assembly GCF_018618655.1. NCBI lineage: Bacteria > Bacillati > Bacillota > Bacilli > Caryophanales > Exiguobacterium > Exiguobacterium sp. s95. The sequence goes on along the minus strand of NZ_JACSMM010000006.1, from coordinate 51,916 downwards.
AATTTCGCAATTTCGTAAGCATCAGTTAGTAACATGTGAATCCTCCTGTGAGTAGAGCGTCTCTAACGTGTAGAGTCCCGCCGATTTTTGAATGAGTGCTTCGGCTGCTTTAATCGCACCTGAAGCAAATACTTTTTTTGATAATGCCGTGTGCTTGATTTCAATCAATTCATCGACCCCGGCGAACAACACTTCATGTTCACCGAAAATTGTTCCACCACGCATCGAGTGCATGCCGATCTCAGACGCTTGGCGTTTTTCCCGTGTCGATTCACGTTCATAGACCGGCTGGACGTCACGGAGTTCTTGAATCGTCCGCAATAAGAGTTCTGCCGTCCCGCTTGGTGCATCGACCTTTTGATTGTGGTGCTTTTCTAATAGTTCGATATCGAACGAACTGGCGAGTGGTACGAGCACCTGTAACAATTGCTGCATCATCGCGATCCCGAACGACATGTTGTACGACTGAAAAATTGGAATTTCAGTCGAAGCGTCTTTTATCGTTTGTAACTCCGCTTCCGAAAATCCGGTCGTCGCGATGACGAGCGGTGTTTTCGTTTTGAGGCCATACGCCAGTAAATCCGGCAACAAGCTCGGGTGAGAGAAATCGATGATGGCATCGACTTCTTCTGTTAGCTCGGACACCGTTTGATACGAAGGAATTTTCTCCGCTGACTTCGTCTGATCGATAACGGCGACAACTTCAGCGGGTGCCAATTCCTCGACATAATGCCCTGTCGCACCATATCCATGAATGGCAAGCTTCATCGAACCACTCCTTTATAAGCACGCATCGTCTCGAGTAAGTGTGCATGCCCGGCTTCGGATTGGCGAACGAGCGGCAAGCGTGGTGCACCGACTGCAAACCCGACTTCTTCGAGTGCTGCTTTAACAGGAATCGGGTTGACGTCACTAAAGATGGCTGCGATGACAGGCATTAAATCACTTTGAATGCGTCGTGCCGTCACTAAGTCGTTTGCGAGCACGGCTTCAGCAAGCGCTTGTGTTTCTGCCGGGTACGGGTTCGACAGGACCGAGATGACACCTTGTGCTCCCCATGCCATGTACGGCAGGATTTGATCGTCGTTGCCACAGAAGACTGCAAAACCTTCGGGGAGTGCCGTCATCAATTCACCCATGAAACTGACATCCCCGCTCGCTTCTTTGAATGCTTGAATGTTCGGATGCTCCGCGAGTGTTACAGCTGTCTCAACTGCAATCGCGACACCCGTCCGTGAAGGTACGTTGTATAACATGATGGGTAATTCGACAGCATCCGCGACTGCGGTAAAGTGAGCAATCAAACCGGCTTGTGACGTTTTATTGTAATACGGTGTCACGAGCATCGCTGCATCCGCTCCGAGCCGCTGAGCCGTTTTCGTTTTTTCAATCGTCTGTGCCGTATTGTTCGTTCCCGTACCGGCAATGACCGGAACACGACCTGCCGTGACACGGACTGCTGTCTCAAGTAACGTTTCGAACTCTTCGCTCGAAAGCGTCGATCCTTCACCTGTCGTCCCGGCGACGACGAGCGCTTGGATATTGGCTGCAAGTTGCTGTTCAATCAACTGTTCAAAAACGACTAAGTCGAGTTCACCTGCTGAATTGAACGGTGTCGCTAGTGCTGTTCCTGCTCCTTTGAACATGTTAAATTCCTCCTTAGTATGATTAAGAATGGATGCCGTTTTCTAAAGCATGACGCGCGACCTGGACTGCATTTGACGCCGCGCCTTTTCGAATGTTATCCGCGACACACCACAGATGGAATGTGTTCGCGAGCGTTTGATCTTGACGAATCCGCCCGACGTACACTTCGTCCGTCCCGCTTGCATCAAGCGGCATCGGGTACTGATTTCGCGAAACATCATCAACCAGTACGACGCCTGGCGCGTCAGCAAGTGCTGTGCGAATCGCTTCGACCGTCGTCTCGTTTGAAAACGTCACGTTGATTGCAACCGAATGCGAATTTGTGACGGGAACACGGACACACGTCGCACTGACCGGTAAGTTCGGTTGGTTAAAAATCTTCCGTGTCTCGTCAATCATTTTTTGCTCTTCTTTCGTGTACCCGTCTTCTAAGAAGACATCGATATGCGGCAAGATATTATCATGGATCGGGTGCGGATAGTTGACCGGTTCTTCACCGCGGCTGCCTCGCGCCAAGTCCTCAATTCCTTTTTGACCGGAACCGGAGACTGCTTGATACGTCGTATACGTGATTCGTTCAAAACCTAAGTGTTTGAGTGGTGCCAGGGCAACGACGGATTGAATCGTCGAGCAGTTCGGATTAGCGATCAGTCGGTCGGTGCTGCTGACCGCTTCCGGATTGACTTCTGGTACGACGAGCGGAATCGTCTCTTGCATCCGGAAAGCACTTGAATTATCGACGACAAGTGTTCCGTGTTCTGCCAGCAAGGGGGCATACTGTTCACTGATTGCTCCACCGGCTGCGAATAATGCGACGTCGATCCCGTGATGGATGATGTCTTCCGATAAAGCTGTAATCGTCACGTCCGTTCCATTAAACGAAACGACTTTTCCTGCTGATCGTTCTGAAGCATACGCCGACAGTTGACCGACTGGAAAATCGAGTTCCTTCAAGACTTGTAACATCTTTTGTCCGACGGCGCCTGTCGCACCGATGACTGCTACGTGGTACATGTTCATTCCTCCTTACAGGCTAAACGCGTTCGCGATCGCCGCGACCGTTCGTTCGATATCTGCTTGTGCGATTGTATACGAGATACTGATTTCTGATGTCGTGACTTGATAAAACGTGATGTTCTCGGCACGGAACGTCGCAAATAATTTTGATGCGACGCCCGTTGCGTCACGCATTCCGATTCCGACGACCGATAACTTGGCATGCTCGTTATGACGATCGACTTTAACGGTCGGAAAACGATCGATGATATCTTTCAGTGCCTCTTCGAGAAACTCTTCTTCATCGAGTGGACAAGAGAACGAGAGGAACACGTCACTATCAAAGGTCGTTTGACTGATCATGTCGATATTGACATGGCGATTCGATAACAATTCAAAAATGTCGGCGACTGCTGAATTGGTTTGTGGAACGTGTTTGATTGAAACCGTCAAAACATTTTTCGTTACACTGACGCTCGTGACTGCTTTTTGTTCCATCGTTTCTGTTGCCTCCATGATCCAAGTCCCTCTTTCCGATTCAAGTGTTTTCCCAACAAAGATATGCACGCCGTATTTTTTCCCGAGTTCGACGCTGCGCATCTCCATGACCTTCGATCCCAGTGCACTCATTTCCATCATTTCATCATATGAAATTTGTGGAATCGGCTGTGCCGCTTGATGAATCCGCGGATCCGCCGTATAGACACCGTCGACATCTGTATAGATTTCACAGCGCTTATCAAGGACGGCCGCTAAGGCGACAGCCGTTGTGTCTGATCCACCACGACCGAGTGTCGTAACATCCCCGAGCTCGTTGACACCTTGGAATCCGGCGACGATGACGACATCATAGGTTTCGAGTTTCTTTCGTAACAAGTCCCCGTCAATTTGTTTAATCTTACTTTTCGTATGAACCCCCATCGTGCTGATTCCTGCCTGCGCACCTGTTTGTGATAAGGCTTTTACTCCGACGGAATTTAAGGCGATGCTGAGTAACGAAATCGTTTGTTCTTCGCCGATTGCGAGCAATCGATCGAGTTCACGTCGTTCAGGACGATCCGTGATTGCTTGCGCTTGTGCGATGAGCGAGTCTGTCATCTTCCCCATCGCAGAGACGACGACCACTAATTTTTCACCTTGTTCTGTCCGATTTTTTAAATAATTCGCAATTGACTGAATCTGTTCGACAGTCGCGACCGAGCTACCACCAAATTTAAGTACAGTTGTCACAATCCTATCTCCTTTGTCCCGAAACAGAAAAAAACGACGGGCCGGTAGGAGCGTTCCTACGGCCCGTCGTTATCACGATCGGACAAACGAAGACAAAGTCTTTCGTTCTTTTACGTAAGATAGCGCTCCGAAACATCGGTTTCGGCAGTACAACGGATCTTAACCGTTGTACCAGCAAATGAGAAGAAGCATCTTTCTCATTCACTTCGGCGGATTTCCCCTTTCACATCACTCAGCATGCTCGCTTCAATAAATGATGTTACTGATGTCATCCGCGCCTCTATCTGTCGGTTGTTAGTTACAGTTATAGCAAACATTTTTTGTTAAATCCAGTCATTTGCTAAAATTTTTTCATTTTTCCGTTAATCCGCGAGTTTTTTCTTCGCTTGATCGAGTTGTACAGAAACAGCAGCAAAACCTGTCCCGCCGTAACTTCCTCTTCTTGCTACTGCTTGCACCGGGTCGAGGAGCGGATAAACATCTTCCGCGATGACGGAGTGGAACGTTTGATACGTTTCAAGCGTTAAATCTTTTAAGAAACAATTCGTCTGAACACAATGGAGGACCGCTTTTCCGACGATTTCATGCGCTTCCCGGAAAGGAACACCTTTTGTGACGAGATAATCTGCTAGTTCCGTCGCATTCGAGAAGTCTTGCATTGTCGCCTTCTTGAGCGCTTCTGTCTTAAACGTTGCTGATTCGAGCATTCCCGTAAAGATTTGAACGGATTGTAAAACGGTATCTGCCGTATCGAAGACACCTTCTTTATCTTCTTGCATGTCTTTATTGTAAGCGAGCGGTAATGCTTTCATCGTCGTCAGGAACCCCATCAGGTTTCCATAGACACGCCCTGTTTTTCCGCGAATCAATTCAGCGAAGTCCGGGTTTTTCTTTTGTGGCATCATGCTCGAACCCGTTGAAAATGCATCTGACAATTCGATGAATGAAAATTCTTGCGACGCCCAGATGATGATTTCTTCACAAAAGCGTGAGAGGTGCATCATGACCGTCGAAGCAATCCCGAGATATTCAATGACGAAGTCACGGTCCGATACAGCATCGAGGCTGTTCGGATAGACGTGCTCAAATCCGAGCAGTTCCGCTGACTTGAAACGGTCAATCGGGAATGTCGTCCCGGCGAGTGCCCCAGCACCGAGCGGCGAAATCCGAATCCGTTTCAAATTATCTGTCAGACGATCTACGTCACGGTCGAACATCCAAAAATACGCGAGTAGATGGTGTGCAAGTGAAATCGGTTGTGCCCGCTGTAAGTGGGTATACCCCGGCATGACGGTTTCGATGTGTACATCCGCCTGTTCCGTAATCACCGTCTGCAAGTTGCGTAGGCTTTCGATTAAATCAACCACATGTTGTTCCATCCACAAATGTAAATCCGTCGCAACCTGGTCATTCCGACTTCTCGCTGTATGCAACTTCCCTGCGACCGGTCCGATTTGTTCCGTCAGCAACCGTTCGAGATTCATGTGGATGTCTTCGTCAGCAAGCGAATAGACATGTGTTCCAATCGAAGCTTGTAACGTCTTGAGACCCGCTTCGATTTTTTTCCATTCCGTCTCTTCTAGGATACCTTGTTGATACAACATATTGGCATGGGCGAGACTTCCTTCTAAATCAACTGCCGCAAGCTTTTGGTCGAATGAAATCGATGCCCCAAACGCTTCAGCCTGAGCGGAAGCCCCTTCTGTAAACCGTCCGCCCCAAAGTTTCGTCATTTTGTCACGCCTTCCTGCCGATGAACACTTGCGTGTGTCGCAATCGCAAGACCGTGCAATTTAATGAATCCTTTCGCTGCTTCATGATCGAACGCATCTTCTTTCGTATACGTCGCAAGCTTCTCGTCATAAAGTGACACCGGTGACTGACGTCCTGTGACCGTCGCATTCCCTTTGTAGAGTTTGACCCGTACTTCGCCCGTGACGTCTTGTTGCGTCGCTTTTAAGAATGCTTTCAGACCTTTCGTTAACGGTGCGTGGAACAAACCGTTGTAGATTGTTTCTGCATATTGTTGACTTAAAATCGGTTTGAAGTGAGCGACGTCTTTCGTCAATGTGATGGTCTCGAGTGCGGCATGGGCTTTTAGCAAGACCGTTGCTCCCGGGCATTCATACACTTCCCGCGATTTGATTCCGACGAGACGGTTCTCGACGTGGTCAATCCGTCCGACACCATGTGCTCCGGCGATGATGTTGAGTTCTGTAATCAACTTCGCCAGTGGGTAGACTGTTCCGTTGATTGAAGTCGGAACACCCGCTTCAAAACCGATAATGACTTCTTCTGCTTGATCCGGTGCTTCTTCCGGTGCGACCGTCAGTGCATAAGCATCTTGCGGCGGTTCTGTCCAAGGGTTTTCAAGGACACCACATTCGTTACTCCGTCCCCAAAGGTTCATATCGATTGAATATGGGCTGTCGAGATTGATTGGAATCGGGACATTGTTGTCTTTTGCATAAGCGATTTCCTCTTCACGTGACCATTTCCATTCCCGTACAGGGGCGATGACTTCCAGTGAAGGATCGAGTGCTGCGACCGAAACTTCAAACCGGACTTGGTCATTTCCTTTTCCTGTACAACCATGTGCAACGGCCGTTGCGCCATGTTGATGCGCAACTTCGACGAGCTTTTCAGCAATCAGCGGGCGAGACAGTGCCGAAATCAGTGGATACGCGCCTTCGTAGTGGGCGCCGTATTGAAGTGCTGGTAAGACGAATTCATTTGCGAATTCTTCTTTGACATCAAGAACAATCGATTCGACGGCTCCGACGAGCAACGCTTTTTCTTTGATGACAGTCAAATCTTTTCCTTCGCCGACGTCCATACATAAAGCGACGACATCATAATCCTTACTCAACCATTTGATTGCCACCGATGTATCAAGTCCCCCAGAATACGCTAAAATTAATTTTTGTTTCGTCATTATTAATTCCTCCCTGATTTCGAATTCATCTGTCTGTATAAAAATTCATTATTAATTATATATATACATAGAATTTCAAAAAAAGAAACCCTTTTTACAGGATTTCTTTAAAATTTCTCAATTAAACTTTCTTTTCCATCGTTCGGTGTGGGATGCCGGCATCATCAAATTCGTCGGACATGATGTTGTATCCTAAGCCTTGATAAAAAGGAATCGCTTGAACTTGAGCACCAAGCGTCAAGATGCTCCGACCCTCTCGTCTCGCCACGCGTTCCATTGCTCGCATCAGCTCACCGCCGTAGCCTTTCCCACGTGTCGCAGCTAGCGTCGCAACACGTTCGACCTTCATCCGTTGATCGTCGTAGGGACGTGTCCGTCCTGTCGCGACAGGGCGATTTTGTTCGTCAAGGACAAGCAAGTGAATCGCTGTTTCGTCATGGGTATCATATTCAAGATTACGAGGAACCCCTTGTTCTTCGACGAAGACCCGTTCGCGAATCATTCGGACTGCTTGGTGCTGCTCTGCTGTTTTTACTTGAATCACTGTCATGTTACTTGTTCCTCCTTCAATCGTTCTATGTAAGCAACTGCATCCTCATGCGTGTTGAACATCGCCTGTGCGACGTGCTCGCTACCACCACCACGTCCATTGAACGTCTTCAAATGGACTTTGGCAAATTTCCCGAGGTGGACCGGACTTGATCCTTGCATCAATAATTTTTTAGCTGATTCGTTCCAAATGAGTCCGAGACGTCCTGCTTCCGCAATCGCTTTGACTAGTCTTTCAGAGAATGGCAATGCCTCGTCAGCATGGTTTACGAAAATCCAATCCTCCGTCGACGCCAGTAGTTTATTGAGTTCCGTACGGACATGTGCGGCTTGAACTGTTTCAATCATCCGATTCAAGCGAACGACATCTTGTTTTAATTCTTCGACGGCTTGCGGCAGCTGCTCTTTTTTAGCCGATAACAATTGAGCGGCTTCACGCAAGGCACGTCTTTCCTTCGTTAACAACTCAAATGCGCGCCCTTTCGCGACGTACATCAGTCGAATATTCCCCCGAACCCGCTCCTGCCCTGTCAAGATAATCAATTCTAAATCAGCTGTCGATTCGAGGTGTGTTCCTCCACAGGCGCTATAGTCCAGTTCACCGATTTGGACGACACGAATCTTTCCTGTCACTTGGGGTGTTTTACGTAAAGGCAGTGCGAGTGCCGCCGCCTCGTCGTACTCGTTCGCCGTAATCGGTAACGCCGATGTAATGACGTGGCGCAATCTTTTTTCAAGACGCGCTTGCAAGGCATCATTCCATTCACCTGCTTCAATATCTAGTGTCGATTCTTCAGAGCCCGTCCGAAAACTTAATGTCTTGATATTGAACTCGTCCTGCAAAATCGCTGAGATTACGTGTTGCGCCGTATGTTGTGCCGCATGATCCGTCCGGACGGCGTCATCGATGACGCCCGTAACAGTACCTTCGATTTTTTGATCAACTTGATGCCACACGATACCGGCTTTAAGTTGAACGTCACGAACCTTCAAATCGTTTAATGTCCCTCGATCCGCCGGCTGTCCGCCACTTTCCGGATAAAAATAACTTTCTTCTAAAGCAACCCAGTATCCGTGTTCTTCTTTAACATTCGTCACGCGTGTCACGAACTTTCGGACCGCAGGATAAATTTGCTCCAGTCGCATGTCTACCCCACCTTTCTCAATCTATTCATTTGCTATTATGCCATATTTCGCCTAGTATCGTTTGTCGACTTGTCCATTTCCTAGTACACTAGATGAAAGACTATCGACCGCGAAGGGACGAAATGCCGTGATTCAGCACATCAATAAAAATTCACCACTCCCCATCTACTATCAAATTGAAGCTGCATTAAAACAACAAATCGAAGGCGGGGTGTTGCAACCCGGCGATTTAATTCCTTCTGAACGCGAATTTGCTGAAGCCCATCAAATTAGCCGGATGACCGTCCGCCAAGCCATCACGAATCTTGTCAACGCCGGCTATTTGATTCGTCAAAAAGGACGCGGCACATTCGTTGCGAATAAAAAAATCGTCATGCAATTATCTGGACTGACAAGCTTTTCGGAAGAAATGGAACATTTAGGGCTCGAACCTGCAAGCGAATTGTTGTCGTATCAGATGATTGCTGCCGAAATGACGATTGCCAATAAACTCGGAATTCGTGAAGGCGCGACCGTGTATGAATTGAAGCGACTCCGGATCGCTGATGAACAAGCGCTTGCGCTCGAGACCGTCTATATTCCGGAACAGTTGTTACCTGGATTGAATCAGGATGTTGCGACGGCGTCACTCTATGCTTTTGCTGAAGCAAGCGGACTCAACCTCGGTCGTGCAAGCCAGACGTTCGAATCACGCCTCGCGACAAAAGAAGAAGCGCAACATCTCGGACTGACGACAGCTGCGCCCGTCTTGTCGGTTGAACAATTGACTTTCCTCGCGACGGATCAACCGTTCGAGTATGTCATTTCTGCTTATCGGGGCGATCGCTATACGTTTACTGTTGAAATGGAACGCCGCCGCTAATGTTTAATATCACAAAAAGACCCTGCCGCAAAAGCCGGCAGGGTCTTTCAGCGTGTAGACAAAGTGATATCTGAAAATAAAAGTGTCTTTTTTCGTTGCTTTCCTCGGGCGAGGCGCAAGCCGTTACTCCTTGGCCCTCACGGCCAACGAGCAGGGTCTTGCCTGCCTCTGAAAGTGCGTTAAAAACGCACTTTTTCCCGTAGGAGTCAACGAAACATGACGCTTTTTAGGTAATACCGTGACGGAAGGCCGGGCATGAAGACGGTTTAGAGCGCCGCGATTCGTCTCGAATCGCTTAGAACCGCGAAAAGCAATCGGTCGCGACCCTGCAGCTTTGCTGTAGCGGCGCGGAAGATTGCCGCTTTGAAGACGAGGCGAGACAGGGAAGCGCGAACTGTTGCTTCTCGATATCACATTTTTACGTTTCATAAGAGTTTGCCTACAGTTTAAAAGACCCTGCCGCAAAAGCCGGCAGGGTCTTTTAAATCGTTATCGAGAATCAAACTTACACTTATTGAATCGTCGAATCGGTTTCTGTCGTTTGGTCCGTTTCCGCCGGTAACTCTGTTTCCTCTTTAATCGGCGCAACTTCTTGCCCCTGCATGGCTTGCGCTAAATTATTTTTGACGAGTTCTAATTGATTCGGATCCAGATGGTACTCCCATTTCCCACTGATTCCGATATAGCCTTCTCCAGCAAGCTGGTATTCCGTCGTATTTTGTAAAGCTGTCGTGTAGTCCGCGAGGCGCGTGTAGTCATTTGGACCTAAGTTTGTCTCAACATTATCTCCGACTGCGTTCAAAATATCACGGTATGCACCGAGTGAGCGGAAGCTTGCGGCTTCTTTTGCAACGGCTTGGATGACTTGCATTTGCTTTTGTCCACGACCGATGTCACCGAGTGGATCATCATGTCGGTTACGAACATAAGCGAGTGCTTGTTCTCCCGTCAGGTGCTGCATCCCTTTTTCCACGGTAATCGTATCTGCCTTACGTGCAGAATCTTGTTCTTTAAATGCATAACGGACGTCAAGATCGACACCGTTTAATGCATCAATCAATTGAACGAATCCTTGGAAATTTACTTTGACGACATGATCAATTTGAATCCCGAGAAGATTCTCCGTTGTCTCACGCGCTAACTTAATCCCGTTGTATGAGTTCGATTGATCCATCGAACCAAAATAATGCGCGTGGGTAATCTTATCTTGTTCGACCCCTGTTTTTCCATAAGGTACATCATAGTTCGAGTAGTCGATGTTGACGAGTGAATCACGCGGAATACTCGTTAAAACGAGTTGCTCCGACTCTTTATTCAAGATACCGACAATCATGACGTCAGAACGTGCCGGTTCATTCCGATCTTTACTTGCTTTTGTTTCATCGGTTCCTAAAATCAAGAAGGATTCGGACGGGACATCATCATATTTCGAACTCACTTTTGAGCCGGGGATTGTAATCTGTGTTTTTGCTAAAGTTTCTTGTGTTTTTATAAAAACCGCTCCAGCATAACCAGAACCAATCACTGTTAGAAGTAATAAAAGTGCTGCTATCACTTTTATGAACATCTTACCAGCGCTCGGTTGCCTCTTTCTTGCTGATCTCGTTTGCATGTTCAAGCCCTCATTTTCACGTAAATTTTCTGTAAAGTGCGCTAATCTCCATTATCCCTACATTTACTGAAATGTCAATTTACGATTCGATTAAACTATGACGCGTGCAACACCATGCACTAAAGACATCGTATCTCCTAGCGAAAAAAGAGGTCCGGGAAACCGCATAGCGGAATCACGTACCTCCTGTAGTCAATCATTTTTTGAACTACCTCCACCTACGCTTCGCTTAGAGGTGGAGGATTCCTGAGTGATCCGACCTCACGGTCGAAACCTGATCAGGCTAACCCCGTCGTCCCGACGGTTGAAGAAGCTAAGAGGCGTTCAGCTTCTTGTTTAAGATTCAATCCTGCGTTCACATCCCGGTCGTGATGGATCCCGCAACTCGGGCATGTCCATTCACGCAAGCCAAGATGTTTCACGTCTTTGTGTTGATGCCCGCAACTGGAGCACAGTTGACTGGAGGCGAAGGTCTTGCCGACTTTCACGATGGTCTTCCCGTACCATGCCGCCTTGTATCCGAGCATGCGGAAGAACTCCGACCAACTGACCTCGGAGATGGACTTGCTCAACTTGCGATTCTTCTGCATGTTCTTCACCTGCAAGGTCTCGATGCCGATGACGTCGTGGTTTTTGACGATTTCGGTCGATACCTTGTGCAGGAAGTCGGTTCGCTTGTTGGCGATCTTCTCGTGGATGCGGGCGACCTCCCGCTTCTGCTTCTGATAGTTCTTCGCCTCGGAAAGTTTTCCGTTCTTGTCCAAGGCCAACCGTTGACGACGAGAAAGCTTGCGTTGCTCGCGCGCCAGCTTTTTCTCAAGCGAACGGAAGTAACGGTCGTTCTTGTACACCGTGCCGTCCGACAGGATGGCGAAGTGCTTCAATCCGACATCGACGCCGACGGATGAGCCCGTCTTCGGCATTTCGTTGCTCTCCTGCTCGACGAGCAGGGAGACGAAGTATTTTCCTGAAGCGTTACGCCGGATGGTCGCGTTCAAGATGCGTCCGACGACCTGCCTCGAATTAGAGAAACGGACCCATTTCAACTTCGGGAGTTTTAACTTGTTGCCGATTATAGAGACTTCGGGAAGTTGAGATTTCCCTTGAATGTTCGTCTTGTACGATTGAACGGGATTGCTCTTCGACTTGAAGCGAGGACGTTCGTTCTGTTTCTTGAAGAAGCGGTCAAAGGCATCAGCAAGATGTTTGACGCTCGTCTGCACAGACGTGCTATCGACTTCCTTCAGCCAGTCGAACGCCTGCTTCAACACCGGGAGTTCTTTCGAACAAGACCCGAAGGATAGTCCTTTACCTGTCGCTTTATACGTCTCATCCCACTTCGCTAAGAAGTGGTTGAAGACGAAGCGCGAACAACCGATCGTCTTCGCAATCAGGATTTCCTGCTCTTTTGTCGGGTGTATTCTGAATGTGTAGGCCTTGTGTGTCGGCATGATGTTCACCTCCTTACAACGGATATACCTGAAAGAGAGGGTGGCGATTCATCTCCCACTTTCACTAGGGCTTCACCCTGATCGTTTAGAAGTGGGCGTATTCTCGCCTGATTTAGATAAAATTCGTATAGGCTGCGCGTCCAGTACGTTTCGCTTCTTCAGACAATAAGGCGGCAGCTTCCTCGTCCAGGACAATCATCACGTCAGCATGACGTTGTAGAATCGTCGCCGGACAATCGGGCGTCGCCGGACCTTCCATCATATCGCGCACGGCTTCTGCTTTTCTGGCACTAGAGGCTACGAGCAAGATTTTTTTCGCTTCCATGATCGTACCGAGCCCCATCGTGATTGCATGTGACGGAACATCTTCTAACTTTTCGAAGAACCGCTGATTCGCTTCACGCGTCGATTCTGTCAACTTCGTTACGTGAGTCGTCGCGTCAAATGAGGTGCCGGGTTCGTTGAAGGCAATATGTCCGTTCGAACCGATTCCAAGCAATTGAAGATCGACACCAAGCTTACGAACCAGGTGTTCATAACGTTCACTTTCTGCATGGGCATCTTCCGTATCTCCGAATGGAAGATATGATTTCTTGAAGGCAACTGCATTAAACAGATGTTCCTTCATGAACGTGTGATAACTTTGCGGATGCGTCGGACTAAGTCCGACATATTCATCAAGATTGACCGTCGTCACGTGCGAACAGTCTAATGTATCTTGACACCACTCTTCATAGACGCCGACAGGCGAACTCCCTGTCGCCAGCCCAATCGTCAACCCCTCCTCTTGCCGTTGAATTTCATTTTTGAGAAGTTGATACGTGACTTGTGCCAATTCTTCAGCCTTTTCGACAATCATCCATTTCATAAAAATAGACTCCCTTCATTTTTTAAATGTATGGACTGCTCCACGATGAATCGTCCGCTCGACAAATAATGATTCATCTAACACAACGAAATCAGCATCTTTACCAATCTCGAGCACCCCTTTTTTCGTCAGACCAAATTCTTCTGCCTGATTGATTGAAGTCATCCGTACCGCTTCTTCAAGGGAACACCCTGTAAAGGCAATAATATTCCGGAGCGCTTGATCCATCGTCAGGACACTTCCGGCTAAATTTCCGCTCGCTAGTCGCGCTGCTCCATCTTTTACGTCGACCGCTTGGCCACCGAGCTCATACTGACCTTCTGGTAAGCCTTTTGCCCGCATCGCGTCCGTGATGACGGTCAACCGGCTTGCTCCTTTCATCCGGTACGCAAAATCAACCATTTCTTTTGCACTATGAATCCCGTCCGGAATGATTTCCGCACGAACCGCTGGATTGAGTAGACAGTATCCGACTGTTCCCGGCTCGCGATGATGCAGTGCCCGCATCTGATTGTACAAGTGTGTCCCGTGGACGACGTTCCCTTGCTCATTCTGCTCGTATGTTGCGTCGGTATGGCCGGCTGACGGAACTGCCCCCGTCAGACGGACCGCTTCTTCAAATGCCCGCGCTCCCGGTCGTTCGGGTGCATAGGTGACGAGTTTAATCTGACCACCTGCTGCCTGTTGCCACTTTAAAAATTGTTCGACGTCCGGCTCAACGATATAGTCGAGTGGTTGGGCACCCGCATAATCCGGATTAATAAACGGTCCCTCAAGATGAATGCCTTCAATTGTCGTTGTCTCGGTTTCCATCACTTGCCGCGCCGCCTCGAGTGCGCGCGTAATTTGACTCCAGTCTTGTGTGATCGTCGTCGCAAAAAAGGACGTGACACCTTCCGCTAACATCGCTTGACTAAGACGCATTAAGCCTTTTTTATCGGCGTCCATCGTATCGACGTCATATCCCCCATGAATATGAACATCAATCATTCCTGGAATCAATTGCTTCCCTTCTAAATCAAGTACCCCTTCTTCCGCCACTGGTACATACTTCGTCATATCGCCTAGCTCGCTGATCGTCTCTTCAAACCGAATGAATCCCTTCTCTATCACGGTCTGACCCGTATAGATGTTCGCATTGATGATGACAGTCATATCTTCGCTTCCTTTCTTGCTTTGCCTCAAGAGTCGTTTCTCTCTGTTTAGTATAACGCCTCTATTTCTAGTTGTATAGACCTTTATACATTTGTTTAATAAAAAAAGAAGATTCCACACATTCACTGGAATCTTCCCTGATTGATAAACGCGTAATCCTCACCGTCATGGCAGTAACACACGGTCTTTCTTTTTAGAAATGAGACGTGTCACTTTTAAAATCGCAATCGTCAACGATTGACGTTTGCGATACGCCAAGTAACGTCCTTCCCACTTTGGATCATATTTTTCTTTGTAGCGTCTTAGGCCTGTAAAGCTATACATGTAACGAATGTTATTGAAGACGTCAGCCGCGACACGTTCTTGCCAAAATGACGTTTCGTCTTCTCCAACAGCAGATAGTGGTGCCATTCCCATATTGAACGTATGATAGCCTGCTTCTTTTGCATACTCAAACAAACGGATGAACATCGCATCCATAATCCCATTCGGTCCATCAGGACGGAAGCGCATCAAATCGATTGATAAGACACCGTCTTGATAAGCAGGCATGAACGTCATGAAGCCAAGCAAGTCGCCTGCCGCGTCACGCATGATTCCAACGGGTGCTTGATTCAAATAGTCTGACTGAAAGTATCCGAGTGAAAACCCTTTTTCTACTTTGTTCCCTAACCAGTCATCTGATACGTCACGTAACGATGTAAGTAAGGCATTTGAAAATGGCGGTTTTACAACTTCAAACGTCATGCCTTCTCGTTCAAAACGATTTTTAATGGAACGTAGTCCAGCTCGCTTCTTACCAGAAACCGTAAACGTCGTAATATCAACAATTGCTTCTTCACCTAACTTAAAAAAGTTAAAACCAAAATCATGATACAGGGACATGTTTTGCGCCTGAATCTGATAGATGTTCGGAATGTAGCCCAAATCCTCGACGCGGCGTAGAAACGTACCAATCAATTGCGAATGTTCATCCGGGTTCCCACTCGGGTCACCCAACACAATAATCCGATTTCCCGTCTGACTGAATTGAAGAAATGCCCGACCCGATTCTGAGAAGAAAAATCGTTTATCTCCTAAAAAAGCCAAATGACTCAAGTAGTTTCCGCCTTCTTCCGTCAACGTCTGACGGACTTTCGTTTCATCAAAAGCCTCTCCGAGGACCGGATGGTTAAACGTGTTGAACAGGCGAATGAACACTAACAAGTAAACAAGTGCAAAAATCGTTGCACTTGCTGCAAACATCGAAATTTCATGAGACGGATACACTTCCGTTCCGTCTGCAGACCCTAACGTATAAAACGTATACCCGAAGAAAACAAATCCACCGAGGTAAAGTATCCCGGCCAACGATGCACGCATTAACCGCATCGTCGTAATCAGCGTCCGCTCGCGGTGGAAAGATTTTGCCGAAACCGTCAGCAAAATGAGCACAACGAGAACCGCAGAAAGCGAGATTAAGTTGAATCCTCGTAAGGCCATCCCAATCAGTGCGAAGAATGATGCCCCGTATACCATATAGAGCGAACGTTTCGTCCGTCGATATAACGAGGGTGCCAGTAAGACGAATAATAACCCGCCCATCAAGAAGAAACTGTTCCCAAGTAGTAATAATTCATGCGGTAAACGGGCTTCTAGAAAATCGTATTGTGACGAGACCGGCGGTAAAATCGCAAGTCCCCAAATCGCAATACCTGCGAGCAACGTGATCAAGGCTAACGCAAAATGACGGACCTTACTTAAAAAGCGCAGTTGCAAGCGCCAAATGACTCCACCGACTTCGACGGATGGTCCGACGATCGGCTTATCTTCAATCATTTTGACAACAGGTCCACTAAATTCGCGTGCTGAGAACACCAGCCCAATCACAAAGGGCACTATGTAATAGACCAGACGGTAAATCAACAGTCCCGTCAAGACGCTTCCTTCCGCTACACCAGCGCGTTGCATACCAATCAAAAAAACCAAGTCAAACGAACCAAAACCCCCGGGAACCATCGAAATCAATCCGGCCGTCGCCGCGATGATGAATACACCGATGACTTTCGCAAAACTGACGTCCGTTCCGAGTGCCTGTAAAATTAAATAGACGACGACACCGGCACTGAACCATTCTACGAGCGAGACGAGTGAATACAGTACGATCGACGATGGTCGAATGCTACTCGCCCCGCGTCTGAACGTAAACAGGAGATATAAAGGGAAGAAAAGTGCGACACCAATGATAACGGGCCAAAGCCATTTTTTAAAATCGAGCACTTCGAACGCCGGGAAAATATTTAATAAAGACAATGCAGATAAAATCGATAGTCCACTAATCAACGTCGGCGCCATCCAGCCGATTGCCTTCAGGAGACGACTTCCTTCAACGAAAGGCCGATAAAGCGCCGTCCGAACCCCCATACCGGCAAGACCACCAAATCCGATGATTCCGTTAAACGAATTCGCAATCCACGAAGCCCGGAAGACGAGTCCGAGCGGCGCTTTGACCTCCAAAGAACGTAACAGGATGACGTCATAAAAGAACATCGTCGCGACGGCAAGGAGACCGGCACCGACTAAAAGAATGAACTTCCATGATGGGATTTGCTGAATGGCTTGAATCGATTCATTTAAAGATAAATTTTTCAATTCACTTTGTCCTTGATACAAGATAAAGAGAATTAAAGCAATCGGTAAAATAATTTTCGCGATCGTAACGATTCGTTGTTTATTGAGCTTCATCCAACAACCTCCTTTGACTTCTTGACGAGATAGACCAATCGTAAGAGCAATAACGTTGCTCCGACCGCAAGACCAATAATGAGTCCCCACCAGTAACCGTCCGGTCCAAGTGTCGTAAACCGTTCGAAATAAAAACCGAGCGGTAAGCCAATCACCCAGTACGCCGAAATCGTCAAAATGAATGTGGCATTGACATCTTTAAAACCACGTAACGCGCCTTGAGTCGGTGCTGCGACCGCATCGGATAACTGAAAGAAAATCGCGAGAATCATGAAATGTGCGGCTAGATTGATTACTTCCGGATCATTGCTATAGAGTGCCGCGACCCGTTCATTTTGTAAGTACAAGAGTCCGCCGGAGAAGAGCGAGACAGCAATACATAATAACAGCCCAATCCAAATGTACTGGACGGCATCCTTGACGCGTTTCGCCCCAACTTCGTACCCGACAGTGATCGTCAAAGCTGACGCAGCTGACAGGGGGAGCATGTAGACGAAGGATGCAAAGTTGATTGCAGCTTGATACGCACCGATTACGACATCCCCATACGCACCGAGTAACAACGTCACGGCTGAGAAAATACTGACCTCGGAAAAAATTGCTAGTCCAATCGGCGCCCCTAAAAAGACCAGTTCCTTAATCCGAGTAAAATCCGGTTTGTAGAATCGCCGTAAAATACCGAGGCGCTGGAACAGTTCCCCTTTTAGAACGATCCCGGTAATGGCGATACACAATAACCAATATGTGATTGCCGTCGCGACCCCTGCCCCGACACCCCCCAACTCCGGAAAACCAAACTTTCCGAAGATAAAGAGATAATTGAAAGCAACATTAATGGGTAAAGAGAATAATAATAATACCATCGTGATGTTTGACTTCCCGAGAGAATCGACTAATGTGCGAAGGACAAAAAAGATAAACATCGGAATGATACCAAATCCGAGCATGATGAGATAGACACGTGCGACACGTCTTGCTTCACCCGATAATTCCATCTGATTCAAAATCGGATTGACGAACAGTAAACCGAGTACTAATGTGACAACGATGATGAGTACTGAAACGTAAAGTGCCTGAACGACGATTCGTTTGACTTCACGCTCCTTCCTTGCACCCATTGCTTGCGAGACGAGCGGCGCGACGGCTAATAAAATACCCGTCAGACCTGTGTAGACAGGCGCCCAAAGACTTGCTCCGACACCGACACCAGCTAAATCAGCTGAGCCGTATCGTCCAGCCATGACCGTGTCAAAAAAGCTAATCAAATAAAAAGCGACTTGCGTCACTAAGATTGGAAAGAAAATTTTCATGAATTGTTGAATCTTTCCAGACAACGTAAACGTTTCTAACATGACTTCACCACATTCCAGAGCTAAGAAACGGCTCTATTTTAATCATTATTTCTGTCTATTAGCTTGTTCTACGTAAAAATTGTGAGGAGGGATTCATATGAATCATCGCGATACTGAAAACTTAACGTTCGAACTACTTGAAACGTGGGCGACATTCAACCACTATGCAAAAGAAGCCCAACAATTTAAAAATCCGGAAGATGTCCACCAAGCAAGAATCCGTCTTCGGAAGTTGATTACGTTCGCTACACTTGTCGGTGAGACGGATGAACCTGTTTATCTGATTTGGAGACGACTGATGCGCGCATTTGGCGAGGTCCGTGATTTAGACGTCCAACTCGAACAACAATCTGTCACGTCACCCGTCGAGCAACTATTCGCCGAACACCTCGCGCTCCAACTCCAAGGAAAACGAGCAACGCTACTTGAAACGATGCATCTGCTCATCTCAAGTGAACTCGATAAATCCGTCCGTCGTTTCTTAGCAGGACCGCTGACAAAACGATTAAAACGGATGGATGAAAACGATTTGATTCACGCGGCAAAAAAACAATTTGATAAAAAAGCACAAAAATACGAAAAAGTGCACCATACAGAAGGACAAAAAAGAATCCAAAAGATGCACGAATTACGTCTTGCGACAAAGTACTACCGCTATACATTAGAATACTTGCGTCCTTATACCACTCTTCCGAAGTCGACCGTCGATCGTCTAAAACGCGTTCAGACCCAGCTTGGCCAAATCAATGATACGTACAACCGGCTCGAACGGTGGCGCGCGTTTACACCACCGGATGAATACCAATTGAAACGCGCAAAAGAAGTTGCACGACTCGAACAAGCCTTAGTGACGGCACTGGACGACTTTTCACTCGCTTAAGGGTGACGCTGGACGAGCAGCTCGAGCATTTTTGTGCCCGCAATTGAGTTTCCTTTTAAATCGAGGGCTGGTCCAAAAATACCGATTCCGAGATCTGCCATATCGAAATCACTACGTCCACAGGCCACGATGGCACCCGAGACACCACTTTTCCCGGGAAGTCCGACTTGAACAGAAAACTCACCAGAAGCATCATACATGCCGCACGTCGTCATGATCGCACGAATGATTCGCGCATTACGACGAGAGATGACTTGATGGCCGGATGGTGTTTTTCCTGACTGGCTTAAAATTTTACCCATCATCGCGAGTCCTTTACAGTTCGTCAAGATTGCGCATTGTTTTGTGTAGACATCGATGATTTCTTCGACGTTTCCTTCAATGACTCCGTGATAGCGCATGAAGTACAGCAATGCCCGGTTCAAATCCGTCGTTTCGAATTCGGATTTTGCGACTTCCGCGTCGTACTTGACCATCTCGACTTCGATGTCGAGCAGACTCGCGATGAATTCACGCAGTTTGAGCAGTTTATCTGCCGCATCTTCCCCAGGTAACATACTCGTCACGGCAAGCGCTCCTGCATTGATCATCGGGTTGAGCGGTTTTGTTGGAATCGTCTCCTCAAGCTTCGCAATCGAGTTGAAGGCATCCCCCGTCGGCTCCATTCCAACTTTTGAAAAGACATAATCCTCACCAAATGTTTCGAGAACAAAAGCAAGTGTGATAATTTTAGAGACACTTTGTAACGTAAATAAAGTGTCCGCCTCACCAGCAGACACAAATGTCCCGTCGGCATTGCAAACTGCGATTCCAAGTTGCGTCGGTTCTGACTTCGCAAGCTCCGGAATATAACTCGCAACTTGTCCGAGTACTGCATAAGGACGGCATTCATCAATTAATTCTTCTAGTTGTTGTTGTGTAACGTTCATGTACTTCCCTCTTCCTGTTTTTTTATAGCTTATCATGCTTTGTCAGAACGAGATATGGCAAGACGTAGTTTTGTCTGTGAAAGCAAAAAGCTCGGGAAAAGTTACTGTAAAAACAACAAAAAAATCTGAACATCATCGAGATTCATACTTTGAATGTCGACGACGTTCAGATTTTTTAACAAGCAGACGTTCCATCAACGAATGACGAGTTCTGAACCGTCTGCGTCGATCGCGACGTGCGACCCATCCTGGATTTCCCCGCTGATCAGTGCACGGGCCAGTTTTGTCTCGATCGTCCGCTGGATATAACGATTGATTGGACGGGCACCGTACTGAGGTTCGAAGGCTTCATCGAAGATCAGCGTCTTGGCGGCTTCTGTCACATCAATCGTAATTTCCCGACCTGATAAACGATCTGCCATCTTCGCGACCGCTTTATCGATGATCCGCTCGATTTCTGCGCGGTGCAATGGATGGAATAAAATCGTGTCATCAATCCGGTTCAAGAATTCGGGCCGGAAATGATTTTTCAGTTCTTGACGGACAGCTTCTTCTTCGGCTGGATCAATGTAACCATCTTTGGCTGCTTCTAACAAAATGTTCGCTCCAATATTCGAGGTCATGATGACAATCGTGTTTTTAAAGTCAACGACACGTCCTTGTGCGTCCGTCAAGCGGCCATCATCAAGCAGTTGAAGCAGGATATTGAACACATCGCCATGTGCTTTCTCGATTTCATCAAATAAGAGAACCGAGTACGGACTGCGACGGACCGCTTCTGTCAGTTGTCCGCCTTCTTCGTATCCGACATAACCCGGAGGCGCACCGACGAGACGGGACACATTGTGTTTTTCCATATATTCCGACATGTCAATCCGAATGATGTGATCTTCACTGTCGAACATCGCTGCCGCAAGTGCTTTCGCAAGCTCGGTTTTCCCGACACCGGTCGGACCGAGGAAGAGGAACGAACCGATCGGCCGGTTCGGGTCTTTGATTCCGGCCCGAGCCCGGATGACGGCGTCTGATACAAGGCGGACGGCTTCGTCCTGACCGAAGACCCGTGTATGCAGCGTATCTTCGAGATGGAGCAACTTCTCCCGTTCACCTTGCGCAAGACGTGTAACCGGAATCCCCGTCCATTTCGAAACGATATCTGAAATTTCTTCGTCTGTTACGGCTTCGCGGACTAACTCATGAGAGACGTGTTCTGCTGATTCTTCTGCTACATATAACCGATTTTCGAGTTCCGGAATCTGTCCGTATTTGATTTCAGAAGCCGTATTTAAATCATACCGGCCTTCTGCTTCTTGTAAGGCAAGTTTTGCTTTTTCGAGATCTGCCCGCAGCTGCTGGACACCTTGCGAACTTTCTTTTTCATGTTCCCACCGTGTCCGAAGCGCACTCTCATCTTCACGCGCTGAACTTAATTCTTGTTGAAGCGTCTCAAGGCGTTTACGCGAGGCCTCATCCGTTTCTTTTTTAAGAGCTGCCTCTTCGATTTCAAGTTGCATGACCCGGCGAACGAGTGAATCAAGTTCTGCTGGCATCGATTCCATATCCGTCCGAATCATCGCGCACGCTTCATCGACTAAGTCGATCGCTTTGTCCGGCATGAACCGATCCGTAATATAGCGATCGGAGAGAATGGCCGCTGCGACTAGGGCATTATCATGGATTCTGACACCATGGTGAATTTCAAACCGTTCTTTTAATCCGCGCAAAATCGAAATCGTATCTTCGACGTCCGGTTCTGCGACGAGGACTTGTTGGAACCGGCGCTCGAGTGCCGGATCTTTTTCAATATATTTCCGATATTCATCGAGTGTCGTCGCTCCGATACAGTGCAACTCACCACGGGCGAGCATCGGTTTGAGCATGTTACCGGCGTCCATCGCCCCTTCTGTTTTTCCGGCTCCGACAATCGTATGCAGCTCATCGATGAAGAGAAGGATTTGCCCTTCTGCTTCCTTGACCTCGTTCAAGACGGCTTGCAAACGTTCCTCAAATTCACCCCTGTATTTTGCACCTGCAACGAGCGTACTCATATCCAGGCTAAACAACTGTTTGTTTTTTAAGCTCTCCGGTACATCACCACGCACGATACGTTGGGCAAGCCCTTCCACGATTGCCGTCTTCCCGACACCGGGTTCCCCGATCAGAACGGGATTGTTTTTTGTTTTTCGGCTGAGTATCCGGATGACGCGGCGAATTTCATCGTCCCGACCGATGACGGGGTCTGTTTTCCCTGAACGAAAATCAGCGACAAGATCCCGTCCATATTTTTTTAAGACATCAAATGTCGCTTCAGGATTTTTAGTCGTCACTTTCCGATTACCACGCATCGCTATGATGGCTTCGCGTAATGTTTCTTCCGTCACACCTTGCCCCCGTAAATATTGTGTTGCAGGACTCGTTTGTTTCGAGAGTGCGAGTAAGAGGTGTTCGACCGAAACATACTCATCTTGCATCAAACGGGCTTCTGTTTCCGCTTCCGTCAACACGTTCAATAAAGAACTACTGATCCGTGGTGTCGAGACTTGCGCGAGCGCCGGTAATTTTTCAATCACTTGATTGATGGCTTGTTCCATCTGATCCATCCGCTGATCGAGTTTTTCAAAGACGATCCGAGCGATTCCTTCTTCCTGTGCGATTAAAGCGAGTAATAAATGCCACTCTGTGATTTCACTATGCCGACGTTGTTTCGCAATCGCTTGCGCTGATACGATTGCCTCATGAGCACGATCCGTTAATTTCTCAAAGTCCATGTCGCATTACTCCTTTACTGATAATTGATTTTCCCATTCTTCATAAAACGTTGCATCCATCTCAGGCAACTTCACTTCTAATTGAACAAGTAAAGCACCCCGATGCCCGTCTTGATTACTTAAGCCACGATTTGGAATGCGTAGTCTTGCACCTGGTTTCGTCCCCGGCTTGACCTTTAACTTGACACGTTTTCCTTCAAGCGTATCGGCAATCACTTCGCCACCCAAGACAAACGTCGTCGGATACACACGAACCGTTGAAATGACATCCTGTTCGTGTCGACGGAATCGGTCGTCATCTTTGAGATGAATCGTCACGTAGACGTCACCCGCCACTCCACTTCGGTTACGCAATGAACTTTTTCCGCGTAAACGAACTTTCTTCCCTTCGTAGACGTCTTTCGGAAGACTCATCTGAATCGTCCCTGAAGCTAAACGAATCGTTACTTTTTCATTTGTACTGAGGTGACTGAGTGGTACCGTCAGTTCAAGTTCTTCATCCGTCGATTCTTCTTCTTGGTTAAAAAACGAACCGAACATGTCTTCAAAACCAAAGGATTGACCGCCACCGGTCGGTCGAGACTGTCGTCCATTGTATTGACGGAAGATGTCCTCGTAGTCTGCTGATTGCCCCGGACCCGCGCCAGCCATGCGTTCAAAGTCACTTCCATAACGATCATACTGCGTCCGTTTTTCTTCATCCCCGAGGACATCAAAAGCCTCCTGAATATCTTTAAAACGGCGATCTGCACTCGCCTCTTTATTGACGTCCGGGTGAAACTGTTTCGCAAGTTTCCGATACGCTCGTTTGATGTCTTGATTCGTTGCCGACTTTTCGACACCAAGCGTCCGGTAATAATCTTTTGCCATCTCACTTCACTCCTTCACTTATTAACTCTGTATCTTAATTATAAAATCGAATCGTCAATTGGTCAAATATAGTCAAACTTTTTTGTCACGGCTTCTCTTCATCTTTTCACTTTACGGTTTTTCTTCAAACAAGTTTCATGAACCGACTCATGCTATACTGATACCCATAGTTATTCACAAGAAGGAGCGATAAACAAATGGATGGAAAAAAACGTGCAGACGTCAAGCCTGGACTACGTGTCAGCATCGTCTTAAAGCAAGATCAGCGTACGGGGAAACGGACGGAAGGAATCGTCAAAGACTTATTGACGAAATCACCGAACCACCCGCACGGCATTAAAGTACGCCTTGAAGATGGTCAAGTCGGTCGTGTTCAGGAAATTCTTTAAGTAGATAAAAAGGCGTTCCCGTCGTGGAACGCCTTTTTCGATTACCGTGTCGCTAAATAACGTAATGTCGCTTCGACTAATATCTTCGCTGCATCGACCATCGCCGGCTCTTCAAAGTCAAATCGTGGATGATGATGCGGATAATGTGATGCATCACCTGCACCGGTAAAGAAGAACGTCCCCGGAACTTCCTTTAAATAATAGGCAAAGTCTTCCCCGCCCATTGTCGGATCAATTTCAAATACACTTGTATCCCCGATCACGTCGCGGGCGACAGCTTCTAAAAAACGTGTCTCAACCAAGTCATTGATGACAGCCGGATACCCTGTTTCATAGTGAAACGTATACGTCGCACCCGCTGCATCACAAATCCCTTTAATCGTCCGCTCCATCTCCGAGACGATTTTTTGAGCAACCGTCTCATCAAACGTCCGGACGGTCCCCGTCAATTGTGCCCGGTCAGCAATGACGTTGAACGTATTCCCGGCATGAAGCGTCCCGATCGTCAAGACGGCTTGCTGCAATGGATCGAGACGACGGCTGACGATACTTTGAAGTTCTTTGACGATGGTCGCCCCGAGTAGTACGGCATCAATCGTTTCGTGCGGTTTTGCCCCGTGTCCGCCTCGGCCGAACAACGTTAACTCGAATTTATCCGCCGCTGCCATGACGGGACCGACCCGTGTTCCGATCGTCCCCAGCTGGGTCGTCGACCAAAGGTGCGTTCCGAAGATGACATCGACTCCGTCAAGACAGCCGTCAGCAATCATCTCACGCGCTCCCCCCGGTACCACTTCTTCTGCATGCTGGTGAATCAAGACGACATTTCCCGTCAGCTGTTCTTTTTGACTGGCGAGAACTTCCGCAACGGCGAGTAATGTCGCGGTATGACCATCATGACCACACGCGTGCATGACTCCTGGAACAGTCGAACGATAATCAACCGTTTTTTCATCTTGAATCGGTAACGCATCAAAATCTGCCCGTAATGCGACCGTTTTCCCCGGTTTTCCTCCTCGAATCGTTCCGACGACACCACGTCCTCCGACATTTCGTCGGACTTCGATTCCAAGTTCTTCGAGACGACTTGCGATATAATTCGGTGTCTCAACCTCATGAAAAGAAAGTTCAGGATGTTGATGTAAATATCGTCGGCGTTCAACCATTTCCGGAAATAGCTGTTCGATCCGGCTCGCTATCGACTGATCCACTAAGTAGCCCCCTTATTTTTTTCCGTGCAACATCTTTACACTTTCACGTGTGTACTGAAGTCGTTCAATCGTATCCGTATAGTGAATTGCTGCATAAGACAAGAAGAGCACATCAATCGCAAACAATTGTGCCAAGCGCGAACTGAGTGCCGCACTTCGAAGCGGTGCTTCCGGTGCACGCGATGTCCACAATGCGATATCTGCCAGCTGACTGATTCGGTTATCACCAAATCGGGTTAGACTAATCATTTTTAAACCGCGAATTTTTGCCAGTCGCATCAGTTCGACGACTTCTTCTGTTTCCCCGCTGTAAGAAATCGCGAAGAAGACATCATCCGGACTCGCATTTGCAAGGAGTGTCGCTAAAAGATGCTGATCCGATTCTTGAATCGCTAACTTCCCGACGCGCGTCCACTTTTGAGCTGCATCAAGTGCGACGACGTTCGAAGCACCGATTCCATAAAAATAGATAGCACGTGCTTGATCGAGCGCTTTTGTCGCTTCTGCGATTCGGACATCGTTCAATTGTTTGGCTGTATCTTGTAGGGCTTGCATACTGTTACTAAGCGTTTTTTCGATTAAATCTGCTGGACGTTCGTTTTCTTCGATATCGTGATATCCTGTCAAATCCGTTCGTGCCGTATCAGCAGAAATCCGCATCCGCAGTTCCGGATACCCCTTTAATCCAAGCGCACGACAAAATCGGACGACGGCTGCAGCACTCGTATTCGATTCTTCTGCCAAATGATGAATCGTCATCCCGGCGATTTCGTTTGCGTGGGATAAAACAAAATCAGCTACTTTTCGTGACGAGGACGGCAACTCCTCGCGTACTGCTTCAATTTGTGAAAAGATACCACCCTTCATTCAATCCGCTCCTTTGACTTGACGTTCTTTTAGAATTCGTTTTCATGTTATACATTTAGTGTACATTTTATGAAACTTAATTTCAATTCAATTATTGTATTCCAAAATTTAATCATAATAAAAAGGACCCATGTGCATGGATCCTTCAGCTTACAGGAAAAACTTTATCAACGAATTTTAACGATTGGTTTTTTCGTATCGGGTTCGAGGAATAACATCGCTTCCGTATCTCCGTTTAAGTTCGTGACGGTAATCGTCGTCGGAACATTCCGGTTATACTCCCACCGGTTTTCAAGCAGATACGTCACGTATTGGATGAAGGCGACAAGTTCTGCTTTTCCGTAAAATTGAACCGGGATTTTAATTTCAAGCTTCTTCAATTCACCCTCTTGATAGAATCCTTCACCCATCATCCCCGTGTAGTTCGGGAAGTAGTCTTCGAGGCGGTCCTTGAACAAGTCGAATTTCGCCGCGTCATCACGAACGTCATTCGTTGCTGCTGAAGAAGGATAGTAGTAATACTTCTCATCATAATTTTTCCAGTCATTCGCACTAATTTGGTTCCCGCGACCGATGAAGGCCGATGAAAGGTAGTGACCTGAAACCGGTGAACCCTCTTTCTCTTGTAAATAGAGGGCAACGTGGATTGGTGTCGTCTTCATCCCGTCCGTCTTCCGCATCTTTTGGACGAGTTCGTTTGCCATTTTCTTGCCTTGCTCGATGACTTTTTTCTCATCTAATTTCACAGTATATGTCGGCCCATAGTTTTCATCTTGGAAAACGTACTCACTATTTAAGACTAACGCAATCGATGTCCCACCCAGTTCGAGTTTTTTATCTTCTTCGAGCATGTAGTCTTGTTCTAAGATGTGCGATAAAATCAAAGGAGACTTCTGATTTTTCTCTTTATATGATTTTCCAGTCGTGTACGCCGGGTTTAATCCTTCTGGATCACTCCCACTCGTATCTGCTTTTCCTGTTCGAAGCAACCACGTTGCGATTTGGTCCGCTTCCAGCAGTTGACCTTCTTGGTAATAGTATTTTTCCGGGTCAAAAAACTGTGTTGAATGGCGCATCAGCCCGGTCTCAATCTCATCCAGTTCAAGCCGTGAGCTGACCCGCTTTTGTGTCATCCCGCGGGCGACGCTTGGCCGAAACGGAAGTACCGTTCGATAGTACGAATCGGTCGTATCGATTGCCGGACTGACAACTGCTTGGACTTCTTTACCTTGTTCGCTCTCAGTAATGACTTCTTTCGTATCGCTGTCTTGTGATAGATCCATCGAACAAGCACCTAAAAATAGTGTGCTCGTCAATGTCAATGCTATCATTTTTCTATATCTCATCATCATTGCACCCCATGTTTTAAAATCGTTCTCTTTATCATAACAGAATCGTTTTCAATCGGGGAAGCACTAGTTTTCCCCTACTTTTCAAAAAGCACTGCGTGACTTTTAATCGCGCGAAAGGACAATCTTATATGAAACAACGACAAGTCATCGGGCTCCTTCTCTTATCAGCAGGCATTTTATTCATGCTTTGGCCCATTTGGAATACCTATCAAAAACAAGCAACAACGACTGATTTAAAGCAACAATGGAAAAAAAGCTTACAAACGGTTGATGCAAAAGAAACGACAAAACCACTGGCGACAAAAGGTGACGGACTCTTAACAATCCCTTCACTTGATTTCGAACAAGTCATCTTAGAAGGAGCTTCGACCGATGTTCTTGATCGCAGTATCGGGCACATCAAAGAAACCGGTGCCCCGGGAAAAGGAAACTATGCTTTAGCAGGACACCGAAGTTTTACGAAAGGACTTCATTTCAACAAGTTACCGCAACTGAAAACAGGAGCCGATGTCATCGTCACCACAAAAGACCATCGTTATACGTACCGCATGGAAAGTTCAAAACTCGTCAAGCCGACGGATCTCTCCGTTCTCGATCAAAACGTCAAACAACCGATGATTACACTCATCACTTGTGATCCACCGGAAACCGCGACAAACCGCTTAATCAAACAAGGTGTGTTGATTAAAACAGAAACACTTGATTGAGTCTAGCACTTCATCTGCTTTCAAACACAAACAAAAATCCGAGTGATTCTTTTCAAAAGAAGAATCGCTCGGATTTTTTTAAGGCGTAGACCCTACTCTGAATCGCTTATTTTAAATCACGCCTCGTGTTGTGCCAATTCTTCCAGCAATCGTGCCTCATCCCAAATCTCAATTCCGAGTGATTCAGCCTTCGTCAACTTCGACCCCGCCTTTTCACCTGCGACTAAGATATCGGTTTTCTTACTCACACTCCCGGTCACGTCTGCACCGAGTACCTCAAGACGCTTTCCAGCTTCCGAACGTTTTAGCGATTCCAGTGTCCCGGTCAAAACAATCGTTTTCCCGGAGAACGGTGCATTCGATTGATCGATCCGTTGACCAAGAAACTGTTGGTTCAGTCCAAGCGCTGCTAAATCCTGAATTAGTGCCTGTGCTTCCGGATGCTCGAAGTACTGCGTAATCGAGTCAGCAATTTTACTGCCGACTCCGTCGATCGCCACAATTTCATCGTAACTTGCTTGCGCGATTCCGGTTAACGTATCAAAACGTTCTGCGAGCAGATACGCTGCTTTTTGACCGACGAGACGGATCCCAAGACCAAAGACGAGGCGTTCGAGCGAATTTTGTTTCGACGCCTCGATTGCCGCCAGTAACTTATCGACTGACGTTTCTCCCATCCGTTCATAGGTCAAGAGTTCATCACGATCGAGACGATACAAGTCAGCAAGCGTCCGAATTGCTTGATGTTCATACAGTTGACGGACAACTTTTTCACCAAGCCCATCGATGTTCATCGCTTGGCGCGAGACGAAGTGGATGATGCCTTCCGTCAACTGGGCTGGACATTCCGGACTGACGCAGCGCACGTCGACTTCACCTTCGAGGCGGACGAGCTCCGACTGACAGGCAGGACATTGTTTCGGGAATTCAATCGGTTGTTCCGCCCCCGTTCGTTCTGAAACGACGACACTGACGACAGCCGGAATAACGTCCCCCGCTTTTTTAATGATGACTTGATCGTGCAGGCGGATATCTTTTTCCGTGATGAAGTCCGCGTTGTGTAACGTCGCATAACTGACGGTCGAACCAGCAACGACGACGGGTGCGAACCTTGCGCGTGGTGTCACTTTCCCGGTCCGTCCGACACTAAAGTCAACTTCTTCGACGGTCGTCATCACTTCTTCAGCAGCAAATTTATAGGCGGTCGCAAACCGTGGACTCTTCGCCGTAAAACCTAATTCTTCTTGATCGTCATAGCGGTCGACCTTGAGCACGATGCCATCGATTTCATACGGCAATGTCGCACGCTCTGCCGTCCAGTACGTGATGAACGCTAAAATATCTTCTACCGTCTGACATGTTTTCATTTCTTTGTTCGTCGGTAAACCGAGCTGTGCCAGTTGTTCCATCGCTTCACTATGAGAGCGCGCCGTCAGCGTATTGACGCCGACACCGTAGACGAATAACGATAAATTGCGTGACGCCGTTATCGACGAGTCGAGTTGCCGTAAGCTACCGGCTGCGGCATTTCGTGGATTGGCGAATAATGCTTCTTCGCGTGCCGTCCGTTCCTCGTTTAAGCGCTCGAACGATTGTTTCGGCATGTAGGCTTCGCCGCGAACTTCAACCGTCTCCTGCTCACGCAGACGTAACGGTAACGCTTTAATCGTCCGTAAGTTTTGGGTAATATTCTCCCCGACCGTTCCGTCACCTCGTGTCGCCCCACGAACGAGTAGTCCGTCTTCATACTTTAAAGAAATCGCGAGTCCGTCGAACTTCAGCTCCGCGACATATGTCGTTGCACGACCGAGCGACCGTTCAATCCGCTCGACCCATTCCCGGATCTCCGTTTCATCGAAGACGTTGCCAAGTGAGAGCATCGGTAAGTCATGCGTCACCTTTTCGAATGCTTCGAGTGGCGCTGCTCCGACACGTTGGGTCGGAGAATCCGCCGTAATCAGTTCCGGATGGGCCGTTTCCAGTTCAGTCAGTTCCCGTAGCAATTGATCGTACGTGCTATCCGGTACGGTCGGCTGATCTTTTACGTAATATTCATAGCTGTACTGATTTAGTTTTTGGCGCAATGCTTCGATGCGTGCTTGGTCTTCCATTTTGACGCCTCCACTCATACCTTTTTAATTGGTGCGAATTTTGCAAGCAACCGTTTAATCCCGACTGCCGGGAACGCGATATCAATCTCAAGACTATCGCCAGACCCACGTGTTTGGACGACCGTTCCTTGCCCCCACTTACCATGCTCTGCCTTGTCCCCGACATTCCAGCCAAGTGACTCGGCGCCGGATGTTTTCATCGCTGTCGGTTTCGTGACCGAACGACCGATAACAGCTTTCCCTTGCGGAACCGGACGATCTTCCCATGGGAGTGGTTTGGGTTTTTTACCAGTCCGTTCGATAACTTCTTCCGGTAACTCGGCTAAGAAACGCGATTCTTGGTTCGCATTTGTCCGTCCGTATAACGAGCGCATCCGCGCATGCGAGAGATAAAGTCGTTTTTCTGCTCGCGTGATGCCGACGTAGGCCAGGCGGCGTTCTTCTTCCATCTCGTCTTCATCTTGCAGCGAACGGCTGTGCGGGAACAAACCTTCTTCCATTCCAATCAGGAAGACGACCGGGAACTCAAGCCCTTTCGCCGAGTGCAACGTCATCAACGTGACTTGCTCACCTGGATCCGTTTCATCAAGGGAATCAACATCGGCGACGAGTGTCAAGTCGGTCAAGAAGGCAATGATCGTCCGGTCTTCCGGATCTTCTCCTTCTGTCTCCTTCTCGAAGTTTTGCGCGACAGTGATGAACTCGTTGATGTTCTCAAGACGACTTTGTGCTTCAAGCGTCTTGTCTTCCTTTAAGACTTGACGATAGCCTGATTTTTCAAGAACTTCCTCGACGAGCTCCGAGATGCTGATAAATTCCTGCATCTGGCGTAACCCCATGATCATCGTCCGGAAATCCGTCAATTTAGCTGCCGTCTTTGGTGCGATATTCGACAATTCGATATCACGGATGGCATCCATCAAGGACACACCCTGAAGATCAGCGAAGTCACGTAATTTATCAATCGTTGTCGCCCCGATTCCACGTTTCGGTTCATTGACGATTCGGGCAAAGGATAAATCCTCGTTCGGGTTCGAAATCAGGCGGAGATAGGCAAGAACGTCTTTGATTTCTTTTCGATCGTAGAACTTTGTTCCGCCAATCATTTTGTACGGTACGTTTGACTTCAGTAACGTTTCCTCGATTGCACGCGATTGAGCGTTCGTCCGGTACAAAATTGCGATGTCGTTAAGCTTCATCCCGTAACGTAGCGAATTGCGAATTTCTTGGACGATGTAAAAGGCCTCTTCCCGCTCGTTTTCCGCCGTATGGATAATCAATTTTTCCCCTTCGAGATTTTCCGTCCAAAGCTTTTTATCTTTTCGTGTACTGTTGTTTTTGATGACATGGTTTGCCGCATCAAGAATTCGTTTGGACGAACGATAGTTTTGTTCGAGCAAGATGACGCGGGCTGTCGGATAATCCTCTTCAAACGACAAGATGTTCGCGATATCCGCACCACGCCAGCGATAAATCGACTGGTCGGAGTCACCGACGACACAGAGGTTTTGATGTGCGGCTGCTAATAAGTTAACGAGATCGTATTGGGCTTTGTTCGTATCTTGATACTCATCGACATGGATGTAACGGAATTTTTTTTGATAAAAGGCGAGTACGTCCGGTGCTTGTTTGAATAACTCCGTTGTCTTCCCGATCAAGTCATCGAAATCGAGCGCATTATTGCGGCGTAAGACGGATTCGTATCCTTTATAAATTTCAGCGACTGTTTTTTCATATGGATTTGTCACGATTGACGCATAGAACTCAGCACTCCGTAATTCATTTTTTTGACTTGAAATAATAGAGAGCATCGACCGTGGATCCCATTTCTTCGGATCAAGGTTCTGTTCTTTCAAGACCAATTTAAGTGCCGACTGCTGATCGCTTGAATCAAGGATTGTAAAGTTCCGGTCGTAACCAAGCTTATCGATATCACGACGTAACATCCGGACACACATCGAGTGGAAGGTCGAGACCCAGATGTCGTTTGCGACCCCGCCGACTAAACGACCGATTCGGTCACGCATTTCCCGTGCGGCTTTATTCGTAAAGGTAATCGCTAAGATGTTCCATGGCGCGACTTGTTTTTCCGCCATCAAATAGGCGACACGGTGCGTCAAAACACGTGTCTTCCCCGAACCGGCTCCTGCCATGATCAGCAAGGGACCGTCCGTATGTTTGACCGCTTTCGCCTGCTCCGGATTCAATCCGCTCACGAGCTGTTCACTTAAATTAAACATGTAATAGCCTCATTTCTTTTTTCCGAACTTTTGTTCTTATATTTTATCGCGTTGCTTCTACTGTCGCAAGTGCTGCTTTTAAATCCTCATAAATGATATTTCCGACGACAATCGTATCAGCATACCGGAACATTTCCCGAGCCCGCTCGACGGAATTGATTCCGCCCCCATAAAACAGCCGCGCCTGCCGGACGACGTCCTTGACGGCTGCGACGACTTCCGGATTGCCATAGACGCCGCTGTACTCAAGATAGACGATCGGCAGACGGAACACACTGTCCGCGAGTTGAGCGTAGGCGACGACTTCTTCGTCCTGTAATACTTTTGCTTTTGTGACGTGCGCGACCTTCGCCTCCGGATTCAAGACGATGTAGCCTTCCCCGACCAGGTCGGCATGGGCCAGCATATGCCCGACTTCCTGTAAGGCTTCGACCTGTTTTTCGACCAGATATTCTAGCGTACCACTATTTAAGACGCTCGGAGTCAAATACGTATCAAACCCCATCGTCGCCGCTTCGAGCTCAGAAATTTCAAGTGCGACCGCGACCGGATATCTTCGCAGACGCATCAGTAAGTCGAGCGTCGCATCCAGCGTAATATCATCGGTTCCGCCGACGATGATTGCATCTGTTCCAGAAGTCGCGATTGCTGCGAGGGTCGTCTCCTCGATTTCTTTTGCTGGATCTAATTTAAAGACATGCCGCCATTCATCATACGGTAGTAACACGTTCGTCCCATCCTTCCTATCTTGTTCATCTCTAATTAGTATAAAACAAAAACCCATCTCGCGCAGGGCGAGATAGGTCAAGTAGTCGCGCGTCGTTTCGTTAAGAGTGCTGCGAGTCCGAGCGCTAAAAATCCGTAAAGGACGGCAAATGCCCATGGCTCAGCGAGAAAAAAACCGAGCACCGGGACGTCGAGTAACGATGATTCAGGCGAGCAGAGTGCCCGTCCATTGACGATTGCCAGAAATGGCAACGCCGGAACAGCAAAGATGTAACCAAAATTAATCCAAAATGCGCGATTCATGCAATCGTCTCCTTAACCGATAATGACGGATTCCTTCGGATAATTGTATTTTCGTTTTGGCTGATTCGCTTTTAAGAGTAAGACAAACGAGATGACACCGATTCGTCCGATGAACATTAAAATCGATAATGTCCATTTTCCGACATTCGATAACTCACTCGTGATTCCGAGCGATAACCCGGTCGTTCCGAACGCGGAACATGCTTCAAAGAACAGCACAAGGAATGGTGCATCCTCGAACATGAGCAAGACAATCAATCCGATGATCGTCACTCCCGTCGAAACGACAATGACGACGAACGATTTCCAAATGTCCGATTGGTCAATTTCACGTCCGAAAATCTTGATTCCATATTCTCCACGGATGAAGGCGACAACACTAAGTAATGCAACAGCAAACGTTGTTGTCCTGATCCCCCCGCCGACGGATGATGGAGAAGCACCGATGAACATTAAAATGGATAAGACGAAGACGGAAGCTTGTGAAAATGTCGTAATATCAACCGTCGTCAATCCACCATTTCGTGTCGTAACCGACTGGAACAGCGCATCGACAATTTTTTCATCAATCGGTAATCCTTTAAAGGACTGGTTCCATTCAAACAGCAACAGACTGCCTGTCCCGAACAGGACGAGGATGAAGAACGTCGAGGCTGTCAGTTTCGTAAATAACGAAAAGTGATACGGTTGTCGTGTCGATTGACGTGTTGCCCGGTAGGCAAAGTATCGTCGCACTTCAACAAGTACAGGGAAACCAATCGCACCGAGTGTCAATAAGACGATTTGCATAAAGACGACAAATAAGTCTCCTCGAAACGGAAGAAGCGACTCTCCTGTGATATCGAACCCCGCGTTCGTCGTCGCACTGACTGAACCGAAGACACCTTGCAACATTGCTTCACCGATCGTCGGAAAGTATTTCGTATAATAAAGGCCTAAAATAAGTGCACCGATCAATTCAATGGAAAGAATGATTAAGATGACTTCACGGATATATTTGACGACCCCTTGCATCGTCGTCTGGTTTTGATCACGAACGACGAGTTGCCGTTCTCGAAAACCGATTCGCTTCCCCAAGATGACCCACATCGCGATATGGAGCGACATCAAGCCAATTCCACTTACCTGCACCAAAATCATGATCATAAAATATCCGAACGTCGTAAACGTATCGGAGACGGAAACGGTCGTCAATCCGGTCACACTGACACAGCTAACCGCCATGAACACCAAGTCTGTAAAATCCCAGTCATAGTCTCCACGGGTCGACCACGGTAGTCCTAATAAAATGATTGCGATGATGACAGCAACGAAATAGATGATGACGAGCGACTGGATCGGCGTCAGTTTTCGAATGAAATGCTGAATCTTTTGTTGAAACGCTAAATCCATCCAGGTTCGTCCTCCTTCATCAAAGCAGCGGATAACCGATTAGTTATCCGCTACTGTTTCTTCTTTCAAACCTAAACGTGCTAACGCTAAATCGTAACCACCAGAGCCATAGTTCAAACAACGTTTCACACGTGAAATCGTCGCCGTCGACGCCCCGGTCGCCTTCTCGATTTTATGATACGTGTTTCCTTCACGTAGTTGACGTGCCACTTCGAGACGTTGCGCAAGCGCTTGAATCTCGTTGACCGTCGCTAAATCTTCAAATAAAGTGTAGCAATCTTCTAATGAATCCATCTTCATGATGGCCGTAAATAATTGGTCGAGTTCTTTCCCTCGTAATTTATCGAGTTGCATCTTGTAACTTCCTTTCCCATTCAATCACTCTTTAATAGTTTAAAGCGCGACGTTTTAAATTTCAAGCATCAGCGTAAAATCGCTGGGAAAAGAACTTTTTTCCGAAGGACTTCATAGATGCCTTGCGGCGTGATGCGGACATACGGTAAGTGCGTCGATGCAAGGAATAATAACGTATAAATCGGATCTTCGAATTGGTACCCCCGTGCGAACAACGCTTCACGCAATGCTGTTTCCTGAACGATTAAGTCTTCGAGCGGTAAATCAGAAGTCTGTCCCATCAACGTCAACGGAATCTCGGCAATCACTTCCCCGTCTTCGACGAGAACAATTCCCCCACCGAATGCTTTCATCCGTTCAAACGCCACCTGCATATCTTGTTTCGATTTCCCGATCATTAAGAT
The DNA here is from genome assembly GCF_018618655.1 of Exiguobacterium sp. s95. Classification (NCBI taxonomy): domain Bacteria; kingdom Bacillati; phylum Bacillota; class Bacilli; order Caryophanales; genus Exiguobacterium; species Exiguobacterium sp. s95. The sequence goes on along the minus strand of NZ_JACSMM010000006.1, from coordinate 15,886 downwards.
ATCACCACTGATTGAATAGGAACTGACCATCCCCCCGACGTTCGTCGCAAAGTTTTTCAAAACCGTATTAAGGCGCCATTTCCCTTGCCGATCAAGCAACATTAAAAACGACTCATTGCAATCGGCAGGTAAGACAGGCACACTCGTATCATGTTCAACTTGATACAATTTCATGATGACCGAGTTGATCATCTCAAGACCAACCGGCATGCTGAATGAAAAATCTTGATCCGTCAATGAGACGCTGACTTCAGACTTCTGCATTAATTCCATCGCTTGATCGAGTGCTTCAACGGGGTAGCACGGAATATCGTCGCGCCGGACCCACGTCCCGCGTGCTAGGACATCGACGGGTGTCGGTTGATCGATCGCTTCTAAAATATTTAAGTGGGCAATCCGTCCCGGTGCGATACTTCCCAGGAGATGATCAAGATTAAAGTGACGTGCTGCATTGTACGAGGCAATCCGGTACGCTTCTTCTGCCGGAATTCCCGCAGCAAGCATCAAGCGGACCGTCTCGTCCATCAAACCAGACTTATAGAAGGACGGTGTCGAACCATCTGTCGTCACGAGAACCTTTTCATAATTTTGTAATCCGGCTTCGACAAGTCCTGCAAAAATGTCCGGTAAATCAGGACGAATCGATGAGTAACGAATCGTCGTCGTATATCCTAATTCAAGACGCGTCAATGCTTCCTCGACCGTCATCGCCTCATGGTCACTCGTTACGCCATAAAGTGCCATCTTTGTCAGGGTTTTCGCAGATGCTCCCGGGAAATGCCCTTCAATCGGTTTTCCGAGCTTCATCGCGTCCTGCATCCATTGAAGTAACTCATCATCACCTTGTGAAAGACGGGGCCATCCTGTCAATTCTCCCGCCTGAATAACTTGGGGATGTTTGAGCCAGGCTTGAATCCGCTTGTTGTCAATCGAGATACTATCTGCATCAAGTTCCGTCTGTGCGTCGAGTCGTGCCCACCAATACATCGATGTCGGAATATCCGCTAACGCTTCAACTTGTGCAAACGCTTGCTCGACGGGCTCTAACAAAAGGAGCATATTATCATTGACGAGTGTCGTCGTTCCACGCTCCGCAGCAAACTTCGCGAGCGTCGCCGGATTATATAATTGGAAGGGATGGGCATGCGGTTCAATGTATCCTGGTACGATGAATTTCCCTGTTGCATCGTAGACCTCGTCCGCCTGGTCCGGCATATCCGGTCCGACATAGATAATCCGGTCTCCGCTAACCCAGATATTCGCCGTGCGCCATGCTTTCAACCCATGATTTAAGTACGTCGCATTTTCAAGTACGAGTGTAGGTGCAAGCTGTCCGCTGATGACCGCTTGGTGACCACGTACTTCAGTTTTCGTCCAAGGGGACCTTCCACAATTCTTTTTCACGAAAGCTCGACCTCCTTTTATTTTCTGAAAACGCTTTCTTATACTTCTTATACTAAAATGTTATCAAAAAAGTTTCAAGGTAATTTCATGTATATCCGACCTATTTCGACAAAATAACACAAAACTGTCAAGGAAGACAATCAACTTTCGCTTGTTCCTTCGATTGAACGTCTGCTCTTCTCACATTTTTTCCGGTGTTGGACTGTATCGAACCTGATGCTTATCATGTCAGCCGCTCCTCTCCTTCTCGAATCGTCTTCTAGCGGCAATCCTTCGCGCCGCTTCGCTACGCTGCAGGGTCGCTCTTGATTGCTTTTCGCTAAGAAGCGATTCAAGTCGGAAGTCGCGTCCTGACAAAAGTTTCGCTTCTCGTGACTCCTGCGGGGAATAGCGCGGTTCGCGCTGTCAGAGGCAGGCGAGACCCTGCTACTTGTTCGTAGAATCAAGGAGCAACGGCTCGCGCCTCGCCCGAGGAAAGCACGAGAAGGAAGAATCTTTTTGTCAAAACCAACCTCTCAAAAAACGACATCCCGACACAGCTTTCGCTTCTCGTGACTCTTACAAGGAAAAGCACAAGAAGGAAAAACTTTTTGTCAAAACCCTTCTTTCAAAAAAAAGCCAAGCGAAATCGCTTGGCTTTTACATAACAGTTATATTCAAATTCATGTTGTCCGAAACGCCTTTTTCGCAATATCCGTCCGGTAAAAGAAACCGGTTTGATCAAACGAAGCTAACCCTTGATAAATATCAGCGACTGCTGCTTCCATCGTCGCGGCTTGACTGACACAGACGAGGACACGCCCGCCTGCTGAAACGAGTGTATCGTCCTTTTCTGTCGTCCCGGCATGAAAGACTAAGACTTTCGAATCGATTGATGTAAGATCAATCGGTTGTCCTGTCTGCGGTCGTTCCGGATATCCGTCTGCCGCGATGACGACACCGACCGTCGCAGCATCAGACCACAGGACTTCAGGTTCCTCACCTGCTGCGAGCGGGATGATGACATCGAGCAAGGGGGTTTCGAGACGCGGTAAGATGACTTCTGTTTCCGGATCCCCGAACCGCGCATTAAACTCGATGACGGACGGTCCGCGGTTCGTCAACATCAGACCCGCGTATAAGAATCCTGTAAAGGGAATCCCTTCGCTTGCCATCTGCTCGACGAGGGGACGCAAAATCCGTGTCATCGCTTCATCCGTGACGGCTTGTTCATCGAATTGAGGCAACGGGCTGTAAGCTCCCATTCCACCGGTATTCGGTCCGGCATCACCATCGAAGGCGCGCTTGTGATCTTGCGACAAGACCATCGGGATGACGGTCTCTTCATGGACGAATGCCATCAAGGAACACTCTTCTCCGACGAGACATTCTTCGATGACGACACTACTTTGGTCACCGAAGTCACCGGCGAAGATGTCTTCAATTGCGCGAACTGCTTCATCGAGCGTCGTCGCCACCGTGACGCCTTTACCTGCTGCGAGACCATCTGCTTTGATGACGATCGGTGCCCCTTGACGGGAGACATACGCTTTCGCTTCTTCTGCCGATGTAAAGACAGCGAATGCTGCCGTCGGAATCCCTGCCCGTTCCATCAATCCTTTGGCGAACTGTTTACTTCCTTCAAGTGCCGCCGCTTCACGCGAAGGACCAAAAATCTTAAGACCCGCTGCTTCGAAGGCATTGACGACACCGAGGACAAGTGGGCCCTCTGGTCCGACAATCGTCCAATCAATCTGTTCGTCTTTAGCAAATTGGACAAGCTCACTGATGGCATCTTCCCGAATCGGGACACATGTGGCTTCCGTCATCCCGACATTTCCCGGCGCGGCATAAATCGTTTTGACTCGTTCATCTTGTGCTAGCTTCCAGACGAGCGCGTGTTCACGCCCGCCTTTTCCGATTACTAATACCTTCATGCAAGTCGCCTCCACTCAGTGTTTGAAATGACGGACATTCGTAAAGATCATCGTGACGCCGTGTTCGTTACACGCATCAATCGACTCTTGGTCACGAATCGACCCACCCGGTTGGATGATTGCCGTAATCCCGGCTGCCGCCGCGGCTTCGACCGTATCGCGCATCGGGAAGAAGGCGTCAGATGCGAGAGATGCACCAATCGCCTTGTCACCGGCTTGCGCGATGGCGATGCTCGCCGACCCGACACGGTTCATCTGCCCTGCCCCGACACCGACCGTCACTTCATCTTTCGCTAAAACAATCGCGTTCGACTTGACGTGTTTGACAGCACGCCATGCGAGCTTCAAGTCTTCCCATTCGGCTGCTGTCGGTTTACGGTCCGTGACGACACGTGCTGCTGCATCATCTAACGTCTCATCGTCGCTATCCTGGACAAGCATACCGCCAGCGACCGCTGTATAGCGAATCGCTTGGACACGTTTGACATCCAGTTCAAGCAAACGCAGGTTTTTCTTCGCTGCCAACAACTCGAATGCTTCTGTCGTAAACGATGGGGCGATGATGATTTCAAGGAAGATGCCACTGAGCTGCTCCGCTGTCGCGAGATCGACTTCACGGTTCAGAGCGACGATGCCGCCAAAGATCGAGACCGGATCTGCTGCATGCGCCCGGCGGAAGGCTTCGTCGATTGTCGGACCGACAGCGACGCCACACGGGTTCATGTGTTTGACGACGACGGCTGCTGCTTCGCGGAACTCATCAAGGATTTCAAGTGCGGCATTGGCATCTTGAATATTGTTGTATGACAATTCTTTTCCGTGCAGTTGGTTCGCTGATGCAAGAGACGCCCCACGATAGATCGGTGTTTTATAAAACGCCGCTTCCTGATGCGGATTTTCTCCATAGCGTAAGTCTTGTACCTTCTCGAGCGTAATCGTTAATTGCTCCGGGAATTTTTCTCCCGTTTGTGTCAAGAAGTAGTCCGCAATCAAGGCGTCGTAGGCTGCCGTATGACGGAAGGCTTTCGCTGCTAATTTTTGGCGTGTTTCAAACGTCGTTCCACCGAGGTTGATTTCTTTGATGATTTCGCTGTAGTCTGCTGGATCAACGACAACCGTCACGGCTGCATGGTTTTTCGCAGCAGAACGAATCATGCTCGGTCCACCGATATCGATGTTTTCAATTGCGTCTGCGTAAGGAACGTCCTCTTTCATAACCGTTTCCTTAAATGGATACAGATTGACGACAACGAAATCGATTGGTTTGATGTGTTGCTCTGCCATTTGTTCGCGGTGCGTCTCTAAATCACGACGTCCAAGTAAACCTCCATGGACCATTGGATGTAACGTTTTCACACGACCGTCAAGCATCTCCGGGAATTGTGTGACTTCACTGATACCGATGACCGGAAGTCCTGCTGCCTCAAGTGCTTGATGGGTCCCGCCTGTCGATACAAGTTCAATCCCTGCTTCGTGAAAGGCTTGTCCCAGTTCTACGACTCCTGTTTTATCCGATACACTAATTAACGCTCTCATACGTTTGCCCCCTCTTTAATCCACTCTTCGATGACTTGTGGATACAATCTGTGCTCTACTTGCTGAATCGCTTTCTGTAGCGTTTCCCGCGTCATATCCTCAGTGATACGGACCGCTTCCTGTGCCATGATTGGTCCCGTATCCATTCCTTCATCGACTATATGAATTGTAACACCTGTGATTTTAACTCCGCCACGAAATGCTTGCCCGATGGCATCTTTTCCTGGAAATGCCGGAAGCAGCGACGGATGGATGTTGACGATTCGTCCGGCATACCGTGCGAGAAGGACATCACCGACGAGACGCATATATCCGGCTAGGATAATCCGTTCCACGTCTCGCCGCTCTAGTTCCGCAACGATTTCGCGTTCAAAAGACGGTTTATCCGGGTAGTCCTTGGCTGTAAAAACAAACACATCACAGCCACGTCTTCGTGCCCGCTCGATGACGAGCGCCTCTTTTTGATCGCAGACGACGAGTTCAATCGTCGCCTGTAAACGTCCTGCCTCAATCGCTTCAAATAACGCTTCAACATTACTCCCGCTTCCGGAAGCAAAACAGGCAAGCCTCATTGGTCGACTCCTTTGATGCGAATCCCGTCTTGATCTGTCACCGTCCCGATCGTATAGGCCGTTTCATTTTCGCGCGCCAGGCGTGCCGTCACTTCGGTCACGTGTTCCGGCTTGACGATCATCATGTAGCCGATCCCCATGTTGAAAACGTTATACATCTCGTCACGCGGAATGTTTCCGGCTTGTTCAAGCCAATCGAAGACCGGTAACGTCGGCCATTTTTTCGGATCAAACGTCGCTCCGCAACCTTCCGGAAGGACACGTGGTACGTTTTCATAGAAACCGCCACCCGTGATATGGACCATCGCTTGAATCTTCTCTGTTTCGAGCGCTGCTTTGACCGCTTCGACATAAATCCGTGTCGGCATCAACAAAGCATTGCCGATCGTGTTACCGAGCATCATCAATTCATCTTCATACTGAAGACCACTTTCTTCGACGATTTTTCGGACGAGTGAAAATCCGTTCGAGTGAACCCCTGACGACGCGAGCCCTAAAATGACATCACCGGGTGTAACACCTTCACCAGTAATCAATTTTTGTTTTTCGACGGCACCGACGGCAAAGCCGGCAATATCATACTCACCGTCTGCATACATCCCTGGCATCTCTGCCGTCTCGCCACCGATTAACGTACACCCCGACTGGACACAGCCTTCGGCGACACCGGCGACAATCCGTTCGATTTTCGACGGAATGGCTTTACCGAGTGCGATGTAGTCGAGGAAATAGAGCGGTTCTGCACCCTGGACGATAATGTCGTTGACACACATCGCGACACAATCAATCCCAATCGTATCGTGTTGGTCGAGGGCGAAGGCAAGTTTTAACTTCGTTCCGACGCCATCTGTCCCGCTGACGAGCACCGGTTCTTTTAGATTCAATTGACTGAGGTCGAACATTGCACCGAAACTTCCGAGTCCCGTCATGACTTCCTTCCGCATCGAACGGGCGACGTGTTTTTTCATCCGGGATACGGATTCGTACCCTGCGGTCAGGCTAACACCTGCTGCTTCGTATTGTTTACTCATGCTTTGTTCCCCCATCTATTCAAAGTTTGGCTTCTAGTTCAAGTGCACCGATCGGTGTCGGATATTCGCCTGTGAAGCAGGCCGTACATTGTCCTTTCAGTGGACCATCGAACGGACGGTCAATCGCATTGACCATTCCGTTGACTGTCAGAAACTCCAGTGAGTCAGCACCGATTTCTTGGCAAATCTCACTGGGTGTCAGGCGGGCGGAAATCAGTTCGTCTTTTGACGACGTATCGATGCCGTAATAACACGGATTCGTGATGGGCGGCGCCGTGATGCGGACATGAACTTCCGTTGCCCCGGCTTCGCGTAACAGTCCAACGATGCGGCGGCTTGTCGTCCCACGCACGATGGAATCATCAACCATGATGACCCGTTTGCCGTTGACGACACCCCGTAGTGCCGACAGTTTCATTTTAACGCCGCGTTCCCGTAATTCTTGCGACGGCTGAATGAACGTCCGTCCGACGTAACGGTTTTTAATCAATCCCATCTCGTAGGGAATCCCGCTCGCTTCCGCATAACCAATCGCAGCGGAGATACTTGAATCCGGAACACCTGTGACGACATCTGCCTCGACCGGTGCTTCTTCGAACATTTTTTTCCCGAGCGCTTTTCGTGCCGTATGGACATTGACCCCATCAATCATCGAATCGGGACGGGAAAAGTAGATGTATTCCATCGAACACATCGCCCGCTCATGCGGTTCCATATACTGCCGTGATGACATGCCGGACGTCGTGATCGTCACGAGCTCTCCCGGCTCGATGTCACGAATGAACTCGGCCCCGACGATATCAAAAGCACACGTTTCCGATGAAAAGACGATGCCGCCATCTGATGTTTTCCCGAGTGATAACGGGCGCAGACCATGTGGATCGACGGCGACGTACAACGTATCTTCCGTTAAAAAAAGAAAGGCGAATGCACCGACAAGCCGCGCCAGACTATCGGCAATCCGGTCTTCGAGTGTCGGTAATTTACTCCGTTTGACGAGGTGGGCGACGACTTCCGTATCGCTTGTCGTCTGGAAAATCGCCCCTTCCGCCTCAAGTAAATGTTTTAACGAATCGGCATTGACGAGATTCCCGTTATGGGCAAGTGCCAAGTCACCCGTCCGTGATTTGAAGTGAAGCGGTTGTGTGTTCTCGAGCGTGTTGCCACCAGCTGTCGAGTAACGGACGTGTCCGATCGCATGCTGTCCGGCTAACGAATCGAGTGTCTCTTGTGAAAAAACTTCCGTCACAAGTCCTTGTCCCCGGTGTGGAAGAAGCAGGTTGCCGTCGCTCGCGACGATTCCTGCGCCCTCCTGCCCCCGGTGTTGCAGACTGTGGAGACCATAATAAGCAAGTTGTGCCGCTTCCGGTTGTCCGAAAATCCCGAATACCCCACACTCTTCATTTAATCCTTTGATGTCATATAACACGCGATCGCCCCTTCCCAGTCGGCTTGCAGTGTTGAACGTGTTGCTTCGATGAGTGTGTCCGTTGTCTTGATTTGAATCGAATCCTCTGCTGTGACGTGACCTAGTTTTTCAGCACCTGTCTGTTCGACGAAGGCTGCCTCGTGCTCCGGCTTCACCGATACGACGAACCGGGATTGTGATTCACTGAAGAGATGTAACGCCGGTCCTTCAAACGTCACGTCGAGACCGAGCGTCGTTCCGAATGTCATTTCTGCCAAGGCGACGGCGAGTCCACCTTCCGCGACATCATGGATGGCTGTGACGAGCCCTGCCTGAACGGCTGTTTGTAAGGCACGTAAACGGGTTTGTTCGACGTTCAAATCGATGCGTGGTGCTTTCCCGAATGATTTTTCGAATTGCATGTATTGGAGTTCACTGCCACCGAACTCCGGTAACGTCTCACCGAGCACGTAGATTGCGTCGCCTGCTTGTTTGACGTGTTGTGTCGTGATCCAGTCGGTCTGGTCATGTAATCCGACCATTCCGACGACCGGCGTCGGGTGGACGGCTTTGCCGGCTGATTCATTGTAGAGCGAAACGTTTCCGCCGATGACCGGTGTCTCGAGCACGCGGCAGGCTTCAGCCATCCCGGCCGTCGCTTGTTCGAGTTGCCAGAAGCCTTCCGGTTTATCCGGATTCCCGAAATTGAGGCAATCGGTGATCGCAAGTGGTGTTGCACCACTTGCAACAATATTGCGGGCGGCTTCAGCGACGGCGATCTGACCACCGACGAACGGATCGAGGTAAACGAAGCGGCTGTTACAGTCTGTCGTCATCGCGAGTGCTTTGTTCGTGCCACGGACACGGATGACGGCTGCATCGGAACCCGGTGCAACGACGGTTGACGTTTGAACCATATGATCATACTGATCGTAGACCCAACGTTTTGACGCGATCGTCGGTTGTTTGAGCAGGGCACGCCATGTTTCGACGACATCCTCGACGACCGGCAACGTCTCTTCCATTGTTTGGAACTCTTCATAATAAGCCGGAACTCGCGATGGCTTTTGATAGACCGGTGCTTCTTCCGCAAGGGCATCGACCGGTACTTCAGCGACGATCGTTCCGTGCTGGACAAGGCGAAGGACTTTTTCTTCGATGACTTCGCCGACATGAACGGCATGCAAGCCCCATTTGCTGACGATGGCTTCGATTTCCGCTTCCCGTCCGCGCTCGACGACGAGCAACATCCGCTCCTGCGACTCCGATAACATCATTTCATAAGCGGTCATGCCGGTTTCACGTTGCGGCACATCATCAAGGTGCATTTCAATCCCCATGCCGGCTTTCGAAGCCATCTCGGCTGACGACGAGGTCAGTCCGGCAGCGCCCATATCCTGCATCCCGACGAGTGCCGGATGGCCGACGATTTCGAGACAGGCTTCAATCAATAACTTCTCCATGAAGGGGTCACCGACTTGGACGGCCGGACGTTTTGCTTCCGTATCCTCCCCGAGATCTTCTGAAGCGAAGGTCGCACCGTGGATGCCGTCACGCCCTGTTGCCGCACCGACGTACATGACCGAGTTCCCGGCACCTTTCGCAAGACCTTTTTGAATATCTTCATGATTGATCAGTCCGATACACATCGCATTGACGAGTGGGTTTCCTTCATACGAACGGTCGAAACCGACTTCTCCGCCAATCGTCGGAATCCCGACGCAGTTGCCGTATCCGGCAATCCCGGCGACGACTTGTTCAAACAACTGATTGACGCGTGGTGTCCCGAGATGTCCGAAACGAAGCGAGTTCATCAACGCGACAGGACGGGCTCCCATTGAAAAGATATCGCGGATGATCCCACCGACACCCGTTGCTGCCCCTTGGTAGGGTTCGACGGCTGACGGATGATTATGACTTTCGATCTTAAAGACGACCGCTTGATTATCACCGATATCGACGACACCTGCGCCTTCACCTGGTCCTTGCAAGACACGGGGACCGGTCGTCGGAAACTGGCGTAAGACCGGTTTTGATGTTTTGTACGAACAGTGTTCTGACCACATGACGGAGAAGAGTCCTGTTTCCGTGTAGTTCGGTTGACGACCGAGTAAGTCGACGACCATCTGGTACTCCGCGTCGCTAAGTCCCATCGTCGCATAAATCCGTTGCTCCTGAATTTGCTCAATCGTTGGTTCAGACTGTTGTTTTAACATGGTGGGCCCCCTGTTTGACGAGTGAAGTGAATAACTTAAGTCCATCTGTTCCGCCTGTCAGCATTTCGACAGCACGCTCCGGGTGTGGCATCATCCCGAGCACATTCCCTGCTTTATTCGTAATCCCTGCAATATCGCCGCGCGATCCGTTCGGATTGTCGACGTATGTGAAGGCAATTTGTTGATTCGTCTGCAACATCGCGTACGTGGCGTCGTCACAGTAGTAGTTTCCTTCCCCGTGGGCGATTGGAATCGAAATCGTTTCACCCGGTGCATAATCTGACGTGAAACGTGTCTCGTGATTTTCGACCTTCAGTTCGACTGTCCGGCACATGAACTTCAGTCCGGTATTGCGGTGCAAGACACCCGGGAGAAGACCCGCTTCGACAAGGATCTGGAAGCCGTTGCAGACACCAAGAACGGTTTTCCCTTCTGCTGCAAATCGTTTCACTTCCTCCATGATTGGTGAAAACTGGGCGATTGCGCCGCAGCGGAGATAGTCCCCGTATGAGAAACCGCCCGGAAGCAGGACACCATCGTATCCTTCAAGTGACGTTTCGGTATGGAAGACATAGTCCGCTTCCTCACCGAGCGCATCCTTGACGGCATGGTACATATCTAAATCACAGTTCGATCCCGGAAAGACGATGACCGCAAACTTCATGCCGTCGTCACCTCTTCTACTTCAAAACGATAGTCTTCCATCACCGTGTTGACGAGGAGCTTTTGGCACATGTCATGAATCATCGTGTCCGTCGTTTCATCCGAGACGAGCAGTTCGATTCGTTTTCCGATCCGGACTTCTTCGACACCCGTAAAACCGAGTTGCGCAAGACCACCTTTGACAGCGACTCCTTGTGGATCTAAAATGCTTTCCCGTAATGCGATTGATACGATGACTTTTTTCATTGTGTGTTTCCCCCTAGGCGATTGAATAGTGTTTGGTACGTGTCGATGAGTGATCCGATGTTGCGACGGAAGACATCTTTATCGAGGTGCTCTCCCGTTTCTTTATCCCACAGACGGCATGTATCCGGTGAAATTTCGTCAGCCAGTAGAATCTCGCCTGTCGGTGTTTTTCCGTATTCGAGTTTGAAATCGACGAGCGTGATCCCCTTTTCGTCAAAGTACGGACGTAAGACGGTATTGACACGGTTCGCTTCTTGTTCAAGTAAATCGAGCTCTTCCGTAGTCGCAATCTTCAGTAAATTGATGTGGGCACGGGTGACGAGCGGATCGCCTAAGCTATCATCTTTATAGTAAAACTCAACGATTGGTGTTTCGAGCACTGTTCCTTCTTCGATCCCAAGCCGTTTGCTGAGGCTTCCGGCGACGACATTGCGGACGACGACTTCGAGTGGAATGATGGTGACACGGCGTACGAGCTGTTCGCGCTCGGAAATGCGTTCAATGAAATGGGTCGGAATGTCGGCCGCTTTAAGTACTTCAAAGAAGTGACTCGTCAAGCGGTTGTTCAGTTCACCTTTACCTGCGAACTCTGCTTTTTTCTCTCCATTAAATGCTGTCGCTTCGTCCTTGTAGACGATGCGGAGCACGTCCTGCTCCTGCGTCGTGTATAATCGTTTGGCCTTACCTTCATAAAGTGGTTGCATTGCTTTCGTCCCCCAGGATCCTAAGATGTAGACGGGGACAATGCCCCGTCTCAGGTTGATTAGTTCAAGCCACACCGTTCAAAAATTTCATCGACCCGGCTCGTATGATACGTTGGATCAAAACAAGCATCGAGTTCTGCTTCTGTAAAGAGTTGTTGAATCTCTTGTTCCTGCCATAACAAATCACGGAACATGATTTGTTCTTCCCATGCCTGCATCGCCCGTGGTTGGACGAAGTCGTAAGCGGCTTCACGCGACCAGCCTTTTTCAATCAAAGCGAGTAAGACGTGTCCGGAGAAGATGACACCATACGTCCGGTCCATGTTGCGTTTCATGTTTTCCGGGAAGACCGTCAAGTTTTTGACGATGTTACCGAACCGGTTCAACATGTAGTTGAGTAAACCGGTTGCGTCCGGCAGAATGATCCGTTCCGCAGATGAATGGGAAATGTCCCGTTCGTGCCAAAGCGAGACGTTTTCGTAAGCCGTCACCATGTGTCCACGAATGACCCGGGCAAGCCCTGTCATGTTTTCTGAACCGATCGGGTTACGTTTATGTGGCATCGCGGATGATCCTTTTTGACCTTTCGCGAAGAATTCTTCGACTTCTCGTGTTTCGGTTTTTTGAAGACCACGAATTTCCGTCGCCATCTTCTCAATCGATGTTGCGATTAACGCGATCGTCGACATGTAATGGGCATGACGATCACGCTGCAGGGTTTGCGTCGAGACCGGCGCCGGTTTCGTTCCAAGCTTCTCACAGACATATTTTTCGATGAACGGGTCGATGTTCGCAAACGTTCCGACCGCACCTGACATTTTTCCGTATTCGACGGTCTCACGTGCAGCGTCGAAGCGGACTTTGTTCCGTTTCATCTCTTCGTACCAGAGGGCAAGCTTCAGACCGAATGTCGTTGGCTCAGCATGGACACCGTGTGTCCGCCCCATCATGACCGTGTATTTATGTTCGTTCGCTTTGACTTTCAAAATCTCGATGAAGCGGTCAAGATCCGCTGCGAGAAGATCGTTTGCTTGCTTCAAGAGATACGAGAGTGCCGTATCGACGACATCCGTTGACGTCAGTCCGTAATGGACCCATTTACGTTCTTCACCAAGCGTCTCCGATACAGCGCGTGTAAAGGCGATGACGTCATGGCGTGTCTCTTGTTCGATTTCATTGATGCGGCTCACATCAAACGAGGCATTGTCCCAAAGGAGTTTCACATCTTCTTTTGGAATGACACCAAGCTCGCTCCACGCTTCACAAGCTAAGATTTCGACTTTCAACCAAGCCTCAAATTTATTCTGTTCTGTCCAAATCGCTTTCATCTCAGGTCGTGTATACCGTTCGATCATCTAACCGTCTCCTTCCAGATTTGCAGGCGCTCGACTTCGGCTAATGCTTCTTCGACTGAATCCGCTAAGATGTTCAAGTGCCCCATCTTCCGTCCTGTCTTCGCTTCCTGCTTTCCATATAAGTGAACTTTCGTCCGTGCCGATAATGTATGTTGTTCCTCGGATAATGCTGTGACATGTTGACCTAGGATGTTCGCCATGACGACCGGTGTCGTCAGACGGGTATCACCGAGCGGGAGCCCACAGATGGCACGGATGTGCTGTTCAAACTGTGACGTCTCACACGCATCGATGGAATAATGCCCCGAGTTATGTGGGCGTGGCGCCAGTTCATTGACGATGATTTCTGAACCGACAACAAAGAGTTCGATTGCGAGCGTCCCAATCAAGCCGACTGCTTCGGCAATGTTCGTTGCCAAATCAATTGCCTGTTGTGACAGCTCACTTGAAATGCGGGCCGGAACGATTGACAGATGGAGTATGTTATCCCGGTGAATGTTTTCGCTGACTGGAAAGACACGCGTTTCCCGTTCGCTCCGTGTGACAATGACGGAGATTTCTTGATCGAACGGTAACCATTTTTCAGCGACGTATTCGGTCGGTTCGAACGTTTCAATGGCACCTGCTAAATCAGCTGCCGTCCGAATGACCGTCTGCCCTTTTCCGTCATAACCGAAGCGAGCCGTCTTTAGGACGAAAGGTAATCCTAACCGTTCGCTTGCTTCTTTCAAGTCTGCAACGGTATGGACAGCATGATACGGTGCGACCTGATAACCATGTCGTTCAATCATCTCTTTTTCCCGAATCCGGTGTTGCGTCTGAAACAACAACTCTGTCCCGTGGACCAACTTATCACCGATTGCCATCGCGACTTCGTGCGAGATGTTCTCAAATTCGTATGTGACGACATCTGATTCTTGCGCTAGACGCTTTGCTGCTTCGACGTCCGTAAAGTCTGCGACAATTTGTTGATCCGTGATTTGCGCGCAAGGTGCATTTTCCGTCGGATCCAGTGTCAGGAGTTCGTATCCCATTTCGCGTGCCGATAATGCCATCATCCGTCCGAGCTGGCCGCCACCTAAGATTCCAATCTTCGTCATGTCAGATGCACCTCGGAAGCGATGACTTGTCCTTCTAGTTCAACGCGCATATGGTCGAGTGCTCTCGCAATCCGCTCGTCTACTGTTCCAAGAATTTGTGCTGCCAGTAATCCGGCGTTCTTTGCACCCGCCTCACCGATCGCAACCGTAGCGACAGGCACACCACCCGGCATCTGGACGATCGAGAGTAAGGAATCGATGCCTTGAAGAGCTTTGCTTTTAATCGGAACCCCGATGACGGGGAGTGTTGTTTTGGCTGCCACCATTCCTGGCAAGTGGGCTGCCCCACCCGCTCCTGCAACAATGACCTTCAGTCCTCGTTCGCGCGCTGTTTCTGCGTAACGGAACATTAAGTCCGGTGTTCGGTGGGCCGAGACCACTTTCTTTTCGTACCGAATGTTCAGCTGATCGAGTACATCACATGTCGCTTTCATTGTTGACCAGTCAGACTGGCTTCCCATAATAACGCCAATTTCCACATTACTCATCTTCGTCTCCTCCTTTTTGCATAAAAAAAGCCCAAACCACGACTAAAAGGGTGGCTTAGGGTATAAAAAGGTACGCCAAAGAACGATCGACGAACATCCATATACCCCATAGTCCAACGATTTAGGGTCGTCGGGTAGAAACTTGCAAGCCATATCCCTGCTATTATACGAGGTGTTATATTCAATCTTCCTATCACGCCTTCATCTTAACAAGACAAGGAAGCATCCGTCAACCAAAGGCGAACAATTTAATTATCTGAAAATTTATTGTTCGTCTTTATACACAATTAGCTCATGCTTTTTTTAATTGCATTCGGAATTTTTACTATTGGTTGTACAAAAAAAGGCAAAGTATCACGGTTACGTGAACTTCACCTTAGCCTGTAGTCAAAAAATGTAGTTTGCTGAACTGGGATGATTGACGTTGCACGGCCTGACTCACAAGTTGCTTCAACCTCTATTTAAGGGAGGAACGGTTCATTTTTGTAAGCAAAAACGCCGATGACCCCGTTTTTCATACGGATTCATCGGCGTTTTCTATACCTGTTCCTCGGTCGTGACGTCCTGATACATATCCTGAGCTACGCACCTCTGTCAGAGACAAATAGTCCGGAGGCGCGCATGTAAAGGAATCAGTCAGATTCTGTTTTCGCTTTACAGTCAAAAATGATCTGTTGGCGAATCGGATACGGTTCTTCATTCGCATCTAATCCAAAAATCGGTTCTTCACGTCGAACAGTCGGACGATAACCCATGGCATCAATCCGATCGAGGCAGTCGCTGATTGTTTCATTCTCTTCAACAGCCACTCGAAGTTTTTGTTTTTTTGCCATGTGTGTCACGTTCCTTCCTTATTATATAAGTCATGCATCTTTGAAAAAACATCAAGATACAAAAAAAGTCCATAAAAAAGCGGCGGCCCTTGAGCGTATGCTCCAGAACCACCGTTTGCCTGGCAACGTCCTATCCTCACAGGGGGAAGCCCCCAACTACTTTCGGCGTTCAAGTGCTTAACTTCCGTGTTCGGCATGGGAACGGGTGTGACCACTTGGCTATCGTCACCAGACGACGGGCTCGCGCCCTCAAAACTGAAGTCATCAACAATCATCTGCTAGAACAAGGCCTCGACCGATTAGTATCACTCAGCTCCGCATGTCGCCATGCTTCCACCCGTGACCTATCTACCTCATCGTCTCTGAGGGGTCTTTCTTGATTACTCAAAGGGAAATCTCATCTTGGAGGGGGCT